>JAGAFU010000031.1 GCA_017627955.1 Bacteroidales bacterium | reverse complement strand
CTCACTTCGGGGTGTCTTTCTTTGAGTGCTTCAACCGTTCGGCCTCGACTTTTTTTGACAGGTCTATACCGTACTCCTCCTTCAGCACGCCCATCATGTATTCGAAGCCCTCCGCCTTGATGTTTGCCATCTTCAAGGCGCGCTCCAGGCTCTGGATTTTCATCTTGAGGAGTTCCACTTCCTCCTTGTGGGTCAGTTCGGACATGGAGATCTTTTTTTTGTCTTTGACCTCAAAGATATCAATTTCTCCGCGTTTGTAAGAACTTGCCAGTTCGCGGATCTTCTTCTCGCTGTAACCATAACGGCGACGAAGACTCTCAATGGACACTCCGCTAAAGTACTCGCGAAGCATGCTGCTCGTTGCTTTCAGCTGCAACCTGTAGCGCTGACTGTGTGTCATCATAAGTTTACTTTTTTTGGTAAACTTTTTTCAGGACGGGACACTGGAGAAAGACCGTATCATATTGATAGGCAGCAATATGTGGCAGTCTTTCGAGACCGCGTCGCAGCTTGCCATCCCGGAGGGCGACCCGAACATCATCCTGAGTTTCCATTATTATCAGCCCATGCTTCTGACCCATTACCAGGCCAGCTGGATGGATCTGAAGGATTACCGCGGTCCTGTCCACTATCCTGGTGAAGTCGTGACGTCTTCAGAAATGGCTGACAGGCCGGACACCGACCGCGCCTTGTCATCCTCCTGGACGGACCAGGTTTACGATAAGGAGCGTTTCGCCCGGGAATTCGGGATGGCCGCCCAGGTCGCGAAAGACCATGGCATCCCTGTCTACTGCGGAGAATATGGCTGTCTCTCGGTCGAGTCCAATGACGAGGCCCGTTACAGCTGGCTTTCAGACATGAATGAGGTTTTCGACTCAATGGGAATAGCAAGGGCTGTCTGGTGTTACCGGGAAGGTCATGGAGGTTTCGGCATATTGTCAGGCTCTTCGATCGAGCCCGACAGGAGGATGCTGGACTGCCTTATCCGTTGATCGGGGCCATCTGGAGGATCGTTTGGCGAATCTTTGTCGGATTTCGTCTTTTCAGTTGCGATTGTGCTCTATTTTGGGTAAATTCGCATGCTTATGGAAGAATCACGATCCACTGTCAAAGAGTTCTGGAAGTCTCTCTCGGAAAAGTTAAAAGAGTCACTTGTGTCGGTGATGCCGGTAAGCGCCATCGTGCTTATTCTTGCTTTAACCCCATGGGTTGAGATATCCGGTTCTGAGTTAATCACTTTCCTGATCGCGGCCTTGCTTCTCGTGCTCGGAATCGGCATGTTCAACCTTGGGGCCGACATGGCTATGACTCCGATGGGGCAGTACATGGGCCAAGGGCTCACCGCTTCCAAACGCCTCGGAGTCCTTCTTTCGGTCGGTTTTATCATGGGTGTCCTGATCACGGTCGCCGAGCCGGACTTGTCAGTCCTCGCGGACCAGGTCAAAACCGTGATGAGCGGCACGATGCTGATCTTTACCGTGGGCTTGGGAGTCGGTTTGCTCCTTTTCCTTGGAATATTGAAAATCCTTTTCCATATCGATCTATCAGTGCTTCTGATGTATCTCTACATGGCCTTGTTCTGCGTGGCCGCGCTGCTGATCGACAGCGGAAAAGGCTCACTGTTGGCACTGTCGTTTGATTCCGGCGGTGTGACTACTGGCCCTATCACGGTGCCTTTCATAATGGCGTTGGGCGTCGGTATCGCGTTGACAGTCGGTGGAAGGGGAGCGAGCGAGAACAGCTTCGGTCTCATCGCCTTATGTTCCGTAGGCCCTATCCTGGCTGTCCTCTTCCTCTCGCTCTTCGCCAAAGGTGACCTCTCTTACACCGTCCCGGGATATTCCTTCGAATCATTCCTTTCCAAGGCGACCTTGGAGGTGTTCGGGGCGAAAGCCGGCGATGTGGGGCAGTCCCTTATCCTGCTGGTGGTGTTTTTCTTCGTGATCGAATTCATCGCCCTCAAGCTTCCCAAGGTCAAGTTGATCCAGATCCTTTTCGGCATTGTCTACACCTTCGTCGGCCTTGTGATATTCCTGGCCGCGGTGGAGATGGCCTTCATGCCTTTGGGGTACAAGATCGGAGTTCAGATGTCTGCCCATAATCCGCTGATCATCATTCTGTTCGCCTTTGTCATCGGAAACGTCGTCGTGTTGGCGGAGCCTGCTGTCCACGTTCTTAACGCCCAGGTGCAGGAAATCACCAACGGTGAGGTGACGAAGACCCAGATGATGCTCGCCCTTTCGCTGGGTGTCGGCGTATCGATCGGATTATCTGTGCTCAGGGTCCATTTCGGGTTCTCTCTCCTTTATTATCTGATCCCGGGGTACCTGATCTCGCTTGGGCTTTCATTCTTTGTGCCGAAGCTTTACACCGCGATAGCCTTCGATTCCGGTGGTGTCGCGAGCGGTCCTATGACATCGAGTTTCATTCTTCCTCTCGTGATCGGGGCCTGTGTCACGATGCAAGGGGAGAGCGCCGTGCTTGACTTCGCTTTCGGAGTCGTGGCTATGGTGGCGATGACCCCTCTTATCACGATCCAGAGCTTGGGCTTCAAGTCCGTGATGGCTGTCAAGCGCCGCAGCGCCATCGCCATACGGCGTATCATGGAGGCTGAAGACGACCAAATCATTTATTTCGAATAAGAATATGTCCGAAACAAGAAACATAGCACCCGTGAAGCTGGAACTGCTGCTTTCAGTCGTGCATGACGAGAAGGTGGCATATTATACCAGGATTTTACAGTCATTCGAGGCGAATCTGCAATTCACCACGGCTGCCAAAGGTACGACACATCTGGTTCTCTCTTATTTGGGAATGGTTGAGAGCCCGAAGTCCCTTCTGGTCAGCGTTGTCAGGGAAGATGAGGCGCCCAAAATACTTGAGGCTCTGGAGGAAAGCTTCAGCAAAGGGAAAAAGTATAAAGGAATCGCTTTCACAATTGGACTCAGCAGTGTCATCGGGACGCTGGTCTATGGTTTTTTAGCGAACGACAAAAGAATAATCAAAGAGGAACGGTAATATGGCGGAAAAAGTTAATTTTGAGCTTGTTGTCTGTATTGTCAATGCGGGATTCTCGCAGAATATAGTCGAGGTCGCCCGTGGCGCGGGTGCTACTGGTGGCACTATCATACGTGGCCGCGGAACGGCCAATCCCGAAGCCGAGGAGTTTTTCGGTCTCACGATCCAGCCCGACAAGGAAGTCCTTCTTATCCTTGTGCCTGCCGCTATAAAGGACGCCGTGTTGAAAGCCATCTACAAGGATGGGGGATTGAACGCTGATGCCCAAGGCATCGCGTTCTCGCTGCCCGTGAATCGGAGCACGACAATAAAGATGGATAATGATCAGCCGGCCTGAAGCATTGCCCGGCAAATAGTCGATGATCCCGAGCGGGCCAAGAAGAAAAACCGCGAGTCACAGATTTTCTTGTAATCGACGGTGAAGTCGTTGTTCTCCCTCGCGTCTTTACTGAAATCCATGTCCAACCGCAGCTGCAAGCTCGACAAATGGTTTATGTCGGGTAGGGCAGAGCGGAATCTTTTGATGAAACGCCTCGCCATCCTTGAAGGATTCTCCGCGATATCACCTTTTTCAATCGAATCTGGCATTAACCAGGTAATTTCGCCCCTTCCGATTTCAATGCCTTCATTATCAGTGATTGAAACACATCTGTTTAATAGTGTAACAATATTGTTATAGCCGGAATCCACCATAATATTGATGGTTTCTCCGGATTTGGGCCTCTCATCGATCTCAATTGAGCACTTGGAAAGCATGCAACCAGGATACCCTTCATCCATAATGGTCCTGTATGCGGCATTCAAGATGAATCCGCATAACGAGTCGACACTCACCATCCCATCCACGGCGGTGGAGTCACGGCTGACAGTAAATTCGTAAGTTCTCATAAAGCGGTATTGTTTGAATTCGTTTCATAGCAAAAATATGTAAAACATCTATTGTGACGAAATTGTTGTGATATATCGGGCTAAAAATGTGACTAAAAGCTTGTTTGGCAGAAAATATTTGGTATTTTTGTGACGAATAACAGCTATTATTGATTTCGTAACATTACTATTTAGGGATGAATTTCAGCTATGGACACCTTGTTGAGAGTATCTAAAGGCTACGGAAATCAGGTGAAGTATGCGTTGATCCTGCCGGCCTTCTTCTTTTTCTTCATATTCGTTTACCACCCTTTCTCTTTCAGGGATTATATGACTGTTGGAGGTAAGACTTGGACTTTCCATCTTCTGATGCTGTGCAGCATCATGATGGGGGTGCTCGCTCTGACACGGCTCCTCTTCAGCGTCCTCTACAAATATGTCCCCTTCAAATGGTGGCAGTATGTCCTTTGGTGTTTCGGAGAGGTGCTAGTCACGTCTTTCTTCTTTGCCCTTTACGTTTCTCTTTTCTACCTTAAGGATGGAGGCATGCCTTATTTTACCGCGTTGCCTTACACCTTCGAAATCACATTGATGACTCTTATATATCCCTATATCATCTCCATCGCCGCCAGGATAATAACCAATAAGAGCAGCGATCTGGAGAATGTGGTTAAAGAGCCTGAAGAAAGCCTGATCAAGTTTTATGATCAGCATAAGAGGTTGAAGCTGACTATTGATCCCTCAGCGGTCCTTTATGTCGCCGCTGATGAGAACTATATTAAGATCAATTACTTGCAGAATGACAAGGTCCGCGTCTATCAGCTTCGTAACTCGATGAAGAGTTTTGAGGCCGATGCTGAAAAGCATGGTTTCACGCGTTGCCACAGGTCATATTACGTCAACCCCCGGCACGTCAAATTGCTGAGCCGGGGGAAGGACGGAATAATTTATGCCGAGTTTATCCTGGAGGGGGTGAGCCGTATTCCAGTCAGCAGGCAGTACTACCAGAAGTTGTCTGACATGCTCTAATACTCGAAGCCGAAGTATTCGCCTTTGCGGTCCGTGGGGACGCCCGTTTTCATCCAGGCAGGCATCGGCTCGCCTTTGAGGTAGTGGTCGAAGAACTGCTGGAGTCTCCTTGACAAGTCTTTGCAGTTGCGCCTTTCCACGAGATTGTGGGCCTCGTCGTTATATTCAAGGAGCCAGCACGGCTTTCCGAGTCGGCGAAGATCGGAGAAATATTCTATACCCTGGTACCACGGAACCGCACCGTCGTTGTCATTGTGCATGATCAGGAGCGGAGTCTGGACCTTGTCGGCGTGGAAGATGGGGGAGTTCTCAAGGTAGAGCTCGAGTCCGCCCTCATCCCAGAGGGTTTTTCCGATGCGGCTTTGTCCGTGCTCGTATTGTCCGGCCCTCGTCATGCCTGATTCCCAACGGATTCCGCCGTACGCGGAAGTCATGTTGCTGACCGGAGCGCCGGCTCCGGCCGCGGCGAACATGTTGGTCCTGGTAACCAGCCACGCGGTCTGATAGCCTCCCCAGCTCTGGCCCTGGATGGCCATCTTGGTCTTGTCCGCGAAAGGATATTTCTCGCAGAGGGCCTCGGCACCGGAGCAGATGCAATTGTAGGCGCTCTCGCCCGGGTGGCCGTCCTTGTAGACGATGTCCGGGACGAATACGATGTAACCTCTTGAGGTGTAGAAACTGAGGTTGACGGTGGAACGGCTCGGGGCCGGAGCCCAGAAGTTGTAGAGCTGCTCGGAGTACTTCTCATAGAAGTAAATCATGACGGGCAGTTTCTCGCCGGGCTTGATGTCATCCGGGATGAAAACCAGACCCTTCAGCTGAGTGCCGTCATAGGCTTTCCACTCGAAGAGGTTAGCGCTGCCCCAGCGGTAGTCCGCCATCTGCGGATTGATTGCCGTCAGCTTCTCGCTGGACGCGAAATAGTCTGGCGTTGAATAGAGATCGAATGGATGTCTAAAGTTTCCCTTCAAGTAAGCGATGCTTCCGTCGGGACCCATCACAGGGCTCTGGAAAGTGACGGTGTCGGTGAAATACTTGAGTGTCTTGGCCGGTTTCGCGAGACTGAGGGATCCGTAGCCGTTTTTCTGGTCATCCTCGTTGTGGAGGCTGAGGAACAGCTTCTCCTTGGGGCCCCAGGAGTTCACAATTCCGCTGCGGCGCTCGTCGGGGGTGCGATTGTCTTTGCGGAAGTCGACCACACGGAAGCGGTTGCGTGTGCTCCTGCCGACTCCTCCGGTGAGATTCTCGGCCTTTGATCCGTCAGCGGCGAGTTTCCACACATCATAGCGGTCGATGATCAATACGGCCTGGTCGCCCTCAATCCACTTCGGCATCCCTTCGTAAGGGCCCGGGTAGGCTGTAGGGTGGTCGTCATCCTCGGTGTGGAAGGCGACCCCGGTTTGTCCGGTCAGGTTCGCTTTTGCTCCCGTGGCGATATTGTAGGTGTACCACGCTTTGTCCGCAGGATCGAACCAAATCAGGTATTTCCCTTCAGGAGAAGCGTCGAACCTGCTGGCGTTGAAGCCTTTGGCGATCATCTTGCGGCTTCCGTCCGCCAGGTTTACAAGGTAGAAGTCGGCAAGGCTTCCGTCAGCCCACATTGACTCCACGACATAATCGGAATTGTCTCTTGAGACGGCGAGGCCAGTCTTGCCGCCAGCTATCAGGCGCACGTTGTCAAACTCAGAGGTGGTCAGCGGTATGATATTCCTTTGAGCGCTCTCCAGGTTGATAACCGCGGTGTAGGTCTTCCTCAAAGTCGCCTCGAGTCTCTTTTTCTGCTGTGGAGGGGTGTAGGGAGCGTCCCAATTCCAGATGTCGAGGCGAGCGGTCTCGAAGTCCACGATCGTGGTGTCTTTCGGGGGCCTTACAGGGGCGATCCCCGTCATTATCCTCTGACCGTCAGGGGTAAAGTATATGCTGCTGTTTTCCGTCAGAGTCCACTCGGGAGTGCCTTTGACCAGCGTGCCCTGGGGGATAAGCTCCGCCACCTTAGCTCCGAGATATGCCTTCTTGTCATTGCTGGCGGCTTTTCTGCCATTGCCGGCTTGACTGGCCATCTCCAGCTTTGCCAAGAACATCGCGCACCGCTTGCTCCCGGTCTTGTTGGAATCCGTCGTGGCCGTGAAAGCCAGTTTGTCTGAAGCGTCGTCGAAAGCTGTGTGGAAATATTCCTTGGCGCCGGTGTGGAGGGTGTCGAGGACCAGACCCTTCCTATCATTGGCGTAGGTCGCGAGAATAAGGGCCGTGGCCGACAGGCTGTCTTTCTTGTCCTTCTTGCTTGTCATGGCCAGAAGGGAACCGTCATTGTTGAACGTCAGCTTGTCTATATTCTTGAGCGTGTCCGCATGGAAGGTGCCAGGGGTCAGCAATATGGTGGACTGGGTTTTCTTCCACGAGGATTTATAGGCGATGAAGGGCATTCCAAAGGTCCCGACTGAATAAGAATCAGCATTTGGGAACTTTTTGATTGATAGGTCATTGGCGCTAATGACCGCAAGTGTATCTTTAGATTGCTCTTCCCTTTTTTTCTTGTCGATCTTCTCTTTTCTTGTCTTTGCGAATTCAGGCTTGATCCGGCAGACGACCCATTGCCCGTCAGGAGAAATGGTGGGCTGGTAGCCTCTCGGGATTTCGGTCTGACCACCATTCTTGACCTTGACGAAAAGCGTTCCGTCACCTTCCTGGGGATTCACATTCCAGACGAGGACTTTTCCGTCGTCGCTCATCTTGAGTCCGGAAACACTCTGCCAAGAATCATAGACATCATGGTCAAGAGGCTTCTTCTGGGCCCAGGCTTGTGTCTGGCCACCAGAAAAAGCGGTTACCACGGCTAATAATGCCGCTATTCTTACGTTTCTCATAATAATGATAATTGATATTTTCTCAAAAATAATAAAAATAAACGTAAATTTGCGAGAGCAAGGTGGATGTGCTTTCTTCTAATGCCGGAAAAGACCGCTAATAAACTGAATTGGTATCCAGTCCGTGTTTTCTACGGGAGGGCTGATGCCATCAAGGAAGCTGCCGACGAGTCCGGCATCGAGTACTTTTACCCGATGCGTCTCGTCGAGAAGTTCGCGCCCGGGGGCCTGAAATATGTCGAGGAGCCCTTGGTCAAATCCCTGATATTCCTGAGAGCGAATCTCCAGGAACTCAAGGACATCAAGGCTCGCAACAACACCTCCCTGATTCCGTATTATGACCGTGTCACCCATTCTCCGCTGATCGTCCCGGAGAAACAGATGGAGAGTTTCATGAAGCTTTGTAAGCTGAATGACAGCGGGTTGGTCTATCTTGGAGACGACTCACCGAAGTACCACCAGGGCGACAAGGTTCGGGTTACTGATGGAATATTCAAAGGATTTGAAGGGCATATCAAAAGAATACGCCATGACCGCAAACTGATCGTTACGATCGAAGGTGTGGCCGCGTTCGCGACCAGGTTCATACCACCTTCGATGCTGGAGAAGGTTGAATAGTCTACTGTTTTGGCCGCAAGATCATAAACATTACCGCTCCGACGCAGATCGCGATTCCCACCGCCATTTTTATCGTCAGGGCCTCACCGAACATGACGGTCCCGATGAGGATCGCTGTCAGGGGCTCGAATACTCCCAGAATCGAGGTTTTGGTGGGTCCGATGTAGCGGGAAGCTATCGCCAGGGCAAGAAGCGAGATCATAGTCGGTACGATCGCCAGGCCGATCAGGTTGCCCCAGTCCGCGGCTGATTGTATTCCTTCAAGCATACTCCCGCCATGGAACGCGCGTATTGTCGCGAACATCAGGGCTCCGGTCATCAGGGCATAGAGGGTGAGAGTGTGCTCGGAGACGTTCTTGATCCGCTTGCTACGGTTGACTATCACCAGGTAGAAGGCGTAGCTGAGGGCGGAGAGAATCGCCAGGATTATCCCTGGGATCCTGATGGACGCTCCTGCGGAAGGACTTGACAACAAGATGATTCCGAAGAAAGTGGCGACGATCGAGAGCCAGGTCTGCCAGCTTGGGTAGAACTTCAGTAGCACCATTATCAGCGCAACGAAAACCGGATAGAGGTAAACCAGAGTCGTCGCGAGTCCAGAGGGAATGAACTCGTACGACAGGAAAAGGAATATGCTGCTGCAGGCGAAAAGAATCCCAAGCACCGCCAGGAGCCAAAGCTCTCGCCCCCGCACCTTGAATTGTTCTTTTCTCATGACCATCCATGCCGCCAGAATGCAGGCGGAGATGGCGTAGCGGAAAAACAGCATCACCGGCACCGGCACTCCGTTCTCGAGCAGCGGTTTGGCGAACAGAGGGTTCATGCCGTATGACACCCCGGTGACAATGCCGGCCACATAGCCGACAATCCTTCTTTGCTTGTATGACAAGTCCGTGTTCACTTCGCGTCGTTTTCAATAAGGACGCGAATATACTATTTATTCAAGTCTTTCCTTCTCAGGCGGGCAAAATATATGGCCTCGTAGGGGGTTGTTTCTCCCGCCTCGTACAGCACGCCCACATCCTTGTTCCGCATGATCACCAGGTCGCTGTAAGCGGCTGGGCCCTCAGTCAGGGTGGCGACGCGTTTCCAATTCCGCCCGGCATCCCGGCTCATGCGCAAAGTCAGATTGACACGTTTGGAGGGATGCTCGGGATTGGAGAAAAAGAGTGTGTTTGAAGGTCTTAGGGGAGAGCCGTTGATCAGGCTGGCGTTGCAGACCGGTTCTGTCAGGGAGGCGTCGTAATATGGCTTCTCAAAAGACAGGCCATCGTCGAGGCTGACCGCTACCAGCCTGCCGTTACCATATTGCTTCCGCTCAGGATCCGTTTTCCGCATATTCAGCATAAGTTTTCCTCCCGGAAGCCGGGCCAGCGTGCACTCATTTCCGACATGCGTCTCACCTCCAATGGCCCATGTCTCGCCTCCGTTATCCGAATAAATGACGTGGGAAGCCGATTCCGAGCCGAAATTGCCGTGGTTGCAAGGAACGATAATACGACCGGAGGGGAGCTGGACAGCGTGACTTGGTCCGGTCGCGTACCAGGTCCATTCCGGTAATTTCGTCTGGTCCGTGATCTCGACAGGTTCTGACCATGTCAGACCCTCGTCTTCAGAGAACATGCGGAAAACACGGCGGGTGTCCGAGCGGGGGAGTGACTGACGATGGCGGCCTTCCTTGGAGAGGGCTGGCAGCCCAGAAGAAGAGACATCGAGAGTATTAGTGGAACACCAAGTCTCATCGCATCGTGACGCCGGGCCAGTCGTCCGTCCTGAAGGGCCAGGCAGGAAGGCCTTCACTGTTGAAAAGGTTGCAGACGGGGTTGGCGCCCCAACCGTAACGGACCGCGAGGGGATGGGGGACCTCGGGACTTGAGACGATAACTTCGCTCCCTGAGATTGTCGCGTCCGCCCAATGCCAGACCTTGTCCGCCCCGGCTATCTGGAAGCCGGTGAGAATCCCGGACTCCGCTTTCCTGACAAGCTCGGAATCCATTCCGTCCTTACCGTATCTTTCGGGAGCGTAGTCTCCGGAAGGTATTACTTTGAGCCCACCGGCGACATCAGAGAACTTGATCCTGACGGAGTTACCATTGATAGTGCAGCCAGAGAAACGGGGGCCATTGGCGATTATTTTTTTGCCGTAATCATTGGCGAGAGCGAGCCGCGCGAGGCGCTCTCCGACTTCCTTTTTCCGGACAGGGTGGATGTCCTCCGCTTCTCCGATGTCGATGATGCAGGCCATCCCGACCTTGTCCAGGACTTTGGTCGGAATATCCTGGGCCTCACGCAGTTCAGCCCAGTCGTCATCTCCCGCTACCCGTGTGATGGGCTTGTAGCTGGCCAGCTGGGTGATGTAGAACGGGAAATCATATCCCCAGAGGGACCTCCAGTCGAGGATGAGTGAATTCATGAAATCACGGTAGCGGTAAGCCTTTTCGGCGTTGGATTCTCCTTGATACCAGATGGCACCTTTGATCGCGAATGGAGCGAGAGGCTTTATCATAGCGTTGTACAGCACTGTGACCATGTTAGGTTCCCTGCTGGTAGACTTGGGCATACCCTTGAAAGAAACCGAAAGGGTGACTTTCCAGTCTCCCGCGAGGCTGATCTTCTTGCCGTCAGGCCCCTGGACAAACATGAGCGAGCCGTCTCCGTAAAGGCCACCGTCGCCATGGTCGTCAGTGTTGCGGATCGTTATCACCACCTTGCCGGCTTTGACAATGCTGGCCGGAATGGAATATTCCCGGGCCTTGTTCCAGATCCTTCCTGAGCCGACCAGCTCGCCATTCCAGTAAGTCTCGTCGAAATCATCGACAGGTCCGAGACTGAGAGTGAGGTCCTTGCCTTCCCAGTTGGCTGGAATATCGATCTCCTTGCGGAACCAGTAGATGCCGTTTGTGGCGGGCCAGAGTTCCTGCACCTTGCGGGGGAGGGATATGGACTTCCAATCGCTGTCGTTGAAGCCGGGGCTTGCCCATTCCGCCTTGCCGTCTCTGATACCAAGATCCTGCTCCGTGGCTTTCTTGTAGAAAAGGTCAATCTCCTCCTCGAATGTCCTTTCCCGCTCGGCCTCATTATCCGAGAGGCTCTTGACATAGGCGAGTTGCTCATGGGTCTCCGGGAAGCTCTTGATGGCGTCCTCGCTCATCCAAGCCTCGATGATCGTTCCACCCCAGCTGGTGTGGATGATCCCGATGGGAACATTAAGATTATCAAGCAGTTCACAACCGAAATACCAGCCTGTCGCGGAGAAGTTCCGCACAGTTTCCGGGGATGATTCTTTCCATTTGTCAAAGTCGGCGCTGAAATAGTCATGCTCAACCATTCCGGTGGCCCGGGAGACTTGGAGCAGACGGACGTCAGCGTGCCGAGAGGCACCGGCGATGTCGTCCTGGTTGATTCGCTGGGCTCTCCAGCTCTCCACCGGCATCTGCATGTTGGATTGGCCGGATGCGAGCCAAACCTCCCCGACGACTACGTTGTGAAGTATTACCGGCTCGCCATCTGAGATGGTGAGGGTATATTTCCTGAAGCTGCCTTTGGGAGTGGGGATGGAGACCTGCCAGCGACCTTCGGAATCAGCTGAGGTACTGTAAGTCTTTTTGTTCCAAGAAGGAGTGACGTCCACTCTGACTCCCGGTTCAGCTTTGCCCCAGACCGGGACATCGCGGTTTTGCTGGAAGACCATGTTGTCGGTGAACAGGGGAGTGAGCCGCACTTTAGCGTTAGAGCTCATCACCGTGAGGACGGTGAGGGCCAAAATGAATGATAAACGTTTCGAGACCATAATACGCGAATATAAGAATTTGGTATTATTCTTGTTGAAAAATCGGCAGGCAATCCAAAGTTCAGGAGCCACGACGGTCATGACCATCGGTTTTGTCAATGCCGGGATCATATCACTCGCGCAGGCGGCTACAATCATCTATGGAGCTAACATCGGAACCACTGTGACCGCACAGATCGTTGCCCTCGGTATGTTCGGGGGCAATTCTGTTTCTACGAGCGTCATATTCTCCGCGTTCGCTGGCCTTGGAGCTTTCTTGGGAGTTTTCGCGAAGAAGGCAGGCACAAAGACGCTGGGTGGCATTCTGGCGGGTTTTGGACTTCTTTTCGTCGGACTTGAGCTGATGAGCGGGTCGATGGAGTCATTCGCCGCTCTTGAAGGGGTGAAAAAAGTCCTTTCCGGCATAAGCAACCCTATCTTGCTGGTCCTTCTAGGAACGATATTCACGGCGATAATCCAGAGTTCCTCGGTCATGACTTCCATCGCCCTCGCGATGGTCGTGACGGGCCTAATTGGGATTGACCAGGGCATTTATCTCACTATGGGTTCGAACATCGGATCCTGCGTCGTGGCTGTCATAGCTGGAGTGACAAGCGGCACAAACGCGAAACGTACCGCTCTCATCCACCTGTTGTTCAACTGCTCAGGTGTCTTGATATTCATGCTCGCGGCCATGGTGCTGGGCTGGTTTGATATCTCTTTCGGGAGCATGTTTGAGAAGGTGTTCCCGGCCGTTCCCCAGGTGCAGCTGGCCATGTTCCACACCTTCTTCAACACTGTTACCGTGGCCTTGATGCTGCCGTTGACCGGAGCCCTTGTCTCCCTGGTGACGAAGATGATCCCCGAGAAGCTCTCGGCTGGAACCCCGGAATTCAGTTTGCGCTATGTGGACAACAATATGCTCCGGACACCTCCGGTCGCTGTCTCGCAGGTCAAACGGGAGATCCTCCGCATGGCTGACATCGCACTCGAGAATGTGGACAGAAGCCTTGTGATGGCCACAGAACTGGACTTCGCCCAGAAGGCTCTTTTCGAGCGGGACGAGCGCCAGCTTAATTTCATCAACCAGGAACTGATCGCCTTTGTGGTGCGCCTTAGCGGCAGGTCAGGACTCGGAGAGAAGGACCGGGCTTATCTTTCAGGCACTTACAGAAATATCCGCGACATTGAGAGAATTGGCGACTATGCCGAGAACATCGTCGAGTACGCTACCGCTCTGGCTGATTCCGGGCAGAGTTTCTCTGAGGAGGCCAGAAGTGAGATCGGGCATCTGAAAGAGCTGCTCCACCAGTTGTACGACCTCGCGATCTCCGCCTATAATCTTGAGGACCTGAATACTCTGGAAAAGGCCAATGTCGTGGAGGAGGAGATTGACGACTTCACCAAGCAGATGGAAGAAGGTCACATCAAGCGCATGGAAAAAGGAATATGCACGCCTTCTGTGGGCGCGCAGTACCTTGAGCTTTCGTCCAACGCCGAGCGTATGGCCGACCATATGATAAATATCGCCAAATCGATCAGGTCTCTTTAAGAGAGTGTCGGTCTGGCGATATTCAAGTTATTCCGTATAGATATTACACGATGTTCAGGGATCCTGCCGCGAAGAGCGTCAGGTAACCCAGGATGATGCTGGTGAGGCCGATGATGATTCCCATCTTGGCCATGTCTTTCTGCTGGATGAGATTGGTGGCGTAGGCCAAAGCGTTAGGAGGTGTCGAGATCGGGAGGATCATCGCGCTGCTGGAAGCTATGGCCACTCCAATAAGGACGGTGGAAGTGCCTCCGACTGCCGCGAGCTTGTCACCCATCGCGGTACAGACCACAACAAGGATAGGCATGAGGAGAGCCGCGGTAGCGGAATGGGAGATCAAGTTCGAGAGCCCGTAGCACAGCAGGCCGGAGAGGAGAACAATCAGCAGCGGTGAGAAGTTGCCGAACGGAATGGCGCGGACCACAAGGGCGGCCAGTCCGGAACCGTTCATCGCGTATCCAAGGGCGAAACCACCGGCTACCATCCAGATGACCGACCAGTTGATCTCCTCAAGGTCGTATTTGTCGATGATTCCGGCGAGAGCGAAGACCGCGAAAGGAATAAGGGCTACCGTGTAGGTGTTGATGCCGGTCAATGTGTCCATCATCCAGAGAAGGATCGTGACAATCAAGGTGACGATGACAATGACAGTTTGCTTGCCGCGCTTCATCTCGCCGTCGATTTTGAGCTCTATGGTCTTCTGGGTGAAGGGGAAAAGCTTCTTGAGAATCATCCAGGCGATGATGATCAGGACAATCACAAGAGGTACCATGAAAAGCATCCACTGACCGAATCCGATGCCAAGGTTAAGGCTTTCAGGCTCGTTGAGGTACTTCAGGGCGATTGTGTTGGGAGGTGTGCCGATCGGAGTTCCCATGCCGCCCAGGTTGGCCGCGATCGGGATGCTGAGCGCCATGGCGGTACGGCCCTTTCCAGCCTCTGGAAGCTGTTTGAATACCGGGGTCAGGAAGGTGAGCATCATGGCTGTTGTCGCCGTGTTGCTGATGAACATCGAAAACAGGGCGGTGACAAGCATGAAACCAAGAAGGATGTTCTCGCTTTTTTTGCCGAAAGGAGTCAGCAGCACACGGGCGAGGTGAACGTCAAGGCCGGTCTTGGTCGTGGCGATAGCCAGGACGAAGCCGCCTATGAAGAGCATGATCACAGGGTCCGCGAAGCTGGCCATGACTTGTTTATAATTAAGAAGTTGGCCAGCGGTTCCGGGATTGCAGATCCATTTGATTCCGGAATCGGATGTGAACAGCAGCAATAATACTATTATGGAGACCGAAGTCGCCCAAGCGGGGACCAGTTCGAAAACCCAAAGCAGGGTCGCGTAGACGAAAATGGCGATGATTCTTTGCTGGACCTGGGTGAGACCGTCAATTCCGAAGGACTCGGTGGGCAGGAACCAGAGGACCATGACGATGGTGGCGACGAAAATGAGTCCTATACTTTTCTTCTTTATTGTTGATAGGTCAAATCTGTTGCTCTTGCGCAGCTTATGCATCTGCTCAACAAGATGGAAACCAGTGAAATTCTTGAACATGTTATAGTTTCGTTCTCTTTATTGGACTATTCGTAATCAAACCTAATGTCAACGGGGATGCCCGCCGCCTCAAGAACCCGTTTGTCGGAGAGGCTTTCCGGTCCGGCGACGCCATATTTGTTGATCCAGGAGTGGGCCGCGTTGACATCACCATAAGCCTGGATGCGGAGAATCTCCGCTCCAAGTGTCTCAAGGGCCTTCCAGGTCTTTTCAAAATCGATGCTGTAGCGACCTGAAGGGTTCCATGTGATGGCCTTGCTCTCAAGCAGGTAGTTGTAGACGATGATATTCGCTATTCCGGTAGGATCGGCGGCGCCGAAGCGGGTTGAGCGGATGGTGTTGGTGACGAATGTGGTCAGCACGTCTTCTTTCTGGAAAAGTGCGGAAATCTGATAAGACTCAGCCTCCAGGGCACAGAGCCAGGCTCCAAGCACGTTGGATTTGGCTTTCTCGATGACGAGAGCCTCGTCAGCGAGCGCCTCGGCGACTGAACCCTTGCCGTTGATGGTCTCTTTGACACCCAGACCTTTGGCGATCTCGCGGAACACGATTGTCCAGTAGAAAGCGCTGGCGTCGACATGGGGCTGGTAAACATCCTCCAGAAGGGCGTTGCCAACGGGGTGGACGGTGCGGTTGAACTTCTCGCGGATAATGTTGTCGAAGATGATCGTGCGGGAACCTAACTCCTCCTGAACTCTGGCATCATAAGGGAAGTTAATTCCGATGACTTTGAAACCGGCGTTGGTGTAGCCGCTGCAGTAAAGCACGTTGCAGGAGAAGATGTCGGACTCGGAACCGGGGGTGAAATCGCGGTTGGAGGGATCACCAGGCAGCATTTCCTGAAGCTCGGCCATCTTTGAGGACAAGGCGTTGAGTTCTTCGGTGCGCTGAAGGTTTTTCAGCAGAACATAAGCCCCGTAGGACGCTTTGGTTCCGTAGATGGCATCGTCGACTGCCTCGATGGGGCCGATGACGAGATCCATCTTGCTGTCCTTCATCTCAAGCCACGCCTTGTTGCTCTCGTAATAATCGTCGGTCTTGAGGCCGTCGATCATGTGCAGGAGATAGTTGCGGACGCTTTCCTTTATGGTGACGTCAGCGGCGCGGGTGAGATATTCCTCTATCTTGCTGATGTTTTCTGAATACGCTTCGTGATACCAGATGCTCTTCAGGCCGCCATTCTCGTCGCGGCGGATGAGAGTGTAGGGGCTCTTCTTGTCCGGGTCATTCCAGGAGGTGAACTCTTCCTGGGTCATGTTGCCGGGATAGAAGCATGCTCCTTGGGGCTTGCTGCCGTATCCCTGAAGGAAAGGCTTGCCGTCGATGCGGTCCCAGGGACCGTAGTTGATCTCGGCGTAGAGCCTGTCTGACGGGTTTGTGAGAGAGTTCAGAAATGCCTCACTGTCACCGAAATACTGCTTCCAGTAGATCTTGTCTACCTCATCGGCGGCCTTGCGGTAAAGCTTCAGTACTTCTTTCCCATTGTCGGTGATTCCGCTGAGATCCGGGGCGGGAATCGTTACGAGGGCATAATTCTCGGTGAGCCTGGCAGTGTCGGTCTGATTGCGCGCGCATGAGACAGCGACCAGGGAGAGAATTGCCAATATTGCTGATAAATTCCTCATTTTGAATGAATTATAACAAATATGCAACTCGATCGCCTTGAAACAAGACGATTCGCGGCGCGAATATAGTGATTATTTTGGGGAAATATTAATGTTCGGCTGAATAGACATAGTTGAACCTGCCGAGAGCGTCCGTGGCTGCCCAGGAATCGGGGTTGACTTCCTGCCCGGCCGCGGGAATACCGTTCAATGATGAAATAGCCAAGGTCAGGAAGGCTAAAGATGATAATATGACGATATTTTCAGTAAGTTTGCGTAACTCTTGGGAACCTTTGGGGGCGGAAATGTAAAAAAAACAAGACTCCCGGGGACGCATTTCGGGAGTTTTGGTTTTATAGTAATAGAAATTCGTTTCAGGGCTACTGTGAGTGTATAAAGATTTGGATGAGCAGAAACTGGCCATGTGCTGCTCACGTGGAGACAGAATGGCTGAAAATGAACTGTATAGACGATATGCGGTTAGGCTGAATATGCTCTGCAAGCGATATGTTGTGGATGACGACGAGGCGAAAGACCTGATGCTTGAAACACTTATAAAAGCTTTGGAGAAGATCGGGACTTACGAATATCGGGGCAATGGTTCATTGTACAGCTGGATCAGCAGGATAGCGATCAACAACGCGCTCAACAGAATCAGGCGGAATCGCGGGCGAATTGTCTCATTGGAGGATTTGTGGATGAATGATAATATTCCAGAACCAGTTGAGGATGAGGTTGCCAGTATTCCTGAAGAGAAGATTCTGGAATGGATTTCGAGGTTGCCGGATTTGAGAAGAAGCGTCTTCAATATGTACTGTATAGACGGTTACTCTCATCAGGAAATAAGCCAGATGCTGGGAATCAGCGTCGCAGGATCGACAAGCGTTCTGGCAAAGGCAAGGAAACAATTGAAAAAGGAGATACGTCGGTATCTCAATGGACAGGATAAATGAAAAAGTGGGAAGATATATTCAAGGATAAGATGGAGGGGTTTGAGAAACCTCTTCCTGAAAGCGTCTTCACCGAGTTTCAAGCTCGTCTGAATGGCACGGCTGCTCCCTCTGCTCCCAAGCGACTTCGTTGGGGCTGGGCGCTAATCCCCGCTGTGGCCGCGGGATTGGCCGTTTTCCTGTTACCGCGGCATCCTCAAACGCCTGTCACTGATGGGGAAGTCACAGGAACGCATTCTGTGGAAGTTGTTAATACAGAGTCTGATATCATTGCGGAGGCGACCATGGATGAGGTCGTGGCTCCGCCTGCTCATGTGTCTATGCCAGCTCGTAAGACAGTGGATATTCACTCTATAAGCATTGAGCCTGAAACGGAAGCGGATGGAGACTTCCATGCGGCCGCGGAAGACATTTCGGATGATATCGCTGGAGACATCGAGGAAGACATGGCGGAAGAGAAAGAGGCTTCGGCTCCCGTGGCAGATAATGTTTCGCCTTTTATCCCGGGCAACGCGAAAGGCCGGACTACAAGAATCCTAGATATCGTGCCTGCCGCCGGGATTATCGGGGGAGGAGGTTTAGTCGCGGTACTCACCGCGCCCTATCTTTCTAGGCATGAAGGTTTTGATAATAATAAATTATCCGACCCTGCCCCTGATATGGCTACAGTAGCTGATCCTCATACGCCGGATTATAATCAGGTCAAGGATGTATTGATAGGCAGGCCCCACCATAATCTCCCGTTGAAGGTCGGCATTTCTACGAGAATCCCTGTTTCAGGACGGTTCGGCTTGACCACAGGAATAGAGTATTCAATGTATTCCTCGACTTTCACATATACACTCTCCGGCGATAAAAAGCAGATCGCCCATTATGTCGGGATTCCAGTGCGGCTTGACTGGACTTTCATTACCACCGGTTGGTTTGACGCCTATCTTGGTGCGGGCGTCTCCGGCGACGTGTGTGTCGGGGCGACCCTTGCTGGCGAAAAAATCAAACGGGACGGCTTAGCAGTCTCTCTGCTTGGAGCGGGAGGTGTCCAGTTTAATGTGGCGAGACGTGTCGGACTGTATTTGGAACCCGAACTTAGTTGGACTATCCCTTCGGACGCTCAAATATTGAGAACATACAGGAGCGACCACAAAGGTATGTTTTCGGTCTCGGGCGGTCTCAGGATCAATCTTGGTAAATAATAAATAACGTTATAATCATGAAACGCTTCATCCTTCTTTTCGCAATGTTTGCAATGGCTCTCTGTAATGTGTCCTGTGACAAGGTCGAAACAGAGGAGCCTGTCGATAATCCTTACAAAAAGCTTGAGCTTTCTACCCGTTCGTCTGAGATTGTGCGTCAGGGTAATGACTTTGCTTTCAGGTTCTTGGAGAATATTAATGAAAGTACTAGTGAAGATTTCGTCATTTCCCCGCTCAGCATGCAGTTCCTCCTTGGGATGCTTCTGGACGGGGCGAAAGGGCAGACCGCCGATGAGATCTGCGCGGTCCTGGGTTATGGCGCTGGGGATGTTGATGGCGTGAACGATTTTTGCCAGTCCTTGCTCAAGCAACTTCCTGAATTGGACAAGAAAACAAAGCTGGCTCTCGCCAATGCTATTGTCGCCAACAAATCCTTCCCTTTGCTTGACTCGTACAAATCGATGGTGACGGAATACTACGACGCGGAGGTCTCGAACATGGATTTCTCGAAGAATAAGGAAACCACCAAAATGATCAACAAGTGGTGCTCTGACAACACTAATGGCCTCATTCCTGAGATTATTAAGAATGTGAATCCCACCATGCTCGCTTACCTTATGAACGCAACTTACTTCAAAAGCCAGTGGAAGGAAAAGTTCCCTAAAGGATCCACTGCGAAAGCGCCATTCACTTCTGTTGACGGGTCACAAGTCAGCGTTGAAATGATGCGGAATGAGAAGCATTTCAACTACCAAGACAACGATGTCCTCAGGGGAGTTAATCTTCCGTACGGTAACGGAGCATATTCGATGATAGTGATTCTTCCTGCTGAAGGCAAGACATTGGAGGATGTTACTGAATATCTGAATGCCCAGAGGTGGGCTGAGTTTGTCGCTAGCATGGTCCGGTGCGATGTGGATTTGTGGCTCCCGAAATTTGAGACCAAGTTTGATATTAAGTTGAACGATATCCTTTCCGCGAAGGGAATGCCATCGGCGTTCGATCCCATGAAAGCTGATTTCACCGCAATGTCTAAAGCGGCTCTGTGTCTTAGCCTTGTCAAGCAAAACGCTGTGATCAAGGTTGATGAGGAAGGGACAGAGGCCGCCGCTGTCTCGTTCGCCGGAATGGAAACAGCGGCCGCTCCCGGACAGCATATCGTTTTCCATGCCGACAAGCCTTTCCTTTATCTCATTACAGAATCCAGTTCAGGAGTTGTGTTGTTTGCCGGGAAGTACACCGGAAAGCATTGATCCACGTCTAGGCATCACACTCAGTCGAGTGTGATGCTTTCGATTCGGAGGCGCAAGGTCCCTGAGGGGACCCTCGCCTCGGCGATCTCGCCGACCTTCTTGCCCATCAAGGCGGCGCCGATAGGGGATTTAAGCGAAATCTTGCCAGCCTCAAGATCCATCTCATGCGGGCTGACAATCTCGAATCGCATTCTGGTATTAGTGGCCAGATTGGTGAATTCGACCTTGCTCAGCAGGCTGACCCTGTCTTTGGGCAGGACCTCGGGGTCAATCACCCGTGAATATTCCAGAATCTTCTGAAGGAAACGGATCCGGCTGATCGTTTTAGCCTGGATCCGTCTTGCTTCACGGTATCCGGCGTTGTCGCTCCGGTCCCCTTGCGCGCTGGCCTCCGCAAGGTCTTCCGTCACCTTGGGGTAAACCTCGTTGATCAGATGTTTCAGCTCGGCTGAAATCTCATCGTATCTTTGCTTTGACAAGTATTCCATAGTTCAAATATACTCATTTTTCAGATTGTTTGCCGCTTATCGTCGCTTTCAATTTGGTTTATAAAAGAATACTCCGTATTATTTTCCAGTTGAAATCCAAATAAAAATGTCTCTCGACTATATTGGTTAAACTTTAACGTATTCATTCTTAATGATTTCTGATCAATAACATTTTCGTATGGGTATGCATAGCTCTGCGGCCTCCGGGGGGAGGTCGGACT
>JAGAFU010000030.1 GCA_017627955.1 Bacteroidales bacterium | reverse complement strand
TATTGCTTCCGGGCGTTATTAGTTTATTTCCGCCGACTATTATTAGTTTATTTCCGCAAAAATACAACAATTATGTGAAAAGACAATCCTAAGTCCTCTTTTTGTTTTTCATTGACGATGGCCCTCATTCTGTTCGTCTTTTGCCACTCAAATCGGGTGGCATTTTATGCAGGAGAAGGACGTTGAATATACCGACAAGAACGGCAAGGTGCGTGTCGGGAAGGGATGCAGCCTCATACGGGAATGTGTCGTTGTCATCAACGAAGATACGCGGCTCAAAGCACTTCTCCGCTTCACCCGAATGGTTGAAGCCAGGTGGGACATCAAGGCTCTTCAGGTCCACCTTCACAGAGACGAAGGGATTTTTAGTACAATCCGCATTTATGCATCTGACGGGAGGAAGAGTATTTCAATTGGAGCACTGCGATTCGGCATTTAAAGTATTTAAATAAAAATTTATAACGTATAATTGTCCAATTAAAACAATTAGTTATATTTGCAAAAAAGCACACACCATGAAACGACTGACGAAGAAAGAAGAGATTATTATGAATCATTTCTGGGAGAAGGGACCATTATTCGTGAGAGAACTTCGTGAACTGTATCCAGAACCCAGGCCACATATTAGCACACTGAGTACACAGGTTCGGATACTCCAGGAGAAGGGATTCATCGACCATAAATCTTATGGCCCCACATATCAGTACTACGCTATTATTACGCGCGAAGAGTACAAACAGCATTCGCTTATTGGGCTGATTGACGAGTATTTCAACCATTCATATATCAACGTCGTTTCCGCGTTGGCGAAGGAAGAGAAAATAACGGTAGATGAATTGAAGGGAATCATCAAACTGCTTGAAAAGGAACAATAAACGTGCTGTCCTTCCTGTTATATGAAAGTAAGGTAGCACTGTCGCTACTGGTCTTGTACCTGCCCTTTCGCTTCTTTTTGAAGAAAGAGACCTTCCATAGGTTCAATCGTGCGGTTCTGGTCGGGACGGCGATCCTGTCTTTTCTGATACCGTTGTGCATTATTACCATTCATAAGCCAATGGTGGCTCCGCCGGTGGTAGAGCCAAGCATTATTCCTGCGTTACCCAATCAAGATTCGGCAGTGCTTGAACAGGCTTATGAACCATGGTGGCCGAAGGCTCTTGCTATGATATTCTTGACTGGCGCATCTTCCGTTCTGCTCAGATTACTTATCTCAACACTTTCCATCATCAAACTCATCCGACAAGGAGAATGTGTCAGAGAGGATGACGGCTTCAGAATTATAGTTTCTAACCGTGACATAGCCCCCCTAAGTTGGATGAATTGTATCGTTCTTTCTCGGGATGATTGGGAAACTTCAAACGAATACATCCTGACCCACGAGAAAGCGCATATCAGATTCAACCATTCCGTGGAACTGTTGCTGGTTGATATGATGTCAGTTCTCCAGTGGTTTAATCCTGTCATATGGATGCTTCGGGTCGATTTGCAGGAAATCCATGAATATGAGGCAGACAACGCTGTCCTGCTGAGTGGTGCTAATCGCAATGAGTATCAGACTATTATCATGAGAAGAGCCGTTGGTAAGAAGGGCTATTCCGTGGCAAGCAGCTTTAATCACAGTATTCTAAGAAGCAGAATAACGATGATGCATCAATCCAAATCCCCCGTGATAAGGAAACTTCGAGTGCTTTATCTGCTCCCTCTTGTTTGCCTAGGAATAAGCTTGCAGGCAAGGACAGTCTATGTCCAATCAGGGAGAGAAGGTGTCTTTATAGAGGAAAAAAGCGAGGCGATTCTGCAAGAAATCGTCGTAGTCAGATATGACGAACGCTCCGCCAGCCATGAGGAGATCAGGCACGGAGCTAATCTCGAACCCGTCTTGGCCACTGATGCTCTTGATGTTGATACGATGCCTTACTGTACGGAATATTTTGCATTCTGGCTTAACGAGAGGTTGCTCTATCCGAAGGAATGTATGTACGAAGGAACTGTTTGGGTCCGGTTTACGGTAGGAACAGATGGTCAAGTTAGCGATATCAAGGTTATTCACAGTATTTGCGAGGAACTTGATGATATCGTAGTGAAACTCATATCCAAGTCCCCGACCTGGGTCCCGGCGAAAAAGGAAGGCAATCCCGTAGCAGTGCAATTGATCCAACCTATCGAATTCCATATCAGAACCATAGGATGAAAGCTAAATGTTTATTGACGATATCCCTTCTTTTTATGGTGATTAACCTCTGCCATGCACAGAGGGTTATGTCTGCGGAAGATGTGATCAGGTCTTCTGGAGGAAGGATATCTTTCTTTGAAGGGATTTACAGAGAAACCAGACCTCAATTCGTCAGTTGGAGGTTGTTCAATCCAGTTACACTGGATGAATCCAGGATTGTCGTCAAATATGATGTTGACATAAAACTGGATTCTCTATCTGAACAGAGAGTGAAAGACCAGGTACTTACACTCATCGGTCCCAAGATGATCCTTAGCTACGGACTTTGGAATTGGAGAGAGTCCGTATCTGCAACAGCGTATTACAGCAAGAAGGACGAAAAACCTTATTTTGATTCTTTGGCCTCTGAATTTGGAGAACGGCCACACGGCTATGTTGAAATGATCAACTGGTTCGTTTACCGCGACCTAAAACAAAGGAATATACTGAACAAACATGCCCTTCCTTTGAGAAGGAATTCCATAGAGTACACCGAATCTCTGCCTAAAATGTCCTGGGAGATACATCAAGAGACGAAAAGCATCCTTGGTTACGACTGCCAGAAAGCGGAGGTTGATTTCAGAGGGCGGCATTGGACGGTCTGGTTTACGCCTGAGGTTCCGGTAGATTGTGGCTTGTGGAAGTTCTCTGGTCTACCGGGCCTCATCATGGAAGCCAGTTCTGCGGATGGCTTCTATATCTTCACGGCCGTGAGTATTGAGAACAAGGTGATGAAGATCCAGTCATATCCGAAAGTGGAAACAAATCGACTGACGCGGGAAATGTTCCGCGCAATGGAGAGGGCGGTTTACACCAACCCGATATCTGGAGGAGTTTTCGACCAGGAAAAAGGACAGGATTATATGATTGGTGCCCATATTACCGTCGAAGACCCGAAAGATACGGACACCAAGATCTTCACAACAAATACATACTTAGGCCTCTATTTTCCGATGGAACTTGAATAGCACAGGATGAATCTTCGTGTTGTCATTCTTATCACTCTCCTGACGTTGCCTTCCCGCTCCAATGCCCAGGTATATCCCTTCTCACTGAAGGGAAGGGTTACCGATACATCTGGAAAAGGAGTCGATGGAGCCAACGTGATGCTCCGGAAGCCAGGAAGCACAGCCATGATTGGCTTTACCTTGAGCGAACCGGATGGGGCATATTCCATCTCTGTCAATACCGAAGCGGATACTCTTCAAGTACTTGTATCCGGTTTCAACATCTCGTCGCATAACAAGACAGTAACAAGAAGTACAGGGATAGCCAACTTTACGGTTTCTAACCAGCAACAGACAATTCGGGAGGCAAAAGTGGCCGCCGATCCGATAAAGAGGGGAGGCGATACGCTGACTTACTATGTCTCGCAGTTCAAGGAAGAAACGGACCGAAGCATCGGTGATGTACTGAAGAAGATGCCAGGAATTGAAGTGTCCTCAAGTGGAGGAATCAAGTACAACGGAAGGAGTATAAACAAGTTCTATATCGAGGGGCTGGACATGCTTGGGGGTAAGTACGGTATTGCCACCAACAATATCCAAGCCAGCGACATCGCCTCAGTGGAGATCTATGAGGGCCACCAGCCGATCCGCGTCCTTCAAGACTGGGTCAAGTCCGATGAAGCAGCCCTGAACCTCAAACTCAAGCAGGGGGCCAAGGGCACCTGGAACGGGATACTTGAGATAGGCGGCGGATATGCTCCGGCGATGTGGACCGGCAGTTTTACCCCGATGATCTTCAGCAAGAACGTCCAGACAATTCTGACTTACAAGACAAACAATACGGGCAATGATGTCGGGCAGGAACTGAAGTCGCAGTTCGGCGGTTTCGGTAGCATCCCGTCACTTGTCAGCTGTGTCTCTCCCCAAACTCCACCACTAGATGAAAGGTCGTGGCTGAGAAACAATATCCATGCAGTATCCGCAAACGGCATCCTGAAAATCAATGATGACTCAGACATTACCGTCAAGACACACTACATCCACGATACACAGAACTCATCAGGAAGCACGAGAACCGAGTACTTCGTATCAGGGATGCCTTCCTTTACCGTAGAAGAGGCGACAGGACTGAAGGATAAGTCCGATGAACTTGAGTTGGAATTGCAGTATCGGCTTAACTCAAAGAAGAGATACCTCCTTGATGAAATGTCTGTCAAGACAGAGAGAACCGAGGATTATGGTACGGTGCAGAAAGGACGAACAGACATCAGCCAAACGGCCAGTCTCCCGTTCTTCAACGCGACGAACCGTTTTCAATACGTCAAGACATTCGGGAACTCTCAGATTACCGCCCGTTCAACAACGTCCTTCAGCAAGAGAGATTCATACCTGGACGTGACACCGAATCTTTATGGAGAAATACTGGGAGCGCGGGAAACAGTAAGGCAGGATATAAGCTCGAAGAAGCTATATTCCACGAACAGCGTCTCGACTTCATTCAGGGCAGGGGGATTGATTATCGGACTGTCAGCGCAAGGAAACATTGACATTGAGTCTTTTACGTCTGAACTGGCTCCTGCGGATTCAATGCGTAACGACGCCCCTTGGAAGAGGTTTGACGCACGGTTTGGGTCAAGCTTGTCCTATCAGGCTGGGAGGTTTGATTTTGACTTGTCCATTCCGGTCAGCTACATCGTAATCAATGGAGAGGGGCGTCCTCTCTTCGATCCGAGCGTGTCTGCACGTTACAGGTTGAACCAGAGCCTCACTTTCAGAGCGTCCGCGAGTCAAGCATACTCGTTCTCCGGCCTGTACGACAGCTATGGTGGATATGTAATGACCAACTACAGGAACATATCCTCTCGGGGCGGAAAACTCAACAAATCCGCCAACTCATCCGCCTCGTTCGAGATTTCCTATTCAAATGCGGTCAATGCATTCTTTGTCAACGGAAGTATTGCCTATTCAAAGACGGGCAATGAACTCACATATGGAACCATCTATAACGGGGACTTCACTACCGTCAAACAGTATGACATGCGCAATGAGAGCGATGTTACTGCCTTGTCCTTGAACGCAAGCAAACGCTTCCAGAGCATTTCCACCACAGTAAAGGCTGGAGTGGATGCGTCAGAATCACATTACCAGTATCTCCGCCAAGACATACTCATGCCTGTGACGAGGAGGACGCTTTCTGCGAACTGGGGTATTGATTCACGTTTGGGACAGTCGATGTTGATTTCATATATGGGAAGGTTTTCTGACGGCGAGAGCCGGTTCGACGGCTCTTCCACGGCAGGCATCAAGACCATGAATCAATTGCTCTCTATGAGTTTTCTCTTGGGGCAGCATCTGATTGCGAAAGGATCTTTCCGCCACTACTATAATGACAGAAACGAGGGAGCGCAGAGGAATCTCTGTTTCGTTGATGCGGGCTTGAGCTATGTTTCAGGGCGTATGGAATACACCCTAAGTGCAAACAATCTTCTCAATACGAAGACCTACTCAACCACGACTTTCAACACGAATACAATCTATTCAACAGTATACGAATTAAGACCGGTATCAGTCCTTCTCTCTATTAAGTTCAGTTTGAGATGATGACAATCTGCACACAAATATAGACACGTGTAGAACTCTGTTTGGGGATAAAAATGGGATATTTTTTGGGATATAAAATACGCAAAATCCCCCTCAGACCGATCTGAGAGGGATTTTTGTGGAGCATAGGAGAATCGAACTCCTGACCTTTTGAATGCCATTCAAACGCTCTACCAACTGAGCTAATACCCCGTTTCGGACTGCAAATATAGAAACATTCCCTGAAACCACAAAATTTTTAGCAAAAAAATAGTTTCGGAAATGGCGTTTCCGCAAATATCTGATAATAAACAATATACAAAAATCGCGTAGCCAAATAGGCTACGCGATTTTCATAATTCATTAATATACAGTTACTTCAAAGAAGCAATCTCGTCCTGAAACTTGAGGACAGGCTGTCTTGCGGCCGTCGTCTCATCCGGACGGGTGATCGGAGCGTTGTGAGGGGCGCTCTTGAGGATAGCTGGATCTTCCGCGGCCTCCGCGGCTATCTTCCTCATAACCTCGATGAAGGCGTCCAGCGTCTCGATGGACTCCGACTCGGTGGGCTCGATCATGATTGCCTGATGGAAGAGCAGCGGGAAGTAGATTGTCGGGGCATGGAACCCGAAGTCCAGCAATCTCTTGGCCACATCAAGGGTCGTGGCTCCTTCCCTCTCCACTGAGCCGTCAGCGGCCTTCCTGGAACCGTCATTGACAACTCCGTCGAAAACGAACTCATGCTTGCAGACCGTAGGGATCGGAAGCTTGTAGCAATCCTTGAGGCTTTCCTTGATGTAGTTAGCCCCGAGAGTGGCATATTTGCCGACCAGTTTGACGTTCTGCTTGCCGAGCATGAGGATGTAGGCGTAAGCCCTCAGGATCACTCCGAAGTTGCCAAGGAAACCGGACACCTGGCCGGCGGACTTTTCATCAGAGCGGACCACATCGAACGAGCCATCCTCTTTCTTGACCACCTTGGGAACAGGCAGATAAGGCAGAAGCCTTTCACAGACACCGACAGGGCCTGATCCGGGACCACCACCGCCATGAGGCGTCGAGAACGACTTGTGGAGATTCAGGTGGAGCACATCGAAGCCCATGTCTCCCGGGCGAACCATACCGATCAGAGGATTCATGTTGGCTCCGTCATAATACAGCAAGCCTCCGCACTCATGGACAAGGGCGGCGATCTCCTTGATCTCCTTCTCGAATAAGCCAAGAGTGTTCGGGTTCGTCATCATGATTCCTGCGATGTCGTCACCCAGAAGCGGCTTAAGATCAGCCACATCCACAAGACCGTCAGCGTTGGACTTCACGACCACGACCTCCAGTCCGCAGACAGCGGCACTGGCAGGATTGGTTCCATGGGCGCTGTCCGGGACAATGATCTTAGTCCTTTTCAAGTCACCACGCAAAAGATGGTACTGACGTATGATCATCAGTCCGGTCAACTCGCCATGAGCGCCAGCGCACGGATTGAAAGTGAATCCAGCCATGCCTGTGATCGCGCCGAGAGCCTTCTCCATGTTGTAGTAAACCTCAAGGGCACCTTGTACGGAGCAAGCAGGCTGGAGAGGGTGAAGTCCCTGGAATCCGGGCATGTTAGCTATTTCCTCATTGATCTTGGGGTTATATTTCATGGTGCAGCTGCCCAGAGGATAGAAACCGGTGTCAACACCGAAATTCATCTGGGAAAGATTGGTGTAGTGGCGGACAACATCCACCTCGCTTACCTGCGGCAGCGCCGGAGCCTCAGCCCGAAGCAGGCCTGCTGGAATAGCGGCGGACACCGACCCTTCGACTTCGCTCAAAGACCGGCAAGGAAGTGAATACCCCGTACGTCCCTCTTTGGAGAGCTCGAATATAAGTTTGTCGTAATATTTCATATTCCTAGGCCTCCTTCACCAACGCGACGAGAGCATCAATCTCAGCTTTCGTCCTTTTTTCAGTTGCACAGAAAGTGACATAACCCTCCTCCGTGGGAAGAGCGCCGAAGAAACCTCCTTCAAGAAGTTTTCCCTGCAGCGCCTCAACAGTCACCAAAGGCTTGAGAGCGAATTCCTTAAGGAACGGCTGACCAGGGAAGGCCTCCTCGAACTTGCCTGTCTTGAGAAGCTCATCGTGGAGGTAATGGGCGGCGGCGAAAGAACGCTCATTGACTTCTTTCAGCCCCTTAGGTCCCATAAGCGACATATAGACAGTCACGAAGAGGGCCATCAGGCTCTCGTTCGAGCAGATGTTGGAAGTCGCCTTCTCGCGGCGGATGTGCTGCTCGCGGGCTTGGAGCGTCAGGCAGAAGCACCTGCGTCCCTCGGTGTCGCGGGTCTCACCCACGATCCTGCCGGGAAGTTTACGGAGATATTCCTTCTTGCAAGCCATGAAGCCGACATAAGGGCCACCGAAGGTCATCGGGATGCCAAGGCTCTGGCCGTCTCCGACAGCGATGTCAGCCCCCCACTCGGCGGGGGTCTTCAAGATACCAAGGGCTGAAGGGTCGCAATACTCAATGAATATTCCACCTTCCTCATGGATGGCGTCGGCGAAGCCGGTAAGATCCTCAACGATACCGAACCTATTGACGGAAGGCACGATAACGCCAGCCACATCACCTTTGGACAATTCCGCTCTCATGTGATGAGGACAGGTGTGCCCGTCCATCACGGGGAGATAATCCAGAGGAATCCCGTGGTACTTGGCGTAAGTCTCGATAGTCTTGATGACATTGGGAAGCAAAGTCTTGGAGACCAGCACCCTTGTCTTCTTTTTGGTACATGAGGGAGCCATCTTGACAGCCTCAGCGGCGGCAGTAGGACCGTCGTACATGGAAGCGTTGCTCACGTCCATGCCTGTCAAGGCGCAAATCATGCTCTGATACTCGAATATATACCTGAGCGTACCTTGAGAGATCTCGGCCTGATAAGGCGTGTAAGCGGTGAGGAACTCGGACCTGGAGATGATGTACGGCACAACGGCGGGAGTGTAATGGTCATACGCTCCTTGCCCGGCGAACACCTTGAGCTTCACGTCCTTAGCGTCGAGACTTTGGAAAAAGTCCCGGACCTCCTGCTCGGACATGGCGTCAGGAAGGTCATACTCACCCTTGTAGATGTAATCCTTGGGCACATCGGAGTAGAGGTCATCCATCGAGCTGACCCCGATCCTCTCCAACATGGCCCAGATGTCATCCTGGGTGTGAGGGAAATACTGGAATGTTGCCATCGCAGCTCTTACTTCTCGGAAAAAGCCTGGTAAGCGGCGGCGTCCATAAGAGCCTCAACCTCAGAAGGATCGCTCATCTCGACCTTGATGATCCAAGCCTCGTAGGCATCCTCGTTGATCTTCTCGGGAGCGTCCTCGAGATCAGGATTGACCTCAACGACCTTTCCACCGACGGGGCAAAGAAGCTCGCTGGAAGCCTTGACACTCTCCAGAGCGCCAAACTCCTCGCCAGCCTCGAACTCGTCATCAACCTCAGGAAGATCGGCATACGTGATGTCGCCAAGCTCCTTCTGGGCGAAATCGGAGATGCCGATAACGGCCACATTACCTTCAACTTTAACCCACTCGTGGTCCTCGCTATAACGGAGGCCTTCAATAACCTTGCTCATGATTGATTAATAAAATTAGTTGATTATCAATTATTTCTTATAATTTGTCTGATAGAATCTCTTCTTGACGACCTTGCCGGGGAAGACCTTCTTGCGGATACGCACATAAAGGGGCGTGTCAAGGGCTCCATATTCCTTCTTGACAAGGGCGAAGCAGATGCTCTTCTCAAGGGAGATGCTGTGGTAACCGGTGGTCACGACTCCGACTTCGGTCCCGTCCTCAAGCTCAACGGGATATCCCGCGCGGGGAATGGCCTTGTCCTGAAGCTCGATTCCGACAAGTTTCTTGGTGGTCGCCCCAGCCTTCTGGGCTATAATAGCCTCTTTTCCGATGAACTCCTCCTTGTCAAGCTTGCAGAACATGCTGAAGCCTGCCATGACAGGAGAAATCTCCGGAGTCAGCTCATCTCCATAAAGAGGAAGGCCAGCCTCGAAACGAAGGGTGTCGCGGCAGCCGAGCCCGCAGGGAGCCACACCAGCTTTAAGGAATTCTTCCCAATACTTGACTATCAGCGAAGGAGCGGCATAAATCTCGAAACCATCCTCGCCGGTGTAACCGGTGCGGCTGACTATAACCCTCATGCTACCATCCTTGAAATCATTGAAGGTATAGAAGGACAAGGAGGCCGCCTCGGCGGCGAAAGGCAGCACCTTCACGAGTGTCTCCTCCGCGAGAGGGCCCTGGAGGGCTATCTGCCCCCATTTGTCGGACTGGTTGACGATCTTCACATCGAAGCCTTCGCTGTGGTCCTTGATCCAGAGGTAGTCCTTCTCTATGTTGGCGGCGTTCACGACCAGAAGGAAATGGTCGTCCTCAAACTCCTTGTACACCAAGAGATCATCGACGGTTCCGCCATCAGGATAAAGCATCATCCCGTAGAGGATCTGGCCGGGGGCCATCGGACGCACATCGTTGGTGAAAACATGGTTCACGAACTTCTCGGCGTCAGGTCCGCTGACGAAAATCTCTCCCATGTGGGAGACATCGAACATTCCGACCTTGTTGCGGACCGCCAGATGTTCCTCAGTGATGGAAGAATACTGGATCGGCATATCAAAGCCGGCAAAAGGGCTCATCTTGGCTCCTAGAGCCAAATGGCTGTCATGTAGACAGGTCAAAGAGAGATTTGGTTCCATGATAAACTATCTAATTTCTTAATATTTCGTCTCTTATCCTCCAATCCCCATACGGGTCCATCTCTGCCTCTGCCCTGTCCTGCGCCCTATCGTCGAGATTGTAGAAAAGGTCCATCCCGAGCTTGCTCTCCAATTCATCCACAGTCATGGCATAATTGGTAAGGTTCCTCTGGCAAGCCTTGTTCGGGAATATGAACCCGATGGAAGCGTAGCTGCCATCCTTCCTCCTGGCCAGCAGTGCCTTGAAGAAAGAATCGGGGACCGCCACATGGTTGCTTCCTATGCGTTTGGGATTATTATATTCGAAAATCGGCCCGCAAACCACCCAGACAGACTTGTAATACCGAGCCTCGTAGCGGACCTGCTTCTCAAGGTCGTTCCAGGCCCCGGAATTGAGATTATGGTTCTGAGGGCAGACATTGCTCAGGTAGAAGCACTCCTTCATGGTCTGCGAGCTCCAGCGCATGTCGGCGGCAGGAGCCATGTGACCGCGGTCATATCCGGAACCGACATAATCCCGGTCATAAGCCTGACGGCCTTTGACAAGGGGATCCGGGTTGAAAGAGTCCTCACGACTGCGATATGCGGTAATCACCTCGGACTCAAGCAGTTCGTAGGCCACCCAGTTCGGCACCCTGAAGTCGTTGTTGTACGACAGGGTATACCCCATGTGTTCGATGATCTCCGCCCCGCTGTCGTCAAGGCGGTAAGGAATCTCAAGCCTGGACATCACGTCTCCCCCGCCGGCGGGATCAACCTCAACCAATCCTTGAGGCTCAGGCTCCTCATCTCCAGCCCAGAGGAAGTGGTATGCCGTTCCTAACGCGGCAAGTATGAGTAATATGATTACCGAAGTCTTCTTATCCATCTCGCTATAAAGCCAATCTCAAACCAAATGTACCTTTGATGTTCTTTCCGGGCATATAGGACCTGTTGCTGATCCTACAGGCATCCCAACGACTCGCGCAACTGCCTCCCCGCAATATCCGGGTGCCTCCCTCCGAGGCCCCTATGGGATTCGTTTGGGGATCCGTCGTGTATTCCTCCGCCCTGTCGTAGCACCATTCCCAAACGTTGCCGGACATGTCATACAGTCCAAGCTCATTTGGCCTCAAGGTCTTGACCTGGTGAACCTTCGAATCGGCGTTATCGAGGAACCACATGACTGAATGCATGTCATTGGAGCCGGAGAAGCCATAGTGCCTTGACATTTTCCCGCCCCTGGCGGCGAACTCCCACTCAGCCTCCGTCGGAAGGCGGAATGTCCGTCCAGTCATGGCGTTCAGCCGACGAAGGAAAACTTGGCAGTCGTACCATGACACGTTTCCGACCGGCTTGTCAAGCTCAGAAGCGTCATTCAGGTAAGGCAGCTTTCCCATCACCGCAAGCCATAGGCCGGCGGTAACCTCGGTCTCCCCGATCGCGAAGTCGTCCAAAGTCACCTGATGGGCGTTCTTCTCATTGTCCGGAACCGTGAACCTCTGGTAAGGGCTGTCTGAATTATTGAATCCCATCGTGAAAGTCCCACCCTGGACCATGACCATCTTGAACTTGGTGTCACCGATAGTGAAAGACTCCGGCACCCCTGAAGAGGCGTCGATCTTCTCCCGATAGAGTTTTGCCCCGTCCAAAGGACCCATTATAGCCTCCGACAGCTTGTCTTCAGAAGGACAAACGAGCCTGAATCCGACCTTGACTCTGCGTGTGTGAGGATCGACCGGAAGCCTTTCGAGGACAGTCCGAACAACCCTCGTGGTCCCCTTCTCGGGCCCGGCGGGATTGACCATCAAGGTCATAGGATGAAAATAATCATCCTTAGTGGATCCTTCCGGGACCTCGTCGTAATAGTCGAGGCACCATTCGGCCACGGCCGTAAACTTGTCGTCACCGAACAATTTCTGGGCATATTCCCATTGAGCCTCTGTAGGCAGGGAATAGTCCACACCAGTAGCTTTGCGAAGTTTGCCCAGGAATTTCTGTATGTCAGCCCATGAGACCATGTCCACGGGAGCCGACGGATCAACCACACTGCTGGGGTTTTTCCCCATGACGCTGGTCCACAGCGCCTGGGTGACAGGCCCGGAGCTTATCCGGAAACCATCAAGGGCAACAGGCTGGGCTATCCCGCGGGTAACCTTCCTGCGGTTGTCCGCCGATATTCCCAGAGTGAAATTCCCCGCCGGAGCCTCCAGAGTCTCGAAATCAAAGGATTCATCTGTCTTAACCGGCCGATGGCAGGACACCGCCAGAAGACCTGTCAAGACGACTATCGGGATAAGTTTTGGAATATTCATCGCAACTTTAAAGCAACAGTTTACAAATATATGAAAAAAGTCGGGACTATAAAGTCCCGACTCGAACAAAAGAAGGTATCTGTTAATACTCCACCATGGGAGGGAGAACTTTGGCCTGGTCGATCATCTTCTGGACCATGACCTCGGTGGGAACTACCCTCGTAAGGTTCTTCTCGGCGTTAACCTCGGTCATCTTGGCAACGAGGTTGGCGGCGACGCGGTGCTGGAGCTCTTTCACGGTGTCAACACCGGAAGCCTCCAAAAGCTCGGAGAACTGGGGGCCGATGCCCTTGATGCGGAAAAGATCCGCATGGTTGACCCATGTGAGGATGAGTTTGCCGTTGATACCGGTAGTCTCCTCAAGTTCTTTGCGGCCCTTAGGGGTCTTGCCTTTCTCAAGAAGCTGGTCTACAGTCTCAACGCCGGCGGCAATAAGCTTCTCAGCATAGACGGGACCTACGCCCTGGATGTCGATAATCTTGTAAGTCATTGCAATGAAAATTAAGGTGTTGTTAACTAAGTGTTATAAGCCAAAATTAAACAAAAACTTTGACTTGACAAAATTTACGACAAAAAACAACGGCCAGTAAGAATCTAGAAAGACTGGAAGAACTGGATGTCTTTCTTCAGCATGACCTTTGGCTCCATCAAATAAACTTTTTGAAAGAGACGGAACTGATTGACTTTGGAGAGATAAACCTTGTCTTCATGCTTTCCCTTGCGCCACCACTTATAAAATCCTATAGGGTCGTTCTCGAAAGGAATCTTCGCTAGGATATCTGTTGAGAAACCGGGAAAATCGATCGTGACATTGAGCCCCATATATTGCTTATAATATTGAGGATCAGCCCTTCTGAGCTTGCTCATCAAAGGATTGTAGAGCTCGATCTGATCCACATGGAGACTCTTTTCCCTGACTATCATTTTGTGGATCCTGACAGGGTCCTCATTGAGCCAAGCGCCCAGTCTCAATGTTTTAGGGCCCTCTGGGGTGTCGAGGGTCAACTCATCCATCGAGTAGTACACTTTCTCGGGATCAAGAGGATAAAAAACTTCAGGTTCCGCCATGACCAAGGAGTTACAGCGGACAAAGTTAAATAAAAAAATGGTCTTGCACAAACGTACAAGGCCACTTTTTTAATTATTTATTGGAGTAATAATCTGTAAGTGTCTTGCCTGTTCTGGTTATGAAATCGGCCAAAGCCTTGCCCTTCAGAAGACCGTTCGACAGCAGGGCGAGATCAGTGATTTGTTTCAGCAAATCACTGTTGGAAGCGAAGTCCTCAACCTTGTCAGAGTTGTCTTTCAGTTCACCTACCAGCTTGACCATCAACGGGTTCTGAAGATTAGCGGTAATATTGTACGACTCTGGCATCTCACCGTAGAAGTTCATTCCGCCACCCAAAGCACTCATCTCGCGGTACCTTCTCATGAACTCATTTCTGGTGATAAGAATAGGCGCGGCGTCCTCTCCAAGGTTGTCTGCCTCGACAAAATATTCATTGTCTTTTGGTAGAATCGCCTTGAACATTGTCTCCAGATTTTTTTTGTCTTCCTCCGCCATTTCCGGCTTGACTTTCTCTTGCGTAGGGATAAGATTATCAACCGAATCCGAGTCAACACGGGCGAACCTGGTGTCCCCTATCTTCTGCTCGAGGAGGTTGACAAAGTGAGAGTCAAGCTCGCAGTCCATCAGCAGGACATCATAGCCTTTGTTCTTCGCTGCCTCTATGAAGGGATATTGGGCGTCCACATCCGTGGCGTACAGATAGACGACTTTCTTGTCTTTGTCGGTCTGGGTGTCGGCTATCGCCTTTCGGTAGTCTTCCAAGGCGAAGAACTTGCCGTCGGTGTTTTTCAGGAGGGTGAATTTAAGGGCTCTCTCGCAGAATTTCTCGTCCGAAAGCATCCCATATTCAATAAAGAGCTTGAGGTTGTCCCACTTGCTTTCCCAGGCAGCCCTGTCATTCTTGAATATTTCCTCCAGCCTGTCAGCCACTTTCTTGGTTATGTAGGTGGATATTTTCTTAACGTTCTCATCCGCCTGAAGATAACTCCTGGAGACATTCAGAGGGATGTCGGGAGAGTCGATCACACCGTGGAGAAGCGTAAGGAAATCCGGCACGATGTTCTCGACATGGTCTGTGACGAACATCTGGTTGCAATACAGCTGGATGTTGTTCTTCTCGATCGCCATCCTCTCCTTGATCTTGGGGAAATAAAGGATTCCCGTCAGGTTGAAAGGATAGTCGACATTGAGGTGGATGTGGAAAAGGGGCTCCTCCTTCATAGGGTAGAGATCCTTGTAGAACTTCACATAGTCCTCATCTTTCAGCTCTGAGGGCTTGCGAGTCCAGAGGGGCTCGATAGCATTGATGACATGGTCCTTGTCAGTGTCGACATATTTCTTGTCTTTCCATTCCTGCTCCTTGCCGAAGACGATGGGGACCGGCATGAACTTACAGTATTTCCCGAGAAGCTGGCTGATCTTGCCCTTGTTGCCATAATCATTGGCGGACTCGTCGTCAAGGTACAATGTGACAATTGTTCCCCGCTCATCTTTCTTGCAGGGTTTCATCTCAAACTGGGGATCACCTTCGCAGCTCCACATGACGCCCTGCGATCCTTCCTTCCAGGAGAGGGACTCGATCGTGACTTTCTTCGACACCATGAACGCGGAATAGAAGCCAAGTCCGAAGTGTCCTATTATGTTCTGGTCCTTATATTTCTCGAGGAATTCCCCTGCCGAGGAGAAGGCGATCTGGTTGATGTACTTGTCAACTTCCTCAGCGGTCATGCCGATTCCGTTATCGACAATCTTGAGGGTCTTTTTCTTCTCGTCCAGCTCAACGCTGACCTTAAGGTCCCCGAGCTCACCTTTGAATTCGCCGTTAGAGGCGAGGGTCTTCATCTTCTGGGTAGCATCCACCGCATTGGCCACAAGTTCCCTGAGGAATATCTCATGGTCCGAATACAAAAACTGCTTGATGACCGGGAATATGTTCTCTGTCGTCACCCCGATCTGTCCTGTCTGTGCTTTATTTGCCATATCTACTTTTATTGAATATACATCTCCGTGCGGCAAAGGTCCCCCTCAAGAACCACTGCCACCCTCGGCTCGTTAAGAGGGAGGGGCCCTTTAGGGAGGGGTCGCGAAGCGACGGTTCTGGAGGGGGAGCCTTCGCCGCACGGAACAATATGGTCAAATAACGTTCCAGAACGGCTGATATGACAAATTGTCACTATTTGTACAAGAAGCGCTTGATGGACATCTTCGGGGTTTTCTCGAAAGGAACCTCCTGAATCTCAACCTTGGTCAGCTGACTGTAATTCGGAAGCTTCTTGTTGGAGTTAACCCGGATCCTCTCGGGAAGATCAGCCACCGTCTCGGCGTCAAGAGAATCACGCTTGATGGCGTCAGGATCAAGATAGACAAGCGCCACCAACCTTGAGGAACGGTCCACTACCACGGACTCACCGACATACGGCTGGTCGTTGATAATCGCCTCAACCTCTTCAGGATAGATGTTCTGGCCATTGGCCGAAAGAATCATTGACTTGCTGCGACCCTTTATGAATATATTCCCGTCCTTGTCCATGATGCCAAGATCGCCGGTACGCAGATATCCGTCCTCCGTGAAAGCGTTCGCGGACGCCTCCGGATTCTTGTAGTATCCGATGCAGATGTTGTCGCCCTTGGCCTGGATTTCCCCGGCGATATGCTCGGGATCCTCGGAGTCGATCCTGACATCGGCGCAGGTGACAGGCTTTCCGCACGACCCGGCGACAAAATCCTTGTAGCCAATGTAGGCGAGCAAGGGAGTAGCCTCCGTCATGCCATACCCTACCATATAAGGCAACTTAATGAGTTTGAACCACTTCTCAACCTCTGGGCTGACAGGAGCGCCTCCAAGGATAAACTCCTGGACCTCTCCGCCGAAAGCGTCTATCATCTTGTCATGGATCTTTTTGAAGACAATCTTGTTGATCCCGGGCACTTTGCACAAGAACTTCACAGGCGGCTTGTCCACTATAGGTTTGATCTTCGACTTGAATATCTTTTCCATGACAAGCGGGACCGTGATCAGTTGGTAAGGTTTGACCTGCTGGAACGCTTTCATCAGCGTGGAAGGGGTCGGGGTCTTGCCTAACCAATAAATCGAGGTGCCGTAGCAAAGAGGATAGATGAACTCCGTCACCAGGCCATACATGTGAGCCATCGGGAGCATCGAGATCATCCTCTGGTGCTCATTGGTGGGACGGTTGACCTGGCTGAACTCGATGGTGGCGCAGAAGTTCCTGTAGGTCAGCATCACGCCCTTGGGGTTGCCGGTCGAGCCGGAGGTGTAGTTGATGACAGCGAGATCGTCCCAGTTGTCGGTCGGATAGACCACATCATCGGGGCCGAAACCGCCGGGATATTTTTCGGCGAAAAGATTGTCAATATTGTTCCATATTCCTTTGATCCCAGGATCAGCGCAATAAAGGACCTTCAGGTTGTCCACATCAATGACAAACTTTATCGCGGGAATCTTCTCGACATGGAGCTTGCTGAACTTGTCGGCATTGGTCATAAGCGCCACACTGTCAGAATGATCCAGGAGGAACTCCACATTCTCAGGGGTAAAATCCGCCAATATCGGAACCACTACGGTCTCATAGGTGTTAACGGCAAGGTAAGACATTCCCCAACGGGCGCTGTTGCGGGCCCAAAGGGCAATATGTTCCCCCTTTTTCACCCCGATAGTCTCGAAGAAAAGATGGAACTTGGCGATAAGCGTGGCCATCTGGGCGTAAGTGAAAGATTCCCCATCGATGGTGTTGAGAGCGGACTTGTCCCAGAACTTCCTGGTAGCCTGCTGAAGTAGATGCAGATAATGATCCATAAGTTAGATTGTAGTTTAGACAAAAATACTTAAGAGGAATGAAAATTCAAATCCATTAATGTGTTATCTTTGCCGAGAACGGCCGCATATCCGCAAAATTGGCGTATTTGTGGCGAAAATCGAGACTGAATATGAAAAAGAAACCGATAGTCGCCTTGATCTATGACTTCGACGGGACCCTTTCTCCAGGCAATATGCAAGAGTTCGGGTTCATCCAGGCGATCGGGAAAACCCCCGAGGAGTTCTGGAAAATGAGCGATGGGCTGGCCGCCGGACAGGACGCCAGCAATGTGCTGTCCTACATGAAGATGATGAAGGATGAGGCCGGAAAGCACAGCATACCGCTCCGGAAGGAGAATCTTCGGAAATTCGGGGGCGACATCGAATTGTTCGAGGGTGTGCGCGAATGGTTCTCGCTTGTCAATGAATATGGCAAGAGCAAAGGCGTGAGGATCGAGCACTACATCAACTCCTCCGGTCTGAAGGAGATCATCGAGGGCTCCCCTATCGCCTCGGAATTCAAGTACATATTCGCTTGCAGCTACATCTACAACGAGGAGGGTGAGGCGGTCTGGCCGGGAATCGCCGTTGACTACACCGCCAAGACCCAATTCCTCTTCAAGATAAGCAAAGGAATATTCAGCGCGCACGACAACAAGAAAGTGAACGAGAGTGTGGCTGACGAGAAGAAAAGGATCCCCTACCCGCACATGATCTACTTTGGCGACGGGGAGACCGACATTCCGAGTATGAAGGTCGTGTCAATGTTCGGCGGCAATTCCATCGCCGTCTACAATCCCAAGATCCAGAAGAAGAAGGCGTTCGCTCTCAAGTTGTTGCGTCAGGGTCGTGTGGGGTTTGCCGTGCCGGCGGACTATCGCAAGGAAAGCCGGACTTTCAAGGTCGTCTGCGCCATCATCGACAAGATCAAGGCCGACTACGACTTGCGTAACGCATAGAGCGGGATGCGGGCAAGGTAGATGGCGGCTTTGCCGGGGACACCAGCCGTGGAATAATAGCTGACCCAAAGCTCCTTGCCAACGACAAGAAGGCCCGGATAGCTGGTGTCGCCATCAGACGGAAGGACAAACACTTCCTCGAAACCGCCTTCGGCTGTTCCCCGCAAAATAATTGTCTTACAATGGTTTCCGACAAAATACGACCTGGTTCCAACCAGGACAGTCCCATCATCTAGAATCACGAAGTCTTGGCCGCCGACCTGGAGCGGCATATTGCTGATCGACCAGTCTTTGTACGGAGGTTCCGAGACTCCCCACAGTCCGATCCTGTCATCCGCATCCCGGCGGACCATCATCAACATACGTCCATCAGGGAGGAAACGAAGCGTGGTCTCATTGGGAAATCCGTCAAAATCAAACGATTTCAGCTGGCTATAATTGACCCCATCCTTTGTATTATAGAGGATCAGCGTCCTGCCCGCAGAACCGAAACCATAAGCCACTCCATAACCTGTGTCCCCATTCCACGTCACCCTCCACAACCAGTTGCTATCATTCACCGGATCAGGATTCAATACAATATTCTGGGGATCAGTAAATGTCTTTCCATCGGAAGAAAACATCACATACCCCTGCTGACCTTTCAGCTCCCGGTTCCTGTACATCGACCCGCCAAAGAGAAGCATCAGTCTCCCATCCGGAGTGACAGAAAGTTTCGGATCCCTGCAATCAATCCCTTCAATATCTTCGTCAAGTATTGGTTTCCAATTCTTTCCGTTCTTGGATTCCAGAATCCTGATCCTCCCTTCAGCATTTCCATCTTGGTCAAAAATATGACTGTAGCCTTCCCTGAAGGTGATGTAGTACTTCCCTTTGAATTCAACAAGAGAGGTGAAAGCGGCATGAGTCCCTTTATCCCAGATTTTCTCGACGGAGTAAGTAAACTTGCCCTCTTGGGCCTTGACCTCGCCAGAGCTGAGGAAAAACATCATCAAAGCGGAAAAAACTCCTGTGAGCGATAATAATTTTCGAATCATAATCCAAAAAGAAAGCCGAAAAAACTATGGATTAATTGAGAGCCTGTGGTACACCAGGCCAAAACGTCTGGAAGCCTCAGCGTCAAGGGCTTCCCTATCGTCCGGATGCGCGATCGAGATAAGAGCCTTAGCCCTTTCCGCAAGGTTCTTGTTGCGAAAATACACACAGCCATATTCGGTGACAACATATTGTGTCTGGAACCGTGTTGTGACAACGCCCGCCCCTGAAGTCAACCGAGGAACAATTTTGGCTTTCCCCTTTGCGGTCCTGGAAGGCATGGCTATAAAGGTTTTCCCGCCCTCGGACAGAGAAGCGCCATACATAAAGTCATGCTGACCTCCAACAGATGAGAAAATCTTTTCCCCGATACTGTCAGCGCAGATCTGCCCTGTCAGGTCGACCTCGATCGCCGAATTGATCGCGACGGCCTTGGGGTTCATCCTTATCAACGAAGGATCATTGGTGACTCCCACATCGAAGAACACGCAATCCTTGTTGTGGTCGATGAAATCATACATTTCCTTGGAGCCAAGGGCCAAAGAAGCCACGCTACGTCCAGGCTCATATTTCTTCAGCGAGTTGTCGATAACACCTGCCATCATCAGACGGAAAACCCCATCAGTCATCGCTTCAGTGTGGAGCCCCAGGTGACGATGGTCCATAAGCCCGTTCAAAGTGGCATTAGGGATGCCTCCGACTCCGATCTGCAAGGTCGCCCCGTCTGGAATCTCAGCAGCGATGTGCTTGCCGATCGCGGCCTCGATCTCCGTCGGAGGACCAAACCGCATGTCCACAGGAGGGTCGTCGCACTCGATGGCGGCAGTAATGGCACTCTCATGGATCATGGCTGATCCATAGAGGTAAGGAATACTTTTATTGACCTGGGCGATAACGACTCTGGCGACATCGACAGCAGGCTGGGCCAGATCGGCCGAGATGTTATAGCTGCACCAGCCATTCTCATCAGGAAGGGAGCAATTGATACACGCTACATCGATCGGAATCTCACGGCGCCTGATAAGTCCCGGAAGGTCACTGAGGAAACCAGGGATCAAACTACCATAGCCCTGGGCGACATATTCACGCTGGTCGGCACATAAAAAAAGACTGTTGACGACGAAGGAATCCTTGTACTCGGGCTTGCAGAAAGGAGCGACCCCCTTTGTCACATTGAAACCGGAAACGATCTTGACGTCCCGAAGCTCCTCATGGCGCCTCGCCAATGCTTCCTGAATAATCACGGGGACAGAAGTGCTGCCCTGGAAAAAGACCCAGTCACCGGACCTGACCAGAGAGACAGCCTCGTCGGCGGAAACATATCTCATATCGACTTTATTATCAGTTTATTCCTCACTCCGGATCTTGACAAACAACCCGAGCCGATCATCCAGAGCCGTGAAATCATCGTCGGTGTTAAGCATTGAGACGCAGACCCTTATCCCCTGCTGGTCACTCCTGGTCGCCGTCAGTGTAATAGCACTGATTCCGCATCGCATGAGGTTGTAAAGAAGCTCATCGCCTCTCATCCCCTCGTAGCCGATCGTGAAGAAAAAGCCATCACTGACATCCTTGTCAAGATCTTTTTCGTAGACGAGCGAGAAACCATGCTTGAAGAATATCTCTTTCGCCCTATGGGCTCTCCTGGCATATTCACGGAGCTCTCCGACGAAATCATATTTCCCGCTGACCGAAGCCTCCATCATCTCGGACATCGCGTTTTGGGCGGAGCGGGAGCAACCTGACGAGTTGACGTAGATAAAGGTCAAGACAAAGTTATCTCCGAATTTTCCGAGGCCATACCTTTGCTGCAAGGCAGGATACTCTCTCTCATAGAGTTTGTTGGAGATGGCCGCGAAGCCGATTCTCTCACCAGCGTAACTGAATATCTTCGAAGCGGAGATCATCAGGGCGAAGTTGTCGGTGTAGCGCCCTATAGTTGGCTGGTAAGGCGGGGAGAAAGGTACCGACCTATCCTTGCGGAAATCCATGCACATATACGCCATGTCCTCCAGGGCGATAACGTCATATTCAGTGCAGAGTTCTCCCATAATCTTGAGCTCTTCCTCAGTCAGGCAAGCCCATGTCGGGTTGTTTGGATTCGAATAGAGCATGGCGCAGACCTTGCCATCAGCCAGCTTCTCTTCTATCGCGGCCCTCAACTTCTCTCCTCGGCAATTATAGATGTCCAGGATCCTGGCCTCAAGGCCAAGGACTTTTGATTGGAGATAATGCGAAGGGAATCCCGGGCTCATGTACAGCACGGCGTTCCGCCCCTCATGGAGCTGCGAACATTCCATCAGAAGGTTGAAACAGCCCTGCATGGACCCGACCGTAGGAATCACACATTCCGGGGATATCCCGATTCCGACAAAGGCGTTGATGAAGGCCGACGCGTTCCACTTGAACTCCGGGATGCCTCCAGTCGGAGGATAAACGGCGGCTATACCAGCATCCAGGGCCAATTTCTGCATGTCGACTCCGATCTGCGGAGCCTTGATTCCGGGGACTCCGAACTCAAGGTGGACGAACTTCTCGCCGGAGATACTTTCCAGTTCCTTGGTGGCATTGACACACTGACGGATAGTGGCCACGGACAAGCCCTTTATCTCCATCCGGGAAAGGACATCATCCATTACGCTTTTTTCTACCGCTCTCATAACATCATTTTTTTGACAATTCAAAACCGGCCTCAAATGCCGCGAGATTCGCTTCCACGACAGCGGAGCCTTTACGGGAGAAGACAGCCGCTATCCCATCCTTGAGCTTCTTGGGGTCAAGAATATCACTCAATGCGGTCGCCGCGGCCCCGAGAAGAATCATGTTGGCCCCGCGTGGAGAGCCGGCCGAGCGCGCCGCCGCATCACAATCCAGAACGACGACATTCTTCACAACCCTCAGTTCCTCAAGGACTTCCTCGACAGGAGGATAATCAGGAATATTCACAAAAGGAGCCGAATTGGTGACAACCCATCCTTCCGGAGACAACCAGGGAAGGTAGCGTAGGGCTTCCATCGGCTCAAGGGAAAGGATGAGGTCACACTCCCCTTTCGGAATCAAATCACTGAATATGGGTTCAGTAGAGAGACGCAGATTGCTCTGGACATCTCCGCCCCTCTGGCTCATGCCATGGACTTCCGCCTGTTTGAGGTGGAGATTGTCCTCCAGGGCCGCTTTCCCGATAACTGTGGCGATCGAGAGGATTCCTTGTCCTCCAACGCCCGATAGTATGATATCTTTTTTCATATTCATTTCGCTTTGGCCGAGGCGGCGTGACGCTTGGCGGTCTGGATGCACTCTCTCCGGCAGACGACTACCGAGACCCCGTGATAGTTGATCTCTTCCTCAATCACCCTTTCCATCTCAGGGTAGTTCTTAGGAAGAGGGATGATCGTCCGGATGTGCTCAGGGGCCACACCGATCGCCTCACAGATAGCTTCCAGCTTGCCTGTTCCGGCGGAATCCTGGCCTCCTGTCATGCCGGTAGTGAGATTGTCTGAAATACACAGGGTGATGTCCGCCCCCGAATTGACAGCATCAAGCAGGCCTGTCATTCCGCTGTGGGTGAACGTCGAATCCCCGATAACCCCCACGGAAGGCCAGACACCGGAATTGGCGGCGCCAATCGCCATTGTGAGTGAAGCGCCCATCTCCACACAAGAATGGATAGCATGGAAAGGAGGCATGTAACCGAGAGTGTAACAGCCGATATCCCCGAAAACCCTGGATCCTTCATACTTACGAAGCACATTGTTAAGAGCGGTGTAAAAATCCCTATGCCCGCAACCCTGACAAAGCGCGGGAGGTCTCGGAACAGTGGTTTTCGCGGCTTGGAACACCTGGAGAGGCTCCATTCCGAGAGCTGCCCTCAGCAGATCAGGGTTGAGTTCCCCCGTCCGCGGCAGGGTTCCGTCCAAGCGGCCTTTGACCCTCACGAAACCATTGCCCTTGAATTCATCATAAAGAAGTCCCCGCAGCCTTTCCTCGATGAGAGGCTGGCCTTCCTCGACCACAAGGATGGTCCCACAAGAGGCCGTCATCTTCTTCAGAAGAGCCACCGGGAAAGGATACCGTGTGACCTTAAGCACAGGATACGGGCATCCTGAAGGGAAGTTCTCCATCAGATAATTAAAAGCGATGCCACATGTCACGATCCCGAGACTATGGTCCGGACCGTCAACGAGAAGATTATCCGCTGATTCTTCGGAATCGCGACGGAATTTATACTGATCCTCAGCGAGTTCCTTGATTCTGACTTTAGAAATTCCAGGAAGGGTGACCCAAAATCTGGCCCTGTCTTCTGAAGGGAAATGCATTTCGTTTTGACAGATCGGTCCTCCCTCAATCGTTCTCACCTCAGCCCTAGAATGAGCCATCCGGGTAGTCAACCTCACCAGTACCGGGATATGGTTGGCTTCTGAATATTCAAATGCCTCACGAGTCATGTCATACGCCTCCTGCTGATTCGAGGGCTCAAAACAAGGCATCATGGCGAAATCCGCATAAAACCGGGAATCCTGCTCATTCTGCGAGGAATGTTGGGAAGGATCGTCACAAGCGGCTATGACAAGGCCTCCATTCGCCCCGGTAACAGCCGAATTCACGAAAGCGTCCGCACAAACATTCATTCCGACATGCTTCATGCAGACCAGGGCCCTTTTCCCCGCATAAGACACCCCGAGAGCCGCCTCCATAGCGGTCTTCTCATTGGCGCACCAATCACTGTGGATCCCTCTCTCGAGGGTAAGCGGATGATTCTGGATAAACTCGGTGATCTCTGTTGAAGGTGTGCCCGGATAAGCGTAAACGCCGGATAGTCCCGCATGCAACGCACCAAGAGCAAGCGCCTCATCACCAAGAAGAAGGTGTTTCTCTGTCATTGGTTTAAAGTTTTCGTGTTATTCGGGTTTTAAGTTATAAATAAATATTCAAAAATCCAATTTTTATTTCAGTTCACAACACTTTTGGTTATTTTCGCGAAGATGAAATTCCGTCTTGAATCCACTTACAAGCCCTCCGGCGACCAGCCTGAGGCGATCGATGGTCTTTGCCAGGCCCTCCAGCAGGGGGTCGGCGATGTGACCTTGCTAGGAGTAACCGGCTCGGGAAAAACTTTCACCATGGCCAATGTCATCGAGAGGCTCCAGCGCCCCGCTTTGATCTTGAGTCACAACAAGACCCTGGCAGCCCAGCTGTACGGGGAATTCAAGAGTTTCTTCCCCTCCAACGCAGTTGAGTATTTCGTGTCTTACTACGACTATTATCAGCCCGAGGCCTACCTGCCGACGACCGACACATACATTGAGAAAGACCTGAGTATCAACGACCAGATTGACAAGCTGAGACTTTCGGCGGCATCCGCCCTGATGTCCGGACGAAGGGATGTGATCGTTGTCTCAAGCGTGTCCTGCCTCTACGGCATAGGCAACCCTGAGGATTTCCACGCTCAATCCGTGACAGTAAAACGAGGAGAGACACGCTCGCTGACAAGGCTCCTCTATCACCTGGTTGACGCCAACTACAGCCGCACGGAAGTGGACTTCAAAAGAGGTACTTTCAGGGTACGCGGAGACACTGTGGATGTGTTTCTCGGAGGTTCGGACGAAGCTGTCAGGATCGAGTTCTTCGGCGATGAGATCGAATCGCTGTCACTGATAGATCCGGTCACAGGCGCCAGGATCGAGGACCTGGATGAGGTCCCGATATTCCCTGCCACAAACTTCGTCACGACAAGGGAGCGGAGCATCAAGGCGGTAAGCCAGATCCAGGATGACCTCAAAGCTCAAATAGAATATTTCAACGAGATAGGGAAAGGATTGGAGGCCAAGCGCTTGCAACAGCGGGTCGAGAACGATCTGGAGATGATCAAGGAGATGGGGTACTGCCCCGGGATTGAGAATTATTCCCGCTACCTCGACGGCCGGAAACCCGGTCAGAGGCCCTTCTGCCTGATTGACTATTTCCCTAATGATTTCATAACCTTCATCGACGAGAGCCGCGTCACCATCCCTCAGATCAGGGCAATGTACGGCGGTGACCATTCACGTAAGTCTGTCCTTGTCGAATATGGATTCCGCCTTCCCGCGGCCGCTGACAACAGGCCGTTGAAGTTCGATGAGTTCAACGCTATCACGGGGCAGAAGGTCTATGTTAGCGCCACACCGGCGGATTACGAGCTTGACAGATCGGAAGGTCTTGTGGTTGAGCAGGTTGTCAGGCCTACAGGTCTCCTTGACCCTCCGATTGAGGTGCGCCCGACGAAAAACCAGGTGGACGACCTTGTCGAAGAGATCCGGAAGAGGGCGGAGAACGATGAGAGGATCCTTGTCACCACCCTGACCAAGAGGATGGCCGAGGAACTTACCGACTATCTGGACAGGATCGGAGTCAGGGTCAGGTACATCCATTCCGACGTGGACACTTCCGAGAGAGTCGAGATCATCGAGGACTTCAAGAACGGCCTGTTCGATGTCCTGGTAGGAGTCAACCTCCTGAGGGAAGGCCTTGATATTCCGACAGTTTCGCTTGTGGCGATTCTGGACGCCGACAAGGAAGGCTTCCTGCGCTCCGGAAGGGCACTGACCCAGACGGCGGGCCGGGCCGCCAGAAATGTCAACGGTCTTGTCATCATGTACGCCGACACTGTCACGGATTCGATGGAGGAGACAATCCGGGAGACAAACCGCCGACGGACCAAGCAAATGGAATACAACAAGATCCACGGGATCACGCCCACCCAGGTGGAAGTCAAGAGAAACATTCTCGCGTCGGAACTTTACGGTCCTTCGACAGGGCGGCCATTCGACTCCGGCCAGGGACCGGCAGTCAATCCGAGGGTGGCTAACGGGCCCAGCGGCAGAGTCAGCGCCAAGGACTCCGTCTCCGATCCGACTTATATTCCCAATCCGAGCGAGCTTGGAAGAGGGACCGTCTCGGTGGGGCTCGGGCATGACTCGAAGCGTGAAGGGAACACGGCCTACGTGGACGGCTATGTCAAGGCAGACCTTGCGGCGGTACTTCAGGATCCTGTGATCAGGGCCATGAGCCGGGAGCAGATCGAGAAGACAATCGCCGAGGATAAACGCCGGATGGAGCACTCGGCGGCGGAACTGGATTTCAGCCAGGCGGCCAAGTACCGGGACGAGATGTGGGCGCTCCAGGAATATCTCCGGGTCTGGAAAAGCTAAACCCTGCTCACTTTGATCACGTGCTTGAGGATCTTGATCTGGGATATTACCTTGTCAAGCTCCATATTGGAAGGCACGCTCACCCTCATGGTTATCTCATAAGTGCCGTTGCGGTTGTTCTCAGCCACATTGAATGATCTCAGGGAAGCCTTGAAGGACCCGACCACTTCCGTAATACGCCCGATCACAGATGGTTCTATACCTGTAATCACCTTAAGCGTACCTTGGAAAGTGCCACCGGAGGGAGTATCGGCCCAACGGACCTTCTGTATCCGATAAGGATAGGCGCTGATCAGTCTCGAGGCGTTGGGACAAGAGATGCGGTGTATCTTGATTCCTTCCGTCCTTGTCACAAATCCGAAGACATCATCTCCGAAAACAGGATGGCAGCACTTGGCCATCTTATAGTCCAGCCCCTTCAGATCCTTGGCGTTGAGCACCAGGATATCATCCGAAGCCTGCTGGGGCGTGTCCCAGACTTCAGAGCGAGATCCGATCCTGGCAGCTTCCGCCTCCCTGGCGGCATCCTGCGCCAGCGCAGCGGCCTTGTCATGCTCCTGAATGAAGACCTTGACCTCATTCACATCCACGACAGAATCTGAGATCGCCGCATAGAAAGAGTTCTGACTGGAGAATTTACGTTTCTTGAGGAACTCCGTGATCATGTCGTCCGGGAACTCCAGCTTCCAGTTCTTAAGCCGCCTTTCCAGAAGTTCCCTTCCGGCGGAAGCCTTTTTGTATTCCTCCTCGTCAAGCTCACGTTTGATCCTGCTCCTCGCTTTGGATGTGACCACGAAATTAAGCCAGTCCGGTGATGGTTTCTGGTTCTTACCGGACATTATCTCCACGACATCTCCTGTGCTGAGACGCTCCCTGATCGAGACCGCCTTTCCGTTGACTTTGGCGCCAGTGCAACGAACCCCCAGGCCGGTGTGGATATTGAAAGCGAAGTCAAGAACCGTGGCTCCGGCCGAGAGTATCCTCAACTCCCCCGTCGGAGTGAACACGAAAATCTCCTTGGAAGGAGGCTCTGGAAGATCTTCCGGGCCCGCTCCGCCAGGATGCTCAAGGGCATAGCGGACAGAAGTCAACCATTTGTCCATCTGCTCCTCATGGCGTACCCCTTTGTACGACCAATGCGCGGCCTGGCCGTTCTCAGCCTCCTCATCCATCCTCTTGGTCCGGATCTGGACCTCGATGTACGCTCCGCGGCGATTCTTCACGGTGATGTGAAGCGACTCGTAACCATTCGGCTTCGGATTGGTAATCCAGTCCCGAAGGCGGTTAGTGTCCTGCTCATACTCTTTAGTGACGTATGAGAACACCTTCCAGCAAAGATCTTTCTCCACCTTCGGATCAGGCTCGCAATCGATGATGAAACGGATGGCGAAAACATCAAAGACGCCCTCGAAAGGAACCTTCTGCTTGCGCATCTTGGTCCAGATCGAATATGCGGCCTTTGTTCTGATCTTCAGTTTATATTTTATGCCCTCATTGGAGAGTTCCTGCTTCAGGGGCTGGATAAACTCCATCATGAGCCTCTCGCGGTCCCTCTCTGTCGCTTTAAGCTTATTTGTGATCGCCCTGTACTCGACGGGATCCGTGTAGCGGAAATAGATATCCTCCATCTCCCGCTTGATATTGTAAAGTCCAAGCTGATGGGCCAGAGGAATATACAACATCAAGGTCTCAAGTACCTTGTTGTCCCGGGAACTCTTCGGAAAGATGTCCAGATTACGCATAACCTCAAGACGGTCGGCTATCTTCAGGACTGTCACGCGGGGATCGGCCGAGTACTGGACTATCAGTTTCTTGTAGTTCTCGGCCTCAAGACGAGTGTCCTTTGGCTTGATTGTCGAGATCTTGTTGAGACCTTCGACCATTTTGACGACATCGACGGGGAAAGATGACAAGACAGAGCCTTCGCTTCTCATAGATCCTTCGCTTCGCATAGATCCTTCGCTTCGCTCAGGATGACAGGAGCCCATGCGGATAGCCTCGTGGAGGAACACGGCGGCAGCGCACTCGGCAGGAAGACCGATCTCGTCGGTGGCGATCAGGGCGACATTTTCAGGATGGTCAAGAAAAGGACGGCCATTCTCCCGAGTCATTCCCTCAAGAGCGGCGGAAGCCACGTCATACGCCCGGCCAATCAGTTCCTGGCCGGCCGCATCGAATTGGGGAAACATACGCCGTATCCTTTCTTGCATACCCGAATCTTTTAAAAATCAACTACTTCCCAGAATATCTCCTTACGTCAAGAGCCCGCTGGAACTCTCTTGCGTTGCGGTTATGCTCCGACAAGGTGGAGGCGAACTTGTGCGTTCCGTCCATGGCGGCGCTGGCGCAAAAATACAAGTAGCCGTGCCTGTCCGGATTCAAGACCGCCGTGAGGCTAGCCTTGTCGGGAACGCAAATAGGTCCCGGAGGAAGCCCCTCATGAAGATAAGTATTATAGGGAGAATCCACTTCAAGATGTTTGTACAGGACCCGATTAAGAGAATAACCAAAGCAGAAAGCCACGGTCGGGTCGGCCTGAAGGCGCATTCCCTGGTGCAAGCGATTTAGGTAAACTCCGGCGATGGAAGGATACTCCGGCTCGTGATTGGACTCGGACTTCACGATCGAGGCCACGATCGACACTTCCTTGGGAGAGAGCCCTTGCGAGCTGGCCAAACGGAGATTGTCGGCGGTCCAGAAAGCGTCATAAGCGGCTTTCTGCTTGTCCAGGACCTCTTTCATGGAGTCTGTCCAATAGACCTGGTACGTGTCCGGCATAATCAATGAGAAGACATCGTCGGGCGTGAACCCGTATGAAGCCAGAAGTTCCTTGTTTTCCAGCGCATTAGCCACAGTGACGGAATCCATCATCATCTGACGGGATATCTTCCTGGCTATAGCCCCCTTCTGGCGCATCATCCCGGAGAGAGTAAGGTTGACAGGGGTCTGCCATCCAGCCTTGAGCATACGAGGGACATAGATGCTCGGCTTGCCTTTCTCGATCACATAATGACCTGGTTTGAGGTCCTCGTCAGACAGGGAGGACATAACCCTCTCAAGGCTGCGCCGCCTAATCACAATACTGTCCGGGATGGACATCGCCACCTTGGAAACAGACATGCCGGGATAAATATACAGATCCGCGCTCCCGGAAAAATTCGGTTTACGGTTATCACCATACCATCGTCCTCCGACAGCTCCGGCGACAACGATCGCGGCCAAAGCCGCGAACAGCAAGGCCAGTATCCATTTTTTCATTTCCGGGTCCTCCTTTTTCCTCTCAAGAGGATCGTATCCCCCTCTCTTGGTTGATAGCCGGCATCAAAACCGTTAATCTTCCTGACACTGGACATCTTGACCCCAAACCTCTGGCAGATGTCCCGGAGAGACTGCGAGTCATCATCCACGATAAACTTATCCAGACCTTTCTGGCTCTGGTTCTTCTTGGATTGCAGATAGACCACGGTCCCTGGGAGAAGCTCCTGGGGAGCGGCCAGATCGTTAAATTTCAGGATCTCCTTCAGGAACAATCCGTACCTGGAGGCGATTGTCGCATAGGTCTCGCCTTCCTGGGAAGTCACGAACGGAACACCATTCTTGGAATATGCCTCCCTTGTCAGGGAGAACTTGAACTCCTCAAGATCGCTCTTGTCGATCCTCTTTGGTTCCTCGAGGACAAGCGGGGACTCGGGAATCCGCCCCGTTAGCTCCTCATCAGATGAATTGGCGCGCTTGGCCTTGCGGGACAGTTTCGAGGCCCTCTTAGCGGCCTTGGCCTTGGCTTTCGCCTTTTCTTTGGATCTGTTTTCCTTCACAGAAGGTTGGTGGTCCGCTGATTTGGATTCCTTTTCCGCATCAACGACTTCCTCCGCCTTCTTCTCCAGACCCTCGACCCCAGCCAGAGGCATTGTGTCATATTCATAGAGTTTATAGTCCTCTATGTACTTGATCAGTTTGCCGGGATATCCGGGGTCCGTCGCATATCCGGCTTTTTTCAGACCATAAGCCCATGACTTATAGTCAGTTGTCTTAAAATCGAAAAGGAACTTGTAGCGATCCCTGTAACGCAGGAAATCAGAGTGGTCCCTGAAAGACTCGTCCGCCGTGTCATAGACGCGGAAGCACTCCCCCTTGGCATCATCATCATGGTACTGTCGCTTGCCAGTCCAGTCTTTGTGACACTTGATCCCAAAATGGTTATTCCCGTCAGCGGCCAAAGTGGATAGGCCGTAACGGGACTCCAGAATGCCTTGGGCCAATGTGATACTGGCAGGCACCCCGCTACGGTACATCTCACGAACCGCCGTCGGTGCCCACGTTGTAATATAACTCTCTATCTGGGACTGCCCGGCCGCCGCGGCGGACCACAGGGCAACTATCACAATAATCCACCTTCTCATATTACAAATATAAATATTTTATTGATATTTGATGAGAGGGACCTCGAAGGTGTCAAGGTCGGAAGCCGCATAAGTCTCCGGGAATATGGAGCGGCACTCAGCCTCGTACAAAGAGACATTTTTCTCCCTGGAGGAATAATGACCTATGACAAGCTTCCCGGCGCCAGCCTGCAAAGCGCATCTGGCGGCCTGGAGAGTGGTAGAGTGATGACGCGCGGCGGCAAGATCGGCATAGGTCTCCAGATAGGTCGCCTCATGATAGAGGATGTCAACCCCTTTGACCCATTCAGCCTCTTCCTGGAATGGCGCGGTGTCTGAGCAATAAGCGTAAGAGCGGGGGGTGAATGGCTTATATCCCAGCTCATCTATGGGCAAGACGGTGAAAGATCCGTCCGGATTCTCACGGACTACATCCTCTCCCCTTTTGACTGCCGCGATCTCGGAAAGTGTCAACCCATATTCATCAATCTTCCACTTTTTGACGTTGAGCTGAGGCTCTTTCTCCCTGAATATGAAACCGAACGTCTCGATCCCGTGATTCAAGGGGAAGGCGCTGACAGCCAGCGTCTTAGTCTGGTATATTACTTCAGGCGCCCGCATATTCAAAGGAATATGCCTTATCTCAAAAGATATTCCTTCTCCGTAATATGAAAGGAAAAACTTCAGCAGCGGGCCGAAATTGGAAGGGGCGTAAATATTCAGGGGCTGTGTCCTGGAAAGCATGCCCATAGTTGAGAGCAGCCCGGGCAGGCCGAAGACATGGTCCCCGTGGATGTGGGATATGAATATGGAATCAATCCGCATCGGAGAGATGCGGGCCTCTTCCAGCCTGGCCTGTATTCCTTCCCCGCAGTCGACTAAAAAAGAGCGCCCACGCACTGAAAGTACCTGGGCGCTCTGATGTCTTCCGGCGGTTGGCTTGGCCGAAGCCGTACCCAGAACCGTCAAAGTGAAATTCATTTTTTACTCTCCTTTCTCAAGCTTCTCCTTAAGGGCAGCAAGAGCGTCGATGTCACCGAGAGTGGTCTTCTCAAGGTTGGAGTTGATCTTCTTGACAGCCTTCTTGGTGTTGTCAGCCTCAGCGGCGACCTTCTCCTGCTTGGCCTCGTTGTAAGTCCTCACATGAGAGAGAAGGATCCTGCGGGTGCTCCTGCGGAGCTCGACAACCTTGAAAGGAAGGGTCTCACCAACGACAGCCTGCTTGCCATCCTCCTTGATGAGGTCGCGGCTGAAAGCGAAGCCCTCGTCGTCACCCTCGAGCTTGATGTTGGCGCCCTTGTCAGTAAGGGAGGCGATAGTACCCTCGACGGTGGAACCTACAGAGTACTTCTGCTCGATAGCGTCCCAAGGGGTGGGAGTAAGCTGCTTGTGACCAAGGCTAAGCTTGTGGTTGGTCTCGTCGAAGTCAAGGATGACCACATCGATCTCGTCGCCAGGAGCAACCATCTCTGAAGGATGCTTGATCTTGTTCCAGCTGAGGTCGCTGATGTGGATAAGACCCTCAACGCCGTCCTCAGGCTCGGCGAAGACACCGAAGTTGGTGATGTTGCGGACAACCGCCTTGTGGACGGAACCGACAGGATACTTGTCGCGGATGCTCTCCCAAGGGTTGGGGGTAAGCTGCTTCAGACCGAGGGACATCTTCCTGTTCTCACGATCGATTGAAAGGACCTGGGCCTCGACCTCGTCGCCGACCTTGAGGAACTCCTGGGCTGAGTGGAGCCTAGGAGACCAGCTCATCTCGGAAACATGGATAAGACCCTCGACACCGGGCTCAATCTCAACGAAGGCACCGTAGTCAGCGATAAGAACGACCTTACCCTTGACAGTGTCACCGACCTTGATATTCTGGTCGAGATTGTCCCAAGGATGGGGAGTAAGCTGCTTGTAACCAAGGGCGATCCTCTTCTGGTTGGGATCGAACTCCTTGACGACGACCTTGATCTTCTCATCGAGGGAAACGACCTCCTCAGGATTGTCGATCCTGCCCCAGCTGAGATCAGTGATGTGGATGAGACCGTCAACACCGCCGAGATCGACGAAGACACCGTAGTTGGTGATGTTCTTGACGGTTCCCTCAAGGATCTGTCCCTTCTCAAGCTTGCTGATAAGGTCAGCCCTGCGGGCCTCCTGCTCGGCCTCAAGAAGAGCCTTATGGGAAACGACGACATTGCGGAACTCCTGGTTGATCTTGACGATCTTGAAGTCCATGGTCTGGTTGACGTACGCATCGTAGTCACGGATGGGCTTGATGTCGATCTGGGAGCCGGGGAGGAAGGCCTCGATTCCGAACACGTCGACGATCATACCACCCTTGGTGCGTGTCTTGATGAAGCCCTTGACGATCTCGTCATTGGCGCAAGCCTCGTTGACGCGATCCCATGACTTCAAGGCGCGGGCTTTCTTGTGAGAAAGGATCAGCTGGCCCTTACGGTCCTCAGCGGACTCGACATAGACCTCGACCTTGTCACCAACCTTGAGATCAGGGTTATAACGGAACTCGGGAGCCTGGATGACACCCTCGCTCTTGTAACCTATATTAACGATAACCTCCCTCTTGGAGATGGCTGTGACGGTGCCTTCGACAACCTCATTCTCGACGATCTTCGAGAGAGTCTGGTCGTAAGCGTCCTCAATCTCTTTCCTGTCGCTCTTGCCGTAGATGTCGGAACTGCCCTCAAAGGCATCCCAATCGAAATCCTCGGGCGCGACTGACGCGTTCAGGGAAGTTTTCTTTGTTTCTTCCGCCTGGGCGGCGGGATTCATTGTTTCTTCTGCCATAATGGTAATTAAAGATAACTAGTTGTTTAACAATATTTTTTCGCCCCACGGAGCGCGACCATCCGGCCGGCTTCGTCGAAAAGCTCGCAAAATTAGGGAAAAATATCTGATTTACAATGCTTACTGAAAGAAAATCAGAGCATTTTCTTCTTCCTGAATATGTACAGGACAACACCCACGAGTGCCAGCATGAACAGGAGCAGTCCAAGCCATGCAAATCCAGTGTTCTGGAACGGGAGAGGAACATTCATCCCATAGAAACTCGCGACCAGGGTAGGAGGCATGAGGAGCACGGACACCAGGGTGAAAATCTTCATGATATTGTTCTGGTCCAGGTTGATAAGACCCAGGACAGTCTCCTGGAGATACTCGAGCCTCTCGAAGCTGAAATTGGCGTGGTTGATCAGAGAGGTGATGTCCTGGAGAATGACAGAGAAGCGCCCCTGCAGCTCAGGAGGATACTTGTCGCTCTTGATCATGTTCTGGATCAGCCTCTGCTTGTCTATGATGTTCTCCCTGACGATCATCGTGTTCTCCTGGAGCTGGTTGATGTCAAGGAGGAAGTCTTCGTTGATGTCCTCCTGCTGGTTGATTCTCTTGCTGTACTGGGCGATCTCCTTGCTCATCAGCTCGATCATGTCGGCGTCCAGGTCAACTCGCTGGTCCATGATGCTGACAAAGACCGTGAATCCGTTGGGATACATCTGCGGCCTGGCCACGATACGCCTCTGGAGCTCGGTGAAGGAACGGATGGGCACATCCCTGAGCGTCGTCAAGCAATCCCCTACGAAGGTAAACGACACCGCTTCCATCGTGTAGTCCTCCGGCCCCGGCATAAGGAAGTTGGTGTTGGCGAAGATGGCGTTATCGGTCTCTGAATATCTTGACGAGCTCTCGATCTCCTCCGCCTGCGCGCGGCTCTGGATCTCTTCTCCAAGGAAATCATCAACGGTGTGTTTTTCCTCTCCCGAGGGGGAAAGGAGATCAATCCAGAGAACGTCTTCCCTGCTGAGTGCGGAAAGATCCTTCTCGGACTGGGACACCACCAGTTTGTCATTCCTTTTGTAGAAAATCGCTATCATCTCGCTAGCCTTTTTCGACAGGCATTCCCACCTGCCACAATACCCGGAGTCTGCAAAAATATAAATATTTTCGCAAAAACAAGGCAAAAAACGGGACTAGATGAATTTGAAGAGGATATTAAGGCCTATGAATATCAAGACCATTCCACCTGCAATCTCAGTGCGGCGGCCATAACGGAGCCCGACTTTGTAGCCCCCGGCTACCCCGGCAACCACGGACAGGGCGGTGACGACAAACAAGGCGGCATGATCGGCGATCATCGCCATTGTACCGGGACTGGCCATGGACATGCTGACCCCCACGGCGAGGGCGTCAATACTCGTCGCCGCAGCTCCCAGGATGACATTCCGTATCCCGTCAAGATCCCTCTGCTCCCCGCCTCCCCTCAATCCCTCCAGGATCATCGAGCCTCCCACATACAGCAATAGCGCGAAACCGACTGTCCCGGCGACTTTGTGGAGGAAACCGACCAGCAGGTCCCCGAACATCCATCCGGCGAACAAGAAAAGGGTCTGGACGGCAGCGAAAACGACAGCGAGCCTCCCGACGGACCTCCATGAGACGGATTTAAGGGTCAGGCTGGAACAGGCCGTGACCGCGAAGCAATCCGCGCACAGCGACATAGCCAATATTACAGCCTCCAAAAACATGTCATCCAAAGCGTACCTGTCATTCTGAGCGAAGCGAAGAATCTACGGCCGGAACGGCTGCCTTCCCGTTATCGAGCGTCCAAGCGTCAACTCGTCGGCATATTCCAGATCATCCCCGAAGCCGAGTCCCCTCGCGAGGGAAGACACCCTCACACCGAAACCGGAGATCTGGCGGTAAATATAGAACGAGGTTGTCTCCCCCTCGACATCTCCGCTCAAAGCCAGGATCACTTCCACCTCGGAAGGTATCACCGACGGAGACGCCACCATATCCCGGACTCTGGCGACAAGATCAGAGATGGTCAGGTCGGACGGCCCGACCCCCGCGATCGGGGATATGATTCCGCCGAGCACATGGTAGACCCCGTGGTACTGCCCGGTATTCTCGATGCTCATCACGTCCCGGACATTCTCAACGACACAAATCGTGCTTTTGTCCCTGCTCTTGTCTGAGCAAATTGAGCAGATGTCCTCATCCGAGATCATTCGGCAGATCCGGCAATATTTAGCCTCATCCCTCAGGCGGACGATCGAGTCAGCGAAATGATGGACATTCTCCTGTGGCTGCCGAAGCAGATGGAGGGCGAGCCTCAAAGCGCTCCTCTTCCCCACTCCGGGAAGCGAACCGATCGCCTGCACAGCATCCTCCAATAGTTTGGAAGGGTATTTCTCAGGAATTGTCATGCCTTATTTGTCTGGGTTTGATAAAAGAATACGGCCGCTCTTACGGAGCCATGGGAGAGTAGCATCCGCCTGGCATATTCATAATCCGTAAGCCCTGTCTCCTCCATGATCATCTTCGCACCACGATCAACCAACTTGTTGTTGGTCAGCTGCATGTCAACCATCTTGCTGCCTCTGACATGTCCAAGGCGGATCATTGAGGCTGTGGAAATCATGTTCAGTACCAGCTTCTGGGCTGTGCCTGCCTTCATCCTGGTGCTGCCGGTCACGAATTCCGGGCCCACTACCACTATAATCGGAATCTCGGAAGCGGCCGCGAGAGGCGAACCCTCGTTGCAGGTGATACAACCGGTCAGGAGCCCATTACGCCGAGCGGCCTCTACCGCCCCGACAACATAAGGAGTCGTTCCGGAGGCCGCGATCCCCACAAGGACATCATCCTTAGTCGGGGAATATGGAAGCATGTCCTCCCATCCTCCTGTCCTGGAGTCCTCCGCACCTTCGACAGCGTCTCGGATAGCCCGGTCACCTCCAGCCATAAGCCCGATGAACACGTTATGAACACCATAAGTCGGCGGAATCTCCGAGGCGTCCACGACACCGAGCCTGCCGCTTGTTCCCGCTCCCAGATAGAATACACGGCCTCCCCTGGAAACCCTTTCCACTATTCCATCGACAAGGTCCCTTATCATCGGTATGGCGGTAGAGACAGCTTCAGGGACAGTCCTGTCCTCCGAATTGATGGCGGAGAGCAACTCGGTGGTGCTCATCCTCTCAAGGTGGTCATATCTTGATGACTGTTCGGTCGTCTTGTTTTCCATACTAAACCCTCCCGGAATGGAAATCCACAAGTCCCTCGACAGGGGCTTTTATAATCTTTGAGAATATGATCCCGTAAGATCCCGCGAGCCTTCGGAGAATATCCCTGTTGGCATAACCGAAACCACCGACGACTCCCACAGGAAGCGATTCCGTGTCATATTGCTTCAGCGCTCTCTCGAAAAAGTCCCGGAAATTATTGTCAACCAACATTTTAATATAGTCACAGGAATCGTATCGGCTTGTTATCCATGGGGCAAAAGATCCCAAATATCCGGCAGGAGCCTCTCCTTTGTAGACATTCTTCACCACAGTCATGTAATCCACCTCGAAATCTCTGGAGAACTCTCCGGAAACGGGCTCCGGGACCAACCCTTTTATGAAATCAGAGATGAAAAGCTTTCCAAGCCTAGCGGCCCCGCCCTCATCTCCAAGGATGAAGCCTCCTGAACGCACATTACGTACGATCCGCTCTCCATCGTAAAGGCAACTGTTGGAGCCGGTTCCGAGAATCGCGGCGATTCCTGGCTTATGACCGCAGACCGCCCTGGCCGCGGCAAGGGTGTCAGATGCATATTCAATCAAGGCCCCAGGAAAGAGCGAGCGCAAGACCTTGTCAAGATTTATGGCCATGGACGGAACGCTTTCCGAGGACTGACAGATCAGTCCAGCGGCATAGAAGTGAATCCGTTCGAAAAGAGAAATCCCTTTTTCCTTGAATCCGGCCGCCGCATCTTCGACCACTCCCCTGACGACATCCTCCGGCATGGAGGCCAAGTTCATTCCACCGGTTTTGACACTCACCCGAGTTCCTTCCTCTTCGAATGCCAGCCAATCGGTCTTTGTCGCTCCACTTTCAACTATAAGAATCATACGTGACTGTTAAATGTGCAAAGTTAAGAATTATAACTGACAGACAAAGTGCGAAGCATTATAATCGGGCGCCAGAGATTTCGTCCATGTAGAGACCGAAGCCGTTGATCACGGGAGGGGCATAGGAGGAAAGGGATACTCTAACTTTTGAGGTGGAGACCGTCTCCACAGGGACAATCCGTTTGAAGCCGATGGTCGTCTCATTCGCTATCTCTTTCCACTTGCCGTCAGCGCCGAGAACTTCCACAGAGAATGACTTGACCCTCTGTCCCAAAGGAATATATTCCTGGATCAGGACTCTGTTGAAGGTTTTTTCTCCGGCGAGCTCAAAAGTAAGGGTGGCCTCGTTGACCCCGTCCTTGGCGGCCCAGAAGTAGTCGTATTCCCCGTCCAGGATGTTGATTGCCTTGAACCCACGTCCTCGGGAAGATGACGCCTTGACTTTAGCTCCATCAGCGAGATTGACGCTTAAAATATCCCTTAGTGCCGAGCCGAATTCAAGAATCCGGGCGGAGTCCGCTGGGTGGATGCGTCCGGTAATATCTGGAGCGACCCCAAGCAGCAGGAGGGAGTTGCGCCCTACGCTGGTGTTATAGATGCTTAACAGCTCATTTAAAGACTTTACCTTGTCGTTCTCGCTTTCCCGCCAGAACCAGCCGGGGCGAAGCGGGACATCGGTTTCCGCTGGTACCCAGGCATTTCCATGAATATTCCCCGTCTGCAAGGTGTCAGTCGGCGGCGCTCCCGCACCTGGAGCGAACCCATCCGGACGGAATGTGCTCCAATTGGTCCTTCCGGCGACTCCCCTCTCGTTCCCGACCCAGCGGCAACCTGGCCCCACATCGCTGAACATCACAGCCTTGGGCTGATATTTCAGGACAGTCTCATGGAACCGAGGCCAGTCATAGACTTGCCTCTTTCCGTTAGGTCCCTCTCCGCAAGCACCATCGAACCATTCCTCGAACACTTCCCCGTAGCGACCATCCAGAGCGCTCTCCAACGTCCTGACATAGACGTCATTATACTCGGGTGTGCCATAATGCGGGTCATTCCTGTCCCACGGTGAGATATAGATCCCAAACTTGAGCCCATGGGAGGCGCAAGCCTCGGACATTTCCTTCAGGACATCCCCTTTCCCACCTTTCCAAGGGCTTCTGGCCACCGTGTGGGTGCTCTCGGGATTTGGCCAAAGACAGAAACCGTCGTGGTGTTTCGCCACTATGATCATCCCCTTGAATCCAGCCGCCTTCGCGATGGATGCCCACTGGTCACAGTCCAAGTCAGATGGGTTGAAAACATCCTCCGCCTCCGTTCCGAGACCCCATTCCATCCCAGTGAAAGTGTTCGGGCCGAAACAGACCAGGAAATTCATCTCCATCTTCTGCCATTCCACCTGCTGGGGAGTGGGGAGAGGACCATATGGCTCAGGGCCGGAGACCCTGCCGCAAGCTGTTATCACAATAGCGGTGGCGCACGCTAAAGAGGATATAAGGGACGAATATCTCATTATCCGATCAAATATCTAAAAATGAGCTGGATAGCCAAGCAGCTGATAGGCAAGGGCATAAGCCATCCGCAAGTGTCCCTCTGTGTTGGGATGCAGAAGGTCGTGATGCTCAAGGGCCTGCTCTGTCCCCGCTTTCGCTGCCGAAGCCTCCTCGGGAGTGTATTTCACTTTCATGCCATCCTCCCTGAAATACCTCGCATGTTCCGGTTCCAAAGGATAAAGGCCGCAGATGCTGGCCAGGTCGATTACCGGTACCGCCCACACATCCGCCGTCTCCTTTATTACTTTAATATAGTCATTGATGAAGAGACCGAGCGGATTTGCGATATTCTCATCTTGTTGGATGTTGTTAGGGGCGCAATTGAAATAGGCCCTATGGATTGGAGTCAGGAGAATAATCTGCTTTGTGGGATAATTGTGTTTGAGGTAAGCCATGAACCTGTTGATGTAGGCCCTGGTGGTGTGTCCCTCCATGACCGGAGTCCTTCGCTTAAGGACTGTCATCACGCCATTCCGGTTCACGGTGGCCTGCCCCTCGTCGAACCATTCGCCTATCGGAAACGCCGCGTTGAAATCATTTGTTCCTATGAATATGAGAATAGCATCAACATCCTGCCCGTGCTCGGCGTTCAACTTCTCCGCCTGTCCGAGGACATTGTAAGTCGTATGGCCGCTGATGCCATAGCAGTATGGCTTGATACCCAATATCTTGACCAACTGGTTCCAATAGATGTCCTGGCTCTTCAGCTGCCCCTCATCCGTTATGGAATCCCCTAAAAACGCGACTTTCGCCCCGTTCCATTGGCTCTGAATCTCAGGCTTCTGGGCCCGACATGAAAAAATGCCCGCAGTGGCCACCAAAACGGCCGACAATAATAACGCTTTTATTCTCATGGTTCTATTTGATTATCCCTCAATCTGATTATCTCTCAATCTAAAATCGAAGCTACTTCCTCGTCAGAGAAACCCCTCTCCTTGAGTTTCCGGGCTATAAGGCGCCTCTCTTCAGCCTTGCCCTCGGCTTTCCCTTCGGCCCGACCTTTTTCCAGACCTTCCGCAAGGCCCTCCTCACGTCCTTCTACACGACCTTCTTCACGGCCTTCTTCTCGGCTGTACGCTATCTGGTTACGTATGTCACGTTCTGTCGTCATATCGTATTCGTATTTGACTTTCTCCTCAGCCGTGAATTTAGCAATTTCCGCCGAATCGAACAAGAGTTCGAAGATTTCGGCGGCCATCGCGAGAATGGCTCTATAACCGTTTGATTAAATCTTGTGGTTTGATGTCTCGCATCAACGAGAAAGCAAACCATTTTTTTCCAAGATCCTTAAGTGACGCTCCAAAATGATAAACCATATCGTCAATAACAAGAAAGCGATCGTGTGCCTTATTGAATGGTCTTATGTCAATAGGTTCATATTGGGAATTATGCCTGGCAATGTCTAATTGAAGTTGATCAGAGATCTGTTTTGTATAGATAGTTACTGAAACACCCGGTTCTCGCTTGTCCAGAAGTATAAGTACTGATTCATCAACATAATTGTCAAATAGAAGTATTTCTCTATCAGCTTGTTTAATGAGTCCAGAAATAAAGCTATAAGCATCGAATATCTGACCGTCAAAGAAGATACCCTGCCTGGATGTCAGTTTACCTTCCTCAAGCTTGTCATATAGTTTCTCAACCTTCTCGTCGGTTGCGATTATTTTGTATTCCAAAGTATCCAGTCGTTGGAACACTTGAGCGTTAGAAACCAGGAATCTGCGCATAGACGCAAATACTCGCATAATCCTGACATTTGTCTGAATCGCCACCTCTGATGTTAGGACGCTACTCAACATAGAGACACCCAACTCTGTGAAAGCATATGGCAAACTTCTGCGTTTGCTCCAGTTTGCGGTCGCAAAATGCGACCGCAAACTATACAACTCATCCTTCGTCAGCTGAAACATAAAATCACTAGGAAACCGTGACGCATTACGTTTTACCTGTTCATTTAGACGCTTGGTAGCTATCCCATATAACACTGCTATGTCAGTATCCAAAATTACTTGAACACCCCGTATTTCATGTATCTTACTCTCTATGGGTTGTAATCCCTCTTCTACCGTAGAATTCATGGATATTTGTTTCTTTGTTCATTATTCACAATAAACAACTCTACACGAAGTTACGTTAAGCAAACGTAAATAATCATAAGAAACAGAAAAACAGCACAAAGAAACAGAAAAACATTTCTTTAATATGGAGACACTTGTCTGCTGAGAATCAGCGAGATAAGTTAACTCCCATGGCCGAAAACGACCATGGGAGTTAGCCTAAATAATTGATTATCAGTAGCGGAGTGTCTCCTAGGAATTATGGTATCTTCAGGGAGTTAGATCGTAACCTTGATGGTCTTCTGGGCGGTGTCAGCGGAGGAGCCACCGACATAGAGCACATACTCGCCAGAGCGGGGAACCACCCTGCCGGCCTCAGCGTCCCACCAGTTAAAGGTGTCTTCCTCGATCGGGATCACGACCTTGGCGGCCTTGCGGGCCTTAAGGGAGACCCTCTTCATGCCACGGAGAGCCTTGACAGGACCCTGGGCGTCGTCAGGCCTGCTGATGTAAAGCTGGACGATCTCGTCTCCATCCTTGCGGCCCTTGTTCTTGACCCTGACGACAACTGCCTTCGAGCCATCAGCCATAGTCTTGAACTTCGGACGGCCATATTTGAAGTTAGTGTAGCTCAGGCCATATCCGAAAGGATAAAGCGGAGTGCCGCGGAAATAACGGTAGGTCCTGCCTTCCATGTCATAGTCGTTGAAGTCTTTGACCTGGGAGTCATCGGCATAGAAAGTCAAAGGAAGCCTTCCTGAAGGGTTGAAATCGCCATAGAGGACATCGGCGACAGCATAACCTCCCTCCTGACCGGGATACCAAGCCTGGAGAATAGCTGAGCAAAGCTTGTCCTCATCCTTGAGGGCGATGGTGCTTCCGGAGAAGTTCACGAATATAACCTTCTTACCAGCATCCACAAGGGCTTTCACAAGCTGCTTCTGGATTGCGGGGAGCTCTATGGAAGTCCTGTCCCCACCAAGGAATCCGGGAATATCCACATCATCCATCTGCTCACCCTCGAGACGAGGGGTGATGCCTCCGGCGAAGATCACGGTCTCAAAGCCGTCAAGGGAATCCACGACAGCGTCGATGTCGGTCGGAGTCTCCTCAAGCTCAGCGGCGTGAGGGCAGGCGCGCAGATATTTCAGATCAGGAACCCTTTCCTTCATGGCGTCGTAAAGGGTCACGGTACGGACAGGAGTGCCCTCGTAGTTGCCCCACATCATGACAGAGTCGGCGGCGTTGGGGCCGATGAGGGCCACCTTCGCGTCCTTGGCAAGAGGGAGTATGCCGTCATTCTTCAGAAGAACCATGCTCTTGCGGGCGATGTCCAGCGACTGGGACTTATGCTCCTCGGAGAGGAGGGCGGACTCGGGAATACTGTCCCAAGGAGACTCGAAATCCATCTCTCCAAGGGCAAACCTCACGGCCAGAAGCCTCTTGACATGCTCGTCAAGGTCAGATTCCTTCAGGAGGCCTTTCTCCACAGCCTCGGGAAGAAGGTTGGTCAGATTACCGCATTCCACATCCAGGCCGGCGAGAGCCGACGCGGCAATAGCCTCGACAGGAGTCTTGGCCCAGTTGTGGTACTGCTCTCCCACAAAGTCAGAGACAGCCCAGCAGTCGCTGACTATCAATCCCTTATAGCCCCATTCCTTTCTCAGGATGTCCTGGAGGAGCCTCGTTGAGGCGCCGCAAGGATAGCCCTCGAAACGGTTGTAGGCGAACATCACTTCCTGCACCTGCGCCTTTGTGACAAGGTCCTTGAAGGCGGCCAGGTAAGTCTCCCAAAGGTCCCTCTCAGAGACATTGGCATCGAATGTATGCCTCAGAGATTCAGGGCCGGAGTGGACGGCGAAATGCTTCGCACAGGCCTGGGCCTTGAGATGTCCGTCGGAGGTGTCTCCTTGAAGTCCCCTGACGACAGCGGAACCGAGCACGCCAGTCAGGTAAGGATCCTCACCGTATGTCTCCATTCCCCTGCCCCAGCGGGGATCCCTGAATATGTTGATATTCGGGGTCCAGAAAGTGAGACCGGCGTACTGAAGGCTCTCGCGATCCTCGACCGTGCGAGCCAGGCGGTACTTGACCCTGGCCTCGTCACTGACAGAAGTGAACACTTCCTCAATCAGCTGTGGGTCGAAGGAAGCGGCCATGCCGATAGGCATCGGGTACATGGTGGCGTAGCCGTTGCGGGCAACACCATGCAGAGCCTCGTTCCACCAGTTGTAAGCGTTGATTCCGAGACGTGGAATCGCCTGGGAATTAAAATCCATCAAGGACGCCTTTTCCTTAAGGGTGAGCCTCCCGACGAGATCCTCCGCCCGCTGCTCAGGACTTAGGTTCTTGTCCATGTAAGGCAGCTGGGCAACCGCCGGCAAAGCGCAGGCGAAAGCCATGATAGCTGAAACGACAACATTCCTTAAAGACTTCATAATAGATTGGTTATTTAATATTAAGAAATATCAATTAACATATTCTCCTCTCTTCCTCCAGTGGAAGAACCCGTATGACGAGGCAATCACGTAGGCCACATACAGGGCCGTCATCCAATACTTGCCGGCCATGAAGCACATCACGACGAGAATGGTGTCCCCGATGACCCATAGAATCCAGTGATAAGGGATGGATTTGGCCAGCCAAAGCATACCGATTACGCACAGGCAAGTGGAGAGCGCATCCAGCCATGGGTTGCTGTCATTAAGGACAGTCAGAAGCCAGACCAGAAGACCAGTCCCGAATATGAATATGGCGGCGCTGAGCATCGCCATCTTTGGAGAAAGCTTTCTGAGGTGGACATCAGCCTCAACTTCAGAGCTGTCCTTCCTCCATTGGTAAAGCCCCCAGAAAGCCATTCCGACGTAATAAATATTAAGTCCCATATTGGCCCAGTTGCTCTCAAGGAAGAACTGGATGGCGCAGGCTGTGCTTGTGAAAAGGCCGAAGTACCACATGGTGTTCTTCTGGAGAACTTCCAGAATCATGTAAGGAATGCCCATGACGAGGGCCACTATCTCTATGATTTGCACGATGTCCATATCGTACAAATATACGAAAATCCTTTAATATCGTACTGATACACGACGGCAATGGCTCCATCTCCCGCCTCAACGCTAAAAGGAAAAACTGAGGTCAAAGCGGAAATTGAAACCAGGCATCGGATAGTTGTCAACAATCTCATATTGCTGGTCAAGGAGATTGTTGAGACGGAGTTTTAACGTCAGGTCGTAGCCGCTGATTCGCAGCCCTTTAGAAAGGGCTGCATCGAGGGTCGTCCAAGGTGCGAGCTGGTAAGCGGGTAGGTTGGCCGAAGTCGTGTAACGCTCGCCGGTCATGAAAGCCGTGATGTCCAGTCGCCAACCGCCAGCGGCCCCGAGCAGGTTCAATGACCCACTGTGAACGGGAATATAAGGTATCTGGCCGTTCCAGGTGAGAGCCTCGGGATCAGACCTGTCACGTGAATACTGGAAAGTGTAACGTGCCGTCATTCCGATCTCCGTGAGCGAGGAAATCTTTGTCGAACAGTCCGCCGCGATCTCGCTTCCCATGACCGACACCTTTCCGAGATTGTACATTGACCAACGGAACTGATTTGAGGTCGGGACTGCTATTATCTTATTCTGCAGAAGGTTCCGGTAAGCGTCAGCCTTAATGGAGAAGTGCCCGGTCTTGGACGACCAGACATCCCACAATACTCCAAGATCCAACTGGAGGGCATCTTCAGGGTCAAGGGTCTTCGTCCCGACCGTCGTATAATACAAGTCATTGAAAGTCGGCATCCTGAAAGAACGCTTCGCGAAACCGTTAAAACTCAAGTTCTCCGACGCTTTCCATTTGAAGACAATGGAAGGCATGAGGACATCCCTCCTTGCTGACGACCGGCTGGAGCCGGAAAGGAAAGAGTCCATGACATTCAGATAGAGGAGGGTCGCGGAAGCGTCGAAAGAGCCGCGGTGAAGCATTGCCGAGGCGCACGACCAGGAGGATAATCTTCCAGGATATGCGAAACTCCTCAGGTCAGAGTCGAGGTAATCGTATTGAATGTCCTGAGCGATGTTGATCCTGATTGTAGGGGAAATCCTTGCCGAGGCGGAAGCGGACAAGTAGGCCGCATGATTCCGGTAATTATACCGGGCCGGCCGGTCCCTGAGCGGAGTCGAAGGGCCGCTCAGGGACCGTGGGAGATTTTCCGGGAAGTCCGTGTATTCCAGGTGACTGAAAGAGAGCTTCACCTTGGCCGCGAGAGACCACACCTTTCCCAGATCACGGTGATATCTCCCTTGCAGGAACGCGTCCCTGTCCGTCTGCCTGTCCTCACTCAATGGATACTCCCCGGCCTTTTTGTAGACAGGTCCGGGCAGTCCCCTGCCGGATCCGTAGAAATAAGCGTGAATATTCCAAGACGAAATGCCCTCCGTGCGGCTGGACAATCTCGCTTCCACCCGGGCGCTCGTGATGTCGCTGTTAAACCGGGTCATGGTCGTGTCATAGCCTGCCAGGGAACCATCTGAATATTGGCGGAAGTCCTTGACATGAAACCGGTAACGTCCGTCGGAGGAGACTCCTCCCGCAGAGATCTTCAGTTTGGACCCGCCGGGGAAATGATGCTCCCACACCGCTGACGGAGATATCGTCATAAAGGATCCGGCACCAGTCCCAAAAACGAAGTTATTCCTCTTCCCCCCGGCGAAAACCGGCTCGGCGCTCTCAAGATACAATGAGCTGGCCGATGAATATTCCTTGGCGCTCTGTAAAGGAGAGACTTTCTGGCCGGAAAACAGGCTCACCGAACCGAGTCCCTCCAGAGAAAAACGGCCGAGATCCACCTGCATGTTCTGGGCATTATCTACCTGAATCCCGTCGATGAACACGCCCGTGTGCTCACTTCCCAGACTCCTGACATTCACCGTCTTAAGGCCTCCCACTCCCCCATAGTCACGCAGTTGGACCCCCGCGAAACGACGGACCGCCTCGGACAGGCCCGAGGCTGATTTAAGCTCCCCGGAAGTGATACGCTGAGGAACGATGATGCTACCGTAGATGGAACTCACCATCGCCGCCTTCAGGGTGTCGGATCCTTCGCTATGCTCAGGATGACACTCCGGTGCCTGGATAAACAAAAGGAAAGCAGCCAGGAAGGAAGGGAACATGGACTAATAGAGAACCATGTGGGCCGGAAGCATGCCGGCCACGGCGGACCATTTGAGTTTCAGGTCTTTAGTGAAACACCACACTTTTCCGGGACCAGTGTAGTCAGCATCGGCGATGTAGATGTCGCCGTTTTCGGGATTCACACATATCCCATAAGGATTGCCAACCTTTGCCGCGTCAGTCTTGGAAAGTGAAGTGGCCGTGACAGAACCACCACGGACACTAACCTCATAGAGAGTGTTGTCGTAACCTCCGGACATCTCGGCGGCATTACCGATCGCATAGATATTATCAGCGGAGCGCGTCATGCACATGACATGAACGTCACCAATTTTCTCGGGCAATGAGCTTCCGCTCCCAACCTGGGTTGTAAAGGAATACAGTCCCATCGGCTCCGACATGCTCTGGACCCAGTTTCCACCGTCATCCTGGCTCCACGAACTCTCCCCGTAGCTCGACACCCAGATTTTCCCGTAACCATCATATACCAAGAAATGGAGATTGGAGGCCACTTCAATAGTCTTCGAGACCTTGAATGTGGAAAGATCGATCACGCTCACCGACTTCTCGTGGACATAATTGTAGCCGCCGCTGTTGGCGACATATAAGGCATTGCCCGCGACGGCCAATCCCTCCGGCTGGTATCCCACTTCAACCTCACCGTCGATCCTGTATGTCTTGAGATCTATCCTATAGACCTTCCCTTTCTTCTCATCCCCTCCATAAATAGCTCCGTTATAAGAACTGACGTAAGCATGGGAGGCGTCGAAAGCCACGTAACGAGGATCAGGGATGGCGATAGAGGCCACATGGACCTCGTCCCGGGCATCAATCACGTGGACATACCCCGACCCGTTCATCACGAGCCAGAGCTTGTTATTCAGGAGAGCCAGGTCATTGCCCGTGTCTCCAAGACCTTGAACTATAGCAGGATTCATTGATCCGAAAGCGTCGGAGACATAATTCCCATCAGAGAACCTGAAGAAATCAAGGGTGGAATTATTCTTCTGGAAGCCTCCCTCATTGAGGACGAAAAGCTTCCTGAACGCCCCGTTTTTTTCACCTACTGCAACATTGACACCCGCAAGGTCCGCATCCCTGGAGGTGGTTTCACTTTTCTGGCATCCTGCCGCTACGGCCAGGACCGCCACGCTGAAAACCAGCAGTGCACATCTATTCATATTCAAAAGAGCTAAAAAAAGAATCTCCGGCAAAGATACCACTTCGCCGGAGATAATCAAACTATAATCCCGCCAAAGTTACTCGGCCGCCGGAGCGGGGGTGTCAGGAGTCTGGGGGGCCTGGGGCTCTTGGGGACCTTGAGCCTTGCCCTTGATAGCGAAGAAGATAAGAAGGCCAAGAGCGATAACCAGGTACAAGATACCAACGGGATGCCCGTAGAAAATCCACGCTAACGACACAACTATGAATGACCAAGCGAAAGCGACCACCCAAAGGACTAAACTTACGGCAAGATTGACTATATTAGCTATGAACGGTATTACCTTAAGGATCGTGACGACAATACCGAATATTCCTTTCAAACCGCCTAAGACAAGGAAGAATCCCAAAAGCCGGAAAAGCCATTTCTTCGCATTGTTGGATGCATGTTCCGACGCATACATCGCCTCTTGGCTCATATTACCCATTGTGAGTGTCTCCAAGGACTTACCGTTCTTGTCGGTATGCTTAGTGAAGGTGTCACCCGCCACCTTGGCCAAAATGGAGACTTCGCCGGGAAGAACCTTGGTGAAGGTGATCTTGACATCTCCGATCTGGGGATTCATGCTGTCAGCGCCGATGTAGACAACATTTCCATTAACATGGACATACTTGTACTCTTTAAGAGCGGCCTGCGCGAGCAGGACAGTGGTGTCCTTCTTCACCATGGCGGCAGTCTTGTTAAGCGCCTTGATAACATCCTCGCTCAGAGAAAGTTCCACGGGTTTATCGCCGCTTATGGACCGGATAAGCTCCGAAGGGAGCCTGTACGCTCCGAAGGTGACATTCTCAGCGAGCCAATCCTGGTTCTCAACGTCAGAGAGGACTATGTTGGAACCACGATATTTCTCATCCTTGAACTCGGAGGAATTGATCCTGGAAGAGCTCCACCCGTTCTTGTAGTCATAGGTGGTCACGGTTTCCTGACCTCCGCCGAGTTTGTCCTTGGTCTTAGACGAAGATGTCTCCTGGACCTGGTAATACTCGACTTTGCGGCTCAATTTGACTGCGTTCTCCTGGATTCCGAAAAGATTATCAATCAAAACATCGTTGGTCTCTGTCTTACCTGAAGCATGCACAAGTTTTCCATCATATTGAGGATCCAATGTGCTGATACTTGTCATTTCGAAAGTCTCTTTATCAGCTCGTTTTAAAGAGCGGCTCTTCTTTAAGACATTCCCCTCATTCCAGAAAAGCAAGCATGTACCGATAATGAATAGGAGAAAACCGGAGCCAATTCCCCTGAATGAACTCCCGACCCTCTGGCCGTAGGAGGTTTTGGTCACTTCTGTTACTGCCATGATTTGATTAGCTTTATTTGTAATTAATGAATAGTTTCTTACGCGAATATAAAAAAATCAGAATAATATCTTTAATTTTGTGGCCAATTTTGAAACGGTTTAAGATTACAAAAATGAGGAATACACTGAAATTGTTCTCCATTCTTGTCTCTGTCGCGGCCCTGAATGGCTGCCTCGCGGGCAAGTACATGTGTAATTTCGCCCTCCTTCCGGAGGAGCATGGAAACGACATCGAAGGCGACAGGGCCAAGACCGAATCCCGCTACCCCGGCATATTGGCATGGTATGACAACCTCCACCAGAACGGGACCTTCAGGGACACCTCTCTTGTTGGCGAAAACGGGTACAAACTCCACGGTGTCTTTGCCTCGGCGGCAGAGCCATCCAAAGCGGAAGGCACGGCTGTCGTAGTCCATGGCTACACGGACAACCACATCTGCTTCCTCAACCTTGTGAGGATGTACCGGGACGATCTTAACTATAACGTCATGGTCCCCGACCTCCACTACCATGGCCTTTCCGAGGGCCGAGCCGTACAGATGGGTTGGTTCGACCGGCTGGATGTCAAGAGATTCGCCGCAATGGCCCACGACATCTGGGGAGATGATTTCATGGTAGTCCACGGAGTCTCGATGGGTGGAGCCACCACAATGATGTTAAGCGGTGACGACGATCTTCCCGAATACATCAGGGCCTTTGTAGACGACTGTGGATACTCTTCTGTCTGGGACCAGTTCGCCCACAACCTCAAGGACATGTTCCACCTGCCTCCGTTCCCGGTGCTGACCAGCGCCAACATCGTCTGCAGGAAACGCTACGGCTGGGATTTCAAGGAAGCTTCCTCCGTTAACCAACTGGCCAAGTGCGAGTTACCCGTACTGTTCATCCATGGTGACAAAGACGACTTCGTGCCCACCGACCATGTCTATAAAAACTACGATGCCAAGACAAAAGGCTACAAAGAGATCTGGATCGCTCCCGGATCTGAGCACGCCATGGCATATAAAGACCATCCCCAGGAATACACTGAACATGTCAGGGCCTTCCTTAAAAAAGCGAAATCACTCTAACCGAATAATATCTACAATCTAATGACCAATAAGACAAACAAGATGATGGGAATCATCCTGTCCATGATGATTCCTATCGCCACATTCGCCCAGGAGGCTGAGAGCGCCGGGCAAAAAGAGATGAAGACCGGCTGGACGCTCAGCGCCCTGCCTTGCGCGACCTATTCCACCGACATGGGCTTCCAATACGGAGCCTTCGGCGACGTGTATTACTATGGAGACGGGAACACCTATCCCGATCCCCTGCACAAGATCAGCTGGGAGGTATCCCATTTCACCAAAGGTCGCACCCGCTTCTATCTCGCCTACGACTCGAAGTATCTGATCCCGAAGATGAGGCTCACAGCCTCCGGGACTTACATCATGGACCCCCTGTACAATTTCTACGGGTTCAACGCGCCTGCGTACCCTTTCAACCCTGACTGGAACTACAACAAAGATGCGGGAATATCCTTTTACAACATGCGTCGTGACCTGGCCCGCTTCCAGGTGGACCTCAGGGGCAAGATCGCCGAGCATCTCCACTGGGGCGGAGGAGTCAGCCTATGGCACTTCAACGCAGGCGATTTCGACCCCAAATACGGCTATGACATTAACAACACCGCCTACCGCGACTACATCAACTCTGGAGTTATCCGTTCCAACGAGGCCACAGGCGGCAACCGGATCGAGTTGAAAGCCGGAATCGTGTTCGACAACAGGGACATCGAGGCCGCCCCGAACAAGGGAATTTGGTCGGAGGCTTACATCAACGGCTCTCCGGATGTATTCTCGGACGGCTACAATTACCTCCAGTTCTGCGCCAGGTGGCGTCAGTACATCAGCCTGCCTATCCACATCTTCAAGGCTGGCGACCCTGTATTCGCCTACCACCTCGCCTACCAATCGACCATTGCCGGCGAGACGCCTTTCTTCGTCAAGCAGAATATCGCCCTCCTGAACATGAATACGATGGTCTCCGAAGGCTTCGGAAGCTCCAACACCATCAGGGGCACCTACGCCAACCGCATCATCGCTGACGGCTACGCCTGGGGCAACTTTGAGCTCAGGATCAAACTGTTCAAGTTCAATCTATTCGGACAGTATTTCTATTTCGCCACCAACCCTTTCTTCGACGCCGGTATCATAACCAAGCCCACCAGGGTTGATGAGATGGCGAGGCTCCCCCAGATGGTCGCCCTCGCCAAGTCGGAAGGGTATTCAGACACAGCGCAATTCATAAAGGACAAGGCCATGGTTCCCCTGTTCACTCCCGGAATCGGATTCAAGCTTGCCTGGAACCAGAACTTCATAGTATCAGTTGAGGTCGCCCATAATCTCAATGAGAATTTAGGCGACCCCCTCTGGTTAAATATAGGAATGAACTATTCCTTCTGATTTTACTCGGCCTTACCGTTGGACCCGAGGACGTTGATGATCTTGTGCATGTAAAGCTTCTTCATCTCGTCACGGGCAGGGCCCAAGTACTTCCTGGGATCAAACTCACCGGGCTTCTCATCGAAGACCTTGCGGATGGCAGCAGTCATAGCAAGACGGCTGTCGGAGTCGATGTTGATCTTGCAGACAGCGCTCTTAGAGGCCTCGCGAAGCTGCTCCTCGGGAATACCTACAGCGTCAGGAAGCTTTCCTCCATGCTCGTTGATGATGTCAACATACTCCTGGGGAACTGAAGAGGAACCGTGGAGGACAATCGGGAAGCCGGGAAGCTTCTTCTCAATCTCATGAAGGACGTTGAAAGCAAGCGGCGGAGGAACGAGGCGACCGGTCTTGGGATCCCTCTTGCACTGCTCGGGTTTGAACTTGTAGGCACCGTGGGATGTTCCGATGGAGATGGCCAGGGAGTCGCAACCGGTACGGGTGGCGAAATCGATAACCTCCTCAGGACGAGTGTAGTGGGACTCCTCAGCGGAGACCTCATCCTCAACACCAGCGAGAACACCAAGCTCAGCCTCGACAGTCACGTCGTACTGGTGAGCATAGTCAACAACCTGCTTTGTCAAAGCGATATTCTCCTCATAAGGAAGAGAGGAAGCGTCAATCATGACAGAAGAGAAGCCCATGTCAACGCAGCTCTTGCAGAGCTCGAAAGAGTTGCCATGATCAAGGTGGAGGCAGATCTGAGGATGCTCCCAACCGAGTTCCTTGGCATACTCGACAGCGCCCTCGGCCATGTAACGGAGGAGGGTCTGGTTGGCGTACTTACGCGCTCCGCTGGAAACCTGGAGAATAACGGGAGACTTGGTCTCCGCGGCGGCCTGGATAATGGCCTGGAGTTGCTCCATGTTGTTGAAATTGAAAGCGGGAATGGCGTAACCACCGGCAACAGCCTTAGCGAACATCTCTCTGGTGTTCACAAGGCCAAGATCTTTGTAAGAAACCATAATTTTGTATAAATAAAACTTAAGAATTTGTCAAATCCGCTAGTCTTGGCTTCAAAAGCCGTGCAAATTTACTCTTTTTCGCGCAAAAATAAAAGATGTTCCGACAAGCTGAGATAACGTCGCTTTATCACCCCCCTCCTGCCCGTCTGGATGATGTGCGGAAGGCTCGACAAATCGAAGAAATCCAGTAATTCCCTGGCCAACTCCGGAGATTCCCTCTCCAATGCGGTCATATCAACTTTCAAATACGCGAGGCGCATATATTCAGCAGCGGCAGTCTCCGTGGCACAGACAGGACATCCCGGGGTCGTGAACAAGAAGAATCCTCCTTTCCTCCTCAACTTGTTCCACCCTTTTATTGACGTCTTGGGAATAACGGAGCCGACAGGAGCCTTACTGATCATGCTCTCGAGCATGGAAGCCATTCCGACAACCCTCAAAGAATCCTCCGGAGTTCTCCAGACTTGGGGACGAGACAGAATATAATCTTTTATGAATAAAGAGGTTCCCTCTTTGTATCCTTCTCCCCGCTTGGCAGCGAGATAATAGAGAAGGTCACCTTCAAGATGCTTGAAAGAGACAGTGTCTCCCCTGGCCAGGGTACGGGACTCAAGCATTGAGGCCACCTCCATGACATCTTCGGGGCTAACTTTGACGCCGTAAGTGGAGAACAACTTGTCTAACAGAGCGAACGCTTCTTCCCCGCCGTAGTCATACCTTAACGCGGCCAGACGGGCATCCATCAGCTTTTCAAGGGAATCAGTGTCCAGGTTCCTGCCGATTATCACTCCAGAAGGATCGACCAGGAACATCTTAGGAGTCGAAGTCACACCGTAACGCATCTGGAAGTCTGAGCTGTCGTCCGGATCCCAGAGATGGATCACATTGGTGCTAGGGGCCTTGACCCGGAATGTGGACTCCCGCCAGAAAGACCATTTGTCTTCTTCCCTTCCGACATAAACGGCGAAAACATCGACCGGGTAGTCCTTATCATCCAGAAGGGAGCGAAGCATTGGAGATTCGATCTTGCATTTGGCGCAGTCGGTGTCGTAGAAATAAAGAATAGAGAAACGAGGATTGAGATCCTTCGCTTCGCTCAGGATGACAGGGATGGTGACGGGCGAACCGGAGGGATCGTATAGAGTGACCTCCGGGGCAGCCATACCGATCAAGGACTGGCGATTGAACATGGCGAAAAGCTTCGCCTCCAGAAGATCGGTCTCATTGGCCATCCGTATCTTTCCAGGAGAGAACCACTTGTCCGTCAAATGGATAGCCACCGTCTCATCTCCCATCAAAGGGGAATTGAAGTAATGGGAATACATCTTTAAAGCTATCCGCTGGCGCAATAAGGAATCGGTGGCAGAACCGATCAAAGCGTCACACTCCTCGATTTTTACTTCAGCGGGCTCCGCCTCCAATGCCGAGAAATACATCTCAAGACGCGAATCCAATTCCGCGAGACGCGTGGAATCGACCTGCGCCGCGACATCCAAAACGGACAAGGCTAAAACGAGGATTATGATGAGGAACCGTCTCATTTCACCTCAGGAAGGACAACCCATCCGGGAATGAAGCGCGACAAATCCCCATGGTGACTCAAAAGGTCACGGACAGTAGAGGATGAGATGTGGGAATATTCTTGTGCCGTAGGAATGATGATCGTGTCGACATCCGGAGACAGGTGCCTGTTCGCATCAGCGACAGCCTGCTCATTGTCAAAATCGGTCATATTCCTGACACCTCTAACTATGTGCTTAATACCCAACTCTTTACAGAGATCAACGGTGAGCCCGTCATAACTCATGATCTTGACTCCGTCAAGGTCTCTGGTGGCCTGGGCGATGATATCCTCGCGCTGTTCCATCGTGAAGAAACCTCGCTTGGCCTGGTTGATTCCCACCGCTACCACGACCTCATCAAAGATGGTCAGCGCTCTTGTCAGGATGTTCAGATGGCCCGAAGTGAATGGGTCGAAAGAACCGGGGAATAATGCTATTTTACTCATAATCCTATAATTGCCAATTAATTGGAGTCTTACCCTCAGATAGGAGGATCTCGTTGGTCCTCGAGAAGTGCCGGCATCCGAAAAACGCTCCCCGAGCCAAGGGAGACGGGTGCGGAGCCTCAAGGACATGATGCCTGGATGTGTCGATGAGTTCTTTCTTCGACTTGGCGAAATTGCCCCAGAGAAGGAAGACCACACCATCAAGGTTGTCGGAAATATACCGTATAACGGCATCTGTGAACTGCTGCCAGCCTATCCCGCTGTGCGAAGCGGCCTCGCCGGACCGTACCGTCAAAATGGCATTCAGTAGCAGAACTCCTTGCCTGGCCCATCCTTCGAGATTCGGTCTGCCGCTCATTCTTATTCCCAGATCATCCTCAATCTCCTTGAATATGTTCTTAAGTGAAGGAGGGGCTGGCATATTGTCAGGGACAGAGAAACAAAGGCCCATCGCCTGGCCGTACCCATGGTAAGGGTCCTGGCCGAGAATGACGACTTTGACATCCTGGACCGGTGTCAGCTCAAAGGCTTTGAAAATCTGCGGGCCGGGAGGGAATATCACCTTCCCTTCCGCCTTTTCCCTATGGAGCTGGCGGGCCAGCGCGGAGAAATAGGGCTTCTCAAACTCGGGTTCGAGCGCTTCTTTCCAACTTTGCTCTATCTTGACATCCATATCAGAATATTTCTTTGATCACGTCGTCGATTGTCTTCACGTAATGGAACGACAAGCCCTCGACATAGACAGGCTTTATGTCCTCGACATCCTTGCGGTTGTCTTCCGAAATCACAATTTCTACCACGCCGGCCCTCTTGGCGGCAAGTATCTTCTCTTTTATGCCTCCCACAGGAAGGACCCTGCCCCTCAACGTCATCTCTCCGGTCATCGCTATTCCGGACTTCACCTTTTGGCCTCTCAGAGCCGAGACCATTGAGCTTACCATTGTAATACCAGCTGAAGGACCGTCTTTCGGCACGGCTCCTTCAGGGACATGTACATGAATATCCTTGGCGGAGAACTCTTCGGAGGTCATCTGGGCCAACTCCGGGTGGGCTTTGATGTACTGGTAGGCTATCGTGGCAGACTCCTTCATGACATCACCCAGGTTGCCGGTCATAGTCATATTGCCCTTTCCGGCGCTGACGGAGCTTTCCACGAAGAGGATCTCCCCTCCCATCTGGGTCCAAGCCAGTCCAGTCACGACCCCAGGAGCCTCATTGCCTTTCTGGAGGTCATGCATATTGGTCGGCAGGCCGAGATATTCCTTAAGATGCTCCTTCTTGATCACGGGAGGCCATTCCTGCTCCAGGGCTATCTTCTTGGCTGTCACTCTGGCGATCTTGGCTATCTGCTTCTCAAGGCCGCGGACTCCCGACTCATGGGTATATTCATCAATAATGGCCGCCATCGCCCCCTTGTCTATCTTAAGGGACTTTTTGGAGATGCCGTGCTCCCCAAGCTGCTTGGGGACCAAATATCTCTTCGCGATCTCCATCTTCTCCTCCGCGAGGTAACCTGTCACATTGATAAGTTCCATTCTGTCGAGCAGAGCCGGCTGGATTGTCGAGACAGTGTTGGCCGTCGTGATGAACAAGACATTCGAAAGGTCGTAATCGATGTCAAGATAATTGTCGTGGAAAGCCACGTTCTGCTCAGGATCAAGCACTTCCAGGAGCGCGGACGACGGATCGCCCTTGTAATCAGCCCCGACCTTGTCTATCTCGTCGAGGACAATGACGGGATTGGAAGTCCCGGCTTTCTGGATTCCGCTCAAGACCCGTCCGGGGAGCGCGCCTATGTAGGTTTTCCTATGGCCCCTGAGCTCGGCCTCATCGTGCATGCCGCCCAAAGCGATCCTCACGTATTTCCTGCCAAGAGCCTTAGCGACCGATTTTCCAAGACTTGTCTTACCTACCCCTGGAGGGCCGTACAAGCAAAGAATAGGAGACTTCATGTCGCCTTTGAGCTTCAGTACGGCAAGGTACTCTATGATCCTGTCCTTCACGCTCTCCAACCCGTAATGGTCGTTGTCAAGAACCTTCTGCGCATGCTTGAGGTCAAGGTTGTCCTTCGACATCTCTCCCCATGGAAGATCGAGCATGAACTCGACGTAGTTATATTGGATACTGTAGTCCGGAGAAGATGGATTGTACTTCTCCAGTTTCGCGAGCTCTTTCTCGAACTGGGCCGCCACGGCCTCCGGCCATTTCTTTTTCTTGGCGCGGGCCCTGAACTTCTCGAACTCCTCTTCCTCATCCATGCCAAGCTCCTCCTGGATGGTCCTCAGCTGGTTGTTCAGGTAATATTCCCTCTGCTGCTGGTCGATGTCGCTCTTCACTTTCTGGTTGATCTCCTGTTTGATCTTCAGAAGCTGGGTCTGGGTCTCCAGGGCCGTGAGCAGCTTCATTGCCCTGACTTTCACATCATCGTACCTCAAGAGGTCGACCTTGTCAGAGAAGTTCTCCACCTCCACAGTTGTGGCGATGAAATTGACCAGGAACTGGAAATTGTCAATAGACCTCATAGCTCCGACAGCCTCGCGGGGAGCGAAGGAGGAGGACTTGATGATGGCAGCGGCCTTTTCCTTCAGGGACTCCGCGATCATCCTGGTATTGTTGTCATTTTCCGGGACGATGTCATCGACATAACTGACAGAAGCGGTTATATAGGGCTCGTAGGAGAGGATCTTTCCTTTCCGTATCCTCTTGACACCGTGGAGGATAGCCGTGACCGTGCCGTCAGGCATCTCAAGCGTTTTCATTATCTTGGCCGCCGTGCCGAACTTAAACAAGTCCTTGTCCCTGGGATCCTCGACGGCGATGTCGTTCTGCGGGACAGCCCCGATGAACGAGGACGTCCTCTCGGCATCCTTGACAAGCGCTATCGATTTCTCACGGCCTATCGTGACAGGATAAACCATGCCAGGAAACAGCACGGCATTCCTCAATGCCAGAATCGGAAGCGACTCCGGCAGCTCTGATTCATCAACCTTAATCTGCTCATCTCCCTGCATCACAGGGATGATGTTGACCTCCGCCCCGGAAGGGAACATCATATCTTTGCCAAATTCTATACTCATTCTTTATTATAAGGTGCAAAACAATCGCCGACGACGCGGCTTTCTGCCAATTTGTCAGAAGATCGCGCCTTTACGGCTCAGTAATCATTATGGTCAATAATCTTGCCAAAAAAATATTCCGCCATTATTTTGATTATTAAAAAAATAAGTCTAATTTTGCATCCCCCGAAAGCGAATTGGGGACAAAAGTCGAATCCTAATAAACACTTTATATTATGACAAAAGCAGAAATCGTTAATGAGGTTGCCAAGTCAACCGGTATTGAGAAGATCGCGGTTCAGTCCGTAGTTGAGGCTTTCATGGAGTCTGTCAAGGGATCAATCGTAAGGAAAGAGCCTGTTTACCTTCGTGGTTTCGGCAGCTTCATCGTCAAGCACAGAGCCCAGAAGGCCGCCCGCAACATTACCAAAAAGACCACAATGACTATTCCTGCGCATGACATCCCCGCTTTCAAGCCTGCGAAGGTGTTCATCAACGCCGTCAAAGAGGAGAAATAATCATTAACAATCTTTTTTATTATGCCTAGCGGAAAAAAGAGAAAGAGACATAAGATGTCTACGCACAAGCGTAAAAAGCGCTTGCGCAAGAATAGACACAAGAAGAAGTAAGTCCTCTGTGTCTGTTATTTTAGCAGATTGCTAGAAGAAAGAGGCTGAACGGGATATCAGATATCCTTTCAGCCTCTTTTCTTGAAAGAAACTACCATTGTTATTTCCATGGAGTCTGAAAGATCAAAAGATTTGATCGTCGATGTCACATCGACTGACGTTCACATCGCGCTGATGGAGAATCATCGGCTGATTGAACTGGCTAAGGAGTCCAGCAAAGGGCACGGTTTTTCCGTGGGAGATGTATATCTCGGAAAGGTGAAGAAGATTCTTCCCGCGCTCAATGCCGCCTTTGTCGACATCGGGGACAAGAAGGAAGCTTTCATCCATTATCTGGACCTGGGTCTCTACTTCACCTCCTTCGACGAGTTCGTGAGGAAGAGTAACCCGAACACGGATCTCGGTGAGTTATACTCGAAGATCAAGATCGGTCCCATCCTCGAGAAGGAAGGACGGATCGAGAACGTGCTCAAACCCGGCCAGATGCTGGTGGTGCAGATTGTCAAGGAACCGATCTCGACCAAAGGGTCGCGACTGACTGCGGAAATCTCATTGGCAGGACGAAACATTGTACTGATGCCCTTCGCCGAGAAGGTCAGTATTTCCCAAAAAATCTCCTCCAAGGAGGAGAAGAGAAGGCTCGAGACTCTTGTCAGGAGCATCCTCCCGAAAAACTACGGGGCCATCATCCGCACGGCAGCCGAAGGCAAAAATGCCGCTGTCCTGGTCGCGGAGCTGAAGTCCCTCATCCAGAAGTGGGAGGCATCTTGGCAGAAAATCGCGAAAAACAAAGGTATCCAGCTGCTCTTCACGGAATACAGCAAGACCACCACAATCCTCAGGGACCTCCTTAATGACTCGTTCACAAACATCTATGTCAACGACGAGAACGTCTACGAGGAGACAAAGAAGTATATCTCCTTGATCTCTCCCGATCAAGAGAAGATCGTTAAGCTGTACGATGGCAAAGAGAATATCTTTGACCATTTTGAGGTTACAAGGCAGATCAAGAGCTCATTCGGCAAGGTGGTACCGATGAAGCAGGGAGCCTATCTCGTGATAGAGAGCACCGAGGCGCTCAATGTGATCGACGTGAACAGCGGAATCCGCGCCAAGACCTCCGATCAAGAGGAGAACACGTTCGAAGTCAACAAGATAGCGGCGGAAGAAATCGCCAGGCAGCTTAGGCTGAGAGACATGGGAGGCATCGTCATTGTAGACTTCATCGACATGGAGTCCGGCGAGCACCGCAATGAGCTCCACAAATACATGCAGGAGCAGATGGAATCGGACCGCGCGAAGCATAACGTCCTTCCGCTCACCAAGTTCGGCCTTATGCAGATCACCCGTCAGAGGATCCGCCCCGCTACCGAGATCAACACCATGGAGGTTTGTCCTGTCTGCCACGGCACCGGGAAGATCTCTTCAAGTGTGGTGATTGATGAGCAGATCGAGCGCAACATCGCCTATTATGCCGAGCATGGAAAGAATGTCATCACTCTGAAGGTCAGCCCGATTCTGGGAGCGTACCTCAAACGCGGACAAACCATGCTGGCCGACAAATCATTTATCGGGAAATGGAAGAAAAAGTACAAATGCCGGATCAACCTCGAAGAAGTGACTGACTTCTCGGTCCTGCAGAATGAGTTGTATGATGAGAAAGGGGACAGGCTTGAGGCCTGACCCCTTTTTTCTTAACGTGAGGTAAGACGTCTCACGATGGCACCCAGGAGCATCAAGAGGAACATCATCACACAGATCCTTCCGGCGATATCCCCGTGCCGGACAAAGAACGTTTCCTCATCTGACAAACCTACCCGGCCTTTCAGGGTAGCGGGTTCCCACCAAGCGGTTTTGCTTACAATCCTACCTGACGGATCTATGATAGCCGAGATGCCGGTATTGCCGCAACGGGCTATCCATCTTCTGGTTTCGATCGCCCTCAGGGAAGCGTAAGAGAGGTGCTGGCGATAGCCAGGAGTGTCCCCCCACCACGCGTCGTTGGTTATAACAGAGAGGACCTGGGCGCCGTCACGCACATAATCAGCGCAGAATTCCCCATAGACGGACTCATAGCAGATGGCGCACCCGATCCTGGTTTCCCCAAACCGCAGACACTCGGCCTTGCCGTCACCGATGCAGCGCCCCATAACGCCGCCAAGCTTGTCATCAATAGGACGGAAGAAAGACGGGTAAGGGATCATCTCCACGCCGACAACGAGCTTGTTCTTGTGATATGTCTGGATGTCTTTCCCGGAGGTCATCATCAAGGCGGTGTTATGGGATTCGACCCAACTGCCGTTATTGAGTTGCCTCGCGGTCTGGGATGGCCTTGTCACCGAGGAAACATATTCCCAAGTCGAAGCACCGAAAAGAAGGCCGGAAGAAGGTCTGCTTGAAAGGAACCTTTTGAATGACTGGACAGTAGGGCTAGCCTCGACACCATTCATCACGATGTCGCTCGTGAATGTCTCAGGAGCTATCAGAAGGATGGAGGAATCGGCGGGAGCCTTTTCCAGCAAGGACAAAAGCTTGGCGTTCTGATCCTCTTGAGTCAAGCCGCCATGCTTGCCATAGACATCTATATTGGGCTGCGCTATGAATACGTCAAGCCACCGTGAGGACTCCGCAGGCCTCAAGAAAACGGAGACTGCCGGAGGGGCGATGAACAAGACGGCAAGGCCGATCACGGAAGCGGCTTTAGCCTTGGAATTGAACGACTTCCATTTCCCATTACGGATCGCCATCAGAATCCCGAACACGGCCAGATTGCTCGCCCAGATCCAGACCGATCCGCCAAGAGTCCCGGTGTACTCGTACCACTGGATCCAATTAGTGGTCCTGGCGAAAGAGTTGCCCAGCACAAGCCATGGCCAGCTTATCTGGGCCCATGTCAGGTACCAGCGTTCCCAGGCCACCCAGGCGAAGAGAAGCAAGAGATATGGAAGGACTCCATTGAAACTCTTCTTGCTCCACCTGAATATTCCGAAAACGACGGACATCTGGAAAGCGTTGGCCACACATGCGAATATTCCTCCTCCGACGGTAGCGTTGCACACCCAGAACGTGGTAGCGACATTCCATAAGAGGAAACACAGGTAATGCCACCAGCAAAAGCCCCGCATCTTCTTCTCTCCAGCGACCTGCTCGGCGAAGAGCAAAGGAACAAAGGCCACGAGAGAAAGATACCCGGTCCCGGGGACTAGGAACGGCAAGCTCAGGAGCAAGACCGAAAGGAGTATTAATGACAGTATCATCAGAGATTGAATTCAAAGCCCAAGTTAACCACAAACCGGTTAGGGTGCGGCACTTTCACCCCGTCCACGATCTTGTCCCTGTGGGTAAGTCTCCAGACGGCGTCCACGCGCATCACCTTGAATATATTGGACAGTCCCACCCCGGCCTCGACGTAGGGAGTGTCAAGTTTGTTCATGCCTTCAGGGAAAAGCATGTCTGAACCGAAACCGGAATCGCTCAGGATCCCGTTATTCTCATCACGGAGGGTTCCGTAAGCCGCTCTAACAAGGGCTATCTCCCTGAGCTTCAGCTTTTTGATCAGAGGGATCTTTCCAAGGAAGAATCCCCGGAAATCATGTTCCCAGAAGAGAGTGGTCCAGGTGTCCGAGGCGAACTCATAGTAGTCCATGCACGAGAAAGCCTTGCTCTTGATACGATAAGTCTCATTGCCCTCGTAAATCTTGAGCAGCGGATACGGGACCTTGCCCACTACAGTTCCCGCATTGAGGACTATGCTCGACGATCCGGCCGGAGCGGTTAGCAGCGTGTACTGGACTTTAAGCTCGGGACGGAAGAACGTGTACTCATTGCGCCCGACGCCCTGCATGGCGGCGGCCATATTGATTGTCACCACAGGGTACGCCGAGAACATGTAATGTTTGTCAAACACGCCACGGGTGACTATCTCGTCTTTTGAAAAGCGGAGTTGCAGTAAAGCCTGATCATAAGAGACGGAATGATAAGTAGTTCCGTCCCGCTTAATCATCGGGACGACAGAGCTCGGGAATATCTCCCGACGCTCGAGGCCGGTGGTCATGTTGAATCCGTGGGACCATTCATGCTGATAAGTGAGGGCGATGTCATCTATCATGCTCATTTTACGTCCCCCCTTCTTGGTTAGGATGGATGTGACGACATCTCCGTTGCCAAAGCCGAAAGAACCAGCCCCGAGCGGAAGCATATCATGTTTGTACGTCAGGACAAGTTTGCGCTGAGGCATATTCCCAAGCATGAATTCCGACGACATTCCTCCCTTCCAAGTCTCATCCTTCAAGCCATAGGCCGCATAGCCCATGAACCGGAATGTCCGGCTGAGCTCTTTTGTGGTCCTGAACCCCATCTGGAACCTCGCCCCTTCCAGGTCATTGAAACTGTAGATCGAGTTATAGGGGCCGAATCCCAAATATTTGAAATTGAAAAACCCCGTGGAGAACATGTCGACGACCTTCTCGGCGCCCTTGTAGAGGGGAACATTCTTGATGGAATCGACCATGTCATAGATGCCCTGCTCCTTCGCGTCCAAGGGATACGGACGGACTGAGGCCCAGTATGAATCGTCATCCTTCAGGACATCATTATGCATCAGCACGGGAGCTTTCGTGTCAAGAAGCCCGAGAATCTGGCTCTCTGAAAAAGACGGGTCAGAATAGTCTATCCGCCTGTTTGCCATGAACGCGATTGACTTTGAGCCGGTCAAGGCCACCGACGCATCGATATAGATCCTGTCCTGCCTATAGAACCAGGTCGAGTCAGGAAGTAATTGGTTGTCAACGTCTATCACCAAACTTCTAACCCAATTGACCCCTGAGTCACCATTGAGTCTGGCGTGTAATGACCTGATCGCGAAATCCTTCCCGTCAATCAACATGTGACCGTCAAACGCCGTGGACGAAGCCCATTTTGAAGGACGGAACCTGATCATGTAGGTCAACCTCCCGTCGATGGAGAGGCTGTCGACCAGGTGGTAATCATAGAATAGGGACCCGTTGTCGGCCAAAGGCGAAGGGATCTCCACTTGGAAAATATTGAGATAATTCTCGTAGAAATTTGCCTTGATGTACAGGCCTCCCGTGAACTGGGCGACGGTCTTTTGCTCGCTGATGCCGGAGATCCTGCTCGACTCGATGACTTCTTTTTTGATCTCAGGATTGCGGGAATGATAGTAATGGGACTTCGACTCGGCTATCATGACCGGCAGATATGTCTGCCCGGTCAAAGCGGACGTGTCGACATAATCGTATATGAACTGGAATCCTTTCGGGATGAACTTCGCCACCATTCCGGGATTGACCAGATCCAACTCGTTACGGCTGTATATCTCGCAATCATATTGCTTACGCCTCTCCGGGTTGTTCCTGCTCTTGGCGTCCCGCGCCTTGGTGAGGATACTCTTCAGATACTTGTCATCGGCCTTGACATAGGCGGGATCAAGGGCCTCAATGACCACAGCCCTATCCCTGCCCTTTGCCGGCTGCGCCTGGATATCCGCCGGACAAAAGCACGAGAACAACAGCGCCACAAGCGGCAAGGCTATCTTTAAGGCTCTCATCTGATCCGGTCGATCTTGAGTTGCTGGATTTTGTAGCTGTCTTTATTCTTGCTCACGAAAATGGTGACCTCAAACAGCTCTCCACCGGCATTCAGGTAGCCCAAGGCGTACTTGGAGTTCGACCTTGAGGCTGTGTGATTTATCTCAAAAGAACGAGGCGTGTGTGAAGCGAAGAACGTTTTCAGGATTTGCTTGGCCTGGTTACGGCTGGAGTCGTTGGTGGACGACATGATGGAGATCTCGAGATTGTCCGAGAACCACGCCGAGAGACTCTCGGCATCACCGCTCGCCATGTATTTAGAGATCGGCACAAAAACATCATAGCTGTCGCCTGCCGCTCTGACGGACAAGCACAGCGCCAACGCCGCGAAAGCGAGGAATAACTTGACACGCATCCTCATGACATGCTGTTTTGTTGCAAATACCGAGCCACTTTCTTATTTTTGCATTTGATGAGAATTTGCCTGCTGACCGTCGGAAAAACCGACTCCGGATGGGTTCGGGAAGGCCTGGAGACCTACACCTCCAGGCTGAAGCGCCAAGTGCCCTTCATCTTGAAGGAGATCCCGGACTTGAGAAACGCGTCATCCCTTCCCAAGGCCCAAATCAAGGAAAAGGAAGGGGATCTGATCCTGGCCAACATAACCCCAAAGGATCACGTCATCCTCCTGGATGAGAAAGGCATGGAATATACTTCAGCGGGATTCGCCAAAGAAATCGAGCGGCTTATGGCCAGTGGCAAAAATATTGTATTTGTGATCGGTGGCGCCTTCGGCTTCTCCGAAGCCGTATACGCCAGGGCTGACGGCAAGGTCTCCCTATCCAGGATGACGTTCACCCACCAGATGGTCAGGACAGTCTTTGCCGAGCAGCTTTACCGCGCCTTCACGATAATTAGAGGGGAACCTTACCACCACGAATGACAGGATCGGGAACACATAAACGCTGGTACTATATCTGGGGAGCTTTGGCGGCAGCCTTGATCCTCACGGTGGTCCTGTTGTCTTCCCGCTCCACTCCTGGCGACATTATCCGGGCCGCCCAGCGCACGGAGAAATCTCTCGGGAAAAGGATGGCCTCCCTCGATAGCCAACTTGAAACCGCCCTTGACGGCGGGGACCAGCGGGTCGGCTCACTTGGGCTCCCCGGAGACATGGTGATCTACAAATACGTCGAGGATTCTCTGGTGTCCTGGTGCAACCAGTTCCCTGTCAAAAACGATGACATAACGGGCAGACTTGTCTTCCAGAGGCTGTCCAGGCCGAGGGAGAACATCTCCTCTCCTCTGGCCGAAGTCCGAGACGAGCCGCAGTTTGTCAACTACGGGATGAAATGGTACCTCGTGAAATCCAGGTCAAAAGGGGCTGTCAAGGTCATCGCCGGTCTGGAGATCATGGACTCAATGGCCGAGGAAGGCTCGAACGGCGTCAATCCTAAGCTTGACCCTGGGAGAGGATTCTCAATCGTCCCCCTTTCGGAGAATGGAGGCTCACTTGTCAGCCTCGAGGGCACTCCGGTCTTCAAGGTAGTGTCAGAATCGATCACCCGGCAAGGGCCCTTCTCAAGTCCAGCCCTGTTCTCCAAGCTCTTCTCCCCTACCATCTATGCCGACGGCAGACTTCTGAACTCCCTCGGCACAGTTATGATCGTCTCAATCGCGATCGTGCTCATGATATGCCTGCTGGCGGCTTTCCGAAAGAGAATATCCCGCCGCATCCTGGAAAGCAAGCATCCAAAATCAGGGATGGTTTTCCTGCTGGTGGTCTCGCTGCTGCTTCTCGGGGGTGTCATCTTGTATATTCATTTCATATTCAAGAGCATAATTCTGAACTCGAGCATCACCCTCGAGCTCTACCGCCTTAACGACCTGAGCGTCTACACCCTCCTGGTCTACCTCATTCTCGCTTCCCTCCTGGTCACGATCCCCCTGCTCATCTCTTTGGCGGCTATTCCTTTTGAGGAGCTGACATCCATAAAGTTAGACCCGATTTCCGGAAAGGCGAGAATCTTCATGTCGATCATTTTCGCCTCATACCTTGTCGCGATGGCCGGAACCCTGGGGTTCAAGAAGGAAAGGGACAGGATCAATGTCCTCGCCAACAGGTTGTCGATGGAAAGGAACATCAGCCTGGAGCTTCAGCTCAGGCTCGTGGAGGAAAAGATCGCCTCCGACCAGCTTATCACTTCCCTGGCGGCAATCCCCAACAGCAACAGCATCATCCTCAACAGGATCGTGGAGAGTTACATGGTCGGCCTGTCACAGGACAATGACATCATCGTGGAGCTGTTCCCCGAGAACGAACAGAACCCGGCCGCCGTCAACTATTTCACGAGGATGGTCTCCGAAGGGACCGCAATCGCCGACGGCACACGTTTCCGCTATCGGAGAGACAATAATGGAAACAGCTTTTACACAGGCAATTTCGCATATTACAACAGCGGGACCGGCGTGACGATGATGCTGCTCACCGTTTCCCCGAAATCGAACAGGGAAGACAGGGGCTATGCCAGGATACTCGGTTACTCAGCCCCGGGCGACGTCCTTCTCCCAGCCAGATATTCCTACGCCAAATACTCATCCGACAAACTGGTCTCCTATAAAGGTAATTACGCCTACCCCACGCTGCTTGACAGCGACAGGAAAGAAGAGCTGCTCAACACCGGGAGCGGCTTTGTCCGGGCCGGAGGGTACACCCACTTCGTGAATTTCGTCTCAGAGGATGACCTGATCCTGGTGTCCCGGGAAAAGATAGAGGACTTCAATTATTTCGTTGCCTTCCTCTTCATCACGTTGACGCTCTATTTCATCCTCAGCATACTTGCCCTGTTCAGGAACCGCAAAAAGAGCAAAGAGAAGAACTACTACAGGTCCAGGATCAATGCCTCCATGATGGTTGCCCTGGTGATGACGATGATCGCCCTGGCGACGGTCAGCGTGCTGTTCGTCTACCGGAGGAACAACGCGAACCTCAAGTATTCGATGGCCGACAAGACGAGCTCCATCCAGACACTGCTTGAGGCGAGATGCCGCTTCGCCAGGGACTACACTGATCTGAGCACGCAGGAGGCCGCAGCCGCCCTGGAGGATGTGAGCAACACGATGAAGTGCGACATAACGCTCTACACCACAGCAGGAAAGGAGTTCTGGTCCACCACTCCTGAAGTGTTCGACCGGTTGCTTCTCGGCACGAGGTTGAACCAGGACGCTTTTGAGAATATTCTCTACAAAAACAGGCGCTACTACATCGGCGAGGAGTCGTTCGGTCCGGAGAAGACATATTTCCTCTACGCCCCGTTGTTTAACAGCCAAGGCAACATGATAGCGATAATGGGAGCGCCGTTCACCGACGAGAGCTTCGACTTCAAGTCAGAGGCCGTGCTCCACTCTATCACGATCATCACTGTCTTCCTCATCCTGCTCCTGCTTGCCAGGCTTCTGACGGAAAGGGCGGTCGAGACAATGATCAAGCCGATCACGGAGGTCGGCCGCAAGATGAACGAAGTCGACATCAACAATCTGGAATATATTGTCTATGAGAGGGATGACGAAGTTTCCACACTAGTCAGGGCATATAACCTCATGGTTCACGACCTCTACAACTCCACAAAGCAGCTGACACAGGCGGAGAGGGACAAGGCCTGGGCCACGATGGCGCGGCAAGTCGCCCATGAGATAAAGAACCCGCTCACTCCGATCAAACTCCAGATCCAGCGGCTGATCAGAATGAAAAGCCGCGGTGACGAGGCTTGGACCGACCGTTTTGACGAGATCTCCAAAGAGGTCCTCTCGCAGATAGACCTGCTTGCAGACACGGCCAACGAGTTCTCTACTTTCGCCAAGCTCTACACTGAGGAACCGGTCGAGATCGATCTGGACAAGCTCTTGAAGGAGCAGATCGACCTGTTTGACAGCAGGGAAAGCATCTCCTTCTCCTACATGGGGCTCGAAGGAGCCAAAGCCAAAGGTCCAAAGCCACAGCTGACACGTGTGTTCGTCAACCTCATCAGCAACTCGGTCCAGGCAATCGAGAACGCCCAGAATGAGATCCGCGACAGAGGCGGAGAACCATTCCAAGGCCAGATACTCATCTCCTTGAGGCTTTCCAACAAGGACGGGTTCTACGACATCGTGTTCGAGGATAACGGCCCTGGTGTCAGTGACGAGAACAGGTCAAGACTGTTCACCCCCAACTTCACGACAAAGAGCAACGGCACAGGACTTGGCTTGTCGATATGCCGTAACATCGTTGAGAAATGCGAGGGGGAGATATTCTACTCCAAATCCTTCTCCCTCAAGGGAGCCTGCTTTACGGTCCGGTATCCGAGGAACTGATTAAAGTTCAGTCGAGAACTCTTCCATGGACTTCCTGGCAACGTGTCTGTCTGACGGTTTGGCGTGAGCGGAAGGATGTCCTATCGCGAAAAGGGCTGAAATCTCGTAGCCTTCCGTCTCAGGGAAGGACTCCCTAATCTTTACGGGATCAAACGATCCGACCCAAGTGCAACCAAGGTCCAGGTCCGCGGCGGCCAGAGCGATGTGGGTGCCGGCAATTGTGGCGTCCGTCTCTGCCCAGTTCATTCCATCGCAAGCTCTTTTAGCACCCTCGGAGATGCTGAAGCCCACCATGATGACCACCGGAGCGTCGAACATAGTGTGAATGGGACGGATACGACTGAGCGCCTCATCGCTTGTCAATACCCAGATGTGGACGGGCTGCTGGTTCTTCGCGCTCGGAGCGAGACGGGCGGCCTCAACTATCTTGGCAAGTTTGGCGGAAGACACCGGATGATGGTTGAACTCCCTGCAGGAGAAACGCTTGGCAGCAAGCTCAACGAAAGCGTTGGAACCCTTATGCTTGTCAATATGGTGCTGGACATCAGCGAAGGCGGCGCGATGATGGATTTTGGATATATCTCCAAGATGGCTGAGAATTCTTTTCTTCATGACTAAGATGATCTTTTCAATGCAATTTAATCATTAAAAATGAGAAATAAAAGCTATCTTTATAACCATAATACACCAATCAGATAATGAGAACCTTCAAATTAACCATCCTAGCCGCGGCCCTGGTCACTTGCCTGCTTTGCTCTTGCGGGAAGGAGCCGCGGACAATGAGGTTATTATACTGGAACATCCAGAATGGGATGTGGGACGGGCAGAACGACAATTACGACCGTTTCGTGGATTTCGTGAAAGCCAAGGACCCCGACATCTGCGTCTGGTGCGAGGCCCAGAGCATCTGGGTCACCGATTCAGACCAGGCGATGCCGAAAGAGGACCGGTACCTGGTCGAAGGCTGGGGTGAGCTAGCCGCCCGTTACGGCCACAAATACTGGGGCATCGGCGGATACCGGGACAACTATCCCCAAGTCATAACCTCAAAATATCCAATCACTTACATTGACAAGATAGTCGGCGAGGAGCCCGATAGGATAGTAGCTCATGGTGCCGGCTGGGCCACGATCGAAGTGAACGGAAAGACAGTTAACATCGTTACCCTGCACACCTGGCCTCAGGCTTACGCCCCGGGGGCAGAGGACCGGGAAGCCTCCAAGGCGGACCATGGCGGAGACAAGTACAGGGCCATGGAGATGGAATACATCTGCGACCACACCATAGGCACTGTCCCGGAGGCTGGCGAGCAGCTCTGGATGATGATGGGAGATTTCAACTCCCGGTCAAGAGTTGACAACGGGGAATATAACTACCCTGATGACGATCCCAGGCTTCTGGTCCACGATTACATTATGGAGAAAACCCCTTATGTGGACGTGATAAAAGAGAAATATCCTGGGCAATTCATCCCGACGGTCGGCAGCAAGAGCGCCAGGATCGATTTCGTGTACTGCACAAAGCCGCTATTTGAGCGGATCACATCCGCCGAGGTCATCTGGGACAGCTACACCACCCCAATCCGGGACCCGCAAAACCTGTCGAATTTCTGGAGGCCGTCGGACCATCTTCCTATAATGATTGATTTTAATATGAGATAATATTCTGAGTATGAAAAAGTTCCTTATTGTTTTAGCGTCCCTGTGCCTCATCGCGTCGACCGAAGCGGACGCGGCCAAGAAAAAGGCGAAACATGTGGTTATGATCGGTATCGACGGATGGGCCGCCGAGGCTGTCCGGAAGATTCCGGCATCGGATCTTCCAAACATCCATTACCTTATGGATAACGGAAGCTGGACCCTAGCGAAGCGCTCGGTAATGCCCTCAGCATCAGCGATCAACTGGACCTCGATGTTCAACGGCCTCCCCACCGAGATGCACGGCTTCGACAAGTGGAACTCCCTTAAAGGTACCATTCCCTCCACTTCTGACAATGGCAACGGCATTCCTCCGACAATATTCACGATCCTGCGCCAGCAAAGGCCTTCCGCCGAGATAGGCTGCGTCTACGATTGGGACTGCATCGGCATCCTCGCCGACACACTGGCCCTTGACTACAACTATTTCATCAAGACCTACCGGGGCAAGGAGACAATGATTCCCACCGAGGAATACACAAAAATAGCCACCGAGTACATCAAGACAAAGAAGCCTGATTTCTTCACATTCTACTACGGAGCCCTGGACAATGCCGGCCATCAGTTCGGCTGGTACGGTCCCGAGTACATTGAGTGCCTGAAAGGTCTTGACCGCGGAGTCGGCATGGTCATTCAAGCCCTTAAGGACGCGGGAATATTCGAGGACACGATTATCATCATGTCTTCCGACCACGGCGGAAAGGACAAGGGCCATGGCGGCTTCACGATGCTGGAGCTCGAGACCCCGTTCATCGTGTTCGGGAAGAAAGTGAAGAAAGGTTTCGAGTTCCCCGAACCGATGATGCAGTACGACACCGCGGCTACAATAGCTTACATCCTCGGTTTGGACATCCCCGACGACTGGAGGGGGAAGCCCATGAAGCAGATATTCAAGTAGTTCCAGATTTACGGGCAGGTGGTCAGCGAGTTTCCACACAGCCAGTCTGAATCCAGCCAGCCGGTAAGCTTTCCCCATTTGACCTTGACCCAGGATCCGTCAGAATTCACGTCGAGAGGATTGACGAGAGCTTCCTGCTGATCTATCGTGCCGACAACTTTGGAATCCTCGGAAGGAGACTCCCGCAGTTCCACTTTCTCGCCCCCATAGTTGCGAAGCCCCGCGCCTATCACTGAATAGTGTATCCAGGCCTGTGTGTCATCTTCGGTGAGAACGACCTCGTCATCCATGCCTAACACCGTCTCACCGAGGATTCTCCACCAGCCGTCAATCGGATCACAGACAGTCATCATGTAGCACTCATCGGGATCCAATTTCATGATGATCTCCCCTTTTGGAGCCCTGCGGATATTCGTAGGAGTCGTGTCGACCAAAAAACAGCCGACACAGGGCATAGGGGGAATATCATATTCGAAACCGGCGTCCCCGTCATAGCGAAGCGAGACAACCTCGGGAAACTCCTTCAAAAACACGTCTATATCCTTTCCTTCCCTGGGGAGAGAGAATGAAAGGACGGTGTAAGGATCGAAGATGTCAAGATCCAACTCCGGTTCGAGATAACCATTCTCAGGGTTGTAATTATAGAGCAGCATCAGCGGCCTCTTGTCCTCATACACATTGAACAGCTTGACAGCCACCAGCTTCCGCCCGTCTTTCCGGTTCCAGTAGCACATCTCCATATTCACTGTCCCATCACTGATAAAACCAAGGCTGCAGTAGCCGTTCTGGCGATCCAGGACGAACTCGTACACATCCTCGTTCTCCCGGCCGGGATTGTCCAGCTGGGCCTTCAACTCGTCTGTCAGGTCATTCCCCGGGAAAGCCTTGGCTACCGCATAGGCGAACTCAGGGATTCCGATCTTTCCCTTGACCTGAGGGACCTGAATCGCTGCCTTTGCCCATTCTTCACGGATCTGGGGGATAGTCAGTTCCTGAGCCCCGGTTGTCAGCATGCCGGAAAGCACCGTGGCAATAACAAGGATAAGTTTCTTCATGATTGGTTTTAACTATTGTGATTACCACAAATATAGCGAAACTTATTTATTCCCGTTATTATTGCCTGAGGGAACTCAATTATTTTGCCGAGTTAAGAACATTATCTGAGGACAGATCATCAACAGAAGGCGTGATGACGACACACATACCGATATTAACTCTTCCACGGAGATCCAGGATATCGTCATTGCTGAGCCTGATACATCCTTCCGTGTCTCTGGTCCCAATTGATTCAGGTTTATGTGTCCCATGAATACCAATCCCTTTGTGTCCTGGGACACTTAAACGAATAAAACATGGCCCATACGCACCGTCAATCTCTCCTTTTCCATCCTTGAAATCATGCTTCCAAGAAGATGCGTCCTGAATATCTTCGACATGAAAAATCCCTTCAGGGGTCTTCATATCTCCGACCTGCTTCTTGTTACCCGGCGCTTTACCACAGGCTATATCGTATCTGCGTTTGATCTCGCCATTGTAATCAACAATGCTCAAGGACATTTGTTGCTTATCGACAAGAAGGAAAGCGGCATTATGTATCCGCTCCACCTTCTTATCGTAAGACTTTGCGACAAGGAACCAACCGACATAAGGGATAACCAACAGGATGCCAAGTAGAATCCAAAGCGCATTCTGCGTGCTATTCTTCATAGTCACCTTCGTAACTCACAGACAGATCGAAGTCGCCATAATAATCACGACCACCTGTAATCCTAGTGATACAGCCATCAGCAGGGGCATACTTATCAGTACTCCAAATAACTGACTCATCATCATCAAAGGCAAAATACAGGAGCTTCCTTTCCCCGCTATTTATGTTCTTGATAATCACAGCGAAATCCGTGAATTTGGAACTTCTGTCGTACAATCTCGCATAATAGACATTGTTCTTTTTACTTGATTCTTGTTTACAGAAGACTTGCCACTGATTGTCCGAAGTAGGAGACGGAAGTCCCAGGGCATTAGCTTCATCCTGTGCCAGCTTTCCAATATATCCACTGTTTTTGTAATAATCAAGAAGGGCTTTCCTACATTTGGCTGTCTTTATGATCACCTTGCTATCATTGTCTCCAAAGATACTATTCAGTAGGAAGAAATCTGACTGACCTAAAACATAAGGTGCGGCAACATAGCCGACTTGACCATTTAACGGATTGCCGACGGAATTCACCTTTACATTGCACCACTCACTTCCTGCCGAATAGGTGATTAATTCCGTCCCATATGGGAGGGAGCCGAGTTTATTGTAGTCAGCACCTGCCGCAGGAGTTGTACGCATAACCACAGACGGCGCATAAGTGTAGTATCTTGGAGCCTCCGCATCTATCTTCTTCGGTAGATAGACCTTATCGTAGTAGAAGTATCCTCCAGCACCCAACAACCCAAGGGCAGCGACAACAATAATGGATATTAATGCAGCGCTACTGCGTTTTCGCGGTTTTACCTTCACCGGCTCGGCCTTATCTCCCTGATGTGAATTATCAGATTGGGACTCTGGTGCAGGTGCAGGCGTAGGTGCAGACTCAGGTGCAGGCTCTGGAATAACGTTGATCGGAGTTGGGGCCGGAGCTGAAGCTGGAGCTGCAACTGGTATCGGAGCCTTGGCTTGCTCAGGATATGGCTCATATGAAGATTCTGCGGCAGGAACCGGCTCTTTTGGAATCTCAGCAGAGACAGTTTCAGAAGCTGACTGCGTTGACATTTCACCAGGAACTGGCGGAACCGGTGGGGTTAACGTAGGCTCAGAAGAAAAATCATGAACCGGCAAAGGTGGAACCACAGGAACAATAGGAGGAACTTTCTGCGCCGGTTGAACAGAAGAGGAAGACAACAAAGAAAGAATCTTCTCCATAGTAGCCCCACAATGAGGGCATTTCTTCGCCTTATCAGATAATTGTCCTCCACATTCAGGACATTTAATTAAAGCCATAACAAATCAATAGATAATAAATCTCACCGCTACATGAATCCTACTAAGAAAACAAAAACTTAAGAATCGCAGACAAAACACTAAAAATGATAAACCAAAGCCACCATTTACTGTTTTTTTCATTATTGTTTTCAACTTGATCCGAAGCTACTTTGGCGGCATCACTTTTCTCGGCCCTTGCTTTTTTCACATTGTCGCTTAATACTTTTTTTATAAACGCCACACATTAGTGTCCGGTAAAAATCCGTAAAAGTTCTTTGAAAATATTGAAAGTTAGGTAATTACAAAGGTTTTCGGAGTCAACCGATTAGAAATTATCTTTGCCAGACTAACGTAGAATGGCATATGGGTAATGGAAAATTGG
>JAGAFU010000029.1 GCA_017627955.1 Bacteroidales bacterium | reverse complement strand
GAGAAGCCACCTATGCCTTTTTCGGACACCCGACTGCTGAGCTATCTCCAGCACACTTACTGGTTCCTGCCATCGGTTGCCGCTTGCCGGGCCATGGCAAAACTCCTGCGCAAGCGCTCCAACCGCTTTTATGATGAATATAGGATAATCGTAGCGGCCGGAAACGAAGCCGGAATGGGAGCCAGAGCCGTGGAGCCGGTTTACAACGCCATGGAAGACCCCCAGCAGACTAAGACTATTACCTTATCGTGCGGCAAGCTTTCGACCGGCGTCACTGTCAAGCCGTGGACCGGAATCTTGATGCTCCGCAACACCACTTCCCCGGAGACCTACTTCCAAGCCGCTTTCCGTGTCCAGTCTCCTTGGACCACTAAGGATGAATACGGGAATGAGGTGATTCTCAAACCGTTCTGCTATGTCTTCGACTTCGCCCCGAATCGGGCCCTCAGGCAGGTTGAGGAATACAGCTGCCAACTCAACGTCGAGGAATCCAATCCGGAAAAGAAAGTTGAGCAGTTCATCAAGTTCTTGCCAATACTGGCTTTCGACGGCTCTTCAATGAAAGAAATAGATGCGGCCGGCGTGCTTGATATGGCCATGAGCGGAACCACGGCCACACTTCTTGCCCGCCGCTGGGAGAGCGCTGTGCTAGTAAACGTGGACAACGCCACCCTGCTGCGCCTGATGAACAATCCGGAAGCAATGAAGGCCCTAATGAACATAGAGGGGTTCCGCAACCTCAACTCCGACATCGAGACCATCATCAACAAGTCCGAACACGTTAAGAAGACCAAAAAAGAGAAAGGAGACGACCTGACGCAAAAGGAGAAAAAAGAGCTTACCGATGAAGAGAAAGAGTTTAAGAGCAAACGCAAGGAAATCCAGGATAAGCTAATCAAATTCGCCACCCGCATTCCTGTGTTCATGTACCTGACCGATTACCGGGAATATTGCCTGAAAGATGTTATTGAACAGCTGGAACCGGATCTGTTCCGAAAGGTTACCGGCCTGACTCTCAAGGATTTCAGCTTACTAGTGAGTCTGGGAGTCTTCAACAGCGAGCTGATGAATGATGCTGTCTATAAGTTCAAGCGCTACGAGGACTCTTCTTTGGAATACACCGGCATTGACAAACACACCGGCACTGTCATTGGCCTTTGGGATACAGCGGTGGAGATGCCCGGTCAATCCGGGAATGACGGTGGCTGTAGATCCTTCGTCTCAGTGCCTTCGCCTCAGGATGACAACAAAGACCCTGGGTTGGACCCGCAATGTCATCCTGAGCGAAGCGAAGGATCTACTCTGGTCACTCCGGTTGCTGAGCTTGTCGAAGCAGCCAAAGCAATCACAGTCGGCGACACGGTCATCCACAAGAGCCTTGGTCCTGGCCAAGTTGTGTCTATAGATGATAAATACCTGATTGTCAAGTTTCCCGACCGGGAATCCAAGTTCTTATATCCGGGTGCCTTTGAGAAAGGCTATCTCTCCCAATAGCCCTATTCAAAGAAGGAAAAGTGCACGCGGCCGTAGCGCTTCTCTTTTTTGAAGCGGGGGTGGTCGGTGAAAGAATGCTCGTCGCCGTGCTCGAGGATGAAATAGCAGCCAGGATGAAGAATGTCCTGGGCAAAAATCTTGTCCGGAAGAGTCTCCAGCCCTTCCAGGGCATAAGGCGGATCGGCGAAAATGATGTCGAACTTTTCCCTGCAAAGAGGAAGGAAATCGAACACATTGTCCCGGACCATCGTCACATTGTCAAGTCCAAGCCGCTGGGCCTCTGTCTTGATAAACGACGCGTTCTCCCTGGACATCTCAACTGAATACACCCTCGCGGCTCCTCTGGAGGCGAACTCGAAAGCCACGGCACCGGTACCGCCGAAAAGATCGAGAACCTTCAGGTCCTCGAACTCATATTCATTATTAAGGACATTGAACAGGCCCTCCCTGGCGAAATCCGTAGTGGGACGGGCCTTGTAACCCGCGGGAGGATTTATGGACTTGCCTTTCAGTCGGCCTCCGATTATTCTCATACGGTCTCCACAGTTTTGAAATACCTGTACAAAGACATCTCCTCCTCGCCAGACAAAGGTGTCATGAAATGGATAGTGGAAACTTCCGGATTGAGCTGCAGCTTCCTGACCGCCATGAACAGGAAATACTCGGCCGTGGTAAAGTCCGCGGCCTGGAAAGTGTTGGCCAGCAGGAGGTTCTCGCCCTGGGCGATCGCAAGGGACAAGACGCCGTCACCGTAAGAGGCGGCGATTTTGTTATAGTCCTTGAGTTCCGGGAGCTTCTTTAGCAGATAGTACAGCTCCGGAAGAAGATCCTTCGCTTCGCTCTGGGTGAAAGGGGCATCAGAGGATGACAGGTCAGTCTGGGATGGGCTGGAGGCAGAAAGAGAATACACCAGTTCGGCGGAGTACTCCGGCAAACTGATGTATTCAACTTTATCCTCTTCGTCAAGACTTGCCGTCCGTGACAGCACTTCCCTCGCGGAAGCGGGGTCAAAGAATCCGGACGGGACCAGCGCGACTTTAGGAGTGTGGCGCGACATGCACGATTTTACTCCCAGTTACCCGCGTTGTTGTTCGGAGCGGTGATGCTACCGACCTGAAGACCCTCATACTGTCCAAGGTCCTCACGCTCGGCGATCAGATTGACGATCAGCTGGTGGTTGAGTCCGAGAAGGAGAGACTTGTAAGGCATCTTGGCCTCGAAGAGAGGCACATCGACACCGGAGACCTTCTTCACGATGGCGTCCATCTGGACATCCTTGACGTCAGCGGAACCATACTCACCGACAGCGAAAGGAATCTTGTCAATCGAATTGATGTTGAAGTCAGGCCTGTTGTGGAACAGGGTGTCCTTGACAGCGATCTTGTTCTGGATGGAGAACACAAGATTCTTGTCTCCAGCCTGATAAAGCTTATAGAGGTCCTCATCGGTGATCTTGCCCTTCTTGGCCTTCTTGACCTCATTGGTGTGAGCCATGGCCAGGGAGTCATCCTTTGAACCGATCTGCATCAGGACAACCATCTCGCCGTTGTTGTAGAACTGCTTGAGGGTGTCGAAGGAAGCGGTGAACCTGTCATTGACACTCTTGAAAGCGACCTGAAGGTCACGGATATCCTTAAGCTGCTGGATAGCCACCTTCTTCCTCGCGTTGACATCTTTCTCGAACCTCACAGGCTCCATGACACCTTCGTAGATCTTGTAGACAAGGAACACACAGAGAAGCGCGAGCACGATGCTGAGGATCGTTTTGAGAATCTTATTCATTATACTTTAAATTTATGATTTGCTATCAAATGAACCGACAATCCGCCAATTCTGGACAAAGTTAGAAAATTGATTTATGAAATGCAATATAATATTTGTAATATTATTCGTAATTTTGCTCCCCGAATGGACAGGATAGAAGAACTATACTCCCTTGCGAGAAAGGCCACAAGGATTTCCGTAGCGGTGCACACGCACCCGGACGGGGATGCCCTGGGAAGCGGTCTCGCATTGACAGGTTACCTGAAGGACTGCCTGGGCAAAGATGCGGCGCTGGTCGTTCCGGACCGTGTGCCGGAGTCTTTATCTTTCATTCTCAATGGTTTCCAGGAAGGATCCGTCATCGTCTGGGATGAAGATCCGGAAGCGGCCGCGAGGATCAGCTCCAGCGATCTTCTGTTCTGCCTGGACTGCAGCTCATTCGCGAGAACCAATCCGGCCATGGAAGAGGCGCTCAAAGCCTCCGGGGCCCCGAAAGTGCTGATCGACCATCATCTCAATCCCGACAAGGAGGCCTTTTCCATTGTGTTCTCCTACCAGGAGACATCTTCGACCTGCGAGGTCCTGTTCGGGATCCTGAAGGCGATGCCCGATGTGGAAGGAGACCTGTCCAAGATTCCAATGGCCTCTCTTGAAGCCTTGATGACCGGGATGACCACCGACACGAACAACTTCGGGAACTCGGTCTTCCCCGGCACCCTCAAGATGGCCTCGGAACTGATCGGCGCCGGAGTCGACAGGGACAGGATACTCTCCTGCATCTATAACCAGTACCGGGAGAACCGGTTGAGGCTGATGGGCTATCTTCTCCATGACAACATGGAGATCACTCCCGAGGGCGTGGCCGTGATGATTCTCGACAAGGCCACCCAGGAGCGCTTCGATTTCCGCCAGGGCGAGAGCGAGGGGTTCGTGAATCTCCCGCTGGCCATTGCCAAGGTGAGGATGAGCATGCTCCTCACAGAGGAGGATGACAGGTTCCGGGTTTCAGTCCGGTCAAAGCGGGGTGTGTCCGCCAATGAGTTCACTTCAAAGTACTTCCATGGCGGAGGGCATGAGATGGCGGCTGGTGGGAAACTGTTTATTCCCGAGGATATTCCTTCCCCCGACAAGGCCAAGGCATACATATTGAAAGTAGCAAAGGAGTTTTTCGGAATATGAGAAGACTCGCGGCCATATTGTTCGTCACCATCCTGGCTCTTGCCGCCGCCTCATGCGGGGACAAGAAGCTTGACGCGGCATACGACAGGCAGGAAAGCGACATCGAGGATCTTATCAGCAATCTGACAAGAGGGATTGACGACGCCACGGTGGAGCACAACAACGGCGTCACCCGTGTCACAGTGGCCCATGGCGATGGAGAGGCCCTGGACGAGAACGGAGCCGTCGCTTTCTATTACGCCGGTTACGTGGTCACTGGGAAGACATTGAGCAACTCAAACCTGTTCGCCACGAACTACGAGGTCTTCGCCAACTCCGCGAGATGGGCCTTGACCGACAGTTCCTCTTTCGAGATCGCCACCGTGCGTCTTGGTGAGGACGATCTCGTGGAAGGACTCCGCAAAGGTCTCCCGGGAGTGAAGGGAGGCGACGAGTGCTACGTGCTGTTCAGCGGCAAGCTGGGATTCGGCAAGAAGAAGACAGGAAATGTTCCTCCAAACGCGGCGCTGGCCTACCATTTGTGGATTAAAAGCGTCAGCAACGATTAGAAGAAATTGACTATTATGAATATATCAAAACATCAGACTATAGCTTTGAGCTTGGTGGCCGCCATTATGGCGTTCGCCTCGGGATGCGCCAAGGAGAGCTCGCTCGATACGAGCGGGATGGCGAAGGCCTACATCGAGGCATGGATGAATGTCAACCATCCCGGGGTCAAACCCTCCGGTCTTGGAGTTTATATCCTTGAGGACAAGCCGGGGTCTGGAGCCGCGCTGACCGATGAAGACCTTTTTCTCATAGCCGACTACACGGTGACCGATCTCGACGGCACGATAACATCCACCACTTACGAGAAGGTGGCCAAGCAGCTCGGGACTTTCAAGTACGGCAACTATTACGGACACGATGTCATGATGCTGGATCCCCAGTACACCAAGGCCGGAGTGATCGACATGGTCTCCGGAATGAGGGTCGGTGGGACAAGGACAGCCCTGGTTCCCGGATGGCTTAATGTCAACCTGGATTACGACACGGCGGAGGAATACGAGAAAAAAGCTTCCGGGACAAACGCCATCTACACCATCACGATCGTGGACAAGACCGATAACATCACCGATTGGGAGATCGCCGCACTGTCCGATTATGTGAACCGGAATATGGCCGGAACCGACTCCACAATGTTCGGGTATTACTGCAAGACCTTGACCAAGCCCACCTCCGAGACAACTTTCTCCGGAGACACGACCTTCTACATCAATTACACCGGACGCCTCTTGAACGGGCAGGTCTTCGACACCACTATCGAAGACACGGCCAAAGTCCACAAGATCTACACGCAATCAAAAACTTACGCCCCGATGTGCGTGCATCCGGCAAGTGACAGCGACTTCAAGACCGTGACAATCTCCACAAGTTCCACTGAAGAGGGCTCCACGGTTGTGAACGGTTTCGCTTACTGCCTGTCCAAACTCAGGCCTTTCGAGAAGGTCATCTGCGCTTTCTACTCCAATCTAGGTTACGGGTCCAGCGGCAATGACCCTGTCATTCCAAAATACGCTCCTATCGTCTTTGAGATAGAAGTCGTGAAGGACCCGACACAATAGACAGAATCATGCACAATAATGCGGCACCCGTAGAGTTAGGCTCTGAAAGCGTCGGAAAGTTGCTTAAGAAGTATGCGGTCCCTGGCATTATCGCCATGACCGCTTCTTCTTTGTACAACATGGTCGACAGCATATTCATCGGGCATATTCCGGAATATGGCTCGCTGGCCCTCTCCGGACTCGCCGTCAGCTTCCCGCTGATGAACCTCAGCTCCGCGCTCGGCACGCTTGTGGGCGTGGGAGCCGCCACTCTTGTGTCCGTGCTGCTCGGCCAGAGAAATTACGAGACCGCCAACAAAGTCCTGGCCAACGACGTTACCCTGAATTGCATCACCGGTGTGTTATTCGCCGCGGTCTGCCTGATGTTCCTCGACCCGATCCTGACATTTTTCGGAGCGAGCGCCAACACGCTCCCCTTCGCCAGGGACTACATGCGAATCATCCTGATCGGCAACGTGGTGACTCACCTGTATTTCGGCCTGAACGCCCTGCTCCGGTCTTCCGGCAATCCCCGCCTCGCGATGGGCCTGACCCTCTTCACCGTCATATCCAACACGATCCTGGACCCTATATTCATATTCGTCCTGGGACTTGGCATCCAGGGAGCTGCGATAGCCACCGTGCTTTGCCAGGCTCTGGCATTGTCCTACAGCCTGTGGTACTTCACCCGGAAAGACAATGTCATGAGGCTTCCCCGCAGGGTATTCGAGCTTGACTGGAGGATCGCCAAGGATTCGCTGGCTATCGGCATGGGGCCTTTCCTGATGAATTCCGCCTCGTGCATTGTCACGATGTTCATCAACCAGCAGCTTCTTAAGTACGGAGGCGATCTGGCCATCGGGGCCTACGGCATAGTCAACCGGATCAATTTCATGTTCGTGATGATCGTGATGGGACTCAATCAGGGAATGCAGCCGATAGCGGGTTACAACTTCGGTGCCCTGAAGTACTCCAGAGTCAAGAAGGTGTTCAAACTCACAGCATTATGGGCATCCGGAGTGTGCGTGCTATGGTTCCTGGCCTCAGAGCTCTTCCCAAGCATGATGGTGGGAATATTCACAAACGACCCGGAGCTCATCGACCTTGCCGACAAGGGAATCAGGGCGATGAACCCGGTGGTCTTCCTCGTTGGATGGCAGATGGTCTCGACAAACTTCTTCCAAAGCCTCGGGATGGTCGGCAAATCCATCTTCCTTTCATTGAGCAGGCAATTGCTGTTCCTAGTGCCACTCGTCTACATCCTTCCCCTGATGCTGGATGTCAGAGGAGTGTTCCTGGCCTTCCCGGCCTCGGATGCCTTGGCGTGCCTGACCACATTCGTGCTCGTCCACAGCCTGTTCAGGAAATTCAGCAAACTGAACGACGGAGACGAGCCCACAATTCTCGGAAGCCAGATAAAACATTAATAGTCATGGGAGAGAAGCACACAATCATTAACATAGGGCGCCAGTTCGGGAGCGGCGGCAAGGAGATTGCCGAGAAGATCGGGGCCACCCTCGGAATAGCTGTATACGACAACGAGCTGATCTCCAAGGCCGCGGAGGAGAGCGGATTCAGCAAGGAGCTCTTCGAGCGCAGCGACGAGAAAAGGAGCTTTTTCAGTTTCTTCTCGATTTTCGGATCCGAGAGGTTCGGCAACACGCGGAACTACATGGGAGACAACGAGTTGTTCAAGATTCAGAGTGAGGTGATCAGAGGGATAGCCGAGAAGGGTCCGGCAATATTCGTCGGCCGGTGCTCCAACTATATATTGAGAGACAAGGACTGTCTCGACGTCTTCATCTCCGCCCCCGAGGCCGCCAGGGTGGAAAGGATAATCCGCAGGACAGGCTTGGGTGAGGAGGAAGCCCGAGAGATGATGGAAAAGCGCAACCGGACAAGGGAGACCTACTACAATTTCTTCACATTCGGAAACTGGGGCGCTGCTTCTGACTACGACTTATGCGTCGACTCCTCGATTCTCGGGATCGAGAAGACGGCTGAATTCATCATCGACTTCGGGAGAAAGGCCTCGTTGATTCACTGAGATAAAACATGCTAAGGATGAGCAAGAAAGGTAGGATAATGGCGGCCTCCGCACTGACTTTGGCCGTCTTGATAGCAGTGGCTATCTCGTCTTTCGGGAAGAAAGAGGCTGCCGCCAGAAGAATTCCTGTCAACCTCAACGAGACTCTGACCAACGCTGTTTCCGACACTTCTCTGCTGAATGGCTTCGACAAGCCGATAAAAGAATTCATGACCTTCTGGGGCCTCAAAGGCGTGTCCCTCTCCGTCATGAGAAATGACTCCCTTTTGTTTTCCAAAGGTTACGGATTGGCCGATGTCAATGAACCGATGGAACCCGGACATATTCTCAGGATGGCTTCCGTGTCCAAACTGATCACCGCCGTGGGAATCATGGTCCTCCAGGAGAGAGGGCAGCTCACCCTCAAGGACCAGGTCTTCGGGCCGGGCGGCATTCTGGACGATTCCCTGTACAACGCGGCTATCGCCGACTCGATGTACATGAAAATCACCGTTGAGGATCTCTTGCGCCACAAGGCGGGATTCTCCAAGAAGGGAGGCGATCCCATGTTCTCGACAAGGCTGATCATGATGCGGAATAACTGGAAGGAAGTCCCTGACCAGGACCAACTTACCGTCGTCCAACTAAAGAGGCCGCTCGCCTTTGAGCCGGGAACTTTCCAGGAATATTCCAACTATGGTTATCTCGTTCTTTCGATGATCATCGAAAGAATCAGCGGGATGCCCTACGAGGATTTCATCCAGGAGAACGTCCTGAGACCTGCTGGTTGCGTGGGCTTCAGGATCGCCGGGAACTATTATGCGGACAAGCTCCCGGGGGAGGTCCGTTACTTTGTCCAGAAAGATGACGAGCCGGTGGATGAGTTCAACAACACCGGCCGCAAAGTCACCAGAAGTTACGGAGGCAATAACGTGACCGGTCTTAAAGGCGCCGGGGCCTGGGTTGGATCAACGCCAGAGCTGGCCCTGCTGGTGGCCTCCATCGACGGTAAGCCGGAGGTCCCCGACATCATCAGCAAAGAGAGCGTGGACGCGATGACGGAATATTTCGACCCGGACACCTATTCGCTCGGGTGGAACGACACGAAGCCGACCGGGGAATGGACCCGCACCGGGACATTCGCTGGCACCAGCGCCCTTGTGAAGTACTTCCCCGACGGGGAGTGCTGGGTCTTCATCGCCAACACGAGCACATATAAAGGCCCGGGCCTCGCCAAGTTCACAACCGAACTGTTCGAGAAGCTCCGGGCCTCATATTCAGATAAATTCCCTCTTCGGAACTTATTCTACTCTGATTAGTTATTCACGAACATCACCGCCTCGGCGATGGAGTTCAGCTTGGTGTCGACGCTGTCGGCGCGGCTCGCGAGAACGCAAGGAGCTGTGGTTCCGACAAGCATTCCGGCCTGGCGCACACCATTGGCGAGCTTGGAGTTAGTCTTCCAGAAGACATTGGCGGACTCGATGTTGGGGAACTGGAGGCAATCAGCGTCACCAGCCACAGGGCTGACAAGCTTCTTGATCTCGACAGACTCCTTGTCGATCGCGACATCCAGGGCGAGAGGGCCATCGGCCACACAACCCTTGATCTGTCCGCGGTCACACATCTTGGCAAGCTGGGCGGCCTCAACACAAGCGGGCATCGAATCGAGCATCTGCTCTGAAGCGGCTATGAAAGCGAGCTTCGGCTTCGCGATGCCGAAAGACTTGGCCACACCCACGAGATAGCCGGCGATCTTGACTTTCTGACGGAAGTCCGGGAGAGGAATGACAGCCATGTCGGAAATGAACATGAGCTTGTGATAGTTCGGGTTCTCAATGACACCGACGTGGCTCAGCACGCCCTTAGGAGGGAGAAGTCCGGTCTCCTTATTAAGAATGGCGCGGAGGAATTTGTCGGTGGAGCAAAGGCCCTTCATCAGAACATCACCGTCACCGTCATGCACAAGCTGGACAGCCTTGGCCACAGCCTTGAGCTCGACCGGCTCATTGACGATGTCAAAGATCGCCACGTCGATACCCAATTTGGCGCATGTCTCGGAGATAAGGTTCTTGTCTCCAACGAGGGTGACTTTGACGAATCCCATCTCGGAAGCCTTGGCGCAAGCCTCGATAGTGTGCTCATCCACGGCCCAAGCCGCGACCATTTTCTTGCAGATGCTCTTCTCCTTGAGCTCCGCGAAAACATCAGCGAATTTTGTAATCATATCTTTATCCTGGTTATTAATTATTCATCCATGCTCTGCACAAGACGCATAGTGTCACGGGCGATCACAAGCTCCTCGTCAGTGGTGATAAGAGCGGCCTTGACTTTGGAGTCAGGCTTGGTGATGATGGCGTCCTCTCCCCATGCTGTATTGGCCTCATAATCAAGATCAAGGCCAAGATAAGAGAAGTTCTCGCAGACCCTGCGGCGGATACGGCTGTTGTGCTCCCCGATGCCACCGGTGAAGAATATGGCGTCGACTCCGTTCATCTCCGCGGCGTAAGCTCCGATGTACTTGATCATCTGGAAAGACAGCATCTTGAATGCCAACTTCGCCTTGAAGTCGCCTCCGTTGGCGAGAGCGTCCATCTCCCTGGCGTCTGATGTCTTTTGGGACACTCCGAGGAAACCGCTCTTCTTGTTGACCAGCGTGTACATCTCGTCCGGAGAGAGGCCCTCTTTCTTCATGATATAAAGGATGGCGTTAGGGTCCACGTCACCGCAGCGGGTACCCATGATCAAACCCTCGAGAGGGGTGAGTCCCATGGATGTGTCGATTGATTTCCCGTTGTGGATCGCCGTTATCGAGCTTCCGTTGCCGATGTGGCAGGTAATGATCTTGGAATTGTTGATGTCCAGACCGACTAGTTTGGCACCCTTGCCGGCCACAAACTGATGGCTTGTACCATGGGCTCCGTAACGGCGGATATGGTACTTCTCATAGTACTCGTACGGAAGTCCGTACATGTAGGCCTGGGGCGGCATGGTCTGGTGGAAAGCCGTGTCGAAAGTCACGACCTGCGGCACGTTCGGGAGAACCGCCTGGCAAGCCCTGATACCCAGCAGGTGGGCGGGATTGTGGAGCGGGGCGAAGTCGCAGCAGAAATCAATCTTGGAGATCACATCCTCGTTCACGATAGCGCTGCCGGAAAAGAAATCGGCGCCCTGGACGATTCTGTGCCCGACCGCCTCGATATCCTCAAATGATTTCAAAACACCGTATTCCTTGTCCACCAAGGCGTCCAGCACGAGCTGCATGCCGACTGTGTGGTCAGGAATAGGCATGTCCTTCTCAACTTTGTTCTTCCCGACAGGGGTATGAACCAGCCTTCCGGACTCAAGTCCGATTTTCTCGACTATGCCTTTGGCCATAAGGTCATAGATGTCATCGCTTCTCATGTCAAGCAACTGGTACTTGATCGAGGAACTGCCACAATTGATAACCAGAATGATCATTATCCTTAAAAAATAAAATGTTTCGTTTCGGAAAGGCAAAGATAACAAATTAAAATGACTATTTTTACAAAAATTAGGTACTAGACTATGAAGGACTCACCGGAGATCGCGGGGATCGGGATCCCATTTGCCGCAGGCATAGCCGCCGGAGCTGTTTTTTTCCCTGACAAGAACGTCATTCCAACAATTCTTCCCTTCTGTCTCGCCGCGTTGATTCCGGCGATGACTGTGGCGACGCTTCCACGGACCGGGAACAATCGTCTCCTCAAGATCGCGACCTTTGCCGTGTTTCTGGTCACAGGGCTGTTCTGTCACATCAGCTATTCTCTGGGAGAGGGGATTTCCCTTCCCCAAGGGCCCTTGGGGAGGATGGCAGAAAGATGCGTCACCACGCTTAAAGAGACGATTGACTCCCTCCCCTACGAAGACAAAGTGACCGGTGGGCTCCTGAAAGCCCTCCTGACCGGCGACCAGAGCGGGCTGAACAGAGAGACGACACGAATATTCCGAGACAGCGGAGCTTCCCACATTCTCGCCCTGTCGGGCCTTCATCTGGGGATACTTTACATGATCCTCGGGAAGCTTTCAGCTCCGATAGGCAACACTCCTTCGGCGAAAAGATTCCGGTTTGTCCTGACGATAATGGCAGCCGGATCATATACGGTCATGACTGGAGCCTCACCGTCCATTGTCAGGGCGTTCCTCTACATAACGATCGGAGAGACAGCGAGATTGTCCGGACGGGAGCGATCCCCCGCAGGCATCCTGATCTCCGCCCTGACAATCCAGCTGGCCATTAATCCAGGGGTAATTTCGTCGTTGGGGTTCCAACTATCCTACCTCGCCATGGCGGGAATAGCCTTTCTTTATCCCAGGTTGGAAAACCTTTATCCAAAGGCGGGCGGTCTGGCCGGGAAGCTGGACCCGATGAGAAAAATCTGGTCCGGCGCTTCCGTGTCGATAGCTTGCCAGGCATTCACCGCGCCGCTGGTCTGGTATCGCTTCCACACATTCCCGAAATATTTTCTGATCACCAATCTGACAGCGCTTCCACTGACAAGCGCGGTCATGGTCCTTTCGGTAGCCACGATCGCGCTGTCTTTCTTCGGGACATGTCCCGGATTTATGGTCAGCATCAACGAGGAGTCTGTCCGGCTCCTGATCCGCTGTCTGGAGATAATCAGCTCACTGTGAGTTGTTTCCTTACCTTGTATGACCTCACGCCATAAATAAGGACTATGATGAAGCAGATGAGCGGCAAGACGAAGGACACATTCACGGCCGGGTGGCCGAAGATGACCTTCTGGTCGATGATCATTCCCTGGAGCGGAGGCATGATGGCGCCTCCCACGATGGCCTCGACAAGGAAGGCCGCGCCAAGACTTGCGTCCTGGTTATCGACATTCTCAAGAGCGATTCCATAGATGGTCGGGAACATCAGCGACATGAAAGCGCTGATCCCCATCAGGCAGTATAGTCCTCCCTTCCCCACAATGGTGATAGCGCCGATTGTACAAAGGGCGGCACCAATGGCGAATATCGCGAGCAGACGACTGGAATTGACGAACTTCATCAAAGCCGTCGCCACGAACCTTCCGCAAAGGAACAGGGCCATGGCTATGATATTATAGGTCTGTGCGGTGGCCTTGTTGATTCCGAGATTGTCGGCATACTGGATGATGAAAGTCCATGTCATGATCTGGGCCGCGACGTAGAACATCTGGGTAAGGACACCCTCCCTGTAGATCTTGTTGTGCCACAGGTTGGAGAGGGTCTTACCGGTGCTGTTGGTCTTCTCCGGCTGGATGTCCGTCTTCGGGACCTTCGTGAGGGCGATGATGATGAGCACGGCGAGGACGACGCAACCTATGATCACATAAGGGTTGCGGATGACAGCGAGGTCATGAAGCCTTATGCTCGCCTTCTCAGCCTCTGAGAGGGTCGGGAATATGATGTTGCCGGCAGCGTCCCTCTTGTCAGAGAGGAGCTGGGGAAGCACGACGAATGAAGCCACGCTCATTCCCATCAGTGAACCCATCGGGTTGAATGACTGGGAAAGGTTGAGACGACGGGTCGCATTGGTCTTGGATCCGAGCGACAGGATGAAAGGATTCGCCGTGGTCTCAAGGAAGGCAAGGCCGAAAGTCAACACGTAGAGCGAGACACAGAAGAACGAGAACTGCTGGAACTCGGCGGCCGGGATGAACAGGAACGCCCCGATGGCATAAAGAGCCAGACCGAGCAGGATCCCGCTCTTGTAACTGTGCTTGCGGATGAACAACGCAGCTGGAATGGCCATCGTGGCATAGCCGCCGTAGAAAGCGAACTGCACCAGGGAGGCCTTGGCGGCGGACAACTCCATCACCGTCTGGAAGGCCGCCACCATCGGATTGGTGATGTCGTTGGCGAACCCCCAGAGGGCGAAGAGTGATGTTATCAGGATAAAGATGAAGAGATACTTGCTCTCCACCAGCTTCTCCTTGGCCATAGGCTACTTGTAGATGGGTCCGAAGTTGGCGCAAGCGCGGAAGTCGGCACCTTCCTTGTCCATTCCGAAGGCGTTCCAGGCAGCCGGACGGAAGATCTTGGCCTCATCCACATTGTGCATGCACACAGGGATCCTCAACATGGAGGCGAGAGTGATCAAGTCGGCTCCGATGTGGCCATAAGAGATAGCGCCATGGTTGGCACCCCAGTTGTTCATCACGCTGTAGACATCCTTGAAGGCGTCCTTCGTGGGATCGAGACGAGGAGTGAACCAAGTCGAAGGCCAAGTCGGGTCGGTACGCTTGTCAAGCACGTCGTGGATCTCAGGATCGATGTTGACTACCCAACCCTCGGCGATCTGGAGAACAGGGCCGAGACCGTCAACGATGTTGATTCTCATCATGGTGGCGGGGAAGTCTCCCTTCGACACGAAATGGATGCTGAATCCGCCGCCGCGGAAGTAGTCGCGGTCAGCAGGCATCCACCAGGAGTTCTCAAGGCACTTCTTCTGGTCCTCGTCGGTCATCTCCCAGAAGGTCTTCATCACAGGATTGCCCTCAGCGTCTGTGCTCTGCCCGCAGCCATCCATAGTGGTGGCTCCGGAGTTGATCAGATGGATGATTCCAGGAGCAGCCTTACCGGTGAGTTCCTTGCCGGTGACTCTCTTCACGGCCTCAGGGCTCCAATACGTACGCACGTCGGAGAATATCTGGGGACGATTTGTCAAGAGATGGCCAAGCAGCATCGCGGTACCGTTGAGCGAATCGTTCTCAGTGGCGAGGACAGTGGGCTCGCGGCGTCCGTTCCAGTCGAAGTTGGTGTTGAGGAGAGTCTCAGTGAAGTCACCGTTAGGCATCCAGTCCGTCCACTGACGCTGGCCCTGGAAACCTCCGGCGATGGCGTTGTGGCCGAGGGCCTCCTCCTTGAATCCCATCTCCTTGAGCTTGGGGTTGCCATGCATGAGATCCATGACGATGAGAGTCATCTTGGTGACGAAATCCCAATCCTTGTCCTTCTCCTCACGGGTCTTCTGCTTCTCGGGACGGTTCTTGTCCCAGCCTTCCTGAGGCATGCAATATTTCTCGACCCAAGCCTTGGCCTTCTCGTACTCCTCATGGTCATAAATACCGAGGTCCATACGGCGGAGGATCTCAACCTCGTCGACACTTTCGTTCCTCATTCCCAGATATTTCTGGAAGAAGTCACAATCCACGATGGATCCGGCGATACCCATTGTCACGCTACCGATCGAGAGGTAGGACTCCCCTCTCATCTCACCGACAGCGACAGCCGCCTTGGCGAATCTCAAGATCTTCTCGGCGACATCGCAAGGAATCGAGTTGTCCTCAATGTCCTGGACCTCATGGCCATATATTCCAAAAGCGGGAAGTCCCTTCTGGGCATGGGCAGCGAGAACGGCGGCGAGATAAACGGCGCCAGGACGCTCTGTGCCATTGAATCCCCAGACGGCCTTCGGCCAAAGGGGATGCATGTCCATGGTCTCAGATCCATAGCACCAGCAGGAGGTTACGGATATGGTCCCCCACACTCCCTCACGCTCGAACTTCTCGGCGCAGGCGGCGCTTTCGGCGACACGGCCGATCGTGGTGTCGGCGATGACACACTGGACGGGAGTACCGTCACTATACTTCAAATTTGAGGAAATCAACTCCGCGACATTGGCGGCAAGAGTCATGGTCTTCTCTTCCAGACTTTCACGAACTCCGCCCTGGCGACCATCGATGGTCGGGCGGATACCGATTTTAGGATGCTTCATAATTTATGTGGTGTTTTTAACATTGTTGGCGTTACCAATCTATAAAGGTAGCATTTTTATTTGAAAAGTGAGCGGAAAAACCACGCCAATTTTTCTTTCAGCGTGCTTTCCGGATCTTTCCACGCCGGGATCTCCGCCTTTCTCTTTGTCACCGCGAGGATTCCCGGGGCCACCATTCTAGCCACTCCAGCCTTACGGACCCTCGACCCGAAGCCCAGGGATATCAAGCTTCTCCTGAAGAAATCAGAAGGATTCTCAAGCCGAGCGAAAACATATTCAGGGACCAGGAGGACGGACATGTCGTAAGTGAGGCATGGGATGGGAATGGTAGGATCCGGATCAACGAGACGTCCCCGCCTGGCGCGCCCACCGAAAAGCAATGACCCGTCAGGCCTCGCGACGGTGCCGGTTATGACAGCCTTATGGCGCAAGAACTCCGAATTCTCGAGAAGGCACGAGATCATGCCTTCGGAAAGCGACAAGTCATGATCAATCCAAAGGAAGAAATCGGCCCCGTCCCTTGACGCTTTCGCCCATGAGGACTGAAGGCCGTCCTCGCCCTTGTCATTGAGGAAAAATGAGAATGTGTACTTGCCTTCCGCCGCGACGGAATCCATCTGGCGTTGACACTCCTCCATGCAACTGTTGGAGCTGTCTTCGTCCGGAAGGATGTTTATGATTATGGCGACCTGGGGCATATTCCTTAGGAATCAAGTTTCAAGACGGCCATGAAGGCGCTCTGGGGAACCTGCACGGTCCCGATCTGGCGCATCCTCTTCTTGCCTTCCTTCTGCTTCTCCAAAAGCTTGCGCTTACGGGTAACGTCTCCACCGTAACACTTGGCGGTCACATCCTTACGGACCTGACGGACAGTCTCACGGGCGATGATCTTGGCTCCGATTGCGGCCTGTACGGCGATGTCAAACTGCTGGCGCGGAATGAGTTCTTTCAGTTTGACGCACATTTTGCGCCCGAAATCGTAGGCGTGATCCTCATGGATAAGCGATGATAGCGCATCAGCGGGATCCCCGTTTAAAAGGATGTCGAGCTTCACCAGTCTCGCCGGACGGAAATCGATCACGTGATAGTCAAAGGACGCGTAACCCTTCGAGATCGACTTGAGCTTGTCATAGAAGTCGAACACGATCTCGGACAATGGCATGTCGTAAGTCAGTTCCACCCGGTCGGAAGTTATGTAATGCTCCCCGATCAAAGTGCCTCTCTTGTCCATGCAAAGCTTCATGATGGGGCCATAGAAATCCGTCTTGGAGATGATCTGGGCCCTGATGTAGGGTTCCTCGATGTGGTCGATAAGGGTAGGGGCGGGAAGGCCGGAAGGATTGTGGACATCAATGACCTCTCCCTGGGTAGTGTAAACTTTGTAAGAGACATTGGGGACCGTCGTGATAACATCCATGTTGAACTCCCTGAACAGCCTCTCCTGCACTATCTCAAGGTGCAAAAGTCCAAGGAAACCGCACCGGAAACCGAATCCCAGGGCCAGCGATGACTCCGGTTCATAGACGAAGGAAGCATCGTTCAGCTGGAATTTCTCGAGCGTCGCCCGAAGTTCCTCGAACTTGTCCGCCTGGACAGGATACATTCCGGCGAAGACCATCGGCTTCACCTCCTCGAAACCGGCGATGGCGCTCTCGCAGGGACGGGCGGAATGGGTGATGGTATCACCGACTTTGACCTCCACGGCCCTCTTGATGCCGGATATGATATAACCGACATCACCGGTGGACACTTTTTCCGTAGGGCAAAGTTTCATCTTCAGGACACCGACTTCCTCGGCCTCATATTCCATCCCGGTGGCCACGAACTTGACCTTGTCACCTTTGGATATCGACCCGTTAAGTATCTTGAAATAAGCGATTATACCCCGGAACTGGTTGAACACGGAGTCGAATATCAGAGCTTGCAGAGGGGCCTCGGGATCCCCTTTCGGGGCCGGGATCTTCTCGACGATGGCATCAAGGAGAGGAGGTATTCCCTCGCCGGTACGGGCTGAAACTTTGAATATCTCGTCATGGTCGCACCCGAGAAGGTCCACGATCTGGTCAGAGACCACATCGACCTGGGCGGACTCCATATCTATTTTATTGAGCACCGGGATTATCTCAAGGCCATGATCCACGGCAAGGTACAAGTTCGAGATCGTCTGGGCCTGGATGCCCTGCGTGGCATCCACCACCAAAAGAGCGCCCTCACACGACGCGATGGAGCGGGAAACTTCATAGGAGAAGTCCACATGCCCGGGGGTGTCGATCAGATTGAGAATGTATTTCTCGCCTTTGTAGGAATATTCCATCTGTATGGCATGGCTCTTAATCGTGATGCCTTTTTCTTTCTCAAGATCCATATCGTCCAGCACCTGTGCCTCCATGTCACGGGCGGACAGGGTCTGGGTAAGTTCCAGGAGCCTGTCGGCCAGAGTGCTCTTGCCATGGTCGATATGTGCGATTATGCAAAAATTGCGTATATGAGTTTGTAACATATTGATTTTTAAAAAGAAAGTCCGTTTGTTTGGGGAAGCGGGTAACAAACCAGAAACAAAACGGCCTAATAAGAAGCCGGGAACGGACTTTCTACTGACAAATATAGCAATCTTTCCGGAATTCCATTGATTATGTGCCGCCAAACGTTAAGAAGATGTCCCCTCCTTACAGGCGTGTCACCTGTGTTGTGCCGTAATAAGGCACAAGCCCCGTATTTGCCCTTTTCCGGCCATTTCCGGCACTTTCCCGCCCGGTCTGGGCAACACCTTCCGTTGAGGTAAATGAAGCCGCCCTGAGGCCTTTCCCTATATTGCCCATAATACCAACGCCTATGGCACTACCTTGCATAACAAGATACCGCTCCCCCGTTGAGGTCTTGCTTTACCTCAACATTGGGCATTTTTAGGTCATTTTTATTCCCCTAAGTTTTTCTGCATTTTCGAGCGCAAAACCGGGGGAGTGGTTATCCGGCGATCGCCTCGGAGAGATTTGAGCCCCCTATGGGTTACCCTCCCCTCTGGCTCATCTGTAGTAAGCCGCCGCCTCCTTTATCTTCTTGTCTAATTCTTCTATCGCATCGCTCTTAACGGTTAAACTCTCGCCAGACGTGCAAGCCTCTTTAATTGCCTGTCGTATATCGAACGCCTGCTTCTTGGTAACCTCGCCTTGCCTCTGTTTCTCTTTGAGAATTTCCAGAAAAGCCGCCTCGCCTCCAAACTTCTCAACCAAGGCCAGACGTGCCGCTATATCAAACTGTCTTTTGCTTCTCATCGCCTCCGTGTTAATTGATATGTTGTTAATTTTCTCTATGTCCTTATATGCATTGTGCCAGAAGTCTACCACTTTGATATAAAACCGCTCATCGTATAACGTTGAGGCCGTTATATCCGGCTCGTTGAGGTAATGTGTCAAGCGGTGTTCAAATCGCCGCTCATACCGTAGGATATTATGGCTTTTGCATATCTCCGGGATCTCGCCGCTTCTATGGCTCATAACCTCTTTTGTTTTGTCGTAGAAGGCAAGCCGCCCCGCCCTCTGTTTGTAATACAGGCAATCAGGCTCTATTAGCCTGGTGGCGTACTTCAACGTTCCGAGGTGGTTTGCATAGACCGCCGCCGGGTATTTCATAATGAGGTTTTGTGCAACGTCAAACCTCGTTATTATCGCCCGATACATAGGCAAGTGTAAGGAATCGGAAAGCCGTTCTATCGCCCTTTCCGTGTCGCCCCGGCTCATCTTCCCAACGTTGTCGCCAAGAAACCACTTGCACAGACTCCCTCTGTTAATCCTCAACGCCCCCGGCTCAATAGATACACCTAGACTACCGAGGCAACCCGTTAAGACCGGGGAACCATTGAAAATGTGTTCGCCCGTAACGCTATCAAGATAACCGGGAATTTCCTCCAATAGGGAAACTTCCGGTATCTCATAACTACATAACTTCATATAGACAGTATCGTACATACATCCTGCTTTGCTATATGGTTACGGAAACGGTAACCGGGAGCAACTTACTATAGGCATCTAGCGTTATGCAAATCGGTAGGGGTACTTATTTACAACCGGTTATTTTTCTGCCCTGGCTTTCTCCCGTAGGATGTTTATTTCATCGTCAAGCTCGCCGCTCTCCATAAGGTTGTAGAGCATATTCTGTGAATACCTCAACCCTCTCGCCACAAACACATCAATAACAACCCCCGTAGCCTCGGAAGTCCCGATAGCACGGAAATTCTCGAACTTGAACAAAAGAGCGTCTTGGGTGCCTTGGAAATCGCCAAAACCCGTTGAGGAATCCGGACGGAAGGTATATATACCACTGATATTCTCGCTTCCGATCGTGAGGCTTTTGTCCGTCCTCCTCCTTGCATCGGCATTGAAATTGTCGATCTTATAAGCATCGTTGCAGTATATAATCAGGTCGCCCGGCTTTGTTGTCTTGGTAACTTTCCGGCAACGCCTTCTTTCGAATTCCTCATACTCTTTCGTTGAGGCCACACAGTCAAGACGTGTCTTTGCACTTCCTGGCTTGTGTTCGAATCTGTAGTAATCCGTTAGATACATACCGTCCTCCTTTACCTTATGGGCGACCACGCCTGAGCCTCCTTTACCTCACGGGCGACAGCCATACTCTGGGCCTCTTGCTCGGTGGTGGCCCTGTTCTGCCGTAGCCAATCCTCAACTTCGGAACGATCGAAAAACACGTTCTTTCCGTTTGGTTTGTAGAAGGGAATCTGTCTTGTGCTTGTGAGCTTGTAAAGGTGGCTCTTACTCAATCCCGTTAGTAAGGCCACGTCATCGAAGGTTAAGACATTCTTGGCCGCTAATAAGGTGTTACGCTCAACCCGGTTTAATTGCTCCGCTATCTTTTCTAAATCCGTCATTGAAATTGATTGTTTAAGTTGAGGCCTTCCGGCTCGCCGTGCAAGTGGCGGTCATCTTTGCCCCGGTGGTTACCATTGGCCGGGCTTGCACCCTCCGGCCTCCGGTGGTTTCCGGCTGCAAAAATGAGAAAGGATTCAAAAGAAAAATAGTGGGCTATAGTGGGCTAAATAGTGCAAAGAAAAAAGCACCCGTTCAAGGTGCTTTCATTCAATCCTCAAAAAGTTCATCTATTTTCCGTTTCCACGGCCGCTCATTCTTGGTCTCAAGATTTTGTGAGGCCGCCCGGTCAAGCCTCAAAAGACCAAATAATTGACCCAAAAGCCCCCAATCTGGGTGCTTGTCAGTAATGGCATGGCAATATATCTTTTCAAAAAAATAAGCGGCCGCCGCCTTTGGCAATCTTAACCACTTGTATCCCGTTGAGGTGGCTTCCATATAGCCCGCCTCAACAGCTTTAGCAAACCGCCCCCGTGCCTCTGGCGTATCAAGATCCCGAGGCAGCTTAACCGCCCCCGTGTTTGCCGTTTCCCTGCCCTCTCCGGCACTTTCTCGCCCGGTCTGGGCAACACCTTCCGTTGAGGTAAATGAAGCCGCCCTGAGGCCTTTTCCAAGGTTGGCGGTGTTGGTGTCCGGTGTCCATGCTTCCTCCGGGAAATAATTCCTCAACCCTTCAAACCACATATAGAATTCATCTTCAAAACGAATGTCCTGGCGTAATACATCGTTGGCAAAGCCGGGTATTGTCCTGGCGGCTTGGTCTATCTCCCTCAATCGCCCGTATATATCACTCACGATCTGGAGCAAAGGCAAACCCGACTTCTGTTTATCGTTGCAATCATTCCAAACCACGTTGAACAGTTCCGATAACGTCTTTGTGGCCCTGGGCAAGTTAAGCCCTAAGACCTCATTGTACATCTTTCCGTTATAGTCCGGAGCATCGGACACCAGAGCTATAACCGCCTGTAAATCCAGCTCCAATTGGTTAAGTTTGGCAATGTCAATATACATAATACCCGCTTTGTGTTAAACGTGTCGAACTTCTGGGCGTGCCAATCCATTTTTCGCCCTTTCCCGGCCATTTCCGGCGCTTTCTCGCCCGGTCTGGGCAACACCTCCCGTTGAGGTAAATGAAGCCGCCCTGAGGCCTTTCCCAAGATCGCCCATAAACCAACGCCGAGAGCACTACCTTGCATAACAAGATACCGCTCCGCCGTTGAGGTTGGGAGTGGGTTTATAGTGGCGTGTTGGGGTCGATGGTGTTCGCCCACGCCCTGAGGCCTTCGACCAACATTTTTTCGACGTAACCCCGGGCGGGATCGAATACGGCGGCGTATTCCTCGGATAACTTGGCGGCGGTATCCTCGCCAAACAGTTCAGAGTTGTATTTGTAGAGGAATTCCTCTGCCGCCTCAACGTGGCGTAGTGCGTTCAACAGGTAGCCCGTTGTAGTGCTTACCTTGAAATCGGTTGTAGTGTCCATAATTCAAATTATTATTATATTATTGAATATCAATTAATTATATATAATTACCTAAAGTCTTGATACGGTCTTATTCATCTCTCTTTGTTGCCGGTTGTTGCCTGGATCTTCCGGCCCTTCTTCTGGGTTTTCGTCTGAGGGTTGAATAACCCGTCTACCAGATTGACCGCCTCAACCTTTTTTCGGTCTATAATCTTGGCGTATATCTGGGTTGTTAATACGTTGGTATGGCCCATAAGGGTTGAAACTGTATACAGGTCAGCCCCGGCAGTTAATTCCAACGTGGCGAAGGTGTGGCGTGCAACATGGAATGTCACTTTCTTTTTGAGGCCAGCTGCCGCCGCCCATTCCTTTATCTTCTTGTCTGTGAAACCGTCCGTTTCGGGCAAGTTAAACACTAACACTTCCGCTCCGGCTTCCTTCCTCTCCGGCAAATGCTTTAACGCCTCGCCTCCAAGAGGCAAATACAACGGCCTCCGGGTTTTTTTGATAATAAGGCCATCAATTCGCCACTTCCCGCCTTCCTCAACGATATTGCCCCACCTCAACGCCTTAACATCGGAAAGCCTCAACCCCGTAAAGCAAGAGAACAGGAAAGCCGCCCTTATATCCCGGCCACCATACAAACGCCCGTTAACTTTCCTTATTATCCCCTTATCCGGGAAAGGTGTAGCTATTAGGGTTTGCAGTTCTGTAGCGGTCAGATATTCCCGCTTGCTATCTGCCGCCCCGATCCGGTCGCCTGTGGCGATCCTGTCGAAGGGATTTGTTGGCAAGAGGCCCGCCGTTACCGCCGCCTTTAATACCGTGCTGAACATTGAGCAATAGGCGTGTGCCGTTGAGGTGCTTAACAATCCGCCGTATTGAGTTAAATAGCCGTTCCTCATATAGTCAATTAATCCAAGACAATACCGCTTGTCTACCTGGCGCAAAGTAATCTTGTCACCCCTGTAAGCAATGAGGATCTTCTTGAGGTTGGGAACAATGTTGCCCACCCTCCGGCCTTTCTTGTCACGGTCTGCCTGGTATAAGTCGAGCCAATCCATAAGCAACAGCCTTGCCCCGGCGGGGTTTATCCTTATTCCCGCCTCGCTATTGGCGAGATCAATAATCATTTGGGATTTTATGGCGTTGGCGGCTATTAGTGTGTTGGCGTTCTGCATCTTTGCCGCCTCCGTGGTCTCCGGGATAAGATACATTTTGAGGAACTTGTAAAACCTTACGCCCCCCTGGTATATGTCGAGATAGATAGATTTATTGCCGCCGCTTACAGACTTGAAACGGATTTTAACCGGCTCTTTGGCCTTTACAGTCTTTCGTTTTGTCATTATTTTGCTCGTTTGTTACCCGTCACAAATATAACACTATTTTTGGATTTGAGTAACAAACGGGTAACAAATAAGTAACAAAAAAGGGCAAATCAAAGGAAATTTGACCGCCCAAATTAAAGCCTAACTAACTCTATTTCAATGCTCTTTGTTTAATCTTGTTTTCCACCTTTGCAATTATGCAAAAATTGCGTATATGCTTCATAATTGCAAAAATAATCAAATTGTCGTACATTTGAAAGATTACAAGCTGAGACTTGATGACCGACAGGGAGATCATAGATCTGTACAAGGCGGGACACCGGGAAAGGGCTTTCAAGGAGATCGTGGACTCCTACAGCGAGAGGCTCTACTGGCATGTCCGGCGTTTTCTGTGTTCCCACGAGGACACGGATGACCTCCTTCAGGAAATATTCGTCAAAGTCTGGTCCGCTCTTCCGACTTTCAGAGGCGAGTCCCAGCTTTACACCTGGATCTACCGCGTCGCCACAAATGAGTCCCTGAACTTCCTCCAGAAACAAAAGATCAGGGCCGCCCTTCGGTTTGAGGACATCACCTCCAAACTTGACAACAAGATTGACGAGGACACGGGTGTTGATGGTGACGAGGCTCAAAGAGCGCTGATGAAGGCCGTGAACCGCCTCCCGGCAAAGCAAAGGACTGTCTTCATCATGAGATGGTATGACGATCTCTCTTACGAGGCCATTTCAGAAATCCTGGGAACCTCCGTCGGAGCGCTCAAAGCGTCATACCATTTCGCCCAGGAAAAAATCCGGGCGGAGATTGAGAAATATTTAAAATGATTTTAAACCTTAATATCAATACTTTGTCAAAGAATCGGAAATGCAGAAGGAAAAAGAAATATTCGAGATTATCGGGAAAGATCGTCAGAGCGTGCCTGAAGGTTATTTCAACGACCTGAAAGCCCGTTTGAGCTCAATTCCCGACGAGGCCGCCATGCGGCCCGGAACCTGGAGCCGTGTCAGGCCTTACCTTGCCATGGCCGCTTCCTTCGTTGCCATCGTTGTCATCGGCAACGCGATCCTGAAGGACTCTGTCAAGAGCCAATATTATGATCCTTTCTCGGGAGAAAACTCCTACGCCGAAATGCTTTCCATCACCAACCCCGAGATCCTCTACAACGAGTCCGAATATGACATGGAGGAGCTCTCGGACGAGGATATCATCAATTATCTTATCGAATCCGGAGTCAGGACAGAGCATCTGGCCTATGCCGGTGACCAATATTAACACAAGGCTATGGAAAAGATCGTTAAATTCATTTTAATCATGGCCATGACCCTGGCGTTCACATTGAGCGCCTCCGGTCAGGAAAAGAACAAGAAAAACAACTGGCAGGACAGGATCAAGGCGGAGAAAATCGCCTACCTGACCGACGCCATGGACCTTACCTCCGCCGAAGCGGAGAAGTTCTGGCCCGTCTATAACAGGGCCGAAGCTGAGACCAGGGCTTGTTGGAAGCTGGTCATGGAAGCGTACAGGGCCCTTGAGGCCAGCATCGAGTCCGGCAAGGACGACAAGGAGATCAAAGACCTTCTTGACAAGTACCTTGATGCCCAGGAGGCCGGTGATGGCATTGAGCGCAAGTACACTACCGAGTACAGGAAGATTCTCTCGAACGACAAGATCGCGCGTCTTTACATCGGCGAGGAGAATTTCCGCAGACAGCAAATTCACAAACTTAATAAAAACGACAACAAAACCGACAAGAAGTGACAGTCAACACTAAAGCTAGTATTCTGTCGAAAGAAAGGCGTGCCGTGAGGTACGCCTTCATTTTTTTGCTATATTTGAGGGAACCAATATAAAACGGCCAATATGAGAAAGATCTTATTCGCGGCAGTCATCTGCTTGCTGGCCTTCTCATCATGTGTGAAGAAGGTTCCAGCCTCGGTTCCGGCTGTTATCAAAAACGGCATGATAGAGCTGAAGGCCCCCGAGCGCGCCGCCGGGCAGCAGAGCGCTCTCGGACTGAAGTGCGACCCCATCGAGACAGTCCGTATCGCTTTCGTTGGCGTCGGAGGCAGGGGCACCTCGGCGGTCAGCCGTTACACACAGATAGAGGGAGTCAAGATCATGGCTTTCTGCGATCTCAAACAAGAGAGGGTTGACATCTGCAATGACATCCTCAAGAAAGCCGGCCTGCCGGAAGCCGACACTTATGTCGGACCTGAGGCCTACAAGGAGCTTTGCGACCGCGACGACATCGACCTGGTGTACATAGCCACAGACTGGGTGGTCCATGTCCCGATATCTCTCTATGCCCTTGAGCATGGCCATCATGTCGCGTGCGAGGTGCCTATGGCGATGACCATCGACGATTGCTGGAAGCTGGTTGACGCCTGCGAGAGGACACGCAAGCATTGCATGATGCTCGAGAACTGCTGCTACGACTTCTTCGAGATGTCCGCCCTGAATATGGCCCAGAAGGGGCTCTTCGGTGAGGTTTATCATGCGGAAGGCGCTTATATTCACCTCCTTTCTCCCGGTTGGGACAAAGGCGAGACTTGGAGGCTGGACTACAACATGGAGAACCGCGGCGACAATTATCCCACCCATGGGCTAGGTCCCATCGCCCAGGCTCTCAACATCCACAGGGGTGACAAGATGGACTATCTCGTGGCCATGGACACCCCTTCCTACAACGGAAAGGTGTCGGCCAAGATGTTCCGGGACAAGGATTATTGCAAGGATGGTGACCACACCATCAGCCTGATCCAGACCGAGAAGAAAAAGCTTATCGAGGTTCAGCACAACGTCTACGCTTACCGCCCATATTCCAGGATGTACCAGTTGACCGGAACAGAAGGTTTCGCCAACAAGTACCCCACCCAGGGGATTTCCGTCAAGGGGATCAACGGTCACCTCTTCGTGTCCCAAGAGGTCATGGACTCCCTCCTGACAGCGTACCGGCCTGAGTTCGCCAAGGCGATCGAGGAGAAAGCCAAAGCGGTCGGTGGCCACGGCGGCATGGACTACATCATGGACTACAGGTTGATCTACTGCCTGCGCAACGGTCTCCCGCTAGACGAAGACGTCTATGATGCCGCAGAGTGGTCCGCCGTCCAGGAGCTCAGCAGGATCTCACTTGAAAACAACTCAATGCCGGTCCGTTTCCCCGATTTCACGAGAGGAGACTGGAATAAGTTGGATGGATTCCACTACGCCATGTAAGCCTTTGTGATGCGTAAGCTGAAGGCTCCGAACACCTATGTCATCATCGCCGCGATCATCCTCGTGTGTGCGGTGATGACATGGTTTATACCCGGAGGGCAATATGTCAAGGCCGATGACGGCTCACTCTCCTATGAGTCAGTGGAGTCCGTACCCCAGACATGGCAGATATTCACGGCCATTTACCACGGCTTTATCAAACAGGCCGGAATCATCATATTCATTCTTGTCGTCGGCGGAGCTTTCTGGCTGCTTAACGCCACAGGAGCGGTTGAGGCCGGGATCAAGAGATTCATCTCAAAGATCGGTAACAGGGACAAGATCGTTCTTGCCGCCCTCACCATCCTGTTCTCCCTGGCGGGAGCCGTCTTCGGGATGAGCGAGGAGACAATACCTTTTGTGGGGATCGTGGTTCCGCTGGCCGTGTCGATGGGATATGATGCCTTCATGGGGATGCTTGTTGTGTATGTGGCGTCCAATGTCGGCTTTTCCAGCGCATTTCTTAATCCCTTCACGGTCGGTATAGCCCAGGGCATGGCAGACTTGCCGTTATTCTCAGGAATGGGCTACAGGCTCTTTTGCTGGGGGATCCTCACGGCGCTTCTGGTGGTGTTCGTCATCTTTTACGCCCATAAGGTCAGGAAGGAGCCTTCCAAAGCGGAAGCCATTGAGGCTGAGCCTCTCACGAGGAGGCAGTCCTGGATCCTCATAACTCTTGCCTTGACCGTCGTGATCCTTATCGTCGGTGTGACCTGCCTGGACTGGTATATGCCCGAGATCACCGGATTGTTCCTCGCCATGGGAATAATCTGCGGCATCATCGCCGGCTTCCATTCCGACAGGATAGTCTCCGAGCTCATGGCTGGCGCTAAAGACATCCTGTCCGCGGCGCTGGTGGTGGGTTTCGCCTCAGGAATAATCGTCATATTACAGGACGGAAAGATCATAGACAGCATCCTCCACTCGATGCAGGAAGGCCTTGATGGCTCCGGGGAAGTCGGTTCCCTTTCAGCCATGTACGGGATACAAGCCCTGATCAACTTCGTGATCCCAAGCGCCACGGCAAAGGCGGCCATCACCATCCCGATAATGGCGCCTTTCTCGGACATGGTCGGAGTGTCCCGCCAGGCGATGGTGCTCGCGTTCCAATTCGGAGACGGGTTCACGAACATGATCACCCCCACCTCCGGCGTGCTTGTGGCCGCCCTGGCCATGGCCCGAATCCCCTACACGGAATGGGTCAAATGGATATGGAAAATGGTAGTGGTCTTATTGATCCTTGGACTTGTCCTGCTGCTACCCACTGTTCTATTCCCTATCGCGGGCTGGTAGCCTATTCCTCAACGAAAAGGCCGTCCCTCATGAATAGTGAGCGGTCGCACATGGCCGCCAGCTCGGGGTCATGCGTGACGATGACGATGGTCTGTCCGTGACGTTCCCGCAAGTCGAAGAAAAGCTGGTGGATCTCGGCCTTGGTCTTCGAGTCAAGATTCCCGGAAGGCTCGTCTGCGAAAAGGATAGCGGGATCATTGACAAGGGCCCTGGCGATAGCGACTCTTTGCTGCTCACCTCCAGATAGTTCCGAAGGTTTGTGATCCATTCGCTCGCCAAGTCCCATCTCCTTCAGAAGGGCCGTTGCGGCCGCCTTGGCGTCCCGATCGGAACGGCCGGCGATGAAGGCGGGAATCATGACGTTCTCAAGCGCGTTGAACTCGGGAAGAAGATGATGGAACTGGAATACGAAGCCGATCCTGCGGTTCCGGAAAGCGGACAACTCCTTGCCCCCGAGATGCAGAACATCCGTACCGTCAATCACCAGAGATCCGGCGTCCGGAGTGGAAAGCGTACCCAGAATCTGCAGCAATGTGGACTTGCCCGCTCCGGAAGCGCCCATGATTGACACGACCTCGGACTTCTCCACATGGAAGTCTATTCCTTTCAAGACCTTCAAGGTCCCGAAACTCTTCTCAATTCCTTTAGCTTCTATGATCATATTCCCAAAGATACTTCTTTTTTGCGATTTTCCGAAAAAAGGAATACCTTTGCAATCCACTTCGGGGTGTGGCGCAGTTGGCTAGCGCATCTGCTTTGGGAGCAGAGGGTCCCGTGTTCGAGTCACGGTACCCCGACAACAATCAATCTTTGAGGCACTTCCGTCTTATGAATCCTCTGAAATTCATTCTCTTTTGCGCCTCTGTTCTCATTACGGCATGCACTGACAAGTCCGACAGGATCGACTATACCCTCTCCTGGACAGGGAATGGGATCAGAGTTGATATGGAAGTCCGATCCTGCCTTGACAGCCTTTTTTTCACTTACGCCACGGAAAACGGCGGCTTCACCGACCAGATGAGTTGGTTCCAGGATCTTACTCCCCTCAAAGGTGATGTCACCGCCGATCCCGCCACCAGAAAGATCGCGGTGGTCCCGGACGGCGGTCAGGCGAGACTGTCTTACACTGTCCGGTGCGCCCTCCCCGAGGACTACTATTCCCCGAAAAGCTGCCTCTGGGACATGTTCAGACCAGATCTGGACGGGGAAATGATGTTCACCCGGACAGAAAACCTGTTCCTGGCCCCCGAGAACATGGCGACTCCGGTGTCCGTGAGATGGGCGGAAGTTCCTGAATATCCAGTCTATTGCATCTACAATCCTGGCAAGGGGACAGATCCCTACAATGGAACCGCCGGATCAGTCGTGGGATCCGCTATAGTGGGCGATCCGCTTCTGGAAGTTGACACGATCATGATAAACGGCCGGGCCAATTATCTCGTGACGGCATTGAGGAAGTCCCATGACATGAATATAATTACCCTGAAGGAATATTTCAGGGACTTTTACGGCAGTATCAGCGAGTTCTGGGGGGAGGAGGATCCGGAACCTTATTCCATGGTCATATTCCCGTTCAGGAACAACACCTTCGAGATGACGGGCAACGGATTCTCCAACGGCTTCCTGTCACGCTACGACGCGACAGCGGACACAATCCTCACGACAGGGCGCCGGGATATATTCACCCATGAGATCGGACATAAGTGGATAGGGGGCGGAAACGCCTGGTTCAGTGAGGGTTTCAACGAGATGCAGACTGGTTACCAGACTGTAGCTTCGGGTTTAGACAAGCCGTCTTTTTTTGCTGAATATCTCAACCATGCCCTCGCCGGCCTGCACAGGAATCCGCACAGGAATGATCCTGGAGACCTCGCGGAAGAGCGCTTCTGGGATGATGGCGACTACACTTGGCTTCTCTATTGGAGAGGCTTCAGCTATGCTTTCCATCTTACCGGGCTTGTGGAGAAGACGACGGGAAAGCCTGATGCCTGGAAGGTCATGATGGACGCTGTCAAGCCGTTCCTCCATGACTTCAGCAGGGAGCGGTTCCTTGAGGCGATGGGAGGCCTCATCGGGAAAGAAAGGACCGAGGCCGATTTTCGGAAATATATTCTTGAGGGCCAAGACTTTGACTACCGACCGGAAGACCTTCCCTCCGGCTGCGCTATAGTCCGCCTCCCAGACGGCACCCCCAAACTCGAAATCACCGACACACTCCTTTTCGCCCGGCACTTCTCAGTTCATCTAAAGTCATAAAATAATCTTAAATTCGCGGAGATCGAATCGAGAACGATGAGCCAAAGAAACACGAGGACAAAAAAAAGCATCAAGAATGCGGTGGTATCGACGACATACTACCTTATTATCCTCTTGCTCAGCTTCTTCTCAAGAAGATTGTTCTTTGAGTACCTGGGCAGCGAGGTCCTCGGACTCAATGCCACGGCCCAGGACATGTTCGCGATCCTCAACCTTTCCGAGCTAGGCATCGGAAGCGCCGTCGCCTTCCTGCTCTACAAGCCTCTTTTCGAAAAGGACACCAAGCATATCAAAGAGATAATATCCGTCCAGGGATGGCTGTACCGCAAGATCGCCCTATTCATCATTATCGCCTCTTGCGTCCTGATGTGTTTCTTCCCCTTGATCTTCGCGAAGTCAAGTCTCCCGCTCGGATACGCCTATATCCTGTTCTCCGTTATCCTCACCGGCGCTGTCATCAGTTATTTTTTCAACTACAGGCAGATCTTGCTGAACGCCGACCAGAAAAACTACAAGATCCAGCGTATCACGATGGGGGTTGAGGCCTTGAAGATAATCGTCCAGATGGTGGTGGTGACCCAGATAAGGAATCCTTTTTTCTGGTGGGTCGGAGCGGAACTTTGCAGCAAGATACTTTGCGCGATCCTCTTGGACAGATTGATAAAGAAGGAATATCCATGGCTGGAGCTTCAGATAGCCGAAGGCAAGGAACTCAACAAGCAGCATCCCGAGATTATCAAGAAGACAAAGCAGATATTCTTCCACAAGATCGCAGGTGTCGCGATGTCCAATTCGAGCTCTCCTATCCTGTACGCTTTCACCTCCCTGACCACAGTGGCTTTCTACGGGAACTACCAGGTCGTACTGACAAAACTCACCAACCTGACAAAGAATCTGTTCTCCAGTACCGTGGCTGCCATTGGTGATCTCGTCGCTGAAGGTGACAAAAAAGCCGAGAAGAGGGTGTTCTGGGAGCTGCTTGACTCAAAGATGCTGATCGCCGGAATAGTGGTGATCTGCATGTATTATCTCACACAGCCATTCATATCCTCATGGCTTTCAGCCGATTACCTCCTCGGAACGAATTTCCTGACCATCTATCTCGTCATGCAGGGAATACAATTGACCAGGGGGACCGTGGATTCTTTCATAAGTGCCCACGGGATGTATCAGGACATCTGGGCCCCTATTACCGAGGCTTGCCTGAACATCGGACTTTCAATCTTGTTCGGTTACCTCTGGGGTCTTGAAGGAATCATTCTCGGTGTCACCGTGAGTCTGATTATCATAGTGGAAATATGGAAGCCATGCTTCCTCTTCATCTATGGACTCAAGGAAAGCCCTCTCCCCTATTTCGCTCGTATAGCCGGCAGGTGGGCTGTGATAATAGGGGTGGCATTTATCTGCGGCAAGATAATTCCCTTGCTACCATTCCATGAAGAAGCCGGCACTTCAATATTCAAATGGGGCATATTCGCCATTGAGACCGCCTGCGTGGTGTCCCTGATTCTTTTCCCTATATTCCTCACTTTCAGCAAAGGACTAAGAGCATTCCTCAAAAGGATGCGGTCCGTCGCCGCTGACCTCCGCCCAGGTCGCCACTAATTGGCCCACGACGTATCCCAACGGATAAAATCCCTACAATAGATCGTGGAAGCGGTCCTGGATGGAGCGGATGGTGGATATGAGTTCCGGGAAGTCTGGGGCTTCGCCGTATATGAACTGCTCCCGCATAACCCGGTAGTCATCCTCCCAGAGGGGAAGGGCTTCTTCCGGAGGTATAATAGCCAGATTCCTGGGATCATGGCCGGAATAATCGATCCCGCGCATAGCGTTGAACACGCTCCGATGTTCCACTAAAGAGGCATATAACTCTTTATTCTCCAACGCTTTCTCCGTAAATCCGGCTTTATCCATCTTGTAAAGGTCATAGAGATGCCTGGACATCCGCTTGTGCCTCGGATAATTCTTCTGAAACTCCTCGTGGAGAAGGAACACCTTTTCGAGATAGGTACGAACCGGGGTGACAGTCGGAACGACAGTTGGATTAAAGCGGATCAAAGGAGAAAGCTGCGAGGCGAAGGGTTCAATCTCCCTCATCTCCCTTGGTTCCCGAGGACTCCGGCTGCTGAATTCCAGTTTCACATATTCCTTGATGTAAGGATCCTTGGGTAAGACACTCCGGTACTCAACCCGCAGTACGGTAGGATCAGCGTCAGAGTCTTCTCTGGGAAGATAACCGACATCAGACTCCACAGCTCCGACCACTTTGAGCGCGACAAGAAGTTCATCCATCATCTCGTTGCGGATATACTTCCTGGTGACTTTGCGTATCCGATCCCTGGCCGAACGAGTTTCTCCTTTAAGACCGAAAAATGACTTGTCGAAAGCCACATCCACATCCTCGGAGAAGCGCTCAGTGATGCCCCATGCCTTGCTCAGGGAAGTGCCGCCCTTGAAAGTGAGAGCCTCCGCGCATCTTAATTGAAAAAGGGCCTGTATGACATGGCAGACCCACCAGTCTTTCTCAGCCGCCTTGGGGCTGACGTTCATGTTTTCCTTGATTTCTCCGAATACACTTCTCTTTTGATCGTCAGAGAAATTCCAAAAATCAACTTGCTGCTCTATCGTTTTCATAAAATCCAAGTATAAGGTTTCTGATCCATGCCGGGGTGCTACGGAGATCATCCCTGATCTCCTGATAAGGGACCCGCGAGAACACTTCTTTCATGGCCTCCACGTCGAACTGCCACAAGTCTTTCTTGCCAATATCATTAAGGGCTATGACAGCCAGCATGATGATCCTGGACTTGTAGGTGAATACTTTCGGCGACACATGGTACAGGACAATCGGACGGAATCCTTTATAGAAATGGATCCTCCGGGTTGGGCCATCAGTGCTGTAAACCGGGTTCATCACCACCTGCTCGGAAAGTCCAAGGGCATTCTGAGCCTCTCCCGGACAAGGACCGACTCTAAAACCTTCTCTCTTGGAAATCGCTTCCAGAACTTCCTCGGAACTTGCAGGCAATTTTCCCATGCCCCATTCACTCTCCTTAGGATAGCAATATAACCCACGCTCCATTCTCATCAGCACATCACCCTGGACCAGACGCTGAAGAGCCTTGGAGACCGCCTTGTCAGATCCGCACTCGAAAAAATCCGAAGGGAAAAACACTTTTCCCCGCCCCTTTTCTTCGACGATCCGCATTATTTTTTTCTCGACACTGTCCATCCTTAAATCGGTTTTGTCGCAAATTTAGGTTATTTTTGCGACAAAACCAAGAATGACTCATTTTTTCGGCGGAAGCACGCACCGCTCTCCCAGTTCACGTAAATACTCATCCGTGAACCTCTTCATCATTCCGGCGACCGAAGAGAAAGTCATTTCGCCGAAATATATCTTACCTCCTGAGAGATACAGGTCGACACGGACCTCAGGGAAACCCTCTGAAAGGATGCCGGCAATGGAAAGCATCTCGTCCAGGCAATCCGGTTTTGGAACCATACCCTTGCCATCCTTGAAGCGTTCATTGAAATCTGACGCTTCAGGACGCAGGTTCCAGTCCAAGTCATATACGTTGATGAATGTCGACTCTTTGGTCCGGTTATAATTGACCCAGATCGAATACGGCTTTCCGTCAAAACACCAAAATTTGTAGTCGACCGGCATACCTTGCAAAACAGGGATGTCCTGCTCAATATACCGCTCGGCGATGATCCGAGGCTTGATGCGATTATAAAAGAGCTCGCCCGCGCGATAACCGTAACGACGCGCCAGATGTGATGAGAGATCGGCTCGGATCGCGTCCGGATCATACCCCTTGGATTTATCCACAGCGATTACAGATCCGCTGTCATGGTTGCATTTGATGACGAACTTATCAGGAAGCGATTCGAAATCAACATCTTCCGCCTTATCCCAAACCCCCAGCAGAGGAACCAGTATGTCTTCAAGGCCCTTGGATTTGACATAGTCCCGAACCTTGTACTTGTCTGAGCACAGAGTCCACATCGAGGTGTCGGAGTAGCACAAGAGCCACTGGATCTTCTCGTTGATGTCCCGGGGATTCTCCCAATCCACCTTGTACCCTTTCCACTTCATCCATTCTTGATCGACATAAACCCGGTGGAAGTGGTCCAACATGAATCGCTTGTAGACCTGATAAAGCTTTTTGCGAAGCGTCATTTCACAATGGAATCAAGGGTGGATTGGCGGACGGAGTCCCAATAGGCGCAGTCGAGTTCGAAGAACGTGGTGGTGTAGGGCACTGTCAACGGTGTCTTTATAATCAAGACACTGAACAACTTTCCCGCCTCGTCAAGACGGGAGATCAGCTCCTCATGCATAACGCTCCTAGCCTCCGGGCCACATATAGAACGTATTCCCGACCGCAGTTCCCCTATTCCCGGAACCATCTCATCGGTAATATATTCCAGCTCCTTGTCGTTATAGACATGGGCGAATACATGAGGAGCGGCCTTGATCTTTTCGTTGACAGTTTTCAAGACTTCCAGATAAGGCTGGTCGGCATAGATTGTCGTGATCCCCTGCCCGGACTGTAGAGGATAGGCCATGTCGGTGATTACAATCCAGTTGCGGTGGCCCAGAAGAGGCAGCATCGCATCAAGGCGACTCTGCCAGACCTCCTCGGGTTCCGAAGCCGGGACTTGAGGACAGGAAGACTTGGAAGCGCAGCCTGAAAAGAGAGCCAGACTGACGGTAATGGCCGTTAAAACACTACTTAATCTCATGATTTATAATCTATTAAGTCTATACACAATAAACTTTTGGCCCTCGGAACTGTTCCTGAACCGGAAAGGCTCCAAACGAGTCACTGAGCGGCCAGCCTGTACAGGAATATTCTTGAAAAGTTTCCGTTCAAGGACTCTCCCTCTCTCATCCTGAAGTTCGACAGTGAGGTTGACGGTACAAGCCCCGTCAAGGTTGAATATCACCGGACGGATCATATCGCCGGGCCCGTAGGCGACATCGACATCCTCAGATGCCGCCCATAACCGCCTGAAAACCATCTGGTTGGCATAGAAGGCCAGTTTAGGGACGCGGAACGGATCCACGATCGGCTTTTGATATGTGAACATGTTGGGACCGGACTCCAGCGAACACCACGAGAAACCGCTGACTCCCGCTAGGGTCTGCACTTTCATCGACTCCCATGCTCCGAAAGCCTGATAACCCTGACCGATACGCCATTCGTCATCCCGGAGGTGCCGGCCTATATTCCCGGTGTCGTAATCTTTCTCGTAAGACTGGATCTTGTACCAAGGTTCTTTCCTCGCGAGTTCCCAATTGGGCTGGGCGATCGACTCCTCATGCTCGAAATTGAAATAGCACAAGTCCTTTGCCTCCAAGCAAGACTTGGCGAAATCCCGAGGATGGTTACGGACCATGCTCCAATCAGTATCATAACCCGTGTAGCAGTCCTGGCTGCCCCGGGTCATCATCCGGTGCATCAGCCAGGGGTTACGAGGGTGAGTCCCACCATTGACATCCAGAGTGCCGTCATAGTTGGCGTAATGCAGATGCTGCCAGAAGGAGGTCGGAGAGACAAGGCGGCTGCTGTCAGTCCCGACAATCGCTGGAACTATAGCGTTGATGTAGTCCTCAGAATCCTTGAAATCATGCTGCTTGAACTTGTTAGGATGGTTGCTGGCCTCCCACATCACGATCGAGGGATGATTGAAAACCTGGCGCATATAGACAGGATAGTTGGCGATGTCCACATTCCAGACCTCGCCCTCCCGGATCCAACTGGAAGTCTGCCAGATAAGGTAAATCCCGAGTTGGTCGGCATATTCGGCGAACCTGGGGTCATTGATGCCGCTCGGCGCCTCATTCTCGGCGTGGACATGAATCCGGAGCAGGTTGCCAAGTTCTTTCACCATCATCAGCTCGCCCATGATCTGCTCAGGATTGGCGCAGCGGATCGTCTTCGCCACTGTCTCAAGAGGAAGGCGGTAACCGAATATCTGTCCGCCGCCCAAGATCTCGGGCCTGCCGTTGATGTACAGAACTCCTTCCTTTTGCTCGATGAGGCGTATTCCCGTAGTGGTCACATAATCATCAACCGGCTCGCCATCGGCATCTTTCAGGATGACTTCAACCTTGTAGAGGCGAGGATCGGAGGTTGACCACAGCTCAGGCGCGTCCAAACGGAGATCCACGCTTACAGGATTATCCACCCGTGGACGGAGTTCAACTTCTTTTGACACACTCGCTACAAGAGCGCCCTCTGAAGGGAACCAAGGATAATAATTGACAGTAAGACTTCCCTTCCAAGGTTTGGTGGAGTCATTCTTCAAAGTGACCTTGTGGTGCTGGACAGCACTTTGACCATCCAGCGACAGGGTGTGGACCAAGCCTTCGGCAATATATCCAATCTCATCAGTCAGAACAAGTTCCGTCCTTCCAAGGAACCAGCCGATGTTGTGGTCGTTGGGGCAGTGGAATACAGTGGCGTCCGTGTAATAGGGTTTCACCCTGACGGCTATCGTATTCTCCTTGTCCGGGATAAGATATTCAGTCACATCCACTTCCCTGGGCAGACGGCCGTTTAGAACCGCCGCGACTTCGCCGTTGACCCAGACCTCTCCGCCCGGATCCAGGGTCTCCATCCTCAAGGTCGCTTTCCTGAAATCCCCGACCTTGACCTTTGTCCTCAGATAATAGCTCTCCCCCGCTCCCTTAAAGCCGCCGTGGGGTGACGGAAGGCGGACAAGTTCCCAGGAAGAGTCGTTGTAAGAGTTTGACTGCCAGCCATGCATGGACGGGACGGGCTCGAAATCCTCGTCAAAGATCATCTCAGTCCAGTATGGAGCCACCGCATCGTCTTCCAGATGATTTTCGAAATTGTAGAGGGAGATGTTCTCGACGGAGGCCTTACCGCTGACCGCCGAAAGGGTGATCCCTTCGACACCGCTCAAGGACTGTCCTTCGACCGGGATTTCTTTAATCGTCTTTCCCCCGGAGGACAGGAAAATCACGCCGTTAACCAGGTCGCAGTAGATCTCAAAGTCCTTGTGGGGGCCGACGGGGATGTCGATGACGGGCCCTTCCACCCGGTTGGTGAGCGGAGTCGAACCACCGCCCAGAATGACATGGAGGTTTTCTGGAATCTCAGAAAGGGTGACACTCATCCGGAAACGCCAGTCGAGAGGCTTGATCGGAAATGACGCTTTGGTACCGTCAAGGATCAAACAGCCACCATCAATCACGGCCCCGGAAGCTGTCCAATCTTTCCACCTGGAAGCGACAGCCGCCTCTTTTCCTTTCTTGTAGCCATACGCCCTCCAGTCTTCGAGCCTCAACGTCCGCCTGACAGAAGTGGAAGGCTGAGGCTTTATGGAGGCCAGCCTCGCCGAGACGTCAGCGTCAGAAAACAACGGTTTGTCAAAACCGGGATTGCCCCAGAACCTGGACGCGTAAGAAGCGTAGGAGTTCAAGAAAGCCACACGCTGGTCAATATCAAAGATTTCCGTCTCTCCATGAAGGTCAGTCACCCCGTTTGCCTTAGGGTCTTTAGTGAAATACCTGGCCTCGAAAGACGTTACATTCTGGGCATAAAGGTTGGCCGAAGCCAACGCCAAGGACAACAACAATAATAATTTCGCTCTCATAAAGACAAAGATAACGATTTATATTCGTAATTTTGAGGTATGAAGAATCTGTTTTTGACTCTGGCGCTTTTGCTGCCGCTCGCTCTCGGAGCGAAAGATTATCCGGGAGAAAAATCCTCCTGGGAGGGATGTGACAGGTATGATTTCAAGGTCGAAGGAAGGGACGCCCTCGTGGTAATCCCCCAAAAAGCCGCTCCGGGGAATCCCTGGATCTGGCGCCCGGCATTCTTCGGGGCCTTCCCTTCAGTGGATAAGGCTCTCCTGAAGGAAGGCTGGCATCTGGCCTATTACGATGTCACCCACCTCTACGGCAGCCCAAGGGCGGTTGCATTGTCTAAAAAGTTCTATGACTTCACAGTCAAGGAGTTCGGTCTTTCGGAGAAGGTTGTGGTCGAAGGCTTCAGCCGGGGAGGATATATGGCTTTCGCATGGGCGGACGCCTATCCCGAGACAGTTTCCTGCCTGTATGTCGACGCTCCCGTGTGCGACATCACCTCCTGGCCCGGACGGCATCAGCCGGAGTTCTGGAACGGGTTCCTCGAAGAATGGGGGGAGAAGGATGAGAATGTCGACAGCGGCTTCCGGGGGAACGCCTTGAACCACCTCCCACGTATCGCAAAGGCCGGAATACCAATTATTTCCGTCTGCGGCGGAAAGGACGAGGGAGTTCCCTACGACGAGAATATGCATAAGGTCAGGGACGCCTACCAGGCGATGGGAGGGGTTGTCGAGGTGATCGTGAAACCAGATTGCGGTCACCATCCTCACAGCCTTGAGGACCCGACTCCGGTCGTGGATTTCATCAAAGCGCACACGGACTCGTACACCGCCCACCAGAAGATCACTCTCCGTGGTGATCTGGATAACTCCATGGAAGCCATGACTGTGCGAGGAAAGGCCACCGTGGCCTTCCTGGGAGGCTCCATCACAGAGATGGAAGGGTGGAAGGACATGATCAAAGATGATCTGAAACAACGCTTTCCGGACACGGAGTTCACCTTTATCGACGCTGGAATATCCTCCCTCGGCTCAACTCCACACGCTTTCCGTTTCGAGGAAGACGTGCTGGCCAAGGGGGTTCCGGACCTTCTGTTTGTTGAGGCGGCGGTCAATGATGACACCAATTTCTTCGGCCCGAAAGAACATGTACTCGGAATGGAAGGCATTGTACGTCATGCGCTTAAAGCCAACCCTTACATGGACATCGTCTTCTTGCACTTCATCTATGACCCCTTCATTCCCCTGCTTGACGGCGGCGAGATCCCGGATGTCATAATGAACCACGAGAGGGTCGCCAACCACTACCACCTGACCTCGATAGATTTCGCCTCAGAGGTCGCCGAAAGGATGAAAGCAGGCGAGTTTGACTGGAATACATTCGGAGGCACCCATCCAGCGCCGTTCGGACATAAGATTTACACCGCGGCCATCGAAAAGGTCCTTGACTCTTTCACGAAGCCAGCAAAGGAATATTCCCGGAAGCCACACTCCCTGCCCAAGAAGCCTCTTGAGGCTGATTGTTACGAGAACGGCCGATTGTTGCCACCTACTTCAGCGCTGAAAACCAAGGGCTTCCGTGTTGAGGAAGATTGGGTACCGGCCGACGGAGCCGGAACCAGGCAGCAATATGTCCACGTCCCTACCCTGGTCTGCGAGGAAGGCGGTTCTCTGACTCTCGAGTTCGAGGGAAAGGCAATCGGACTCTACTGCACCTGCGGTCCGAACGCCGGCAGACTATCCTACACCATTGATGGTAAGGAATATCCCGTCCTCGACACCTTCACGCCCTGGAGCCAAGGACTTCATATTCCTTGGGTACATATTCTGGCCAATGACCTTGAGCCGGGCCGCCATGTCCTCAAACTCAAGGTCCTCAAAGGCGAGCGCCAAGGCTGCTACATCAGGAATTTTGTCGCGAACTGAGAGACAGGACTACTTTGGGCCAAACTTATAGGTTTCTCCCGGAACTGTCTCTAAATGAATATATTCCCCAGTCCAAGGGTCTAATAAAGTGAGAGGTCTTCCCTTCTCGCTCACTATTGTCACCTCTCCGACCACACCATCTTTGATGGATGCCGACACCAGGAAAGCTCCTTCCACACGGATCTGATGGAACGACGCGTCTTTATCCTTCGGCCAGCCCTGGAAGATCCTCACGATGTCTTGATGCCCCATGCACATCATCTCGTTGATGGTGTTGGGAACCGTGCTCCAATTCTCGTCACCATGGGGATTGTCTTTCTGGAAGCCATTCCCATAGGTGTGGAGGCTATATTCCTTTAAATGCGTGTAGATGCTGTCCGCCGGATAACCGACCCTGACGGCGGCGGGGAAGAAACTGTTGGTCCCGTTGAAGTCATTCCAGCGGCGCATCGCGTCAACCGTGTTCCATGCCACTTGAAGAAGATCAGGATCGCTCGCCAGGCCCACCTGCCCGGCGGGATAGACATGCTGGAGACCGAGGGTATTGTCGGGCCACCAGGCCACTCCTTTCTCGGTGTAACGGAATACCATCCGCTCGTCATCCTCCTGAAGCGGGAAGTCCGCCAAATGGGTCCGTCTTTCCTGCCAGACACTCCTTTTGTCCTCATCGACCCCGAGGAGCTCACTCATGTCCGATGCCGTGTCAAAAACCATCCTCACAAGACCGAGGGAGGCTATCGGGTTCATTGTCCCGACGGTGCCCTCGTGGATGGCGTCATTGTAGATCACATAGCGGTCATCCTCCCTGGTCAGGTAATCTTCCCAGAAAGTCGCCACTCCTTTCACAAAAGGATAGACCTTGGCCGCATATTCCTTGTCCCATGTGTGGTAAAACCTCATGGCGAGGTTCACGACAGCGTATGCAGAATTGCTTTTCTGGCCCCAGAACATACCGCCTTTCTCAATATTGCCGTTCGCGCGCCATTCGCCGTGAAGCTGTTCCATACGGTCCGACCAGCGGGTGGTCTCTATTCCGAGAGGACCGATCCCGACCGGCAGCATGATGCCGCCCGGAATCCCACAGACTTTATCCGAGTAAAACTCTCCTATCGGGATAGAGGCAAGGATCGGGGCGTCGTAGGTGTCGGCCTGTTCCAGACGATTGGCTGAATACAGCGCGTAGAAAGGGGCCATGAAGTTGTAGTTGAGATGGTAGTCGGCCATCCACCATGGTGGTTCCTGGGTGATCCATGTGCCGAAGAGGGGCGGCGGGAAGTCGGGGTCACGGCTGCAGCAGGCCATGCCGTACAGCGAGACATAGTACTGCCTCTCGATGTCCGGATCAGGGATCGACACATAGGATTTCTCCCAATATTCCCTCCACCACCGCTCATGTTCTTCCCTAATACGCCTGCGGCAAGACGACGCTCGGCGACTATTTACCCGGATAGGGCGCGAAGAGCAGGAAGATGAGGGCCGTGCTTGCCGCAGGCCGCCTACAGTGATGAGATTGTCGATGACGGTCTGGAGGCAATCGTCGGACTTGAAATTGCTGGAGAAAGCGCAGACTATGGTCATCGGTTTACCCGGACGCAGGGTGAAAGAGCCATCGGTCCCGGTCTTGGCAAGCATGGCTGCCGCGGCTTTGGTCGGGATCTCGACAGAGGTGTCCTCAAAAGCTCTTGTGATATAACTGATTCCGTCCGGAGTGATCCCCGCTTCCCGGATTCCCGGGAAAGGGACCTCAGTATCAGCAGGTTCCAAAGCTACGGATCCTTCAACGGGCTCCTTCCCTTCAGCACTCAGGCTGATCACCAGCAAATCCCTCGTAGCCGGCATGTACGTCTCCATCAAGACCGACTTGCCGCCTTTTACGAAGTGACCTACAGTCGTGGCATCATAAAGGCTTTGGTCGACTTGGTAAGAGGCGCCCTCCATTTCAGGCATAGCCAGCCTGACATGACCGAGCACCGCCGGATAAGTCTCATCGTGAGCCGACTTCAATCTCCAGAAGTCATTACGGGCCAGATAGAAAACCAGTTCATCAGGCCCCCCTCCTATGGCCGCTCCCGTAAAGCCGTTACCCATCAGCGGGGCATCCACTGAATATGGGGCGGGAATCCTGGACGGCGGCTCCGTGAAACGGACAGTCTGGCGGGACAGGATAGTTTTGACCTCATCATCTCCTGCGGTTCCACAGGAGATGACGAAAACTGCCGCCACAGTAAAAACAAGGAGACGCTTTAGCATTGGCATTCAAGCATTTAAGCAAAATGCCATCTCTGGTTTCAGGGATGGCATTTCACGTAAGTTATTGATATTCAGAAGACATCCGTCTCCGAAACACTACAGGTTGGGGTTCTCGGTGGCCCAGTCAGCGACAGCGGGAATGATACCGAGAGAGATGATCTCATCCCTCATCTTGCAGAGGTGCTCGTAAGAGGCGTCCAGAGCGGCCATTTCCTCAGCGGTGCCCTCAGGGTTGGTGAAGTGGCATCCGGTGGCGTCGATGACGGTCGGCATGGCCATCATGACATTCTTGTACTTCCCGTTGTTGACATAAGTGCCGGCAGGCCAGGTGAAGACCTCTCCGCCCATGGCGGCCTCGATCATCTTGACAGCGCAGTAAGCGGGGCTCTGGAAGGAGCTGCGGCCACGGAGTTTGATGATGTTGCTTCCACCCTGGATGGTGTTGTGCTTGATCTCGGCGAAACGCTCCTCGGAAAGACCCATCTCGGCAAGAGGCTTGCCGTCGATCTTGACCTGGGAGGCGAAAACCGCCATGGCCTCACCGTGACCACCGTAAGTGTGGGCGCCGGT
>JAGAFU010000028.1 GCA_017627955.1 Bacteroidales bacterium | reverse complement strand
CAGAGAAAATACCTCTCGACAAACTCTTTGGAAAACCTAACTACAATATTGTCAATGAACTTGATGGTTCTACCGAACCGACTTTGTTTTAAATGTTAAACTTTATATAAACTGTCCGGAACTTTTACCGGACACACATGAACGCCACACATTCTTCCGTTCTCAACCCAAGATCAGTCTCTTCGCTTTCAAATTCTTCAATGTCACCATAATTAGCTTTATAATAAACTGTTACCCAAAATTCCCCCTCATCCTCGTTATTTTCCACACAAATATATTTCCCTCCAAGAAACGGCCTATCTTCACCGTCGTAACCATTATCAGATGATGACCCATCAAATCTTTCCCACTCATACCCGTCACAGCTGTACTCTTCTTGAGAATAAATGCTTTTGCCATCATAGCGTAAAACATCATAGCCATGTCCACATCTATAATGATAATCACGTGATGACCTATTACAAAATCGGTCCTTTTTATTATCATTGAATTCAGACCAAATACAAACTGATATCAGATAAAGCTTATATAAAGGTTCGGCATGTCCTTTCCCTTTAAAAAGGATTATACCATCTTTAATAAAATAAAAATCCACCCAGCATATGGTCTTTACTGTATGTTGAGAATACTCATTGAGTACACTTTGCCACTTATCATTCTCTTTGTGTTCAGATTCAAACCCAGTGTTCAGTATATAATATCCGCCCTCGGCTGCCATGACCTCAAATTGATCATAGTCTTTATAACCAGACCAATCGAAAAAGCGACCTTCCTCTAAACCAAATATCTTGTAATCATCTCCGTTAAGAAGAAAACACCAATTCTCTTTAACTTGAATATCTTCATACTGCAGTGGTATTAATAGGTCTCCGTTTCTATTAATAAGACCGTGTAATGATCCAATACTAACAATTGCAACGCCAGATTTCTGAAATGCACCAACATATCCATACTTTGAGATTTTCTCCGCAAATTCTTCTGCAGGGATAGTCTGTTTTTTAACCAGCTTAGCTTTCCGAACCTCTGACAACTGCTCTGGAACCCGAATAGTTACCCCACAAAAAGGGCATCGAGAACCGACTTCACCCAAAGCGCCGCAACCAGGACAAATAGCATATTCCTGCTTTATCTTCATAGAGCTATTTCCAACTTTGGACTCTTTAATACTTGATGCTTTCTCGTTTCCGACTACTTTGGTAGAATCCATTTGTTCGTCTTCTGTGATTTGAGACGTTAATAACTCTGTCGGGTAACCACAGGCAGGACAATTATCCGCAAAACTTGAAAATTGCTTTCCACACTCTGGACATGTTATAATAGGCATAGTAATTTAGTTTTTGAGGTATTTTAATATCCCGTCGTTAATTGCTTGAATTGCTCTACCAATACTATCATCATCATTTTCCGTACAACTCGATCCAGATACTTCATACGCTCTGTCATCAATAGTGATAATAAGTTTTCCCGAGACAACAACTCGATTGTCTTCCGTTTCTAGTACCTCCCATCGTGCATTGACATCTTCATCATCCCTAATCCACTTATCCACTATTCCATTCAAACTATTGTGTGACATCTCATTGATTGCTTTAGATGTTAAACTAAATATAATATCTCATGGCCACTATGTCCCTGCCAAATAAACCGTTTGAGATATTCGGCTTTTGACCTGTTGGTAATGACACTACTTAATCCCTTCTACTTTCAGTCGTTTAGAGGAATCTTTTTACCCGGTTCAATTGGCTCAGGTTCTTTTCTAGGGATTATATCACGCTTCCCCCTGTCATCGTTCTTTGGGTCGACAAGTTCATCAATTAAAAGTTTCATGCTTACTTTTTTTTATTGGTTTAACTAGTTCTATTTCGTCTTCAAGCGCTTCTATAATTATTTCCTGTTTCAGTTTGTACTTATGCTGATAAACATTATGTTCAAGGATCTCGACTACCTCGTATTCGGTATCTTTATCTGGAGACAAATAAACAATCTCTCCTACTTTAAACTTGGGTTCCATTCCTTTATTCTTTAATAGATTTAGACGTTATATTACATATTAACAAAACGATGACTTCAAAAAGCAGCATCACTATCGTAACTATGACATAACCATTATCCTGAATACGCTGGGATGATATTAGCCCGAGTATGTATTGGATTAACCCCAAAGTGGTGAAGATGAAAGACAGCGATATGGCGAAAGCATCCTTCAATCTTATGATCTGAAGGAGATACACCAGCGTCCCTGTAAGAAGGATAACAATGCTTGTAAATCCAACGTTGAATGGTTTGAATGCTGAGAGCAACAAACCAAACAAGAGATTAATGGCAAGCAGAATGATTGTAATAATGACTGTAGTCTGTTTCATGTCAAATTAGATTTGAGGAGGTGTAGGTGGTACAGGTGGAGGAATGGGCAATGCCAAAGCCGGTACATTTTTTATCGCAGTCCAGTTGGTCATACCTGCTGTCCAGACAAGTGTTTCGTCATTTATTTGTCCTTGGGCTTTCATCTGCAATATTGTCGCTGCCGTCTGCCCACCAATTTGTTGACCATTGACATAAACATAATAAGTAGGCTCTTGAGGGACTGGCGGGGGAACTTGAGAGACAGGATTCGTGTTCATATTCTGCTGCGCAATGCCCCCCAGTACTCCACCTATTCCCATGCCCACACCAAGCCCCATTACTTGCGCTCCTGCACCAGTATTCTCAGCCGCTTTCTCCAAAACATCAAAACTTCTTTCCATCTGGTAAACATCACGGCCAGCAATATTCAACCTAGCAAGGGTAGCTTTCGCCTCTTTCAGCTTCAAGAAACTTGGATCATCCTGGGGTACATTTATGGACATAATAGAGAACTCTACCAACGAAATACCATATTTGGCAAAAGTCTTATTAATCTCTTCGTTGCAAAATTCAGAGATGTCCACAAGGTACATGTTAATGTCCAGCACGGAAATCTGGTCTTTAACTATTTTCTTAGCTATGGTCGAACTGAGATTGGCGATAAGCTTACCCTTGAAGTAGCTATCAATTGAATCTGCCGTAAAATAGGTCATGTTACCGATTAGGGTCTCAAGAAATTTTCGCGGCTCACTCACTTTAATGCCATATTGCCCGAATGCCCTGACTGGAACAATAATACTATACTTTGGATCTTCCAATTGGATGGGCTGCGGAGTTCCCCACTTCATGTCCATCCTTGTGATCTGGTTAACAAACCAGACTTCAGATTGAAATGGGGAATCTCCTCCGAATGGTATATTTATCAGTTTGTTTAATATTGGGAGATTCTCCGATTTAAGGGTATATGTTCCTGGCAAGAATTCGTCACATATTTTCCCGCCTTTTACGAAGAGAGCTGTTTGTGCAGTGTTCACTACCAACTGCGAACCAACTCGCAAATCTTCAGATGGAAATTTGTAGCAAAACTCTCTTTGGTTAACCTCCCACTTGACAACATCAATCAGAGCCATTCAGATGTAATTGAATCACCCGGCCCCATGATGAGTTGCTGTTAAACAAAACAAAAGTGTGGAGCCCGTTTCGTTTATTTTCCGGGAGGTTTAGCAGAACCTTGAAAGAAATAAACTACGTTGATACTCCACACCAGGCCTGATATGGAGTAACCTCTCCTGAGAAATAGAGAGTACGACATAATCAAAGCACAAGTGGAAAGTAAATCCGTAATCCCTCTTTCTTTTGAAACTGCTAATTTCCCAGAAAGGACACGAAAACACTTTCGCTAATATGTCTTGCCGCACTTGGCGACAAACAAATATAATTATTATTCTATATTTATCAAATCATTTGAGCTTTTCCCTTCATCTAAACAGATCCTTCGCTTCGCTCAGGATGACAAGGGTGCGCTCAGGGTGACAGGCGAAGGCTCCAGCGGCAATGTGCCTGGGCGGACATTTACCCGGATAGGGCGCGAAGCGTAGGGAGCCCAGGCGCCTTTTGCCGCAGGAGCGCAGGGCGGTTCTTGCCGCCGCGACAACACTACAGCAGTCGTCGGGCGGCGGCGAGGCGGAGATTTGTTTTGGCGATTTCGGGCTTGATGGCTTCGGAAGTGGGGATGCCATCCGGAGTGACCTGGACAGCGGCGGTGAAGCCAGCGGCAATGATAAGCTTTTTCATAATGGTTGTTGCAACTGTGATTCTCTCAAAGATAGTAAAACTATTTCGCTGTATTAGCAATAATCTCACATTAACCACAGCGAATTGAGAGATAATTGCTATATTCGCGAAAGAGATCTTATACATTTTGTTTTATTAAAGTAAACTAAACTATGGCAAAGCCCATCAAAGAAACACCCGTCCTTTACGACGAAGATGCTTACCGCTTCGAAATGGCGGCGCATAATGTTATTCCCCTTTCCGAAGAGAAACAGGAGGAAATATTCCGTAACTATGAAGAAGTTCTCAGCTGGTGTGCCGCTGATCTGCTATGAATATTCAATTGAGAAGATTCCTTCCGGGAATCGACACCCAGAAACCGTTTGATTGCGGAGATGCTGATTTAAACGGATTCTTGGTTGAGACCAGTACTGGGACTCCAAACGCCACCTTTTTCGACCAAGAACTTCTTGCGGTAACATATGTCGTTGAAGAGAAAGACAGTCGCCAAATCATCGCATACTTCAGTCTCCTCAACGACAAAGTTGATCGTGAATTCGTCGACACCACTGTTTGGAACAATCTCTCCCGCAAAATTCCTAATGCCAAACGTCGTTCTTCATACCCCGCGCTAAAAATAGGTCGTCTTGCGGTCAGCACAGATATGAAAGGGCTTGACATAGGAACCAAGATCATTAATTTCATTGAAGCTCGATTCACCTCAAACCGAATCTCCGGTTGCCGCTTTATCACTGTCGATGCCTATCGTTCAGCTGCGGGTTTTTATCAAAAATGTGATTTCAAGTATCTTGTCCAACCAGAGCCGGAGGATGAGACTGTCTTGATGTACATTGACCTAAAGAGTCTATTGAAGGGTTACTAACCCATAATTGGAACAATCAACCTTCCGGCAGCGAGACGAAGGTTTTCGCGGGCGATGTAGGGCTTGATGGCTTCGGAGGTGGGGATGCCATCCGGAGTGATCTGAATTGCGGCGGCGAAGCCTGCGGCGAGAATACTATCATGGTCTTTGACCCGGCCGGAAACAAGAATGACAGGGATTCCCGAGCTTCTTCTAAGAACCCCCATAGGGACCTTGCCGGATAGAGTCTGGAGGTCCGAAGCTCCTTCGCCAGTTATAATAAGGTCAGCGTCAACTATTTCCTTATCGAATCCGAGAATATCAAGCACGGTCTCTATCCCAGGAACCAACTCCGCGCCAAGGTAGGCATGAAGCGCTCCGCCAAGGCCACCTGCGGCGCCGGCACCGTGCATCATCGAGACATCTACGCCAGTCTGGGACAATATTCTCGCGGCTTGGATCTCCATCCTGGTTTCAAGGTCATCAACCATCTGGGAATCAGCGCCTTTCTGCGGGGCGAAGACTCTCGCGGCCCCTCTGATCCCGAGGAAAGGATTATCCACGTCGCAAAGGGCCTTTATCTTGACTCCGAGGGCGATATTCCTAAGACCGGGCACAGTCATCATGCCTTCTCCCCCATCGCAAGTGGCGGAGCCGCCGAGCCCGATTAGCAGTTCTTCACATCCGCTATTTATAGCCGCGACAATCAGCTCGCCGACTCCCTTGCTGGTGGCGATAAGAGGATTTCTCCTTTCCTTTGGTACAAGATTCAATCCGCAAGCCGACGCGACATCCAGGATCGCCGTCTTCCCAACTCTCCCGAACCGAGCCTCGACGATCTCCCCCATCGGCCCTGTAACCTCTACTGGAACCAATTTACCGCCAAGAGATTCCGTCAGGATTTCAGTCATCCCTTCTCCCGTCGGAAAGAGGAACCAGGCGGACCTCAGCATCAGGTGAAACGGAAAATATTCCTTCAGAGATGGCGGATGCGACCTCTCCCGCATCCAAACACTCCTTGAAAGAATCAGGCGCTACGATGATCTTCATATATTCAAGAATCCAGCAAGGCCATAAATCCAAGCAAGGCTCCCCAATGGTAGAAGGTGTCGCAACTGCTGCGGTCACCTCCATCACCGGTTATAGCGTTCCAGTTCTCGTAAATATAACCTTTCTCGTCCCAGCCCTTCAGCATCAGCCTAACGGACTTGTCGATGAAAGCCTTGCGCACAGACTCATCGGGATAATTCCTCAAACCAAGATAAACCAGGAAGTTTGTGGGGCCCCAGATACGTCCCCGCCAATAATCCTGCTGCTGGAAAGCCGGATCATTCCTGGGACTCATAGGGATAACCCACTCTCCCCAGAACTCATTCTCGTTCAGCAGATGCTCCTCAACGATTCGTCTGGACTGTTCCTTGGTCGCCGCCCCAGCGAGCATCACATAGAAATTCGTGGCCGAGGTACGGCGGTTGAATTCTCCGGTCTCGGTGTTGATGTTGTAGAACATGCCGTCCTCCTCACACCAGAAACGTTGGATATTCTTGCGGAAGAATTCAGCCCTTTTCCGCAATTCCTTGGCATCCTTACGATAGCCTAATTCATTGGCTATGAGGGCGAGGTGCTCGCAGTCCATCACATACATAGAGGTCAGGCCGACATCCTGGAGGTTCAGCTGGCCGGTCTCGGGATTGATCTTCACCCCATCGTACATTGATGAATTGTCAAGACCACTCTCAAGGATAGCGTGGTTGGTGCTGCCGGTGCCGCGCTCGCCGAGACGGATGCGCTTGAGATCGCTTCCCCAGCAAAGTAACCCGTCAGTCTGCCTGGCTTCCGGCCACCATCTGTTCCAGGTCAGCAATCTCGGGTACAACAGTTCCAGGAGCCATTTTTCTTTGAATTGACTGTAAATATTCCAAACAGCCATTGACCCGACCGGGGGCTGGGAGCAGTCGGATGTCAAGCTGTTGTGGTCGCTGCGTGACTTGGGTACGAAACCGCACTGGTCCACGGACTTGGTCAGTTCCACGACATTGCTGTAGGCGAGCTCGCGGCTGACTTTGGAGAACATGAACGACGCGAAGTAAGTGTCCCAGTCGAAAAGGACATATCCACCATAATCCTGGACAATGCTCCAGCGAAGGTTCCAGTTCCGGCTCACAGGAGTGACCACGATATCGTCTCCAGGATCGTAAATCGTGTCCCAGCTCAAGATACTGTGAATGGCCCGGTAGAGTTCCTTGTTCTGGCCATAAGCGGCGCAGACATCCTCCTCGAAGACTCTTTTCTTCTCAGTAAGCATCTTCTCCGCCTCAGACACAGAGAGGGGCTCTCCTGTGTAGATAAGGATAGGGCTTCCTGCCTCGCATAAATAGCTTCCATCCTTGAAACAGAGGCCTTCACCTATAATCCCGCCATACATGCTGACATGATTGTCCCTGGTCTCAAAGCGGAAGGAAGACTTCTCGTCAAGTGTCAGTTTGTCCCGTCCCGTGATAGTGTTGGCATGAGGCCAGGCATATTCAGGCTTGATCCTGATCATTCCTTTCTGGTCAGTGTTCTCCCCGGTCGGAGTGACGAGCATGACAAGCCTATCGCCCTCTGAAGTGGACCGCAGCTTGACGGAGACCCCGTGCCAAGTGGCATCTACTTCTGAATATGAATTATCTATCACATGGTCGTATGGATGAACGTAGGCCGCATCTTTCCGTGGATTTCCGGCCCTAAGGTCATCAGCCACTTCCCCGCTGGCATCAACCAGCGCCAGTTTCACGGAGAACGCCTCCGGAAGGTAAAGCTGTGTGAACATGCTGCGAGTGTCCCAGGAATTCCATCCGGTCCTGAGGCTGTCAAGCATTTTGTAATAATTCCTGACAGGAGTCAGATCGTTACTTCCTGTTTTAGCTCCCGCTAGCGGCATTATGGCGCAGAACAGGATAGTCAGGATCAGAGTCTTTTTCATGATTATCAGCGGTGTTAGTTCAGTGTATTACAAAATTACTCTTTTTCAAGGATAATCCAACATTCATAGGCAAGGTCTACTTTTAAGCTTGGGACCTTGCCTAGCTGATGGGCCTTACAGCCGTGTCAATTGCCGATTCTCCGGGCAAGGTCCCCACCCATAAAAATAGACCTTGCCCGAAAGATGGGAAAAATGACATGTGTTTTTGCCATTTTCCGCACGGAAAAGTGTATCTTAGCTGAAACAATTAACGACTTGGATTATGAAAAAGATTCTTGAAGTTCTCCGTTACGGAAATGGTGACATCATTTTCAAGACAGATGTCGACCCTTTGAAAAAACCCGAGGAAGTCAACAACGTGCTGATCCAGACCATGATGTCCATGGCCACTAAGTTATGGGGAGGCAACGAGCAGGCTGTACTGGCCATGATCAGGGTGCTCTCCATCGCCGACCTTGCACTCAGTGTCAACAGGAAAGAAATGATCCGTTGGCTTGACAGGGAGTCGGGCAATCTGTACAAGGCTTTTCAGGATGCGAGCGCGGCTTTCAAAAAAGAAGGCGGTAAAATCATGACATTCGGTCCTGGCGTAATGCCTCCAAAGACAAAAAGCTGAACATGAACCGGACTGTTCTTAGACAGATGCCTGACGGCAGCGTCAGGTATGCCCAGCCATATCATGTGAGCATGGAAGGGCAGAAAACCGTTGTCCTGTGCCGGGACGACGAGGACTACGACGCCATGGTAAAGATCATAAGTGTCTGTGCCAGAAGGAAGAACGTGATAGTCATCATCTATGCGGTTGTGTCGAATCACAGTCATGTCGCGATCCTTGCCATCTGCCAAGAGGATGCTGACGCTTTCAGCGAGGAGATCAAAAGGATGTATTCCATGTGGTTCAGCAGAAAATATGGGAGAACCGGAATCATGAGAACGGTTGATGTCAAGGCTTTACTTCTGGATAGTGACTGGTACACCCGTAACGCGTTGGCTTATGTGCCAAGAAATGCTCTGGACAATGGATGTAATGTTGATGAATATCCATGGTCGGGATATAAAGCGATGTTTTCCGGCCTACCGCCGACCGGATGTCCTGTCGCTTCGATGAGTAAAGAAATGAAACGGGAGGTTATGCACACTGGTGACAAATTGTCTGATGTCCGATGGCTTGTGGATGATAATGGGAGGCTAATTCCCAAAAGCATCTGCGACTTCGAATACCTGGAGCAGGCCTTCGAGCATGACCAGGCGTATTTCCTGAAAACAATCGGTGGCCAAAATTTGGCTGAGATGAGGCGCAAGCTTGTCGAGGCTCCACGCCACATGCTGACAGACAATGAGTTCCTGAAGATTGCCGAGGAGACTAGCCAGCGATGGTTCTCCTCTCCCATTGACCAAATCTCAATAGACCGGAAAATCCGTCTGATCCCCTATCTATTCAGGACCGTCAAAACCACGGTGCCCCAGCTTTCCAGATCCTTCGGTCTCACACGTGAAGAGGTCTCCCTCATTCTTGGCCGACCAAGACCTTAACTAGACCTTGCCTGTAGGGACTACGAAAAGAGCATCGCTTTCGCGATGCTCTTTTCGTAGTCCCTAGTGGAATCGAACCACTATTTAAGGTTTAGGAAACCTCCGTTCTATCCGTTGAACTAAGGGACCAGCTATCTTCTGAAGAACTTACTCGACGCTCTTCTCGATGATCTGACGACCTCTGTAGTAGCCGCACTCAGGGCAAACGTGATGATACATCACAGTGGCGCCGCAGTTAGGGCAAGTGGCCAGAGTCGGAACCTTCGCGAAGTCATGAGTCCTTCTCTTGTCTCTTCTCGCTTTCGAGACTTTGTGTTTCGGATGTGCCATAATTTATAATCTTTTAATTTACTCAATCTTTCCAAGAAGGTCCTTGAGCCCCGCGAACGGAGTGGAAGAATCCTTCCCCGAAAGTTCTTCTTCAGTTTCAGAACTCAGAAATCTCACAGTCTCGGGATCGCACTCCCCTTCCTCATGAACCCTCTGGACAGGCAACGACAGGCAGATGTAGTCGTACACAGTCTGGCTGAGGTCAAGATCAGTGTCGGTGAACGGAAGAACCACGACCTCCCTCTCACCCTCCGCTTCTCCGGCCGAGTCCGGATCCCCGAACTTGACACTTAAGGAGAATCCGGTGGAAACCGGGACGCGCAAATCTCCAAGACACCTGTCGCAAGTCACTGTGACATCTCCATCTATCTCACAGTCAACGCCTATAAAACGGCCTGACTTCTCGACAACGATTTTGACATCCAGCCCCGCGGCCAGAATCTCTGAATTCTCAAAACTCTCAAAGAACTCTTTCCCAACGCTCCGGAAGAACTCTGTCTTCCCTTGCGTCAACCCGTTCAGAGGAACTATAAAATTCTCTTTCATCGCTTCGCCAAACAGATTAAGGGTTGCAAAGGTATAAAAAATTTTCCTTAATAAAAACTTTTCGGAATAGTTTTCTATTCTTCGTCTCCACCATTGCCCGCGCGCTTACGGTCCATGGGGTCGAGAAGTATCTTGCGTATCCTCATGTGATGGGGTGTAACCTCCACCAGCTCATCCTCGCGGATGTATTCCAGCATCTCCTCCAGGGACATCTTTATGGCCGGAGGGAGGATTATCTTCTCATCCGAACCCGCGGCACGGACATTCGTGAGTTTCTTGGTCTTGCAGATGTTGATGTTGAGATCACGCTCGCGGGTATGCTCACCAACGACCTCTCCGCAATATATTTCCTCACCAGGCTCCACGAAGAACTTGCCCCTGTCCAGAAGCTTGTTCATCGAATAGGCTATCGCGTCACCCGTCTCCAGAGAGACCAGGGAACCATTCGTCCTGTTGTCGATCTCACCCTTGAAAGGTTGGTACTCTTTATAGCGGTGCGCCATGATGGCCTCACCCTGGGTGGCGGTCAGCAGATTGCTCCTGAGCCCCATCAAGCCCCTTGTGGGAATATCGAACTGCAACAGAGTGCGGTCCCCGCGGGGTTCCATGTGGATAAGCGCGCCCTTGCGACGGGTCGCGAGCTCAATTGCCGTCCCGACGAAATTCTCAGGGACCTCAATGGAAAGATCCTCAATAGGCTCGCAGCGCTGCCCGTTGATGGTCTTGTCGAGGACCTTGGGCTGGCCGACCTGAAGCTCGAACCCTTCGCGGCGCATCTCCTCGATCAGAACCGAGAGATGAAGGACTCCGCGGCCGTACACAATAAAGGAATCGGCGTTGAGACCAGGTTTGACTTTAAGAGCCAGATTCTTCTCAAGCTCTTTGTCCAGGCGCTCCTTTATGTGCCTGGAAGTCACGAACTTCCCGTCTTTACCGAAGAACGGGGAGTTATTGATCGTGAAGAGCATGCTCATCGTGGGCTCGTCGATGGAGATCGGAGGCAGGGCCTCGGGAGCGTTCAAGTCGGCGATAGTGTCACCGATCTCGAAGCCGTCGATTCCAACCACCGCGCAAATGTCTCCGCAACGGACCTCCTCGACATTGGACTTGCCAAGACCGTCGAAGACCATCAGCTGCTTGACTTTATGCTTCTCAACAATATCATACCTCTTGCAAAGGCTCACCTGCTCCCCGGTGTGGAGGACTCCCCTCGTGACCTTACCGACGGCGATCCTGCCGACATAGGGGGAATACTCAAGGGAAGTGACCTGCATCTGGACGGTCCCCTCAACCATTTTGGGAGCCGGAACCACCTCAAGGATAGCGTCCAGCAGAGGAGTGATGTCCGAAGTGGGAGTTCTCCAATCCTCCGACATCCAGCCCTGCTTAGCGCTTCCGAATATGGTCTTGAAATCGAGCTGGTCGTCATCAGCGTCAAGGGCGCACATCAAGTCGAAGACCTCCTCCTGAACCTCGTCCGGACGGCAATTGGGCTTGTCCACCTTGTTGACCACAACTATCGGCTTCTTTCCGAGCTGGAGGGCTTTATGGAGAACGAAACGTGTCTGGGGCATGCAGCCTTCGAACGCGTCGACAAGAAGCAGCACACCGTCCGCCATATTCAGAACCCTTTCGACCTCTCCTCCGAAATCGCTATGGCCTGGAGTGTCTATAATATTGATTTTAACGCCTTTATACGTGACGGACACATTCTTGGCGAGAATGGTTATACCTCTTTCCCTCTCGATGTCATTGTTGTCGAGGATGAGTTGTCCGAGGTTCTCCGGCTGACGCACCAGGTTTGCCTGGTAGATCATCCTGTCCACGAGCGTCGTCTTGCCGTGGTCGACATGCGCGATGAGCGCTATATTCCTAATTTCCTGCATATTCCTAAAAAAATCCTGCGAATTTACTGAATTTCGCAGGATTATGAAAAAAAAGATTGTCAGGACAGCAACGTGTCGATGGCGGCGGTGACTGAGTCAAAATCGAAACTTAAGAGGATTCGGTCCATGCGGGCGGCGACGCGATCATTGCAGAGATTGCCGATAGAGCCCTCGTGGGTGTGGTTCAAGTTGCCGGAATATTCGAAAGAGCCATCAGCGATCGAGGCGGCCACCTGACGATAGGCGTCCCGGAACGGAACTCCCTCACCCACAAGGTCATTGACCTTCTCCACACTGAACGCCAGCTTGTATTTGGGATCTGACATCACGTCCGTCTTGACCTCCATCCCCTTGACCGCGTATTCCACGATGTCGAGGCAGGAGTCCATCTCGTCGAAGATCGGGAAGAACACCTCTTTGAGAATCTGCATGTCGCGGAAATAGCCCGAAGGAAGGTTCCCCGTGATGAGGCGGATATCGTTCAGAGCGCCGCAGATCTTGTTGCAACGGGCGCGGACCAACTCGAAAACGTCCGGATTCTTCTTGTGGGGCATGATACTGGAACCGGTAGTCAACGCGTCCGGAAGTTTCACGAAACCAAAGTTTTGGCTTGAATACAGGCAGCCGTCGAACGCGAGACGGCCGACAGTCTCGGCGACGGATGAATATGCGAACGCAACCGCACGTTCCATCTTTCCCCTGGTCATCTGGGCGTAGACGGAATTATAGTCAAGGTCATCAAAACCAAGAAGTTTCGTGGTCAAAGTCCTGTTCAAAGGAGCGGACGAGCCGTATCCGGCAGCGGAGCCTAAAGGATTACGGTTGACTATGTCCCAAGCCGCCTTGAGCATGGTCATGTCGCCTGTCAGGCTCTCGGCGTAAGCGCCGAACCAGAGGCCGAACGATGATGGCATAGCGACCTGCAGATGGGTATATCCTGGGATAAGGACATCCTTGTACTTGTCGCTGGCGCTTTGCAGGGTGCGGAACAGGCTGTCAACCTTAGCGACGGTGCGCTCGATCCTCGCTCGGGCATACAACTTCAGATCCACGAGGACCTGGTCGTTACGGGAGCGCCCTGTGTGCACCTTCTTACCGATGTCCCCAAGCTTTCGGGTGAGCATCAGCTCAACTTGGGAATGAACATCTTCAACATCAGGCTCAATCTCGAACCTCCCTTCGGAAGCTTCTGAATATAAAGCCTTAAGCTCCGGAAGCAGGAGCTCCAGATCCGCCTTTGGAAGGAGACCTACGCTCTCGAGCATTGTGATGTGGGCCATGGTCCCGAGGATGTCGTACGGGGCCAGTTCCAGGTCAAGTTCCCGGTCTTTTCCCACCGTGAAAGCATCAATCCGGGCATCCTCGTCGTACCCTTTATCCCATAATTTGTTCGCCATATTATATTTCCAGTTGATCAAGCAATTTGACATAAATACCGACCGCGGAGGAGATCTCATCCAGGCCGATGTACTCGTCCGGGCCATGGGAGCGGGCCGAGTCGCCAGGGCCGATCTTCAAGGTCGGGAAAGGGCAAAGAGCCTGGTTGCTCGTGGTCGGGGATCCGAACGGCTGAAGTCCCAAGGAAAGCCCCCTGACCACGACCGGATGACTTGTTGGCAGATGCGAGCTCCCGATTCTGGTCGAGCGCTCCTTGACCTCGCATTTGACCGCATCCTTGATCAGGCCAAGCAGCTCCGGGTTGGAATACATCCCGTTAGGACGCACATCCACGACAAACCGGCACTCGTCCGGAACGACATTATGCTGCGTCCCAGCCGCGATCATCGTGACGCTCATCTTGACCGGGCCAAGATATTCAGAGACCCTCGGGAAGCGGAAGTGACGGAACCAATCGATGTCCGTCAACGCTTCATAAATGGCATTCACACCCTCTTCCCTTGCGGCATGACCGCTTTTCCCCCGGGCCACACAATCCAGCACCATCAATCCTTTCTCCGCCACGGCCATATTCATTCCCGTGGGCTCCCCTATCACCCCGAAATCTATCTTCCCGACCTCGGAGAGGAACAAATCGAAACCACCCTTGCCGCAGACTTCCTCCTCGGCGGTGGCTGAATACACCAGCCTGTACGGCTGCGGCTTCTTTATCAGTTCCGAATATGCCTCAAGCAAGGCGACAAGGGATCCCCCGTCATCATTGCTGCCGAGACCATAGAGTTTCCCGTCTTCGATCTGCGGGGAAAACGGGTCCCGGGTGTAGCCATGGTTTGGCTTAACCGTGTCTATGTGGGCGTTAAGGAGTATGGTCGGCTTCCAGGAAGGAGCCTCGGATTCCATCCAAAGGTTGTTCCCGATCCTGTGAATATCCCGGAAGCCATTGTCAGCGAGCCACTTCTCAAGATAGTCACATGAGGAACCCTCTTCCCTGCTGAAAGAAGGGATGTGGATCAGGTTTTGAAGGAGGTCAACGGTGTCCATAGATTCTTCACTTCGTTCAGAATGACATTTAGTCGTCGGTCTCCGGGTCGGCGAGGATCGTCGTCCCGCCTGAAAGATTTGTGGGAGAGGTTATGACCACCTTGGAGACTCCGTCATTGATCGCGTCGAAAGCGTTCTGGAGTTTGGGGATCATTCCCTCAGAGATGGTCCCGTCAGCCACCATGGGCTCAAAGTCCTTCTTGGCGATAGTCTTAATCAAAGAGGACGGATCCGAAAGGTCCCTCAGCACTCCTGGTATGGAAGAGCAGAATGTCAGGGTGACTGAATATTTTTCAGCCAAGGCACGGGCCACAGACGAGGCTATCGTGTCGGCATTGGTGTTCAGCATGGAACCCTCTTTGTCGTGGGTCAGAGGAGCCAGAACCGGCACGGCACCGGCCTCAAGGAGAGAAACCAAAGCCCTGGTATTCACATACTTCACATCACCGACAAAGCCAAAATTCACCAGCTCGACCGGACGTTTGACGCTCATGATGACGTTCATGTCCGCTCCGGTGAGACCAAGGGCGTTAACCCCGAGAGCCTGGAGCCTGGCGACCAGGTTCTTGTTGACAAGCCCGCCATAAACCATGGTGACGACTTTGAGCATCTCAGCGCTCGTGATCCTCCTTCCGTCTATCATCTGGGTCTCCACACCGAGCTTATCGGCCATTTCAGTGGCGATTTTGCCGCCTCCATGGACGAGAATCTTCTTCCCGGAGAGGCTTGAGAAAGACATTAGGAGCCCCGAGAGAGACAGCTCGTCCTCAACAACCGCTCCACCGACTTTGATTATATTCAGACTTTCCTTGATCATTTCAAATCCTCCAGCATCCTTTTCATGACCACTTGGGCCGAAACCACGCGGTTGGCGGCCTCAGGGATAACTATGCTCCTCGGCGAGTCGATAACTCCGTCAGATACGATCATATTCCTCCGTACGGGCAGGCAGTGCATGAAATAAGCGTTATTGGTGACAGCCATGTGCCGCTCATCCACGACCCAGCCCATGTCCTTGCTGAGAATCTTCCCGTAATCGGCGGGATTCGTCACGCCCGGGCAGCTCCAGTTTTTCGCATAGACAAAGTCGGCTCCCTCAAGGGCTTTCATCTGGTCGTACTCGACCTTGGCGTTTCCGACGAAACGGGGATCAAGCTCATAACCTTCCGGATGGGTGATAACGAAGTCAACATCAGCGGCGTTCATCCACTCGGCGAACGAGTTTGGAACGGCCTGGGGAAGAGCCCTGGGATGCGGGGCCCATGTCATGACAACCTTAGGCCGAGCTTTCGTCTTGTATTCCTCGATCGTGATAAGGTCGGCGAATGCCTGGCAGGGATGCACGGTCGCCGATTCGAGGGAGATCACAGGTTTCCCTGAATATTCAATAAACTGACTCAAAATAGTTTCCGCATAATCAAACTCCCTATCGGAGAGTCCCGCGAACGAACGGACTCCGATGATGTCGCAATAGCTGCCTATCACGGGGATCGCTTCCCGCAGATGCTCGCTCTTGTCCCCGTCCATCACGACTCCGAGCTGGGTCTCAAGCTTCCAGCTGTCCGCCCCGACGTTCAACACAATGGGGTTCATGCCAAGATTCAGGGCCGCTTTCTGGCTTGAAAGACGGGTCCTCAAGCTGCTGTTGAAAAATATCAGAATGATTGTCTTGTCCTGGCCAAGCTCCTTCCACGCGAAGGGATTGGCTTTGACCTGCTTGGCTTCCTGAAGAGCAGCTGCCAGGTCACCGATGTCGCTCACATGAAAGAATGATTTCATAAGACTTCCTCCAATGCTTTTATGAATATGTCCACGTCGTCTTTGGTGAGTGTGAGGGGCGCGAGGAGACGGATCATGTTCTTGCCCGACACGCCTGTGAATATATGCTTGTCAAACAGCAGCTTCCGTCTCAGCTCCGCGATCGGTCCGCTAAACTCCACTCCGATCATCAGGCCCCGCCCCCGGACCTCTTTTATCTCTATCGTTTTCCCGTCGTCGGCAAAGGGCGCCTGGGCTCCCTGCGCTTCGCGCCCTATCCGGGTAAATGTCCGCCCAGGCGCATTGCCGCCGCCGGGAGTCGATGGCGCTTCGGATGCCAACGATAGCAGGCGTGATTTGAGGTATTCACCGACTTCGTAGGCGTTCTGGACAAGATTCTCGTCCTTGATGATGTCCGCCACCGCGATCGCCGCGGCCATGGCGAGATGATTGCCGCCGAAAGTGGTTCCGAGCATCCCTTTGACAGGCTCGAAATCCGGTGAGATCAGCACGGCTCCGATCGGGAAACCTCCGGCCATGCCTTTAGCCATCGTGATGAGATCAGGACGTATCCCGGCCCACTGGTGGGCGAAAAACTTGCCGGAACGGCCACAACCGCTCTGGACCTCGTCCAGGATCAGCGGTACTCCCGCTTCCAGAGTCGCCTGACGAAGCTCCCGCATGAAATTGTCATCGGGAATAATGATTCCGCCGACTCCTTGGATACCTTCTATGATCACTCCGGCGATGTCCCCCTTGGACAGTTCCTCACGGACAGCCGCGATATCATTCATCGGGACAAAGGTGACCTCATGCCAGCTGTTGAACGGAGCCCTTATCTTGGGGTTGTCTGTCACAGCGACCGCTCCGGAGGTACGACCGTGGAAGGCGCCCTTGAAGGCGATGACACGGCGCTCGCCTGTGTGGAAAGAGGCAAGCTTCAGGGCATTCTCGTTGGCCTCAGCGCCGGAATTGCAGAGGAACAAAGAATAATCGGGATAACCGGAAAGCTCTCCCAGCTTTTCCGCCAGCTCCTCCTGGAGAGGATTGCGGACACTGTTCGAATAAAAGCCGATCTTGCCGAGCTGGTCAGTCACGGCGGTCACATATCTCGGATGGCAATGCCCGACTGAAATGACAGCGTGACCGCCATAAAGGTCCAGATACTCTGTTCCCTTATCGTCCCAAATCCTCGTGCCTTTCGCCTTTACCGGCGTCACATCGAAAAAACTATATACATCAAAAAGTTCCATAATCAGAATCTTGTGGCTTTAAGGTGGAGTCCGGTGTCTTCCGGAAGACCGAAAATCAGGTTCATATTCTGTACGGCCTGGCCGGAAGCACCCTTGATCAAATTATCTATCACGCTGATAACGTGCAGTTTCCGCCCATGTTTCCGGACATTCAGGACGCATTTGTTGGTGTTCACGACCATCTTCAGATCCGGATTGGTGTCTATCACATGGACAAAGGGCTCATCCTTGTAATAGTCTTTGTAGATCTGGACGGCGGCCTCTTCGGGAAGGTCGCAGTCGAAATAGACCGAGGAAAGGATTCCCCTCGCGAAGTCTCCCCGCACCGGAACGAAATTCATCTCACCTGAATATGACGGAGCGAGAGTCTTCAAGGTCTCGTTCACTTCTCCCAGATGCTGGTGGGTAAATGCCTTGTAGATTGAAAGGTTATCCGTACGCCAGCTGAAATGGGTTGTCTCCGAAGGAGCCTGCCCGGCTCCTGTAGACCCGGTGATGCCAGTGACATGGATCTCGGGGAGCCTGTCCAACGAGGCCATCGGAAGCAGTGCCAGCTGGATTGAGGTGGCGAAGCATCCCGGATTAGCTATATGCTTGGCATTCTTGATCTTAGCCTTGAAAGCCTCGGGGAGGCCATAGACGAAGTCCTCAGCGTCAGCTGCGAGGCGATAGTCATTGCCCAGATCTATGATAGCTCCCTTGTAACTCTCCGGCAACGACGCCACAAAAGGCTTCGCCTTCCCGTGTCCGGAGCATAGGAACAGCACGTCGGGATGTGCCGGCCCTTCGACAAGCTCAGGGACCGGAGAAAACCGCAACTTCGTCTCACCGAGCAGGTCCGCATGCGCGGCCCAGACAGGCTCACCCGCATGGCTTCCGCTCTGAGCGAAGACAACCTCCGCGAAAGGATGGTTCACGAGGATCCTCAGAAGCTCACCGGCAGTGTAGCCGGCGGCCCCGATGATCCCTACTTTTATTTTTCCGTCGAAAGTCATCTACAATTCCTTTTCAAGTTTATCACCCTCATCCTTATGAGCCGTGTAATAGACTCTCAAAGGCGTCGAGCTGACCTTGATGAAGCCCTTGGCATCCTCACTGGTCCAGCCTTTCTGCATCTCGCCATATTCCCCGAACTTGGTCTTCACCAGGTCGCAAGGAGAGTCCACGCCAACTGTCGAGAATGACCACGGCCGCAGCTCCATGGTGACTTTGCCGGTCACATTCCTCTGGCTTTCGGTCAACATGGCCTCAATGTCCCTCATCACAGGCTCAAGGTACTGGCTCTCATGAAGGAACATCCCGTACCAGTTGGCCACCTGGTCTTTCCAGTACTGCTGCCACTTGCTCAGGGTGAACTTCTCGAGGAACTTGTGAGCCGCCATGATCAGCATCGGAGCGGCCGCCTCGAAGCCCACGCGCCCTTTGATTCCGATGATGGTGTCCCCCACGTGCATATCCCTGCCAATCCCGTAGGGAGCCGCTATCGACTCTACCTTCTGGATCGCGGCCACTTTGTCGGTGAACTCCTCTCCGTTGACGGAGACAATCTCGCCTTTCTCGAAACCGATCTCGATGATTTCGGAGCCTTCCTTTGTAATCTGCTTGAGATAAGCGCTTTCCGGAAGTCCCTGCTTCGAGTCCAGAATCTCGCCGCCACAGATGGAAGTTCCCCAGAGGCCTACATTATAGGAATATTTCAGCTTCTTGAAATCAGCTTTGAAACCATGCTCATTGAGGTAATCGACCTCGAACTGGCGGGTCAGGGCCATGTCCCTGGTCAGGGTGATGATCTCGATTCCAGGAGCCATCACAAGGAAGGTCATGTCGAAACGGACCTGGTCGTTGCCTGCTCCGGTAGACCCGTGGGCGATGGCATCCGCGCCTATCTCCTTGGCGTAACGGGCAATAGCCATGGCCTGGAATATCCTCTCGGAAGAGACGGAGACGGGATAGGTACCATTCCTCAGAACATTACCGAAGATCATGTATTTCAAGCTCTTGTCGTAATATTCACGAGTCACGTCCAAGGTGACATATTCCTTGGCGCCAAGTTCGTAAGCGCGCTTCTCATTGTCCGCGAGCTGCTCGGGGCTGAAGCCACCCGTGTCAGCGCAGGCAGCGTAAACCTCATAACCTTTCTCCTTCGTAAGGTACATGACCGTAAAGGAGGTATCAAGACCGCCACTGTAGGCGACCACCACTTTTTTCTTTGCCATATTTGTTAATCGTTTGTTTCTTCTTTGTCAAGCTCGGCGATCCTGTCCAGGACTTCCTGCGGGATCTTGGCCGGAAGGTGCTCCTCCGGATCGAAAAGCATACCGGTACAGATGCAGTATTTGCGGCCCGTCCTCTTGAGCACGTCCACATTGACGCATCCCTCGCATCCCTTCCAGAACGCCTCGTCTGAAGTGAGCTCCGCGAAAGTGACCGGTTTGTATCCCAGGCGAGTGTTCATAGCCATGACAGCCGCACCGCTCGTGAGACTGAAAATCTTGGCTTTCGGCCAACGGGTCCTGGCGAGAGAGAAGGTCATGTCCTTGATTTTCTTGGCTATCCCAAGCCCTCTGAACTCGGGCCTCACGATAAGTCCGGAAGTGGTCACGTAGCTTTTATGCTCCCACGTCTCAATGTAGCTGAATCCGGCGAAATCCTCGCCATGAAGGGCGATGACCGCTTTAGCCTCCAGCATCTTCCGGGCGATATACTCCGGCTTTCTACGGGCTATTCCGGTCCCTCTGACCTGAGCGGCCTCCTCTATTGATGTCAAAATCTTGTCAACATAGATAAGGTGTTTCTCCGAAGCCACCTCTATCGTTATGTCCTCCAATTTCATCTGTATAGTCTTTTAATATTAGTTCACTCTTTTGTGCTCAAGACCGCGGAAAAGGGCGCCAAGGGCTCCGGCGAGAGAATCGCGGCTGGCGTCTTCCCTGATCGCGAGGAAGATAGTGTCATCACCGGCTATAGTGCCCGCGACCTCGCTCAGAGATGCGGCATCTATGATTGAGGCAACCATGTTGGCATGCCCAGGCATGGTCTTCAAGACCGCGAGATGCCCGGTGAACTCGACACTTTTTATACTTGATGACGAGCTGACGGTCTCGATCGAGACCAGGCGAGGAGAATACCCTCCCGGCAGGCTATAATAGTACCCTTCCCCATCGTGGAGCTTTGTGATCCCAAGGTCACGGATGTCCCTTGAAAGAGTAGCCTGCGCGACCACTATTCCCTTATTTTCAAGTATTTCCGCAAGTTCCTCCTGGCTAGCGACCTTTCCGTTGCCAACCACTTCCTTGATGATCCGATGTCTTTCCAGCTTACCTTTCACTTTTAATTTTTATTCAAAACGTATGCAAATATATGTATATTTTTTCAATTATTATTCATTTTGGATATATATTTTCTGTATCGTGTTTTTATGCTAAATTTGTGAAGGAAACGAACTATCAACATGACAGAAAAGATCATCATCCTCGATTTCGGCTCTCAAGTCACCCAACTCATAGGCCGCCGCCTGCGGGAGCTGAACGTATACTGCGAGATATTCCCTTTCAATAAAGTTCCGGCTCTGGATGACTCCGTCAAAGGCGTGATCCTCTCCGGCAGTCCTTGCTCGGTCAGGGACGTGAACGCGCCACAGATTGATCTGAGCGGCATCAAGGGGAAATTCCCACTGCTCGGAATATGCTACGGAGCCCAGTATCTCGCCCATAAGTTCGGCGGCAAGGTGGAGGGATCGCTAGCGAGGGAATATGGAAGGGCTATGCTTGATGTGGTTGATTCTGAATCGCTTCTGCTCAAAGGCCTTCCCTCCCGCTCGCAGGTCTGGATGTCGCATGGGGACACTATTTCCGCCCTTCCAGTTGGCGGAAGGGTCATCGCGTCGACAGAAAACGTCACCAACGCGGCCTACTCGATCGAAGGCGAGAAGACTTACGCGGTGCAGTTCCATCCGGAGGTATTCCACACAACAGAAGGCTCGACGATTCTCGCCAATTTCGCGTTCGGGATCTGCGGCTGCAAGGGCGATTGGACTCCGGCCTCCTTCATCGAGACCACCGTGGCTGCCCTTAAGGAACAGATCGGAGACAGCAAGGTGATCCTTGGCCTGAGCGGCGGGGTGGATTCGACAGTGGCCGGAGTGCTCCTCAACAAGGCGATCGGCCACAACCTCACTTGCATATTCGTCAACAACGGGCTTTTGAGGAAAAATGAATATGAGGACGTGCTGGCTTCATATCGGGACATGAATCTGAACGTCATCGGGGCCGACGCCTCGGATGATTTTCTTCGGGAACTCGCTGGTGTCAGCGAGCCTGAGGCCAAGAGGAAGATAATCGGAAGACTCTTCGTGGAGACCTTCGGCAAATACGCCAGCCGGATTGAAGGTGCCAGCTATCTCGCGCAAGGCACCATCTACCCTGATGTGATCGAATCCGCCGGGATCGAGGGCATCGCCTCGAAGATCAAATCCCACCACAATGTCGGAGGACTTCCGGAGAAAATGAATCTGAAGATAGTCGAGCCGCTCAAGATGCTCTTCAAGGATGAGGTCAGGCGTGTCGGAAGGGCTCTCGGCATAAAAGAGGAGCTTGTCGGAAGGCATCCTTTCCCAGGGCCGTCACTTGCGGTAAGGATTGTCGGAGACATCACGAAAGAGAAACTGGACGTTCTCAGGGAGGCCGACGACATATTCATAAAAGGACTCAGAAATTACGACTGCTCCTCCCTTCACCTGCCTTCCGCCTCCGATCCAAGGGCCGAGGCGCATAATCTTTATGATGCCATCTGGCAGGCTGGGGTGATCCTCCTGCCCATCAAGAGCGTAGGCGTGATGGGTGACGAGAGGACTTACGAGAATCCGGTGGCCCTGCGAGCCGTGGTGTCCACCGACGCCATGACAGCGGACTGGTTCCACTTCCCGTACGATTTCCTTGCCGACATCTCCAACGAGATCATCAACAAGGTCAAGGGGGTCAACCGCGTAGTCTATGACATTTCCTCCAAACCACCGGCAACGATAGAATGGGAGTAACGACTAAACAGAAATGAGGGAAATAGCATATCTCTTCGTGGCTCTTGCCTTTCATGTACTCGTCAATGGGTGCGTGGCTGAACGCATGAGAGAAGATCACATGGAGCTTATCAAGGGGAATTACTCGCTGTCATCTTTCGTGTGGGAGAATGAGGATATTCCCACCTCCAGCTTGTCACCTTCTGAAATCCTGTCCGCCGAGATCTACCAATCAGACGGCCGATGGTTCTTCGATTCCACTTTTCCAGAAATGGATTTTGAAGGTAATATCGACTACCGCCGCTGCATCATCCCGCTGAACTGGAATACCGCGCTGGGAATCTATGAGTTTGATTTCAGCAGCGGAGCAGTCCCTAAGAGGATCACTGAAGCATCCCTCAAGGGTGGCACAGTCACGATTTCAGCCTGCGATGCGGTCGAAATGTTCGAACATGGGCGATTCATGGAAAGGAATATTCACTTCAAATATGTCTGGGAAAAGGAGGCAAGATGAGAAACGCGTTATTACTCATATTGACAGGCCTCTTGGCTTGTATTCCTTGTTTTGGGCAGGACCACTATAGATACTGGTCGGATGGCCCGCTGACATGGAAGGATTTTACCTTGTCGGACTCCTTGGACGCCAAACCGAATCTTTCGGTATCATGGGTCAGGGATTATTCTGTTGTAAAGTCAGGGAAAACCACCTATAAATACCTTGAAATAAGGACTATTGCAGTTCCCGCTAACTCCTTTGTCGGGAAGTCCCGCATCACGGACGAGAATCTCCGAAAGCAACAAGACTTTTTCAACCAGGCAGAATGGATCGGAAGGGCTTTGCGTGACAGCCTTCTGACTTCTCGGTTATCACCGAAGGAACTGACCAAGTGGGCTGCCCAGAGAATCCGTGAAGACGGGGAACGGCTGTCCGGCGATGAAGGCTTTACGGTCATCCCCCCCGGGAAGGATTCTTTTGACATAACAGCTTTTCCATGTTCACCCTCAAAATTTGGTGTTGGCGTCTCGTTGAATCTTGGCGGATCGGTACCTACCGGAGACATGGCGCGCCTTGGATCCCTTTTCATTTCAGCAGGGACGGATCTGGAGATAATCTACGACAGGTTTTATTTTGACGCCGGAGTCGTTTTCGGACGTGGAACATATAAAGGAGACATTCCGGGCATAAGCGGTTCCGGAAGCAAAGGACAGTTCTTGGACAGCTTCGGCTGGAGTATCGGCCCTGGATATATCTTCCTCAAACAGGATGACACCCGCCTGTCCGTGTTCGGACGCCTTGGCAGCAAAAGCATCTTCTTCAAGCCTGACCCGGTACAAGGAATGTCGGTCATAGAGGGAGTACGGCTTGATTATACACTAAGGGACAGGTATTCATTCGCTCTGAGTGGATTATACACCCGGACTGTCCTTCAAGCAAGAATATATGCCGACCAGGTATACAGTCCTTCCAAAGGTATCCTGATTCCCTCTCTGAATGCATCGATCGGTTTGGCTTTTTCATGGCATGGAATCAAGAATGACTAAGAGAAGCGTTATCCTGGCGGTTTTGATATCCGTCCTGATCTCCTGCTCGGAGAAAGATCCCACGATACCGTTTACCGTGGATCCCGTAGCGGTTGAGACTGTTTCCTCCGGGAATAATGTCATTGTTACTATCTCCTCTCCCGTATCCTGGAGAGCGACAAGTTCGGAATCCTGGTGCAGGATAGTCCCTTCCTCCGGAAGTGCCACGTCTTCCATCGGCACAGATCTCACTTTGACACTTGATGAGAACAACGGTCTCGAGCGCGGTTGTTTGGTAGAGTTTGTATCGGACGTTGGCGAAAGAGCCTCTATCCAAGTCTTCCAAAATCACAGTGGGGATGGAGTCGTACTAGATAAAGACACCTACAGGATAAGCGGAGAGACCACACATCTTGAGATCCCTTTCAGATGCGGGCCTCCAGTTGTCAATATCGATGATAATTGGATATCCTTGGAAAGGATCGGCTCTGACAAGATCGAACTGTCAATAGAAAGGTATGACTCTCTTCTCAACAGAACAGGCAATTTGCGCCTCTCGGCTCCTGACGGTAATCCGGTAAACATACAGATCATCCAAGGTGACGGTTTCAGCGATCCATCCTTTTATAGATACATGCTGGAGCATTATGACCGGAATATGGACGGGAACCTTTCCAAGCAGGATCTCGAATCCGTCAGGACAGTCACGATTGAATTGGAGTATTATGAGAGGCCCATAACCATTTTGGATGGATTCGGGTGTATCCCAAACATGGAAGTACTGAGGATCCTTCAGGAGTATGTCCATTATTCAAACTTGGATTTGAAACTGACTGACCATCCTTCTATCGAAAGGATCGAATTGGGGCCATGGCTTCCTTCCAGCATCACTTCGATAGAAGTGACAGGCTGCCCATCGTTGCGATCAGTTGATTTCAACGATGGGGAGAAATTGGAACGGGCCATTATCCGCGACAATCCCAGCCTTGAGGATCTTATCCTTGTGAACGGTTATTTCGGAGCGAATTGTTCCACACTTAAGCATCTGGTCGTTGAAGGTTGCGACAATATTAAAAACCTGAAAGTCCAACTCGCGACTTTTGAGGAAGGCATGTCATTGGAGCCGCTTCCTAATCTGAGGAGTGTCGATTTCCAGTTCATAGACGGGATACGAGGCCTGGATTTCAGCCAAAGCCCCCAGCTCGAGAGTGTCACGGTCTATCCTGATAGATACGGTTCCGGAATGTTCAAGTTCGTATTGGTCCCAAAGAGCATAGCTTCAAGGGCGAAGACTGACATTCCAGATGGGGTTTCCATTCTATACAAATAATCATTATTCCTAATCATATGGGACATTTAACTATTACAACCGTAACCCTTATCATGATGGTCTTATCATATTCAGCTAATGCCCAGGATAATCCTTACGAACTTCCGGATCCGCTTAAGATGGAAGATGGCAGGACCGTCCGAACAAAGCGCCAATGGATAAAGGAGCGCAGGCCAGAGCTCATGGAAATGCTGCGCTCTCAGATGTTCGGCAGGGAACCCGGGAAGGCTCCTGATCTCCATGCCAAGGTTCTGGAGGAGAGCCCGGACGCTTTCGGAGGTCTCGCGACAAGGAAGCAGGTCAAGCTCTGTTTCGACAAAGAGGAAAAGTACTACCTCACCCTCCTTATGTATATTCCCAACGATCGGAAAGGGCCCGTCCCGACATTCCTCGGCGCGAATTTCAAAGGCAACCATGCCACAACTACGGATCCCGCTGTCCTCATGCCCACGGAGGACAAGATCGCCACATTCGCCCCGGGATATGCGGTAGAACCAAGGAACGCCAACGGACACCGCTGGGAGTATGAATACATCCTGAGCCACGGCTACGCGGTCGCCACTTTCTGCTATAACGATGTCGATCCGGACTTCCATGACGGTTTCCACAACGGAGTCCATCAATTGATGGACGGAGACAAACCCCGTAATGGAGAGTCCTGGGGAACTATTTCCGCATGGGCATGGGGGCTTTCAAGATGCATGGACTATCTTGAGACCGTCAAGGAGATCGACGCGAAGAGGGTTGCGCTCCTGGGCCACTCGAGGCTAGGAAAGACAGCCCTCTGGGCAGGGGCCACCGACCAAAGATTCGCCTTGGTAATATCCAATGATTCAGGATGTTCCGGAGCGGCTATCGCTCGAAGAAAACACGGAGAGACACTGGAATTGATCAACCGGAACTTCCCCCACTGGTTCTGCGAAAATTACAAAGCCTACAATGGCCGTGAGGAGAAGATGCCTTGGGACCAGCACGAGCTCATCGCGATGATAGCTCCCCGTCCGGTCTACGTGGCAAGCGCCAGCGAGGACGATTGGGCGGACCCTGTCGGGGAATATTTCAGCCTGGTCGGAGCGACTTCAGTCTACAACCTGTTCGGATTCGAAGGGATAACTGACAGGAAAGTTCCCGGGATCGAGCAGCCCATCGTAGTCGGCAGGATGGGACATCACATCCGCCGCGGAGAGCATAACGTACGTCTCTACGATTGGCAACAGTTCGTCAGTTTCGCGGACCGCTTCCTTAAATAGCGGGCGGGTTGACTACTTGTACTTTTTGACCCGGTCATCATTGATGACCCCGTTCCAGTTCATTCCGAAGGCGAAGTCATACACGTTGCCTTCGGAATCTTTGTAGCATTCCATGTCACGGGGAACGTCTTCCTTCTGGGTTTCAACGGTTTCCATATTGGCAGGAAGCTGCATGGGAAGAAGGCCTGAGGGTTCGGCATTGCCGCTGATGAGGTCAAGCGCCGCCTGATGCTGGACATTGAATGAGATAAGGACCGCGTCGGCATAAGGCTCAAACTGCGGCACGAACGGCTTGTCCACACATATTACCACAACCACAGGTTTGTCACCCATAGCACGCTTGGTCTCCTTGACAAGAAGCAGATCGTCATAGTTCCTGGTCCGCACTGTCTTGCCTTTGTAGGAACGGTTGGTGAATGATTCCGTATGATGGCCGCCCGCGATACTCACCTCCCTCGCCAGAGTGGCGGTGTAAGGCTCATACTGAAGGCTTATCGGAATATATCCGTTACCTCCTTTCTTGATATCATTTATGTCCCAACCCACGCTTATAGCGGGATTGAATATTCCCACCAGGGCGAAATCAGCCTCGGCAGGCGTCTGGACGACATCGTAATATTTGCTCACCAGATCCAGACTGAAAGGATAGTCGTAATGGTCCTCGGACATTCCTCCCCAGAGCCCCGGAATGGCCGGGAAATGCCTCTTGGGGAAGTAGACTTTCTTGCGTCCGGACTGAGGAAGGACCTTGTTACCTTCATTCTTGACCAGGACCAAGGAACGGAGCTGGGCCTCATATCCCTCCTTCATGAAATCCGGATTGCCGACGATCTCTTTCGTCTTGGCCGGATCAAGATAAGGATTCTCGAATAACCCGATCCGGAACATGTTCAGCAGGATCCTGTAGGCGCTCATCCGGAAACGCTCACTGGCGCTTTCCTCCCCGAAGTCCTTGACCCACATGTTGTAAGCCTCAAGGACCGGGGCTGCGATATTGGATCCGCCGATCTGGTCCACGTCGGCGCGGAAGATCTTGTAGTGGCGCTCCGGGACACTCAGGGTCTCTACTCCCCAAGGCTCCCCGCCGCCGGTGTAATCCACCGCTGTATTGTCAAGAGTAATGCCCCAATCCGTACAAACCACTCCGTCGAAATTGGAGTCTTCCCTCAATTTCTTCTTTATGCACCACTCGGAAAAAGCGCCGCCGACATTCTCCCCGCTGGGATCCTGGTTCCAAAGGATTGAATATGTGGGCATGACTGCAGAGGCGCTGCCCGTCCCCTTCTTCAGGCGCATACCGCCTTCCACGAAGGACTTGAGATGCTCTTCAAGGTTATTCCCCGGGTAGACAGCGTATTTCCCGTTGGCGAAATGACTGTCGCGGCCGCCCTCCTGGGCTCCATATCCGTACCAGTGCTTGAGCATGGCATTGACGCTCTCGTACCCCAGGCCTCGCTGATTCTCTTATCCTCAGGACTTGTCTGGAATCCATCGCAATAAGCCCTCGCCATGTCGGCTGACAAGTCGGGGTCCTCGCCGTAAGTCCCGTCAAATCTCCACCACCTCGGCTCTGTCGCGATGTCCACCTGCGGGCTCAAGGCGGTAGTTATTCCCAGGGCCCTGTATTCAATCGAAGCCACCTGACCATGACGCTCCATCAGATCCGGATCGAAAGAAGCCGCCAACCCGAGAGATGAGGGCCAGCGGGAGATTGTTCCTCCACTGCCCGCGTAGAACTCCACATCTGAGGGTGCCTGATGGCGGGGATCGGAATGGATACCGACAGGAATCCCATGACCGGAACCTTCGACAAACGCCTGGACGGTGTTGTTCCACTTGGCCGCCACCTCAGGACTTTCGACAGAGGTTATCAGGATTCCCCTCAACTTATCTTCTCCTAGGAACTTCTTCTGCTGATCGGTAAGATCCCAGGATCTCGCTCCGCTTTCCGCGAAAGTGGTCCCGTTGTAACTCTGGACAGAATTCGTTCTCTCCATCATATAGGCCACAAAAGCGACTATTGTCTTATAATCAGAAAGATAGACCTTCTCTTCCGGAGTCAGTTCGGACATGTCGATACTCTTGGGATCAGGATATGGCACGTCGTCCCATGCCGCTTGGAAATAATTCCTGAGCGCACGGACGAACGAGGGCTTGCGCATGAGATCCTTCTGGGCGTCGGTGAGCTCTATCTCAGGAGCCATCACTCCACGGCCTTGCGAGGGTATAGACTGATGGTTGCTGACCAGCAGCAATCCGGCAAGTTCTTCAAGAGAAAGGCGATCAGCCAGATCCCGTGCCCTTTCTTCAGGAAAAATACGCCAGTCTTCATAAGGACTCAAAGTCCCGTCCCGGTCAAGGTCTTTGAATGCCTTTCCCCTGATCTTGAGGATAGTGACACCGGACTCCGGGCTATACCCGAGATCCGGTCCGTTCTTCTGGCGCACAAGATTAAACTGCTCAAAAGACAGCTCATCAATTCTGTCCGAAGAGCACCCTCCGGATAAACACAGGGAAATAACAGCCGCGACGGCTGCCATCAGTTTCAGTGTCAGTCTCATGGTTATATGTCATAAAATATCGCTACAGAGAGAATCGCACCACGCCCATCACCCTGTGGTTGGCGATCCAATGGAGATTCTCCCTCGGAATGGCGTAGTTGTCAAGCATGTTATTCGTGCCAAACTGGACAGCGGAATAATTATACTCGAGCGCGACCGTCAATTTCCCAGCATTGTAAGCCAACGTAGGCGTCGCGCGTATCATCTGGGCGATACCCTTGTCCCCGAAAGATGAATAGTAGACGTCTGACGCGCGGCAATATCCATTACTGTCGATAGAAAGGTTATGCGCCGTGCCGAGAGCCCTCATGTAGCCACCCATGCACATGAATTGGAGTTCCCTTCCGACAGAGAATGAAAGGAAGGATACGGTGGAGCGCAAAGGAGTGTACTTGTACTCATAGATGTCCCTCCAGTCGTACATGGCATATCCGCCCATAAGACGCAGATGATCCCCGCCTTGGGCAAAAACGGATTTCGCATTGACCTTGAACATGCCCTTCTCAAACTGGAAGTAGACATAAGGGCTCAACATGGAAAGGCGATCCTTGACTTTAGTGCCTATGTCATACCAATCCACGGCCACGAAATCACGAGTGACAGTGCGCCACCTGGGCTTGACACTGAGGAAATCCGTTCCGGCCCTGGCCGTGAAATGCTTGCCGGTATAAGATATTCCTCCGTAAAGCTCCGGTATAAGGCCGTACCGGACGTAGTTCTCGTTCTCACCAAATGGCCCGGTAGGAAGGAACTGGACGGGATAAAGGGCGCTGGCAGTGAACCGCAAACGACTTGCCAGGGAATATTCCAATGTCAATTGAGGGCTCCAGTTGAACGGGGTGAATGGAGCCCCTGTCTCGACATTGACGCAATAAGGCTGGTCGGCGGCCATAGGATGCCAACTCTGCCCGACCCTGAAAGAGAAACTGTTCTTCTTGCGTCCAAGCTTGTCCCAGAATATGTCCACATAAGCATGGCGAAGGCGGAGAGAGGCCGTGGTCCCGTTCATCAGGTAGAAGTCCCCTTCCAACTTGCCGGCTACTTTCATGGAGCCATATTGATAACCGGAAACATTGACTCCGAGTCTGGTGGTGATGGCGTATGATTTCAGGGACATGCTCTTATAAATATCCTGTCCCTCGTAATTATAAAACCTGTCGATAGGCATGAAGTAAAACATGTCCTCAGAACCTGCCTTCGAATCCCTCGTGTCGAAGATCGCGGCTGTTCTGAAGAAGCCGTAAGGCTCCAGCTTGTTCTTGCCACCATGCTGACGCTTCTGGGCAAGGACATCCCCCGCCTGAAGCATGCAAGTAAGAGTCAAAATGAAGAACAAAATCCTTTTCATAGCGGTCTAAGATTAATTGATTGTCAGAATGAGAATTTGACAAGGGCCTGGACCCTGTGGTTCGTAATCCAGTGAAGGTTATCCTCGGCGATACCGTAATTGCCCAGGCACTTTACACCTCCAACTGTCTTGTAATCTCCATACTGGACGCTCGTGAGCTCATACTCGAGTCCGAGTGAGAACTTCCCGATGTTGTGAATGATGGTAGGAGTGACTCTCCACATCATGTTCATGTTCGAGAAGCTGTTCTTGCTGAAATAAAGATACTCGGCGGGAGCATAGCCATTCTTGAAACCGTAGAGCTGCTCGATGGTTCCGAAGTTCTTCACGAAGCCACCGAAGAGGATCCACTGGGTCTTCTTGCCGTACATGAGGCTCACCCATGTCGATGAGTTCTGCGAAGGAGTGTACTTGTAGCTGCCGTCTTCATTCTTCGCGGATATTCCATAACCGCCATTGAGGTTCATGTGCTCACCAGCCTGTGCCATGATGGTCTTGAGCTTGGCAGAGAACAATCCGCTCTTGTACTGGAGGAAAAGGAAAGGAGAGATGGTCGTGATGCGGTCACTGACTTTCTTAGTCCCATCGTTCCAACGAGGCTTGATCGAAAGGAGATCGCCACCAAGACGGGCGGTGAATCCGCCTGTGGTCAGGTTGAAGCCCAAATACGCCTCGGGAGTCATTCCATACTTGATATAGTTGGCCGAAGCTCCACCGGGGCCTGCCGATGTGTATTGCATCTGCCAAAGAGCGGCGGCGGTCAGCGACAGTGATTTGCTAAAGCTCAAGTCAAATTTGACCTGGGGAGTACGGGAGAACGGTCCGAAAGGAGCACCCGTATTGAGGGAAAACACATCGGGCATGTCCGCGGCCATCGGATGCCATGCCTGACCGGCTGTCACCTGCCAGTCGCCCTTGCCGATCGTGGCGTAGGCCTGGCGGAGACGCAGCTGCGCCGTACCGGTCACTCCGGAAACTCCACTGTAGAAATCAGTTTCGATCTTTGCTCCGATCTTGAAGCCGTCGAACTCATAATCCTTGACATCAACACCAAGCCTTGTTGTGAGGGCGGCGAAACGGAAGGACGGCTGGGCATTCAGGTCCACCCCATCAACCACGTTCTGGTCCTTAGGGACATAATAAAAGAAATCCTCTGTCCCGGACACACTCTCACGGGTGTCGAAAGCGAAATAATTACGGATGAATCCGTATAATTTGATTGTGGCGGGTTTCTCCTGGGCGGCCAAAGAGGCGCAAATAATGAGAGCGACCGCTGCTAAAAAAGATTTTTTCATAACTTGATTTATGCGAAGGGGAAAATTTTTGTGAGCCAGAGGAAGCCGAACACGAAGCCGACGACTCCGACTATGATACCTACTTTAGCCATATCCTTGGTCTCGACAAGACCTGTTGACGCGGCGATAGCATTCGGAGGAGTTGAGATCGGGAAGAGCATGGCGATGGACGCGCAGCATGCGATGAACACGATCATTGCCCTTGATCCGCCCAAAGCCAGGAACTCGGCGTTATTGGCAGCGGCAGGGTCAGCCATGCCTTCAGCCACGACGATCAGGATAGGGATCAACAATGCCGCGGTGGCGGAATTGCTAATGAAGTTTGAGAGGAAGTAGCAGACAAGTCCAGCGACTATGAGAACCAGCACGACCGACATCGATCCGAAAGGAATCGAGGTGATCAAAACCTTGGCGAGGCCGGTACCCTGGAGACAGGTACCAAGGGCAAAGCCACCGGCGACAAGCCAGAGCACGCTCCAGTTGATCTCCTTGATGTCTTCTTTCGTGAATATTCCGCAAGCGGTGAGGACACCCAGAGGGATCAAAGCCACGATATTGGAATTGATCTTGGTGATGCTCTCGGTCATCCAAAGAAGGATGGTGCCTATGAACGTGACCCACACGACAGTCGACTTCCAGTTCTTTTCTTTCTTGCTGGCAGGGATCTCAAGCACAAGCTTTTGGGTCTTGAACGGAAAGAACCACTGGAGGAGGAACCATGCGACCAGGATCATGATGATCACATAAGGGATCATGTGGACCATCCAGTCCATGAAAGAGATCTCGGCGTTGGCCTCGGCAAGAAAACGCACGGCAGTCGCGTTGGGAGGGGTTCCGATAGGAGTACCGATTCCTCCAAGATTGGCCGCGATCGGGATAGACAACGCCAGTCCCACCTTTCCTCTATCGTCCGAGGGGAGGGTCGAAAGGACCGGAGCCAGGAACGCGAGCATCATGGCCGCCGTGGCGGTGTTGCTCATGAACATCGAGAAGACGGAAATAACGATGAGAAAGCCCAGAAGGACGGTCTTCGGCTTTGTCCCGAATATTCCGAGCAGCGCCCTTCCCATGGTGACATCGAGGCCATATTTCTCGGCCATGATAGCGAGCACGAAGCCGCCCATGAAAAGCATGACAACCGGATCGGCGAACGAGGCCATGATCGTCTTGAAGTTGACGAGCTGCCCGAACTTCTGGTCACACAAGAATCCCAGACCTTTATCCGAGACTGTCAAAAGGGCTATGACTATCACAAGAAGTGACGTCGTCCAGTTTGGAATGATCTCGAAAATCCACATGAGAGCGGCAAATGCGAACAGCGCGATGACTCGCTGCTGGGTCACCGTGAGAGCATCTATGCCATAGAAAGAGACCGGCACGCACCAGAGAAAGAGCGTGACGATGAGGACGATCGGAAGAAGAACGCAATATTTCACATTGAGCTTCTTCTTCCCAGCTGTTTCAATTGTCGTTTCAGCCATCTCAAATAATATTGTTTATTTACTAATAATCTTTCTTATAACTTGCAAAGATAATCATTATTAAATAAAAAACAGGCAAATCGGTTTCCCGATCCGCCTGTTTGCAGCAATAAAAGACGACCTAGATCACGCCCTGCTCAAGCATGGCCTGGGCGACCTTCATGAAGCCGGCGATATTGGCACCCTTGACATAGTCCACAGTGCCGTCAGGACGAGTCCCGTACTTGACACACTGCTCGTGGATGCTCTGCATGATCCAGTGGAGCTTGTCATCAACCTCCTGGGCCGACCAGCTGATGTGGGCGGCGTTCTGGGTCATCTCAAGGCCGGAAGTGGCGACGCCACCGGCATTGACAGCCTTTCCGGGAGCGAAAAGAATCCCGTTGTTCTGGAAATAGTGGATAGCGCCAGGCTGGCAACCCATGTTGGAAACCTCGCAGCAGCACCAGCAACCATTAGCCACGAGCTCTTTGGCGTCATCCTCACTGAGCTCATTCTGGAACGCGCAAGGGAGCGCGATGTCGACAGGGATGCTCCAAGCCTTCTTGCCAGGGGTAAAGACAGCCTTGTCCGGGAACTTGACAGCCATATCCTCAACCTTGTTACGGTTGGAAGCGCGCATATCAAGCATATAATCAATCATTTCCGGAGTTATGCCCTCAGGAATATGGCAGACGCCGTCAGGTCCGGAGATCGCGACGACCTTCGCGCCGAGCTCACGAGCCTTGGTGGCGGCGCCCCATGCGACATTACCGAAACCGGAGAGGGCGACCTTCTTGCCGACGATGTCCTTGCCAGCCTTCTCGAGAAGATGCTGGGTGAAATAAAGGGCACCGAAACCGGTAGCCTCGGGACGAAGGATAGAGCCTCCCCAAGTGGCACCCTTACCAGTAAGAACACCGGTATGATACTGACGGGCAAGCTTCTGGTACATTCCGTTCAGGAATCCGATCTCACGGCCACCGACACCCACATCTCCGGCGGGGATGTCCTGGTCAGGACCTATGCAGCGCCAGAGCTCAAGCATGAAAGCCTGGCAGAAACGCATGATCTCAGCGTTGGACTTGCCCACGGGATCGAAGTCCGAGCCACCTTTCGCTCCACCCATAGGAAGGGTGGTAAGGGCGTTCTTGAATGTCTGCTCGAATCCAAGGAACTTAAGCATGGAAGGAGTAACAGCCTTGTGGAAACGGAGACCTCCCTTGTACGGTCCGATGGCGCTGTTGAACTGGACGCGGTATCCCAGGTTAGTCTGGACCTCGCCATTGTCATCAATCCATGTGACACGGAAAGTGAAAATCCTGTCGGGCTCGACAAGCCTCTCGACTATCTTGGCTTTCTCGAACTCGGGATGCTGGTTGTAGACCTCCTCGATGGACTCAAGAACCTCCTGTACCGCCTGGAGATATTCTTTCTCTGTAGGGTACTTGGCCTGGAGACGGGCCATGATCTCTGTGGTTTTCATGATCGGTTATTTCAAATAATAAAAAATTCTAGCTATATGTGTCGCAAATGTAAAGATTAAATAGGGAAAACGCAACAAATTAAAAGAAAAAGACAGGATTTTTGTCCTGTCTTTCAATATTGGTATGTACCACGTGTTTACTGCTGCTGTTGTGCCTGAAGTTCCGCCTGCAGGGACTCAAGAGTCTTTCCGGCAGGGATGTTGAGTTCTTTCCTGGCATCAGCGGTAAGATCCTTGCACTGCGACTTGTCCACATAGTAGAACTGGTTCGTGTCGAAAACAAGGAGATAACCGCCTGCCTTGGCAAGTTTCTCGACGACCTCCTGGGCCTTCTTCTGGATAGGTTCCATCAGCTGGGCCTGCTGCTGCTGAAGCTCGACGCTGATAGACTGCTGGAACTCCTGGATCCTGTTCTGGATCTCAGTAAGCTCCTTCTCCTTGCTCTCCTTGATGGCAGGAGTCCACGTGGCCTGCTTCTGCTGGTACTCGTTGAACTTGGCGTTAGCCTCGTCCACCATGCTCTGGTAGGTGTCCCCAGCCTCTTTCTGAGCGGCCTGCATCTGAGCCCTGGCGGCATCAGCCTCGGGAGCAAGCATGACAAGCTCATTGAAATTGACGTAGGCGAATTTCACCTGGGCGGAAGCCGTAAGGGTGAACAATGCCATAGCGGCAAACAAAAAGATCTTTTTCATATCAAATTCAATTTTATCAGTTTTCCGAATAAGGGTTTTACAAAGATTGTGCAAATTTAAAAATAAAAATGAATATCAGAACTGCTGTCCTATCATGAAGTGGAACTGGCTCCTGTTGTTCTTCTCCGGATTGTCGAAGCCATACCCCCAGTCAACACCGAGCAGACCGATCATCGGGAGGAACACACGGACACCCACACCAGCGGAACGCTTGATCTGGAGAGGGTTGAAACTCTTGATGTCCGACCAGCAGTTTCCTCCTTCCAGGAAGGCGAGCACGAAGATCGTTGATTGAGGTTGGAGAATCACCGGATAACGGGCCTCGATAGTGAACTTGTCGTAGACATTACCAGCGTAATAGCCATTAGTGTTGTACGGTGTCGCTTCCCATGGCGTCAGGGAATAGTTCTCATATCCCCTTAAAGGAATGATGTCAGAGCCATAAGAGTCATATCCCGACATTCCGTCTCCACCGACCCTGAAGCCTTCGAACGGAGAGTATCCCCACTTGCGGTTGTAGTAGCCGAGATAGCCGAACTGGGCGCGTCCCATGATTACCAAGTCCTTCCAGACCTTGGTGTAAGTCTCCGCATTGAATTTCCACTTGTGGTACTCGATCCACTTGTATCTGTCAGCGGAAGACCATGTGTCGTAGTTGAGGTCCTTGTAACTGGCCACCTTCTTGGGATTCCCGGCGTCGTCAAGATTGCCGAAGTCCTTCTTTCTGAACAACGAGTACGGAGGAGTAAGCTGGAGGCTGGCCGAGAATGAGGAACCCCTTCTGGGATAGATCTGCTGGTCCGTGGAGGTTCTGGTCAGGCTAGCGGTATAGCTCAAGTTGTGGGAAGTTCCGTCGTTGAACATGAAGTAGCCGTTGATCCAGTTCTTGAGGTCATAAACCTGCCAGCTCAAGCCATTGTAAAGGACGAAATAGTCATCCGGCCACTTGAGGCGGGTACCGATTCCGCCGGCGAAACCGTAAATCTGCATGACCTTGTCATTGCTCAGGAGGCCGATGGCAAGATACGAGTCGGTCTGGCGGGTATAGTAGGCTTGAAGATTCAGGGATGTGGGCTTCTTCTGGGTCAACCAAGGCTCAGTGAAGCTGAAAATAAGTGACGTGTAATAAGTTCCGTTGGTCTGGAAGCGGAGAGAAAGGTTCTGCGCGTCTCCCAGCGGTACTGGACGCCACGCGTTCTTGTCAAACATCCTGCGGGTGGAGAAGTTGTTGAAACTGACACCGACAGTGGCGACAAAGGTATTCATACCCCAACCTCCGGACAGCTCCAGCTGGCTGGAAGGCTTCTCGGTCACGTTATAGACAATGTCGACCGTGTTATTGAGCTGGTTGGGAAGGATCGAATATCCGCCCTCGCCTGAAATGGCCTCAGGATCGAACTGTCCCAAAGAAGCGATCTCCCTGATGGACCTCTCGAAATTGGTCTGGCTGAAGAGGTAGCCAGGCTTCGTGTAAATCTGCCTGCGGACGACCTTCTCACTTGTCAGATCATTGCCATTGATGATGATATTGTTCAATGTCGCCTGCCTGCCCTCGGAGATTCTCATCTCGACATCAACCGAGTCACCGGCGATGTTCAGCTCGACAGGAGTCACCTGGAAAAAGAGATAGCCGTTGTCACGGTACAGTTTCGACACGTCGTAATCAGTCTGCTTGCCTCCGCCGACCAACCTTTTCTGCATGGTCACGACATCATAGGGATCTCCTTTCTTGATCTGCAGGATCTGGTTGAGCTGGTCTGAGGAATAGACAGAATTACCGGTCCAAGTGACATTACGGAAATAGTACTTCTTGCCTTGGTCAAACTTGAAGTCTATCCCGAGACGATCCGGCTCCACATAATAAATGGAATCCTTGAGGATACGGGCGTCACGGTAACCGGCCTCATTGAACTTGCTGATCAAGTTCCTCTTGTCGGTCGGATATTCTTTCTCGTTGAATTTCTTGCTGTTGAAGAAGTTGTAGATCTTTTTCGCCTTGGTCTTCTTCATCGACCTGGCGAGTTTGAAATCAGAGACTCCTTCGTTACCCTCGAAATTGATGTCGCGGATCCTTATCTTCTCACCTTTGTCAACGGCGAAATTGACCCTGATCGCATTCTTGATGATAGAATCCTTCTGAGTCTGGACATCAACGTCGCAATTCAGGAATCCCTTTTCCGCATAGTATCTCTTGATGATTCCGACGGATGTGGAAGCCACATAATCGGAAAACTCACCGCCCCTGCGCAGGTGCAAACGCTCCTCAAGGTCTTTCTGCTCATTCTTCTTGACCCCGGTGTAAAGCCAGCGAGAGACCCTCGGCCTTTCCTTGATGACGATTTTGAACCATGCGGAGTCCCCTGCGGCATTCAGATGATCGATCACCAGGGACACATCCTCGAAATACCTCTGGGCCCAGAGCCTTGTCACGACCGAAGACATCTCGTCACTCGGCACCGTGACGCTCATTCCCTTCTGCAGACCAGTCAGGGAAATGATCTGCTGCTCACCGAAATGGGTGTTGCCATCGACGGCAATACCACCGATAATGTAGGTCCTTGGCTGTTCGTAATCGACTTCCACAGGGTCAGAAGAAGTGACCGGCTCCTGGGCGAGGGCCACAGTGGCGGCCATCGACAGTAGCATGACACACAAGAGACGATATATTCTCATCGAAACAGAATTCATTGAAACAAGTTTGCAAATATACGGCGTTTATTTGACTTTTCCATACCTGCGATCCCTCTTTGAGAATTCTTCAAGGGCGGAGAAGAATTCCTTCTTTCCGAAATCAGGCCACAAGGTGTCCACGAAAAGGAATTCGGAATAGGCGGCCTGCCATAGGAGATAGTTGCTCAGGCGGCTCTCCCCGGAGGTGCGGATAATGAGGTCCGGATCCGGAATCCCGGCAGTGACCAGCCGTGAAGAAAAAGCCGCGTCATCAAGACTGTCAATGGCTTCTGGAGAAGCGGAATATTCACGAACGATCCTCCTCGCGGCCTGGAGAATGTCCCATTTGCCGCTATAGCTGAGGAAAACTATGAGATCCAGAGCGGGCTCCTCGCCAGGTCCCGGATCGGTGAACTCCTCCGCCGAGCGGATGGCCTCAACCAAAGCCGGATCCAGCCGGCTGAAATCTCCCAGAACCCTGAAGCGGACCCTGTTCTTTTTGAGGGACTCGATCTCATCCGCGATCGCCTTGAACATCAGCCGCATCAAAGTGCTGACCTCCGCTTCGGGACGTCCCCAGTTCTCCGACGAGAACGCGAACAAGGAAAGATACCTGACCCCCGCCTCAACGGATGCCTCGACGCAGGCCCGGACACTCTCTACACCATGTTTATGGCCATAAACCCTCTCATGGCCTCTTTGCTCAGCCCATCGGCCGTTTCCATCCATGATGATGGAAACATGGGTCGGGACCCTGTCTTTACTGATATTACTGTCAAATGCCTCCATTCCTGATGTCTTCGCCCCAAAACAACTTGGTCGTCAGGGCCTTGATGAAACTCGACTTTTCAAGCCTCACTCGTTTCAGCGAAAATTGTGCCACCTTGACTTCAAGGGAAGCGTCCGAGGACAGCCTGACGTTGCGGTTGTCCATGGACATCGCCACGACCTTGTCCCTGGACCTCATCGAAATGGAGACGACAGTCGTGTCGGGAACGACCAGCGGACGGACATTCAAGTTATGCGGGGCTATTGGAGCTATGATGATCACCTTGGCGTCCGGGACACAGATCGGGCCGCCGACGCTCAGGGAATATGCGGTGGAGCCGGAGCTTGTGGAGACCAGCAGGCCATCAGCCCAGTATGTGGGAAGAGGATTCCCGTCGAGAGAGACATCCACCCCAAGGATCGAGGCTCCTCCTCTCAAAACTGAGATCTCGTTCAGGGTATATGGCCAGAAAGACGAGTCGGTACCGATCATCTCACCATCCACACGTGTCTCAAGAAGGGCCCTGTCCTCAAGGCTATAAGTCCCTTTGATCAAGGCCTCGCACGCCTCTTCAGGACTATACTCGGAAAGAAAACCTACCCGGCCCATATTAACCCCCAGCACAGGGATACCCGAATCTCCGACACGCTTCGAGGCGGACAGGAATGTGCCGTCTCCCCCGGCGCTCAGGACCATTCCGGTCCCTTCCAGGATATCTGACGCTGCCTTTATATTGTACAAAGAGAAGCCCTCCGAGGCCAGTCTGTCCGACATGGACCGGAATCTCGGCTCGGACAGAGCCGATTCATCCCTGGTGTAAATAGCGATCTTCATTCTCCAAAAATAACATATTTCTGATAAATTCTGAACATAAATCACTACTTTTGCACCATGACCAGATTAAGCGTCAATATTAACAAGATCGCCACGATACGCAACGCCCGTGGCGGAAACATGCCCGATGTCGAGAAGGCTGCCAGGGACTGCGAAGTCTTTGGTGCCGAGGGCATAACGGTTCATCCAAGACCGGACGAAAGGCATATCAGGTATTCAGATGTCAGGGCCATCAGGCCGGGCGTCAAGACAGAGTTCAACATAGAGGGTAACCCTATCCCAAGCTTCGTGGACCTGGTTCTCGAGGTTGTCCCCGATCAGGTCACGCTGGTCCCGGACGCCCACGACGCCATAACCTCGAACCAGGGATGGGACACGATAGCCAACATGGATTTTCTCAAGGAGACCTGCGCCATATTCAAGGAGAAAGGGATCCGCACCTCTATATTTATAGATCCGGATCCGGCCATGGCGGAAGGTGCCGCGGCGTGCGGATGCGACCGTGTCGAGCTTTACACGGCCGCCTACGCCGAGATCTATCCGGAGGACCCGGAGAAAGCTATCGCCCCCTACCTTGAGACAGCGATCAAGGTCCGTGAGCTCGGGCTCGGTTTGAATGCCGGGCACGATCTGAGTCTCCTTAATCTCGGGTATTTCATCAAGAACATTCCCTGGACGGACGAGGTCTCGATCGGCCACGCGATCATCTGCGACGCCCTCTACATGGGGCTTGAAGCGACAATCAAGGCCTATCTTTCTCAGATTAAGAAAAATTCATTACATTTGTAGACTGGAAAATTATTAAAGTATCAATAAAATGAAACAAACACCACTGATTCTCAGCATCATAGCCCTCGCGGCTGTGGCTGCGTTAGGTATTATCCAGCTGACCTCGGACGGCAGCGCCAAGAAGAAAGCCTCAACCGGAGAGACCGTTGAACAGACAGCCAAGCCAGGCGCGATCGTATGGTACGACCTCGACAGGGTACTCAACGAGTATGACATGGCAAATGACCTCCGTTCCGTCGTCGAGACCAAGATGCAGAGCATCCAGGAGGAGATCAACCGTCGTGGCAACAAGCTCCAGAACGACGCCAACAAGTTCCAGTCCGACCTGAACAAGGGCCTCCTTGTCCGTTCAGTCGCCGAGCAGAGGAACCAGAAACTTATTCAGCAGCAGAACAATTTCAACACTTATGCCGCCCAGAAGGAGCAGGAGATGGCCGAGGAGCAGCAGGTCATGATGAACCAGATCGCCAACGCCATAAAGACCTTCATCGACAAGTACAACGAGGAGCACAAGTTCGCCATGATCATCGCCACCCAGGGAAGCATCCTTCCCTCCCCCGTGGCCTGCGGAGATCCTGACCTCGACATCACCGACGCCCTCCTCGAAGGCTTGAACAGCGAGTACGTCAAGAACAAGGGCAAGGGAGAAGAAGCGACAAAGACCGAGTAATTTGAGGATCGCGCTACTATCGTGTTTCTACCCTTTCAGGGGAGGGATATCCCAGTTCAACGCGAGTCTTTACTTGGAACTGGGAAAAGAACACACGGTCAAAGCGTTCAATTTCAAGAGACAATACCCTGATTTTCTCTTCCCTGGAAAGACCCAATACGTCACAAAGGATGACGACGCCGTACCCATCGAGAGCGACGCTCTCCTGGATACGGCGAATCCTTTCACTTACATCAAGACATACAAAGCCATCAGGGACTGGAAACCGGATCTGCTAATAATAAGCTACTGGATGTCCTGGTTCGCCCCATCCCTGGGATGGATAGCCCGGAGACTCAAGTCCAGATGCAAGGTGATCTCGATCCTCCACAACGTGATTCCCCACGAACCGCGATTCTTCGACGCGCCTCTGACAAAATATTTCCTGTCCGGCTGCTCGGGGAATGTGACACTCTGCCAAGAGGTCTCGGACGACTTGACGGCCTTATCCCCTAAAGCCCTGAAAGCCACTTTGTTCCATCCCGTTTATGCCCATTTCGGCGAAAGGATCCCGAAAGAAGAAGCGCTTTCGGAACTCGGACTGGAACCCGGCAAGAAAAACCTTCTGTTCTTCGGACTCATACGAGAATATAAAGGATTGGACATCCTCCTTGAGGCATTCGGAAAACTGGACGACAGTTATTCCCTGATCGTGGCCGGAGAGCCCTACGGTTCCTTCTCAAAATATGAGGCGATCATCAACGCATCTCCAGCGAAAGACAGGATCAAGCTCTTCACCCGATACATAAAAGACTCTGAAGTGAAGTACTTCTTCTCCGCCGCCGACCTGGTCGTCCTCCCCTACAGGTCCGCTACCCAAAGCGGGATCAGCGCGATCTGCTGGCACTTTGAGCTTCCAATGGTTGTCACAGACGTCGGAGGACTCAAGCAATCAGTGGGAGACAGCGGTACCGGACTCGTCGCGGAAAAGCCGGAACCGGGATGTGTCGTGGAGGAAATCAACCGTTACTTCTCCGATGAGAACCTCCGTACCCTTTGCGTAAATTCGATTAAAGCAGAGAAAGAAAGACTCTCATGGAAGACATTCGTCAAGAGACTCCTGGACTTCTCCGATAATTTATACAAGCTCCAATGAAAACAATGTTGAGATACGCGCTGGCAGCGACTTTGATCTTGTCAGTATTGTTCCCCACCGTTCTTACCGCACAGGAATACATCGCTCCGCAAGTAGTGATTTCCAAGGACAAGGTCCGCACGGGAGGCAAGATATATTACGCGCACCCGGTCCTTGAGCGCCAGACCTTATACTCAATCAGCAAGGCCTACGGTGTGACCCAGGAAGAGATCATTGAAGCCAACCCTCTGCTCAACTTGGAGAAAGAAGGACTCAAGAAAGGCCAGGTCCTCCTGATCCCCTTCAAGGAGGAAACTACCCAAAGCGCTCAGCCACAAGATGTTCAAGAGGAGATCACCGTTGAGACTCCGGCCCCGAGGGAAAATGTCGAGAAGGAAAAAGTAAGCAAAAAAGCTTCCAGGAACAGGGACAGCGCTGACGGAGAGTACTTCATCCACAAGGTGAGATGGTATGACGACCTTGATGCGATCGCGAAGAAATACGGCGTGTCCAAGGAGTCGATAAAGAACATCAACAAGATGACCTCCGACAAGATCTACCGCAAGCAGGAACTCAAGATCCCCACAGATCCGGCGGCCTGGGAAGGTAGTTCGGTAAAAGAGGGAGATACCCAGACCACGCCTTCCACTGAGGCCACCGCAATCGGATTCCCGGCCACAACCGGAGAAGAAGAGAATCCATCGGAGGGTGGTCAAGAAGACGGGATCCTCGACGACTTGTTCGTCAGGGAAGGGAACCACAAGGTCAACATATCCATGCTTCTCCCCTTCTCAGCTCCCAAGTCAGGGGACAGGACCTCATTCATGGACCTTTATTGCGGCTCGCTTCTCGCCGCAAGGGAGCTCGGAGCGGAAGGAGTAAACCTGGATATTCATAGTTATGACATAGCGGGAGGCAACATGCCTGTCACCCGTGAGAGACTCTCTGAGAGCGATTTCACGATTGGACCGGTCTCAAAGACTGATGTCGCCAAAGCTTCACGGATAAGCGAAGGAGACTCATGGATAGTCTCCCCTCTCGACATGCAAGTGGAGCCTCTGGCCGACACGTTGTCCAAGATAATCCAGGCTCCGACCCCGACCTCAGTCCAGATACGGGACATGGTCCAGTGGATCAAGTCGGACCTTGGCCGTGGCGACAAGGTGATCGTGGTGACCCCGGCCTCCCAGCACTCAGCCTATCACGACATGGTCGAGAGTGAAATGGAGAATGCCGGATTGGCCCATTCAACCACAACCTTGGGGTCAATGAAAGCATTGATGACTTCCCAGGGCACGAACAGGATAGTTCTCTCGTGTGATTATACGGAGAGGAGCACGGTATTCCTTATCGAGGCGGTCAGGAATCTATTCATGTCAGCGGGCAGAAGCGGCAGCATCGTCCTCTACAGCACTTCAAGGATCAGGACATACGACCAGATAGATGTCGAGCAACTGCACAAACTCAACCTGCATGCGAGCGTCACGTACTTCGTGGACTACAACTCCAAGAAAACCAAGGATTTCCTGCTCCAGTACAGGGCCCTCTACAACACCGAGCCCAGCCGTTCGGCATATTCCGGCTACGACCTGATGATGTTCTTCGGCAACCTCGCCAACAAATATGGAAAGAAATGGCCCAAAGCCCTACATAAAGTGGACTTCGACGGTCTTCAATCCGATTTCAAACTTGAGAGGACTCCTTCGGGGAGCTACATCAACAACGCCGTCAGAAGGGTTGTCTACAATCCGGATTACTCAATCACCCTGGTCAGATAAAAGGGCCTTGGCGTTCTCAACAGCCGCGGCTGACACGTGGCTTCCGGACAGCATCCTGGCAATCTCCATAACTCTGTCATCCCCTTGCAGAGGACGGATTGTGGAAACCGCTTCCGTCCCTTCAAAGGATTTCTCGACAAGATAGTGGGCATTGCCTTTGGCCGCCACCTGAGGGAGATGGGTTATGGCAAAGACCTGCATATCCCTTCCCATGGAACAAATCATCTGTCCCATCTTGTCCGCGACACTTCCCGAGACTCCGGAATCAATCTCATCAAAGATCAAGGTGGGCATGCTCTCAAACCTGGCCATCATAGCCTTGAGCGACAGCATCAGCCTTGAAAGCTCACCTCCGGAAGCGCATTTGGCGACCTCCACGGGTGAAGTTCCGGATGCCGAGAAGAGGAAACGGACACGGTCGGTCCCGGCCGGCCCTGGTTGAGATTCGGAAATATCAACATCGAAAACAGCCCTCTCCAACTCGAGAGACCTTAGCGACGAAAGGATCGAACCGGCAAACGCGTCTTTCGCGGAAAGCCTGGACTTGTGAAGACTGGCGGCGAGTGCGTCATATTCATCTCCTGCCTCCTTGACCTGACGCTTCAACAAGCCAATCTTCTCCTTCAGCTCATCCGTGTCCGCCAGCGAGACTGATAAACCATCCCTCAAAGCGATAAGGTCCCCGATGGAGGACACTGAATATCTCCCCATCAAATCATACAACTGCGACATCCGGGCCTCAACTTCTTCCAGACGTGAACCGGGCAGTTCAGTCCTCGAATTGACAATTGAGACTTCCTCGAGGATATCGTTCAGCTCCAGGCGGGCAGACTCAAGCCGTTGTTCCAACGGGATGAGATCCGGAACATATTTCCCGGCCTTCTCAAGCTGCTTGCGGGCCTCTTTAAGAGAGGAGGTGTCTATCAGGTTCTCGACTCCAGTGAGAGATTCCTTTATGGCCTCGGCGTTCGCGAGGAGGCGCTGCTCCTCTTCCAGATCTTCCAGTTCCCCTTCTTTCAACCCGGCCTCGTCCAAGCGTTTCCACCTCGACATAACATATTCCCTCTCCTCGCTTTTTCTCAAGAGAGAAGCCTCAGCGTCAGACAGTTCCTTTTCAAGAGTCCGCAAAAGCTTGAAACTGGAATCACACTTCGAGAGCAAGGCGTCATTGCCGGCGAAATGGTCCAGCATTGACAATTGGAACGACTTGTCGGAAAGCATCAAAGTCTGATGCTGCGAATGTATGTCCACCAGTCGGGAGGATATCTCCTGGAGGATCTGGACACTCACGGGAGAATCATTCACAAATGAACGCGACCGGCCTGAAGCCCAGACGACACGCCTGACGACAATCTCTCCGGAACCGTCATCCAAGTCATTATCCTCCAATAATTTCCTGGTAATAAGGTCGCTCTCCGGAATCCCGAATACGGCCTCCACGACACAACTATCGGCCTTGGTACCTATCACGGACGAGTCCGCCTTTGACCCGAGAAGCAAAGACAATGCTCCCAGGAGAATGGACTTTCCGGCGCCAGTCTGTCCCGTAATAATAACTAGACCCTCCGGAAATTCAACATCCAGAGAGTCTATCAGAACGTAATTCTTTATTTGAAGGGACTTGAGCATGGGCAGGGAAAGCCACTACCTCTCGCCCTCCTCCTTGCCGGCCATCCTGTAATAAAGCTCACCATCCTCAAACTCGGTGATGGCGATAAGATCCGGCTTGGGAAGCTTCTCGTAATATTTGGAGATCTCAATCTGCTCCCTGTTCTCGAACACCTCTTCCATGGTGTCACGATCCGTACGGAAATCCTCAAGCTTCTTCGCAAGCTCTTTCTTCTCAGCGAGCGAAATCTGGTTGGCCCTCTTGGAGAGGATCACAACGGTCTCATAAATATTGCCGGTAGGCTCGGCAAGATACTTCACATCTCGTGTGATAGTGTTGTTGGGTGTCTTCTTGTTAATATCCATTTTCAAATAATCTTCTAATTAATGTACTACTCGGCGTCTTCGGATTGTTTCAATAATTTTTTTCTCTCCCGCTCGAAATCTTTCTCCTTGGCCTCAAGTTCCTCCTCAGAGCCCGTGTACCGGCCAAGAGCCTTGAGCGTACGCTTGTACAAGACATCCAGCTCCTTCCTGTATGGAGACTCGGGGAGCTCGCCGATGAAGTTGTAGTAATCGTCCACAAAAGTCAGATAGCGTTCTTTCTGCTTCGACTCAACGCTAAGATGGGCGAACTTGTAGGACGACATGGCGATATAGTACAGGATGTCCTCACGGTAGATGTTGTCGGAATCCTCCTTTAGAATATTCCTGAACGCCACCCTGGACGCCCGGTAATCCTCCTGCTTGTAATAAAGCTTGGCATTATCGTATGACTTCTTGTCAAGCCTGTCATTCAGCTCCTTCACCATCCGTCGGCAAGTCGACATGTGGGTGCTGTTGGGGTTCTCGATGATGTATTGAGACAGGATGGCCAGAGCCGTGTAAGTCGGTTTCTGATCCAGCTCGGACCTCATCGTGGACCTGTAAAGGCAATCTATGCGGAGGAATGCGGCCTCATCCGCGAAAGGACTCCGGGGAAAATTGGTCAGGAACTTGGAAAAGTTTGTCTCCGCCGTGTAATAGTCCTTATAACGGTAATTGCTCATCCCCCAATAGAACTGAACGGTGTCATCCTTGGGCATGCCGTTGGTTTGAACCGACAGGCTCTCGAAGAGGCGGGCCGCTTTGTTGAATTTGCCGTGATTGAAGTAATCGAAAGCGGCGGCGTATTTGCTATCCACGTCGCTGCTGTTGAGCAACGCGTCATATTCCGACTTACAGGACACGATCGCGGCCGCCATGACCACGAGTATAACCGTGAAATTTGAAAAAACCTTTAACTTGTCCATAACTATTCCGACAAAAGGAACTTCTCCACCTCGAGCGCGGCCTTGCATCCGGAAGCGGCAGCCGTTATCGCCTGCCTGAAACTCGGATCCTGGACATCGCCAGCCGCGAACACTCCATCGACATTGGTCCTGCAGGACTTCCCGTCTGTAAGGATGTAGCCGTTCTCATCCGTCTTGATGAACTCCTTGAATACATCTGAGTTGGGATGATGCCCGATGGCAAGGAAAAACCCGTCGACCTTGATATCAAAAACCTTACCATCTTTTCTCTCTATGCGGACTCCCGTCACCCCGGAATCATCCCCGAGGACCTCACGGGTGTTGCAGTTCCAGAGGATCTCGATGTTAGGTGTGTTCATCACCCTGTCACGCATGGCCTGGGAGGCCCTGAAGACATCCCTGCGAACAATCATGTAGACCTTGTTACAGATATTGGCGAGATAGGTGGCCTCCTCGCAAGCGGTATCACCGCCACCGACCACCGCCACATCCTTCTTCCTGTAGAAGAAACCGTCACATGTGGCGCACGCGCTGACACCTTGGCCCCTGAATTGACGTTCGGACGGAAGGCCAAGGTACTTGGCCGCAGCGCCTGTGGCGATGATGACGGTCATTGCCTCAATAACGGTCTCCCCGTCAACTGTCAAACGGAAAGGTCTTTCGGAGAAATCGACGGAAGTAATTGTCCCTCTACGAATATCGGCTCCGAAGCGAACAGCTTGCGCCCTCATGTCCGCCATCAGCTGGTTGGCGTCCACACCCTGAGGGAAACCGGGGAAATTCTCCACGACAGTGGTTGTCGTCAACTGGCCACCAGGCTCCATACCCTCATAAAGTACGGGATTAAGGCCAGCTCTGGAGGCATAAATGGCCGCGGTATAACCGGCGGGCCCTCCTCCTATGATAAGACATCTGATACTCTCCATTATTATAGCGATAAGTTAACCTACAAAGATACGCATATTTTTTCTTACTCTGACTCATGGTGGTCAAAGGCCTTGACAATCTTTGTGACCAGCGGATGACGGACAATGTCCTCATTACTGAAAAAGACAGTGCTGATCCCTTTGATGTCTTTAAGCAAAGAGATCCCCTTCAGAAGACCGGAATCCTCTTTCCTCGGAAGATCCACTTGCGTGGCATCACCTGTCACTATAAACTTGGCGTTGACTCCCATCCTCGTAAGAAACATCTTAAGCTGGGAGAGATTGGTGTTCTGCGCCTCGTCGAGAATGACGCATGCCCGGTCAAGAGTACGGCCTCGCATGTAAGCCAAGGGGGCTATCTGGATAGTTCCTTCCGCCATGAAATCCTGAAGCCGCTTGGGGGGAATCATATCGCCAAGAGCGTCATAAAGAGGCTGGAGGTACGGATCCAGTTTGTCCTTCAGGTCTCCTGGCAGGAAACCCAGTCTCTCGCCCGCCTCGACAGCCGGACGAGTCAGGATGATGCGTTTGATCTCCCGGTTCTTCAAGGCTCTGACAGCCAAGGCAATAGCGACATAGGTCTTTCCTGTTCCGGCCGGTCCCACGGCAAAGACAAGATCGTTCTCGAAATAGGCCTTGACCATCTTTTTCTGGCTCTCGTTACGGGCTTTGACCGGTTTCCCGTCTGTAGTATGGACAATTATCGCGTCGCCGGAGGACTTGAAAGCCTCCGGGGAACTCTTCTCCCCGTCGAAAATATCCTCCACGTCAAAAACGGTGAGATTCAGTTTATGGTGCCTCCTTCTGACGAGCTCGGCGAACTTCAAGTCGAATTCCTTGATGTCCTCCTGCTTCCCGTCAAGAATGATCTCATTGCCCCTCGCGACCACTTTAAGGCCGGGGAAATATGTCACAAACTCTTCCAGAATCCTGTTTCCGACCCCAAAAATCTCCACAGGATCAACTGCTTCCAATGTTATAGTCTTCTTCATGCAAGTTAATTATCTTCAATACGAGTCGCGGCTTTGACCCGCTCATAAGAGCGAACCATATTGTCGTAGTCCGATTTGTCCTTCCAAAGATCGCGCTTTCCCAAGAATTCCTTGACAGGGATTGTCGCGTAACTATCGGTCAAAGTGCCGGGACGAGTGCACCAAGTCATGACAAGTTCCGGACGCAGAAGCCTCCTCGCGCCATCCTCGCCAGTCACAATCCTTAACTTCGCTATCATCCCCACCTGAGTGTTGGGAGCGCTCATGTTCGAGACAATATTACCCAAGGAATAAACCACCGGAACTGATTTGAGACGTCCGTCAACAAGGGCAGCCACCCGCTCAGTGTCCTGAACCACATGGGGATGGGCTCCTATCACAGCGTCGCATCCTTGCTCCACGAGCCAGTCGGCAAGCTTCTCCTGAGAGGCTGAATGGCTCAACATATATTCAGTACCCCAATGCGGCAAGGCGATGATGAAATCCGCTCCCATAGCCTTGGCCCTGTCAATGGCCTCACCGATCTCGGTTTTGTCAGTCCTGTGGACCTTCGGGAACTCGCTGTCAATCTTCAGGTTAGTGCCGTAAGTGAAATTGATGAAGGCAATTCTTATCCCTTTCACCGCCATAATCAAAGGAAAGCGCCTCAAATCATCTTCGGCGGATTCCGAGCAACCGGTGTGCTTCACCAGGCCTTCCTCTTCCATCTGGGAATATCTTCCCAGCGTCCTTTCTATTCCCAACTTTCCTTTATCGAGAATATGATTGTTCGCCGTGAGAAAAAGGTCAACTCCGCACGAAGCGACATAATCCTCATAGCCATCCGGCGCCGAAAAGCAAGGATAACCCGAGTAGGGCTGGCCGGCAAGGGTGAACTCCATATTGGCTACCGCGAGATCTGAAGCCATCACCTGGTCTTTTATGTGCTCAAGATAAGTCGAGAAATCATAACTGCCGTCGGCCCTGGAAGAATTCGAAATCTGGTCCCTGTGCATCATCACATCGCCCATGACAAGAACAGTCGCCGTGTCTGGCAACTGGCGCAAAGGTCTGGCCGGAGGAATAGACACGTTAAATTGGGCCCAACAAGAAGCCGAAACAAGTAAAATAATGGCGAAAGTCAACAATCTCCGCATGCACAAAGATAATTATTATTCAGAAATTCTTGTAAAGAAAGATTTTTTTGTATCTTTGCAATCTCTAACACGGTGCGATTAGTTCAGTTGGTAGAGCACCAGATTGTGGTTCTGGGTGTCGTGGGTTCGAGCCCCACATCGCACCCCAAGTGACGCTCTCGGATTTTTCCGAGGGCGTTTTCTTTGTAGGCATGGTGCAATTATTGTACGAGCACAAGCAGGAGAAATCCTTTCATTGGGACAGCGTAGCTCTTCCGACGTATGAACCTTCGTGACCGTATATATCTAACGTGGCTGAATGGCGGATGGCAAGCCATTATCGGCGGTGTCTATAATGTTTCCGCGGCTCTGCTGATAGCTTTTACCCAGGCCTATGCCCTTGCGGTAGATGTTTTTATATTGAAAATACCCTTTACGGCCATTGTGTTGTACTTATCCCACAAACTCAGGTCACGGGACACATGCTTTTTTTATATTAATCTGGGATTCTCTCGTTGGCATTTCCAGATAGTTGTGCTGATCACGGATTTCATTCTGTTTTTCATTTTGATGGCCATTGCCCTAATGTTCAATGGATAGGCATAAATTGATAGTTGATAGTGTCGTAGTCCGTTTCGGACAGAAGACAGTCCTCTCAGGAGGATACATCACTTCCACAACTGGGAGGGTCACAGGACTGCTGGGCAGAAATGGGGCGGGAAAATCTTGCATGTTCCGCGCTTTGATGGGCGGATTACGAGTTGAGAATGTGATGGTTTCCATCGATGAAAAACCCGTGGATAGACGAACCATCGGCAGATTAATTAAATATCTTCCTCAGGGACAACTACTTCCAGAAAGCGTCAAGCTTCACCGCGCATTTGAGCTCTATGGCGTCAATTATTGGAAATTCGTCAATATGTTCCCCAAGTATTCGAGATTATATGATTCAGCGATATGGGAGCTTTCCGGCGGAGAAGCACGATTGGCGGAATTGTTCCTGATCCTGATGAGTGAAGCTCCGTTCTATATCTTGGATGAACCTTTCTCACAAATAGACCCACTGCATGTCGAAGCGGTAAAACAGATCATCCGTGACAGAAGTGAGGATCACGGAATCATCGTTACCGACCACAACTATGACGCGATTTCCACTGTCACTGATGACCTCTTTGTGATTGCTGACGGTTACACTTTCCCTGTCACGAATAGAGATGACTTGACACGCCACGGCTATTTGCGGCCGGATAATTGACACCAAGCCCTCCCAAAAAAACAAAAGAGCCGGCCATCTGCCGGCTCTTTATATGTTATAGAATGAAGTATTACTGGTTGAGATACTTGTCGTACTTCTCGTAGCCAGCCTGGTACTTGGGATCCTCTTCACGGAAACGATAGAAGGAGTTCTTCAGATACTCGGCAAGGCTAGCCTTGATGCTCTCATCCTTGGTCATATTGAAAGCCTTCTCGAAAGGATCGATGCAGCTCTTAAGGTAGGTCTCAAACTTCTGGACAAGGGCCATGTACTTGTTGTCATCGAGCTCATTCTGAGCCTCTTCCTGGATCTTTACGGCCTCATTGTAGAACATGATACCCTCTCCGATGAAACCGAACTCATAGTTAGGGTTGACCTCAACGCACTTCTCATAAGCCTTGACAGCCTCGTCAATCTGGCCGAGCTGGGCGCGGGCGTTACCCTCGACATAGAAGAGAGAAGCGTTATCGGGCTCATTGACCTTGGCGGCATCAATCAGGGTAAAGAGCTTATCAGTGTCCTCACCACTGGAGATGTAGTAGTTGATCAAGCCGATCATCACGCTCTGGCTCTGGGGGAACTTGGCGAATCCCTTCTCAAGATAATCTTTCTGGAGGGCCTTGCCGGTGGCGGTGGTGTCGAGTTTAGAGACGCAATCAGCGAGCTTGGAGTAGACCTCGCCGTCCTTCGCGTAGTAACCGAGGCCGAGGCACTTCTCGAAATACTTCCTGGCTTGGGCGAACTGGCCGGCGCCATAAGTCACGAAACCGGCATTGTAAAGAGCGCTGGTGTCGATAGCGTCGCTGGGTTTCTGGGATGAAGCGTTGAAAGCCTTCTCGAAGAAAGCGACAGCCTTGCTGTTGTCACCCAGGGTGTAGTTGTTATAAGCCTCCGTGTTGAACTTGTCGACAAGTCCCTTAACGGCAGCGGCTATCTCCTTGGTCTTTGTACCCTTGGTGTCAACCTCGGCAGCTTTCTGATAAGCCTCGAGGGCCTTCTCAAGAGCGTTCTCGACAACGGGCTTGGTCACCTCGACGATCTCGAGCTGGCCATTGCCGTTGAAATAAAGGTTCTTGTTGTCGAAGACCTGCTTGACATACTGGGCTCCACCAAGAACGACATTCTCGACAGCGCTGGGCTTCTCGTTACCCATGGCGAGCTTCAACTCAGTCTCATTGGCACCGACCCAAACGTTTCCGGCGGGAGCATTGTAAGCGGCAAGATAAGACTCACCAAGTTTCATCCAAGTGGCGACCTTGGTCGCTTTCTTGGCGTTCTGGGAAGCGGCAAGCGCGGACTCGACGGCTTTCTTGGCCGCGGCGGCTCCTCCCTGGGCATTCGCGACCTGGACGGAAGCGAGCAATGCCAAAACAATCATTAACTTTTTCATGATTATCGAATTTAGTTGTTGATATCTTCTTTCTCTATAGTATCCGTGCTCTCCTCATTCTCAGGAGCAGTTTCATCCTCGTTCTTGGCAACTGTGGAGAGAGACGCGATCGAATCACCATCCTTGATGTTGATGAGTTTCACTCCCTGGGTTGCCCTTCCGGCAACACGGATGTCAGAAACTGCCATCCTGATCGTCAGACCGGACTTCTCAATGATCATAAGGTCATCGTTCTCGGTCACATTCTTGATGGCGATCAACTTTCCGGTCTTCTCAGTGATGTTAATGGTCTTAACACCCTTGCCTCCCCTCTTGGTGATCCTGTACTCCTCGAAGTCTGTCCTCTTTCCGAATCCGTTCTCACTCACGACCAAAACAGTGTGGTCAGAAGCATCCTCAGAGGCAGGATCGTAGTTGATGGCGCCTATCACTTCATCAGACTCTTCAATATTGATGCCACGTACTCCGGTAGAGGTCCTGCCCATCTCGCGGGCATCCTTCTCGTTGAAACGGCAGCAACGGCCTTCACGGGCGGCAATCAGGATCTCGTCCTCACCACCGGTCAACAGAGCCTCGACAAGGACATCCCCCTCACGGAGATTCACAGCATTGACTCCAGCGGTCCTGGGATGGGAATATGCGGACAACGCCGTCTTCTTTATGATACCCCTCTTCGTCACGAGAGCGATGGAGTGGGAGTTGACGTAATCAGCGTCCTTGAGAGTCTTGACGTTGATATAGGCCTTTATCTTGTCATCCGGAATGCTGAGCACATTCTGGATGGCGCGGCCCTTTGAGGCCCTGGAGCCTTCAGGAATCTCGTAAACCTTTAACCAATAGCACCTTCCGCTCTGGGTAAAGAGCAGCATAGTCGAGTGCATATTGGCGATATAAATGTGCTCGATGAAGTCCTCGTCACGAGTGGAGCTGCCCTTCATGCCGACTCCGCCCCTGGCCTGGGTCCGGTACTCGGTCAAAGGAGTGCGCTTGATGTAGCCCAGATGGGAGATCGTGATGACTACATCCTCATCGGCATAGAAATCCTCGGGATTGAACTCCTCCTCGGAAGGACGGATCTCAGTACGTCTGGGATCGGCATACTTGTTCTTGATCTCAAGGGTCTCGGCCTTGACAATCTTCAGCTGTTCCTCCACGCTGCCAAGGATCTCATTGCAACGGGCGATGAATTTCTCCAGCTCATCGTACTCGGCCTGAAGCTTCTCACGCTCGAGTCCGGTCAGCTGGCGAAGCCTCATCTCGACAATCGCGGTCGCTTGGATCTCAGTGAAATCGAAACGGCTGATAAGCTCGGCCTTGGCGTCATCAACACTGTTGGAATGCCTGATGATGTGGATGATCTCATCGATGACATCAATAGCTTTAAGGAGTCCCTCGAGGATATGAGCCCTCTTCTGGGCCTTGTCGAGCTCGAACTTGGTCCTGCGGACGATAACCTCATGGCGGAAATCCACGAAGTTGGAAATCAATTCCTTGAGTGACAACGTCTTGGGACGTCCATTAACAAGAGCGACATTATTGAAAGCGAAGCTGGACTGGAGCTGCGTGTACTTGAACAGGGTGTTCAGGACAACGTTGGAGTTGTACCCTTGCTTGACCCTCAGGATCACTCGGACACCCTCCCTGGAAGTCTCGTCGTTGATGTAGGTGATGCCTTCGATCTTCTTGTCCTCGACCATCTGGCCGATCTTCTCAATCATCTCCTTCTTGTTGACCATGTAGGGGATTTCTGTCACTACGATGGTCTCGCGGCCGTTGTCGGCCACCTCGATCTCAGTCTTCGACCTGACCACAACCCTTCCGCGGCCAGTCTGATAGGCCTCCTTGATGCCGCTCATACCCATGATTATACCTCCCGTCGGGAAGTCAGGGCCCTTGATGTACCGCATCAAGCCTTCGGTGTCGATGTCAGGGTTGTCAATATACGCGCAGATGGCGTCACAGCACTCCCCAAGATTATGGGGCGCCATGTTAGTCGCCATACCGACGGCGATACCGGCAGAGCCATTCAGCAGAAGAAGAGGCAGACGGGTCGGGAGCACGGTGGGCTCCTTCTCAGTGTCGTCAAAGTTGTTCACCATGTCGACTGTGTCTTTCTCTATATCGCCGAGAATCTCCTCTGTGATCTTCTGCAATTTGGCCTCGGTGTACCTCATGGCCGCGACAGGGTCGCCGTCCATGGAGCCGAAGTTACCCTGGCCGAATACGGTGGGATACCTCTGATTCCAAGGCTGCGCAAGACGCGCGAGGGCATCATAGACGCTAAAGTCTCCATGCGGGTGATACTTTCCCAGTACCTCACCAACAATCTTCGCGCATTTGCGGGTCGGTCCCGAGAATGGCAGTCCAAGACCGTCCATTCCATAAAGAACTCTTCTCTGAACCGGCTTGAGACCATCCCTCACATCAGGAAGGGCCCTGGAAACGATCACGGACATCGAATAGTCGATGTACGCGGAGCGCATTTCCTGGTCAATCTCAACCGGTTCGATAACGCCTGTCTGTCCTTCTACTATCTTTTCCTCACTATCCATAAAACTCTTTGTGATTACCTTTTACTTAAACATGCAAATATAATCAAAAATTACGATATCGGCAATAGTGACAAAGTGGCAGGACCATATCTCTTGCATGGATGTTGCAAAAACGGCCGTTATTTGCTATAATTGTATTTCAACCCAACAACACGAGACATGGAAATCAAGATATCAGACGAACTCAACAACATTATCCGCTACGCCCGGGAGGAGGCGATGCGCACCGGCAGTTACGGAATAGGGCCGGACCATCTCTTCCTCGGAATGATGAGGCAGGGAGACAATGACGCTTGCAAGGTACTCATGGCCCTCGGGGTCGACACAGACGCTTTCAAGCGTTTCATCGACAGCCACATATTCACCAACGAGTCGATCCCATATTCAGAAGCGGACAAGATCTCATTCTCGCGCTATGCGCAGAATGTCCTGAGTATCACAGTGATGGAGGCATCCAAGATGAACTCGCAGGAGGCTTCCTCGCTCCATTTGTTGCTGGCTCTCTGCCGCACTACAGAGAACTACGGCCAGGCTTATCTCCGCCAGCATGGGGTGGACTACGGGAGGCTCCTCGCGCACATGAGAGACGAGGGACTCCTCGGGCATGCCGGAAGCAAACCCCAGCAGGGTGAGGCACCCGGCGGCGATGAGGATGCCGACGGAGAAGAGGGCGCCCAAGGCAATAACCCTTCCGGCAAGGTCAATCTAGAGGACTTCGGCTTCGACCTCACAAAGGCGGCTGCCGAAGGAAAACTCGACCCGGTCGTGGGAAGGGATGTGGAGATAGCGAGAGTCATCGAGATTCTCGGACGGCGCAAGAAAAACAACCCGATGCTGATCGGAGAGCCGGGCGTGGGCAAATCCGCCATCGTCGAGGGCATCGCCCAGAGGATAGCCGGCGGCAGCATCTCACCTGTCCTGGCCAAGAAACGTTTGATTTCCTTGGATATAGCCTCCGTCGTCGCCGGCACGAAATACCGTGGCGACTTCGAGAAGAGGCTGAAAGCGATCATCAAGGAGGCCAGCACCAATCCGGATATAATCCTGTTCATCGACGAGTTCCACACTATCGTGGGCGCCGGTGGGGCCCAGGGCAGCCTGGACGCGGCGAATATGCTTAAACCCGCGCTGGCCCGAGGCGAGCTGCAGTGCATCGGAGCGACCACCATGGACGAGTTCGCCAAGATCGTGGAAAAAGACGGAGCGCTGGACCGCAGGTTCCAGAAGATCGTCGTGGAACCAACTGATATTAAGCAAAGTATCTCCATCCTAAATAACATAAAGGCTAACTACGAGGAGTTCCACAGTGTCACCTACAGCGACGAGGCCCTTGAGGCCTGCGCCCGCCTGACCGACCGCTACGTGACAGACAAGTTCCTTCCGGACAAGGCGATAGACGCCATGGACGAGGCTGGATCGATGGTCCGCCTCAGCCTCACCAAGGACAAGAAGACGGGCAATGTCGTGGATGCCGAGGACATAGCGACCGTGGTGTCCAAGATGACCGGAATCCCGGTCAACAAGGTGGCCGAGAGTGAGGGCAACAGGATCATGAAGATGAAAGAGCGGCTTCAGGGCAGGATCATCGGCCAGGACGAGGCTATCGACAAGGTTGTCAGGGCCATTAGGCGTAACCGGGCCGGCCTCAAGGATCCGGACCGCCCGATCGGCACCTTCCTCTTCTTCGGCCCGACTGGTGTCGGAAAGACTCAGCTGGCCAAGTGTCTGGCTGAATATCTCTTTGATTCAGAAGAGAATATGGTCAGGATCGACATGAGTGAATACATGGAGAAATTCACGGTCTCACGCCTCATCGGAGCGCCTCCCGGATACGTGGGCTACGAGGAGGGCGGACAGCTCAGCGAGAGGGTGCGCCGCAAGCCCTATTGCGTCGTGCTCCTGGACGAGATCGAGAAGGCTCATCCGGACATATTCAACATTCTCCTGCAGGTTCTTGATGACGGGCACCTTACCGACAGCAATGGCAGGGTTGTCAATTTCAAGAATACGATCGTGATCATGACTTCCAACGTCGGAAGCCGGGAGCTCGATGAATATGGCTCCGGTGTCGGTTTCGCGACCGCCGGGAAGAATGTCGCCCAGAACCGCCAGAGCGTCCTGGAGAAAGCGATCAAGAAGAACTTCCCGCCCGAGTTCATCAACAGGGTGGACGAGCAGATATTCTTCAACTCCCTGACCAAGGAGGATATAGAGAAGATCATAGATATTGAGCTCCGTGAGCTTCGGGAGAGGGCCGAGGAGTCCGGCTACAAGCTGACCATCACCCCTTCCGCCAAGAAGTTCATCGCCGAGGCCGGCTACGATCCGGCATTCGGTGCGAGACCGCTGAAGAGGGCCGTTATGCGTTATGTGGAAGATCCTGTGTCCGAGTTCATTATCTCCGACCGCATCCTTCAGGGCAAGCGCAAGAAAGGCTCAACCGAGCTCCGCACCCTCAAAGTCGGACTTACTCCCGAGAAGGACAACACCCTAGTCTCGCTGAAAGAAGACTAATCCGCCTAAATGACAGGTGGAATTAGGCCTGGAGGGAAGCGGAGTCGAGTTCGAGGCCCATGTCGCCCATCATCTCGAGGAGGGCGACGAGAGAGGATTCAGATGAAATCATCGAGGCAAGGTTATCAAGATTGTACTCAGTGTTCTTCATGGCTGTATCTCCTATTAGTTTAACTGTTTCTTGTTCTTTGTTTCTAACGCGAAGATACGGCGCACTTGTGCCGATTTAAGGCACAAGCAAAAAATATTTTCGATAAACATCACATTTTCTCGAAACTATTTCGTAAGTTTAGGGAAATGACTTGATATGAGCGAAGAAAGAAGTTCAGACAAACTCGCCAGGTACACCATGTGGCTGGCAGTGTCGGCGGTAATCGTGGCGCTTTGCTGGTATTTCAGGAATGTCATCATCTACATAATCCTGGCAGCGGTCGTGTCCCTGCTTGGAAGGCCGATAATGAAGCTGTTCAGGAAGATCAAGATAAAGGGCAGAAGCGCGCCTGACTGGCTCCTGGCCATTATCACGCTGGTCCTTATTCTCGTAATCCTGCTCGGGATCATCACTCAGGTGATTCCGGTCGTCTCCGGCATCATCCAAAGCGTGTCCTCAAACCTCCAGACCGCTTCTTTCAACACCTCCGAGATCGCCCGCTGGGCCGACAAACTCAATGTCTGGCTCATCGACCGGTTCCCGAAACTCGGCCGTGACTTCAAGATACAGGAGGCGATCATGTCATGGATCGGAAACGCTTTCGATGTGTCCTCGATAACCTCCGTGGTAGGCTCGGTAGCCTCTACGCTCGGCTCCCTGGCCATAGGCCTGTTCTCGGTCGTGTTCATCGGTTTCTTCTTCATAAAAGACGACAAGCTGTTCCGCGGAATCATCGGCTCGCTGGTTCCCGACCGGCTTGAAGGTGAGGCGATCAGCGCTGTCGGCGACATAGAGCGCCTGCTGACAAGATATTTCGGAGGTCTCCTCCTTGAAGTACTCGGAGTAGCCACCCTGGACTTCCTTGGCCTGTGGCTGGTCGCTAGAATCGGTTTCTACCCCTCCATCGGAATCGCCTTCATGGCCGGACTGCTGAACATCATCCCTTACGTCGGTCCCTGGATCGGTACAGCGATAGGAACCATCCTGGGGCTTGTCTTGAAATACAGCAGCGCCGCGGCTCTCGGAGTATACCCCAATTTCTGGATCGCGCTGGTAACGCTCCTCGCTGTGTTTCTCGTCACCCAGATGGTGGACAACTTCTTCTTCCAGCCCTTCATCTACTCGAAAAGCATCAAATCCAGCCCTCTGGAGATATTCATAGTGCTCCTCATGGCAGGCCATGTGGGAGGCATACTCGGGATGCTGGTCGCGATTCCCGCCTACACGGTGATCAGGGTAATCGCAGCCCGCTTCTTCACAGGATTCAAACCAATACGCAGGCTCATGGAAGCCACCAGCGAAGATAGCAATATTCAAGAATAATGAAAATAGTATTCCTTGACGCGGCGACGATGGGAAACACGCCGCTTACAGAGATCGAGAAGCTCGGAGAACTCACGACCTATGATTCCTCAACCGCCGAAGAGGCAAGGGAGAGGGTAAAAGACGCTGATGTGGCGATCCTCAATAAGATCATCGTGGACCAGGCCTTCCTGGACGCGGCCCCGAAGCTGAAGCTAATCTGCGAGGCCGGGACCGGAATGAACAACATCGACCTGAAACTCTGCGAGCAAAGAGGCGTGGCCGCCCGCAACGTGGCCGGCTACTCTACGGACTCCGTAGCCCAGATCACCTGGACCCTCATCCTGGCCCTCTCCGGCAGGCTGCTACATTATAACGAATATGCCAGGGACGGACGCTACGCCTCCGGAAAGATCCACACGGACTCGGCCCATCCCTACACCGAGCTGGCCGGAAAGACCATCGGCATCGTCGGGATGGGAGCGATCGGGACCAAGGTCGCCAAGATCGCGGAAATGTTCGGGATGAAAGTGATATATTACTCAACTTCAGGAACTTCCCATTGCAAGGAATATCCTTCCGTCTCAATTGAGGCCCTCCTGAAGGAGGCGGATGTTGTCAGCATACACGCTCCGTACAATGAGCGCACCGCAGGACTCATCGACTACGACAAGATGCTCCTGATGAAGCCCACCGCCTGGCTGGTCAACACCGGCCGCGGCGGAATAGCCATCGAGAAAGACCTCGCCAGGATAATCAACGAGGACAGGATCGCCGGAATAGGCTTGGATGTGTATGAGAAAGAGCCGCTTCCGCTTGACAGTCCCCTGCTCCACACCGCACACCCCGAAAAGATTATCCTCACTCCCCACATCGCCTGGTCCAGCGTGGAGTCCCGCCAGCGCCTCGCCGACGAGATGGCCCGCAACATAAGAGAGTTTTTTAATATCATATAATCATGAAAAAATTATTACCACTTATTCTAACCACCTTAACACTTCTTCTCGCCGCCTGCGGCCCGAAGGAAGATCCGATAATTGAGGTTTCAAGCGTCTCTTTAAGCCAGTCCACACTCTCCATCGTCAGAGGTGGATCGACGAGCTTGACAGCCACTGTCACTCCTTCAAATGCCACAAACAAGGCTGTGACCTGGGCCACCTCAAACTCTTCTGTCGCCACCGTGAATAACGGTAATGTGAACGCGATCGCCGTTGGAACAGCCAATATCACCGCCACGGCTGGTGGCAAGACCGCCAGCTGCCAGGTGACGGTGACACCCAAGGGAGTCACCTCCATCAAGCTTGATCCAGAATCGGCCTCATTGAACGTCAAGGATGTGCTGAACATTGTCGCGACGATATCACCTAATGACGCTGACGACAAGACCATCACATGGTCATCCAGCGATGAGCGTGTCGCGACGGTGGACAATGGGAAAGTCACCGCTGTCGGCAAGGGAAAGGCCACAATCACCGCTGCCGCGGGTTCCATCAAGGTAAATTGCGAAGTGGCCGTGTCCTACCCCATAAAGTCCATCTCCCTGAATAATAGCACCATAGAGCTTGAAGAAGAAAGCGAGGAGACCCTTATCGCCAAGGTTGAGTCCGAAGATCCTGACGTGATTGTGGGATGGTCGTCAGAATCCCCAGATGTCGCCACTGTCGATGAAAACGGCGTCGTCAAAGGCATTTCGGCCGGAGAGACCACGATAACCGCCAAGGTCGGAGACAAGTCCGCAACTTGCAAGGTAACTGTCACCAAAAAGCCGACCCATGTCACTTCAATCGAATTCATTGAGACGGATCGCAATGTGTACATCGGCAAAACGGTCCAATTGAGCATCAAGAAAACCCCTTCTGACGCCATAGAAACTCCGACCCTGACATCCAGCGACGAGTCCATCGCGACTGTTGATCAGGATGGAAAGGTCACCGCGGTCGGTCTGGGCCCCGTCACCATCACCGCGACAGTCGGGGAAATAAAGGCTACTTACGACATTGAAGTGCTTAACCCCATCATCGAGTCCGTGACAGTCGAGCCTGCCCAGATCACGGTTAACCAGGGAGACACCGTGCGTTTCACCGTCAAGGTGGAGCCGGAAGAAACGGTTCTCAAAGACATTAACTGGAATCATAATAACAGCAGCGTGTTGAGGGTCACTTTTGACGAAAACTTTAATGTCATAAACGATGGTTCTTTCGTTGCTATCGGCCAAGGAACCGCGACAGTAAGCGTGACTATAAACGCCTACGCCAGAGGCACAGCAGAGGTGACCGTCATTGAGCCAGATTTCATGGCCAAGGAAAAAGCCGCTCTCATGGCTTTCTACAATGCCAACAAGGATCACTGGCAATATCACGAGAACTGGGGGTCGGACGGCCCTGTCACTAGTGCCTGGGAAGGTGTGGAAATGGACGCTACAAATACTCATGTGACAGCGTTGAATATCAGGGGAGCTTGTGGGAAGATCCCCAAGGAAATCGGAGACCTGACGGAGCTTGAGGGTTTCGACATCTATGGCGACCAGACGCAGTCTTATGGTCTGCCGAAGAGCGCTTTCGGACCGCTGCCTAAAGAAATCGGCAACCTTAAGAAACTCAATAGGATAGTCTTTTACGACTATCCTTTGACAGGAAAATTCCCTGAAGAGCTTTTCAATCTTACAAATCTCGAGACCCTGTACATTGTCAGAAGCATATATATGGATAGCGCGCCGTTATCCTCATCGATCGGGAAGCTCACCAATTTGAGTGCGCTTGATCTTAACACGAACAATATCACTGGTCCACTTCCTGATCAGATCGGGAACCTGACTAAACTGACATGGCTCAATCTATCCTACAATAGTTTCACAGGGACAATCCCCGCTTCTTATTCCGGCATGAGAAATCTGGAGAATTTCGACCTCATGGGTAACAAACTGTCCGGAACACTACCCTCTTCCCTGGCCAATATCAATAGGTTCCCTTTGATTTGGGGCAGGGCCGTCCAATTCAACAGCTTTACTCAGGAGGATATCCGCAAATCAAAGATTCCAGCCCCCACATCTCCAACTGTCAAGACACTTTCCGGCAAGGAACTTGACATTGAGGCCTTTATCAAAGGCAACAAATACACAGTCCTGTTCGAAGTGGCAGCCGACTATACTGAGGTGACCGAATACCTCACTTCCCTCGAGAACCTTTACAAAAAGGGGAAGAGCAAGGGACTTGGAGTCTTGACATATTTCGACAACAACTCTCACGAAGAGCCAGATCTTTCCAAGAGGGACCAGCTGTTCAAAGATGAGCTGAAAAAATCTGGAGCGGAATGGGAATCCTTCATCCGGCACATGAATGACGGCACCCCCACAGAAGAAGCTCCGTTCTATGCGAAAAACGGTGAGGGTATATTCCCTTACGGCAGTATCAACCAGATAGTTATCATCGGACCTGACGGCACCGTCGACTACACCACACTGGTTGACTCCGACCAGAAAAAGAATGTTGAAAACGCTTTAAAGTACCTTGAGAAAGTCTTGAATGTCTCGATGACACATTATGAGTCAACGAGTTACTCAAGAGACAAAAAGCACACCCAGTTGCATAAGGCTTCCTCCGGCAAGGGAATCGACCTGGTCATCACCGGCGACGCTTTCTCCGACAAGGATTTGACAAGCGGTACCTTCGAGAAGGCCGCCAAGCAGGCGATGAACGACTTCTTCAGTGTCGAGCCGATGAAATCCATGAAGAACCGCTTCAACGTCCACATGGTCGAGGCGGTCTCAAAGAATGACGAATATTTCAACGGCTGCTCAACAGCGTTCAGCGGCGCCTTCGGTGGAGGGTCGGCTGTCGGAGGAAACAACAGCAAAGTCCTGGAATATGCGAAGATTGCTGTCGGTGAGTCCAAGATGGACAATGTCATAGTGCTTGTCCTGATGAACAGCTACCGGGACGGCGGCACATGTTACATGCTCGATCCCGCCAGCACGAGCACCTATGCCGGTGGCGCATCCATCGCCTGGGTAACTTACAAAGACTTCAAAGTGTCAGGCGGATTGTCCAACCTCGCTAATACGGTGGTTCACGAGGTGGCCGGCCACGGACTCGGCAAACTGGCGGATGAGTACGGATACATCTACCAAGGAGAAGTCACCTCCGGTGAGATAGCTTACATCAACAAGGTCCAAAAGTGGAACTGGTACCAGAATATTTCCGTGACACCCACCAAGTCCCAGGTCCCTTGGAGCCAGTTTATCGATGACAGCGCCTTCGCTTCCGAGAATATCTCGGTGTATGAGGGAGGAGACACCTTCTGGTCAGGAGTTTGGAGACCCACGGAGCAAAGCGTGATGAATGACAACTTCAACCACTCGACCTTCAATGCTCCTTGCCGCTCCCAGGTTTACACCAGGATCATGAAGCTTTCCGAGGGCGAGAGTTGGAAATACGACTACAACGCCTTCAAGACATGGGACAAGGCCCATCCGACCACAAGAGCTACCAGAAGCATCGTGGAAGTAGATGATGATGAGCATGTTCATGTTCCTCCTGTCCGTGTCGGAAAGACCTGGAAGGAGGTCCTGGAAGGACGATAAAATGTCATTCTGAGCGAAGCGAAGAATCTTTTAAATTGGAGAAAAACCAAAAAGTATTATAGCAATGAAAAAAGCTTATCTGCTTATTCTAACCACCTTGACACTTCTTCTCGCCGCATGCGGCCCGAAGGAGGATCCTGTTGTTGAAGTCTCCGGGGTGTCTTTGAGCCAGTCCACACTCTCGATAAGGAAAGGTGGGACTGCCGACCTTACGGCGACGGTCAGCCCATCGAATGCCACTGACAAGACTGTGACCTGGTCCAGTTCCAACTCTTCCGTCGCGACTGTGAACAGGGGGACCGTGAATGCGGTCGCGGTCGGAACCGCCACCATCACCGCAACGGCGAGCGGCAGGACTGCCACATGTGAAGTCACCGTGACCCCCAAGGGAGTGTCATCCATCACACTTGACAAGACCACGGCCTCATTGGACGCCAAGGATGTCCTGACGCTAACAGCCACAATCGCACCTGACGATGCTGATGACAAGACCATTACCTGGACATCCAGCGATGAGAGTGTCGCCACGGTGGAAAACGGCAAGGTCACAGCTGTCGGCAAGGGGAAAGCGATCATCACCGCCACTGCCGGCTCGATTAAAGCCACTTGCTTGATAACTGTATCTTTTCCAATCAAGTCCATCAGCTTGAACAAGAGCTCCGTGAAAATCGAGGAAGAAGGCGAGACCACCCTTACCGCCAAAGTTGACACCGATGACCCCGATGTCAAAGTTGAGTGGACCTCCTCCGACACGGATATCGCCACCGTCGATGAAAACGGAGTTATCAACGGAATCGCTATCGGGGAGACCACGATAACCGCGACAGCCGGAGACAAGACCGCCACATGCAAGGTCACCGTCACGGAAGCGGCTTACAAGGCTAAGGAAAAGGCCGCTTTGATAAAGTTGTTCAATGCGAACAACGGAAACAACTGGGATGACTTCACTAAGCAGAATTGGTGCTCGGACCAACCCTTGGAGTTGTGGAGGGGCATCGAAATGACTCCTGATGGCAAACACGTGCGAAGCGTGTGGATATATGACGATAATCTCAAAGGTCAGATTCCCAAAGAGATAGCGGATCTCACTGAATTGGAAGTATTCAAGATGATCAATCCTAGCGGTATCCCCAATGAGGGATATCCACTCCCTTCAGAAATAGGAAACCTAAAGAAACTCAAGAATTTGACTCTCTGGACTTATACCGTTTCCGGGACCGTGCCAAAATCCATCTACAAGATCCAAAGCCTGGAAGCATTAGTCTTGGTTCACATTCCTCTTAGTTCCTGGACGATTCCTTCTGACATATTTAATCTCAAAAACTTGAAGCAACTGTCCCTCCGCGGTTGCAATCTGACTGGAAAAATTCCTGACGGGATCGGTCAGATCACAGGATTGGAAGAGTTGAATCTACAGAGCAATAAACTATCCGGGTCGATACCGGCATCGCTTGGTAGCCTCATCAACTTGAAGGAACTTGACCTTTCCATAAACAACCTCTCCGGCTCCATTCCCACAACTGTGGCAAATATGGACAATTATTGGAGATTATGGCCTAACATATTCTGGGGCAACAATTTCACAATGGACAATCTCCGCGAGTCAAAGATTCCTATTCCCAGGAGTCCCAAGATCACCACGCTCTCTGGCAAAGAGCTTGACATCGAGACAGAATTCAGTAAGAACCAGTACACGGTGCTGTTCAACATGAATCCAAAGTCTGGTGATGCCGTTGATTGCCTTGCACAACTGGCCACACTGTATAAGACAGGCAAGAGTAAAGGTTTGGGAATCATCTCATATTTCGATAATAACAGCACCGAGATCTCCAGTAGGGATGAACGGGACGAGTTATTCAAGAGTGTCCTTAATAAAACAGGTGCGACCTGGGACTCATTCATCAGACACCTGTACGATGAGTATCCTGCTGGAGCCCCGTTTTATGCGGAAAAGGGGTCTGCTATGTATCCTCACCCCATTGAGAACTGCATCGTTATCATAGGACCAGATCAAACTGTGGTTTACACTACTCTCTTTGACAAATCCAGAGACTATCTGAACAATGCCGTGGCCTTCCTCCAAAAGGAGCTCAAGACAACTGTCACCCACTATGAGTCGACAAGTTACACTCAAGACGGGAAATACACCCAACTGCAGAAAGCGACCAAGGGCAAAGGAGTTGACTTAGTCATCACCGGGGATGGTTTCTCCGACAGGCTCATCTCCAACGGGACGTTCAAGAAGACCGCTGAGCAGGCTGTCGAGGACTTGTTCTCTGCCGAACCGCTCAAATCCATGAAGGACAGGTTCAACATCTATCTTGTCAACGCTGTTTCCAAGCACGAGGAATTCTTTAACGGTAATTCGACAGTATTCGAATGCGTATTCGGCAAAGGCTCCGCCGTAGGAGGAGACATAGAGAAAGCGCTCGAGTACGCCAAAAAGGCCGTCAAGGATAACGCGAGAATGGACAATGTGGCTGTTCTGGTGCTGTTGAACACTGTCCGGAGCGGAGGAATGTGCTCAATGATTTACCCGGAAGACCAATCGGTCTATGCCGGTGGTCCCTCCGTCAGTTGGATTCCATACAAGGATGTCAATGTGTCCGGAGGCATCTCCAGTCTTGCGGAAACGATTGTCCATGAGGTAGGTGGGCATGGAATCGGCAAACTTGGTGATGAATATGCCTACCGCGACCAGGGTATGATCAGTGCGGAAGATGTCTCCTATGCCAGGAAGGATCAGACCCAAAGGAATTGGTACCTCAACGTGGATTTCACCTCTAACCCTTCACAGGTTCTCTGGAAAGAGTTCATCGGAGACAGTGCCTTCTCTTCAGAGAAAATCGGAGTGTACGAGGGTGGATTCACCTTCTGGTCAGGGGTTTGGAGGCCCACGGAGCAAAGCGTCATGAACGACGGCTATCATAACCCTAACTTCAACGCTCCTTCAAGGGCATTGATCTGGAAAAGGATCATGAAGCTTTCCGAGGGCGAGAGCTGGAACTACGACTACAATGCCTTCAAGACCTGGGACAAGGCTCACCCGGTCCAGACAAGGGTGACGACCAGAAGTTCGGTGGAAAGACCTGATTTCAAGGAGGTTCATTTGCCTCCGGTCGTCATCAGGAAGACCTGGAAGGAGGTTACTGAAGGACGGTAGATCCTTCGCTGCGCTCAGGATGACATTGGGCGCTCAGGATGACACAAAAGTCCCGGACCAATTGGCCCGGGACTTATTCTTTATCGACATCCTGAGACTTAATCCTCAAGAGCCTTCTCGAGATGCTTGCGGATTTCGGCGAGGAACTGGGCAGAAGTGAGCATCTTAGGAGTGATGCCTTCCATCAGGTTCACAAGGTCCTTGGTGGCATAGCCCTCGTTGAGGGTGTCAAGGCAAGCGGCCTCGAGCTTGTCGGCATAAGCCACGAGCTCAGGAAGGTTGTCCTTCTCTCCTCTCTTGCGGAAAGCCCCGCTCCAGGCGAAGATCGTCGCGATCGGGTTGGTCGAGGTCTCCTCTCCCTTCAGGTACTTGTAGTAGTGGCGGGTCACAGTGCCGTGGGCGGCCTCATATTCATAATTCCCGTCAGGGCTGACAAGCACGGAGGTCATCATGGCCAGGGAACCGAAAGCGGTGGAGACCATGTCGGACATCACGTCGCCATCGTAGTTCTTGCAAGCCCAGATGAAACCACCCTCGGAACGCATGACACGGGCCACGGCGTCGTCGATAAGGGTGTAGAAATATTCAATACCAGCCTCAGCGAAACGGTCCTTATATTCCTGGAACACCTCGTCGAAGATGGCCCTGAAGCGGCCGTCGTACTTCTTGGCGATGGTGTCCTTGGTGGCGAACCAGATGCTCTGCTTGAGGGCCAGGGCGTACTGGAAGCAGGAGTGGGCGAAGCTGCGGATAGATTTGTCCGTGTTGTGCATGCCCTGGAGGACACCGGCTCCCTTGAAGTTGTGAATAATGGCCTCCTGGGTCTTTCCGGACTCTCCCTCGAACACGAGCTTGGCGGTACCAGGCTCATCCACAACGATATCCACGCTCTTGTAGACATCACCGTAAGCGTGACGGGCGATGGTGATAGGCTTCTTCCAGAACTTAACGGCCGGATGGATCGAAGGGATGGTGATCGGGGTACGGAACACGGTTCCGTCGAGCATCGAGCGGATGGTTCCGTTCGGGCTCTTGTACATCTCCTTGAGGTTGTACTCGGTCATCCTCTGCGCATTGGGGGTGATGGTCGCGCACTTGACGGCCACGCCATATTTCTTGGTGGCGTTGGCTGCGTCCACGGTCACCTGGTCGGAGGTCTTGTCCCTGTTGGGGAGGCCGAGGTCATAGTATTCGGTCTTCAGGTCCACGAAGGGAAGGATGAGCTCATCCTTGATCATCTTCCAGAGGATCCTGGTCATCTCGTCGCCGTCCATCTCGACAAGCGGCGTGGTCATTTTGATTTTTTCCATTTTATTTGCGGTTTTTGTAATAATTCATCAGGCAGCCGTCAGCGAGGATCTGGCGCTCGTCAGCGGTGAGGTTCTTGAAATAGAGGTGGATAGGCTTGATCTCGCCAGCCTTTGTGATCACTTTGGCGTCGATCTCCTCGGAACCGTTAAGAATGGCCTCACGGATTCCAGGAACGAATACCATATCACCGGGCTCGTAGTCGAACGGAGTCTCAGGAGCGATGGTGAACGGAAGGATACCCCAGTTGATGCAGTTGGAACGGTAGCGCTTGGTGGCGTACTCGTAGCAGATGTTGGCGTCACCGCCGAGAACCTTCTGGCAAGAGGCGGCCTGCTCACGGGCGGAGCCGTCGCCGGGCTTGTTGGCGAACACGCAGGAACCGAACGAGGTGTTCACTGACGAGACACCGACCTTGGCGAGAGCCATTGCGATGTGTGAAGGGGCTTCACCCTGACGACGCTCAAGATCCTGGGCCTGGATCCTCTTGGAGATCCCGACATATTCAGGAACCCTTCTTGAAAGGGCGAACTCGCTGAGCTTAAGCGGGTTCGAACGGTAGCTGGAAGTCTCTCCCGAAGGGATCAACTCGTCAGTCGTGGTCACAGGGTCATGGATGACAGCGGCCAGTTCGAGGAGCATGTTGTCCTCCATCGGGTACATCTTCGGCCAGTCCTTGATGTTGGGTCCGTAACGCAGCTCGACACTGAGATCTTCCTTGCCGAAGCCATTGTAAACACGGCTCTTGTAGATCCTGTCGTCAAACTCGTAAGGCTTGTGGGTGTCCTCATACTCGATGTCCGTGGCGGCGGTGATGACTCCACCGTTGGCGGCCGTGGCGGCGATCGAGCGGGCATCCATCAGGGACACCAGGGAGAGCTGGCCCTGTCCGGGTTTGGAGCCTTCCCTGTTGGGGAAGTTGCGGGTGGTGTGGCGGATGGAGAAGCCGTTGTTGGCGGGGACATCCCCGGCGCCGAAGCAAGGTCCGCAGAAAGCGGGCTTGATCACGACACCAGCCTCAAGAAGCTCTTCAGCGATATGCTCGCGAGTTGTGGCCAAATACACAGGAGTTGACTGAGGGTAAGCGCTCATGGTGAAATAGTCATTGCCGATGGACTTGCCCTTCATGATGGAAGCTGCCTCGGAAAGGTTGTCATAAGTACCTCCGGAGCAACCCGCTATAAGAGCCTGATCGGCGCAGACCTTCCCGTCTTTGATCTTGGACAGGAGATCGATTTGTACCTTGTCTCCAAAACGCTTCTTGGCATCTTCCTCGACAGCCTTAAGGATGCCCTCAGGATCTGCCTGCAACTCATGGATAGTGAAAGCGTTGGAAGGATGGAACGGCAGGGCGATCATGCTCTCCTGGCTGGAAAGGTCAATGCGGATCATGCTGTCGTACCAGGCGACCTTGCCGGGCTTGAGCTCCTTATAGGCTTCGGGACGGCGATGGGTCTCATAATGGGCCTTAACCGTCTCGTCAGTGATCCAGATAGAGCTGAGACAGGTTGTCTCAGTGGTCATAACATCAATTCCGTTACGGAAGTCAATCGGGAGTTCCTTGACACCAGGTCCGGCGAACTCGAGGACCTTATTCTTGACAAAACCGCTCTCGAAAGTGGCCTTGACAAGGGATATCGCCACGTCGTGAGGGCCTACGCCATGCTTGGGCTTGCCCTCAAGCCAGACGAGGACAACCTCGGGGGCATTGATGTCCCAAGTGTTGTGGAGGAGCTGCTTGACAAGCTCTCCGCCGCCCTCGCCGACACCCATGCAGCCCAGTGAGCCGTAACGGGTGTGGGAATCAGATCCGAGCACCATGCCGCCGCAAGTCGCGAGGGCTTCACGGACATATTGGTGAATAACGGCCTGGTTGGCAGGAACATAGATTCCGCCGTACTTCTTGGCTGCTGAAAGTCCGAAGACATGGTCGTCCTCATTGATGGTGCCACCAACGGCGCACAGTGAGTTGTGGCAGTTGGTCATGGCGTAAGGGATCGGGAACTTCTCGAGTCCGCTGGCGCGGGCGGTCTGGATGATGCCGACATAAGTGATGTCATGGGAAGCCATGGCGTCGAAACGAACCTTAAGCTTGGATCCTTTACCTCCTTCAACATCATGAGAGCGAAGGATGCTGTAGGCGATTGTGTTCTCGCGGGCCTCGTCTTTGGAAGGAAGCCCTTCGGGATTCTCAACAATCTTTTGTCCGTCAAGGAGATATACTCCGTGTGGAATCAGTTCTACCATAATTGTGTGGTTTTAAGAATATTAATTAGTTAATGAATCTATCAGTATGGTGAGCGCCAGCATGTCGGCGGCTCCTCCAGGGGAGATCCCTTCCGCATCGTAGCGCTTTTTCATTTCTCTCAATCCTTCTTCGCTGAAATTATCCAACAGAGCTTCCGCCTCGTTCTTCACTTCCTGGGCTCGTTCGTATCCAACCCTATGGATAACGCAGGTGTCGTCCAAGGTTGACATTATCTTCAGCAGCGTTTTCTGAAGAGGCTCAGCCGCAGTGGTCCCTGAGCGAAGTCGAAGGGCCGCGGTGCTGTCCGGGCCCGGCCGCGTCCATTCTCGCTTCGCTTCGCTCGCTGCGGCTGAGTACGGCCTAAGCCCGGCAGCACCAGCGGCCGACTCAGAGCAACGATAAAACGGCAGCCAATCCTCAAACAGCGGCTTGTAGCCTTCCTGAGCCATCCGCAAGGCACCTGTCACGCCATGCTCGCTCACAGCCTTTCCCCCATGGGAATCCTCTGTAGGAGTAATAGCTTCAGCCAGGCATGAAATAGCCGCCGTGATTTCCAACTGCCTATCCTCCAGATGTTTATCAACAAGCCTTCCCCTACTTTCGATAGGAAGGCTATCTTGTGAATGATTGATATTAAATAAATTACAAATCACGGAAAAATGAGCGAGGGCGGCGAGACCAAGGGCGAAGATCGCACCGCGGTAGGTGTTCACTCCCCCGGTATATTCCATGACATCCGCCTCTATCGCCTTCCCGAACTCAACTACTAATTTCCACTCCTTAACGCCGGAGGACCTCTGGCGCAAAAGCATTGGCAGGTGTCGGATGAAGGAGCGGCGGATCACTTCGATGCTTCCGCTCATGAGGGTGTAGTCCATGTCGGAGTGGGCACCGTTGCTATCCCTGTCAACAAGTCCCGGCTTGAGAGGAGTGTCGAGCTCCATCCTGAGAGCCCTCGCCATCAGCTCGGCGACCAAATATGGCCAGGTCGAAGGGGGCGTCAGGGCAGCGGCCGTGCGGAAGTTGCCTTCTTTCAGGGCCTCGCGCACATCCGAAGCTCGGATTGCCACAGCAGTCGCCTTCTTCGGGACAGCGAGGTTGCCGCCCGAGCCCGGCCGCGTCCATTCTCGCTCCGCTGCGGCTGAGTGCGGCCTAAGCCCGACGGCAACCTCAGAGAACTCCAGTCTCGGAATCTCAACGACAGAGATGCCGAAGGTCGGAAGGACTTCCTTCATCAGCTCGTTATAACGGGCCGTAAGAGGATCAGTAGGCTCAGAGCCGACAAAACGGACTGTCGCTCCAAGAGCGGGAGCGATCCGGCGGCCAAAGAGATCAAGATCCAGAAGCATCTGGGTTTCAGAGGCTTCAGAAAGATCTTTAAGGAAATATGTCGGGAAAGTCGCGGCCGAAATCTGATAGTCAGAGCCGTCCAGAACGGTCGCCAAACCCTCGCAGCCAGACCTGATCATCTCAAGCCTTTCTGAATATGGGAACAACGACAAGTCCTCCTTGACTGGAATCACAAACAGCTTGTCCACCTGCCCCGAGGCTTTCTCCACCAGATACTTATGCCCCAGAGTGAACGGATTGGCGTTCATGATTATCACGCCAACAGATCCTTCGCCGCACTCAGGATGACAAGTCACACCAGCCGGAACAGCCGTCGAGCTTAGGCCGTACTCAGCCGCAGCGAGCGAAGCGTCGCGAGAATGGACGCGGCCGGGCTCGATCGGCTGGCCGGCAATTTTGGAGACGGCAATTTTGGCAACATCAAAAGAGGCGAGATAGCCCTCGAGGCCATGGCCGTTCTCAAGAAGGATCGCCTGAGGCGCGCGAGCGATCGTGTGGAAACCAAGGCTTGTGAAGACAGCCTCGTTCTCCGGTTTCGTGAATACTTTGAGATTGGGAATACCCTTCCCGGAAGCGTATGCGATCACATGAGATAGAAGCGGAGCAAGAAGCCCCCTTGATCTCTCGGCAGAATCAACCGCAACACATTTGATGAGATCGCCAGACAGACCGGCCCCAGCCGCGATGGAGCCATCCTCCCGAAGGATACAAAAATAATCCTCAACGGACTCCAGACGGAGAGCGTTAGCCGAAAGAAAAGTCTCGACTTGCCTCCTGAAGCGAGGAGATCCCATTGGGATTTGTTGAATGTCAGTTATGTTTCCTTCTGTTTGCACCTCTTTGCAAGCTTTCCAATACACCCGGTTCCGCCTGCTGTGGAACAACACCACAAATGTAATAAATCGTTATAGATTTACAAGGGTTTTATTATAAATTTAAATAAGAATTGACCAAAGTTTGAATATTTTCAAGCAACTCTTCGATAGAGTGAGTCCGAGCCCGCATGCATTCCCTGGCCGGCCGGTCGCAAAGAAGGCACTTTCTCGGCCCGAGTCCGAGTTCCTCCCGCCCGATCGGCAGAGGGACAGATCCTTCACTTCGTTCAGGATGACATTCGGAGGGGACAGGTTGACATTCGGCGGTCAAGGCCACCCCTGGCGAGCATTTACCCGGATAGGGCGCGAAGCGCAGCGAGACAGGGGTGGCGCTTGCCGCCGATAAATCGGAAATGCCGTTCAAGACGATGACATCAATGTCCATGAGGCGACCGAGGGGATGAGTGTCTTCGATTCGGCAAGTCAGGCGCTTGGTCTCGAGGGGATCCATATTCACAAGGAAGAATCCCTCAAAACCAGTATCCAAGTCCCGAAGTTCTTCATATTCAACTTTGAAAGCCTTACGAACAGCCGCCACTCCAGCCTCCGCGATCACCAAGGATGCATCATTTCTCTTAACTGGCCCAGGAGGCTGCACCGTCAAAGAAATAAGCGAAAGGCCAGGATTGGCCTCCAGCAGCTCACGCTGCCTCGCCACCCTGGCCTCCCGGCTATTCAGTATTTCTTCAAGCGTCAACTTAATCGACTATATTGTAGATCTTGTCCAGGACTTTGCCGTGGCGATCCATGACGATACCGACAACCTTGTCGCCGAAAGGCAGCGGATCGGGAACACCGATGACACTGGTGGCCTTGGCGGCGAGATCATGGATGTCAACGACCTTCAATCCAGCGGCCTTCAAACGCTCGGCGATCTCAGGACGACGGGGATTGACAGCTATGCCATATTCAGTCACAACCACATCGACTCCAGCACCGGGAGTGATGAGTGTTGTGACCTTCGGAACGACGCAAGGGATGCGACCCCTCAGCAGAGGGCAAACGATGATCGAGAGAGCGCTGTCCTCGGCGGTGTCAGGATGACCTCCGACAGCACCGCGGATGATTCCGTCCGAACCCACAAGCACGTTGACGTTGAAGTTAACATCGACCTCGAGAGCGGAAAGAATGACGATGTCAAGGGCATGCACGGCCGATCCGGGATTGTCGGCGCTGGCGTATTCAATAGCGCTGACTTCCTGATGGAGCTGGTCGGAAGCGATGGACTCGGCAGCGACCTTGTCGAACGACTGCACGTCGATAAGACGGCCGATAAGGCCTTCCTCATGGAGCTTGACCATGTGGGCGGTGATGCCACCGAGAGCGAAGGAAGCCTTGATTCCCTTCTCGATCATGCTCTCACGAATATACTTGACAGCGGCAAGCGAAGCACCGCCAGTACCTGTCTGGATTGAGAAACCATCCTCGAAATAGCCGCTGTTGATGATCACCTTCGCGGCCTGCTGGGCAAGCAAAATGTCACGGGGATTCTTGGAATCGCGGATTGCCCCGGAAGAGATTTTGGAGCTGTCTCCCACAGAATCCACAACCACCACAGACTCCACATCACAAGCCGAGATGGACTTCGGAACATTCGGATATTCAACGAGATCGTCAGTCAGGACAACAACGTGGTCAGCATACTTCGCGTCAGGCAGGGCATAGCCCAGAGAGCCACAGATCGACTTGGCGTTCTCGCTGCGGGGACAACCTGAAGCGTTGCCAAGCTCATCGCATGAAGAGGCCCCGAGGAATGCCACATCTATGTGCAACTCCCCATTCGCGATGGCGCTTCCGCGACCTCCGTGGGAACGGAAAACCACAGGCTCATCCATCAGGCCATGGGAGATCTCATTAGCGAGCTCACCGCGCAGACCCGAAGTGGATATTCCCGTGATCACCCCATTCTTGATGTGCTCAATGAGCGGAGCGTGGACATCGGAAAGGCTGGACGCCGCGAGTTTGAGATCCTTGAAACCCATCTCCGCCAACTTGGCCACAACCATGTTGACAACCTTGTCGCCACCACGGAAATGATGGTGGAAAGATATGGTCATGCCATCCTTAAGGCCGCTTCGGCGGATGGCTTCTTCAAGAGTTACTACTTTAGTGTTTCTCATGACAATTCCTCCTCATTCAATATTCCAGAAGCGATAGCGAGGGCGACAACCCTTTCGGCGCGAAGGACGACCGGGCGGTCAACCATCTTGCCGTTGACAGCGATAACCCCGGAACCCTTAGCGCGGGCCTCCTTGATCGCCGCGATGATCCGGAGAGCCTTGTCAATGTCTTTCTGCTTGGGAGCGAAGACTTCGTTGACAACCTGAATCTGGCGAGGGTTGATGATTGACTTGCCGTCAAAGCCGAGGTTCTTGATCAGCTCGACCTCTTTGCGGAAAGTCTCCATATCGTCAAGGTTGGAATACACCGTGTCAAAGCAGGCGATTCCGGCAGCACGGGCAGCCACGACTATGGTCTCCCTAGCGAGCAGAAGCTCCGATCCTTCAAGGGTCCTGGGGGTCTTGAGGTTGGCGGTGTAGTCCTCAGCGCCGAGGGCGATACCCATCATCCTCTTCGAAGCGGTGGCGATCTCGTAGGCGTTGACGATGCCAAGGGCGCTCTCGATAGCGGCCATTATCTGGGTCCGTCCGACACAACCAAGCTCCTCCTCGACTTTGATGATTTCCGCCTCAAGCTCCCTGACCTCATCAGCTGTCTCGGTCTTAGGCATACGGATCACATCGACCCCGGCCTTGACAACAGCCTCAACATCTTTGCGACCATAGGGGGTATTGAGGGGGTTTATCCTCACAACCATCTCTGTGTCACCGTAATCGATAGACTTCAGGGCGTTGTGGACAAGCAACCTCGCGGCATCCTTCTCGGCCATTGTCACGGAGTCCTCAAGATCGAGCATAATAGAGTCCGGACCGTAAATGTGCGCGTCCGCCATCATCCCGGGATTGTTACCCGGAACGAACATCATTGTTCTTCTGAGCCTTTCCATAACTATTTCCAGACATCTTTGCCGGTGGCGCGAACTGCGGCGGCGGTTACACGGGCGCGGATGGTGCAGTCAAGGGCTCCCTTATCCGTAGCTTTAACGAAAGCGTCGGACACCCCAAGTCCCTGAAGGGTCTCGGTGATGACCGACTTGATCTGACGGCCGAACTGGGCGGCCACGGAGCTTTGAAGCTCCACCTGAAGGCCTTCACCCGGTCCTATCTGGATCATGATGTCCCCGGACTCGAGAGTGCCGGCCACAGCGTTCTTTAATTCCATGGTTAGAGTGATCTAATTAAAATTGTTCGCTAAATTAAACCTTTCCCTTATAATATAAAAGCAAATCGGGAAAAATTTACTAACAATTTTAATCACATCGCCCTATTTCACTCTCAATCTCTTGCCGATCCTCAGAACGGTTCTTTCGGAAATACCGTTGAGCTGGCAGATCTTCCTGACGGAAGTGTGGTACTTACGGGCCAAAGCTCCCAGCGTGTCTCCCTGACGTATGGTGTGGTACTGGGCAGCCGCCGCGGCTTTCCTCTCCTCCTCGGCTTTCTTCTCGGCCTCGACCTTATCCTGGGTGTCACCCTCAACGATGTCGATCTCCTCCTGCTCGTCCTCAGGAACATAGTTGCTGGTTACGTTGAGATACTTCTTCTTCAAAGTGAAGAACCTGTGCCGCAGGTATCCCGTATTAAAGTCAATCAACCACTCCGGGTCGAAAGCATATCCCCTGTACCTGGTCTCGAAATGCAGATGGGGCCCGCTTGAACGGCCGGTGGAGCCGCCCAATCCGATGATCGAGCCAGCGCTCACCCAATCATCCTCGGAGACCAATATCTTTGACAAGTGGGCATAGAAAGTCTCGAGTCCGTTCTCGTGGCGGATAATAACGAGGTTGCCGTAGCCTTTGTAATATTTAGCAAGCCTCACTTTCCCGTCAAAGGCGGCATAAGCGGGGGTCCCGGTCTGATACGGAAGGTCCACACCCATGTGACGACGGCGATGACGATAGCCGAACTTTGAGAACACCTTGGTCTGGTTAGGGCAGCGGTACTGGCTCAACGAGTCCACGACCCAGATCCCTATCTCATCCGGCAGGCTTTCAAGCGACTCCCGGTACGGATCCGGATATTCATGGGTCCAATGCTCGGAGAAGATCTCCTTCGCAGCGACATAGGACGGATCCTTAATGTATTTCCATGTGTAGTCGGACAAGAGGAGTATCTTGATGTGGGGGTTGGCCGTGGTCAACGTGTCAACCGCCTCAGCGTTAGACTGTTCCATAGACTGGACCGGTTGCAAGGCCGGCCTCGGGACAAGCAGTTCCGCTTGTTTCTTTGTCGTTATCGTGGTGTCCTGCGCCGTCGCGGTGAAAGACACTGCCGCAGCTACTGTCAATATTGTGGCGAAATAACGGATATTACTAAACTTCAGCATTGAATCTCTCAATAAGTAATTGTTTGGTCATGGCCACCTTCTCTTCCAGAAGCTCGTCGGAAGTGGCCTCACAGATAAACCTCAGATATGGTTCCGTGTTGGAAGGGCGGATATTGAACCACCAATCCGGGAACTCTACCCTGTAGCCGTCGAAGTCCATGGTGGCGGTCGGAGTCTCGGCCGAGGTGAAAAGCTCCCTGACCGCGTCCATCGCTCCAGCCTTGTCCTCTATCCTGAAATTGATCTCCCGGGAATTCTTGTACCGGGCGATCTTGCCTATCAACTGGCTGAGAGTCACGCCTTTCTTCTTCATCGAGGCCACAACCCTCAAAATCAGCATCGAGGCGAGAAGACCGCTGTCCGAGTAGAAGAAATCCTTGAAATAATAGTGCCCGGCAAGCTCGCCACCCCACACGCCATCCAGCTCGCGGAGTTTCTTGGCGGCGAAAGCGCGTCCAACCTTCCAGGTCTCCATGCGGCATCCCATCGGGGTGAGATATTCACCGACAGCCTTGGAACTGCGGATGTCCTGCAGGACCGTTCCCGTGAGGCCTCTCTCCTCAACGTAATAATGGCCGAGAACGGCGATCATCAGGTCAGGGGATATGAATTTGCCCTCATTGTCAACAAACATAACCCTGTCAGCGTCGCCGTCATAGATCACACCGACATCGGCACCGACCTCTTTGACAAGGCCCTGAAGCGGCTCCACATTTTTGGGTATCAATGGATTAGGCTCATGATTCGGGAATCTGCCGTCCAAATCCTCAAAGATGTATGAAGGAGCGTCCCCGAAGATCTCCCTGGCGTAAAGGCTCGCCATGCCATTAGAGAGGTCGAAAGCGATCTTAAGACCTGAATAATCGCCCTTGAACTTCAGTAAAAAGTCAAGATAATCGTTATGGATATCCATAGGCACCACCTTACCCTTCACCGAAGCGGCGGGGGTAGGCCTGTCGGAATCAATCCATTCTTTGATCTGGCCGAGACCGGAATCAAGGCCTACAGGGAGAGCGTTCTCCCTGGACACTTTCATTCCGTTATATTCCCTCGGATTGTGAGACGCCGTGATCTGCACGGAGGCCTTGAAACCATAGTTGGCGGTTCCGAAATAGACCATTGGTGTAGTGCTCAGCCCGATGTCGTACACATCGGCCCCGGCGTCAGTTATGCCTTTGAGAAGATATTCATGTATCTCGTCGGAAGAGACCCTGCAGTCCCTCCCCACAAGAACTTTGTCGGCCGAGAGAAGTTCTGGAAGGAAGTAACCGACCTTATAAGCTGTGTGACGGTCAAAATCCACACCGTAGATTCCGCGGATGTCGTATGCATGAAAAGCTCCCATGGGATTATGATTTATTTGATTTTCGTAGCGTAACGGGCAGGAACCCTGCCCTTTGATATATTGACCAACTTCTTGGTTATTATCTTTTTACGTATTGGAGTCACATGGTCCACGAAAAGATCCCCGTCCAGATGGGACATCTCGTGCTGCACCATCCGGCAAGCGAACTTGTCGAACGTCTCCGTTTTTTTCTCAAGATTCTCGTCGTAGTACTCGACCGTCATGCTTTCCGGTCTTGTGACATCGCAGTATATGCCGGGGATACTCAGGCACCCCTCGGAATAAACGATGGTTTTCTCGCTCTCGTCCACTATCTCAGGATTGATCATCACACGGGTGAACCCGTCAAGATAGGGATACACATCGGTCATGTCCCTTCCATCCACGATCAACACCCTGACACTCTCGCCAATCTGGGGCGCGGCAAGGCCGCATCCTTCGGCCTTGGCCAAAGTGTCTTTAAGATCGGTCACCAGGGCGCTGATATATTCCTTGTCGGAAAGGTCCACCGGGGCGGCGTTTTCCCTCAACACCTCTGATCCGTATAAAAAAATAGGTCGTACCATAATTCAATCTCTGTCTTTCTTGTCCAAATAGCTTTGAAGGATGATCGCGGCGCTGATCCGGTCGACGGAACTCTTGTCCCTCCTGTCCTTTGCCTTCATCCCCCCGTCAATCATGGCCCTATGCGCGAGGACCGAGGTAAACCTCTCATCCTCAAGGGTTACCGGAATCGACGGAAACTCCTTGGCGAGGCGCTTGAGGAAAATATCCACATCCGCCGCCGCTTCTGAAGGAGTGTTGTCCATGTTCACAGGATACCCAACCACAAACCGAGCCACAGACTGCGTTTCAGCATATTTTTTGATATAATCTATTATCTTTGCAGCTGGAACCGTGTCCAAGGGGGAGGCGAAGATTCCGAGCGGGTCACTGACCGCGACCCCGACGCGTTTGCGTCCGTAATCTATGCCTATTATCCTGTCCATGAACCGACAAAGTTAAAGAAAAAGACTTTCAAGTCAAAATTATATGCCCAAAGACAAGAAACATAGGTCCACGATCAACTACCGGCTCACGCTGGTGGACGACGATACCCATGACCAATTATGGAGCAAGAAATTCAGCAAGATGAATCTTGCCATCTACGTCATAACGGCCGTGGTTGTGACCCTGACATTGATGTGGTGCCTGATCGCTCTCACCCCGGTCAAAACCTTGATTCCCGGTTATCCTGACGCCAGGACCAAGCACGAAGCTATCCAGAACGCCATCCGTATCGACTCCCTGGAGAATGTCATCTCGAAATGGGAACTTTATTCGGAGAACCTGCGGAGAGTAGTGGACGGCCAACCGCCCCTGAAGATCGACAGCATCATGGATGCCCGCTCAAAAGACAAGGATATTTCGGAAAAGGATCTGAAGGAAATAGCTGCCAAGGATTCCCTTCTCCGCAAGGAAGTCGCCGCCGAGGACCGCTTCGACATCACTTCCGGAGTCCCGAAAGCCCTCCCCATCGAAGGGATGCACTTCTTCACTCCTCTCAAGGGTGTTATTTCCCAAGGATATGACAAAGCTCTCCATCCGTTCGTCGACATAACCGCCCCGGACAATTCCGTGGTCATGGCTGTCCTCGACGGCACGGTCATCTCCGCTGGTTGGACCGACGAGGAAGGGTATACTATCCGCATCCAGCATGATGGAGACATTATCTCTGTCTACAAACACAACCAGAAGCTAATGAAGAAGACCGGAGACAAAGTGACGGCCGGAACTCCAATAGCCATCGTCGGGGGCACAGGCAGCACCGCCCAGGGTGACCATCTCCATTTCGAGCTATGGCACAAGGGAGAAGCCGTCGATCCCACAAAATATATCAGTTTCTGATGGAGAAAAGAAGAATAGCGATATTGGGTTCCACCGGGTCGATCGGAAGGCAGACCCTTGATGTGGTCAGGGAGCATCGGGATCTTTTTGAGGTTGAGCTCATCACTTGCAACAGCAGTTTCTTGACACTGGCGGCCCAGGCCAGGGAGTTCGATGTCAACAACGCTGTCATCTGCGACGACACCAAGTACAAAGCGCTTTCAGACGCTCTGGAAGGTTCTGACACAAAGGTGTTCGCGGGGATGAAATCAGTATGCGACCTCGTCACGTCGGACAGAATCGACATAGTCGTGGCCTCCATGGTCGGGTTCAGCGGGCTGGCTCCCACTTTAGCCGCCATCAAGGCTGGGAAAGTGATAGCCCTGGCCAACAAAGAGACCCTTGTGGCCGCCGGATCGATCGTCATGGGACTAGCCAAGAAACACAACGCGCCCATCCTTCCTGTTGATTCGGAGCACTCGGCAATCTTCCAATGTCTCATGGCCGCCCAGGGCAATAAAATCAGGAAAATACATCTGACGGCCTCAGGAGGCCCATTCAGGACATGGGACAAAGAGCGGATCACATCGGCGACCAAAGACATGGCCCTCAAGCATCCCAACTGGGACATGGGAGCCAAGATCACCATCGACTCCGCGACAATGATGAACAAAGGATTCGAGGTGATCGAGGCCAAGTGGTTGTTCGACACTCCTGTAGAGAAGATCAACGTGGTTGTCCACCCGGAATCCATCATTCATTCAATGGTCGAGTTCGAGGACGGGGCGGTGATCGCACAGATGGCCGAACCGGACATGCGTGAGCCCATCCAGTTCGCCATCGGTTTCCCGGAAAGGCTGCCTCTTGGAAACAAGAAGCTGGATTTCGCGAAGCTGGGAAGCATCTCTTTTTTCGAGCCTGACCTTGAGAAATTCCCCGCTCTGCGGTTGGCATACGAGGCCATCAGCAAGGGTGGGAATATTCCCTGCGCACTTAACGCCGCCAACGAATCGGCCGTGGCGGCCTACCTAAGGGACGAGATCCCCTTTTACGGAATATCCGACATCGTCGGAGAATGTCTTGAGAGAACAAGCTTCATCAGCGAACCGACAATAGACGACATATTCCAGACAAACACCCATGCCAGGGCCGCGGCTGACTGGCTCATCATGTCAATGAAAAAGAAATCCTGACGCCCATGGTAGTTCTGATGAAGGTACTGCAAGTCATCCTTGCCCTTTCGATACTGATAGTCATACACGAGTTCGGCCATTTCACATTCGCCAAGCTTTTCGGAATACGGGTAGAGAAATTCTTCCTGTTTTTCGACATTGGAGAGAATGGCAAGCTGTTCAGCACAAAGGGACGGTTCTTCACCAGGCTTTTCCCTAAAGCCAAGGATTGGGAGACTGAATACGGAATCGGATGGCTCCCTCTTGGAGGATATTGCAAGATCAGCGGGATGATCGACGAGAGCATGGACACCGAAGCCTTGAAAAAGGATCCGGAACCATGGGAGTTCCGCACCAAACCCGCCTGGCAGAGGCTTCTGGTTATGGTCGGGGGTGTGCTCTACAACTTTATATTCGCCATTATCTGCTACATAGGCATCATGGCGATCTGGGGAAGCTCATACATCCGCAATGAGGGCAGCCGGATCTATCCGGACGCTCTGGGAATCGAAATGGGATTCAAGGCCGGAGACCAGATCCTCAGGATGGACGACTATGTTCCCGAGAACTTCGGAATGCTCCAGGCCGACCTTGCCCGCCGGGATGTGGAAAAGGTCGTTGTCTTAAGGGACAAGGACACTGTCGAGGTCTATATCGACCACTCCAAGATCGGCGAGGTACTGAACTCCCCCGGGATGTTCGACCTTGCCGTGCCATTCGTGATTGATTCCGTGATGAGCGGCTCCCAGAATATTGACGCAGGTCTTATGAGAGGAGACCGCATCGTGGCCCTGGACAGCGTCCAGACCCCTTTCATCCAGGACATGAAGGCATACCTCGCCACTGTCCCCGGGGATAGCGTCCGGGCTTCAATCCTGCGTGGGGCCGACACTTTGGCTGTCCCTGTGCTCGTGGACAGCGAGGGAAGGATAGGGGTATATACCCAAGTCCCAACATACACGACCAAGACATATTCATTGGCCGAGGCCATTCCGGCAGGTTTCAAACTGACATTCGAGACTATAGGCGGCTACCTTCGAGACCTCAAGCTCGTAGCCTCCCCGAGCACGGAAGCCTACAAGTCTGTAGGAAGCTTTATCGCTATAGGTCAAGTGTTTCCATCAACTTGGGACTGGTTCAGGTTCCTCCACATCCTGGCTCTACTGTCGATCATGCTGGGGGTAATGAACCTGCTTCCTATCCCCGCCCTGGACGGAGGACACATCGTCTTCTGCCTCTACGAGATGGTGACCGGACGCAAGCCTAGCGACAAGTTCCTGGAGGTGGCCCAGATCATAGGCATGATCCTGCTGATGCTTCTGATGGTCCTGGCCTTCGGCAACGACATCCGTCGTCTCTTCCAATAGATATTTTCTTGATTATTCAACGGAAATGATTAAATTCGCCTTTCCTTTCGAAGGACGGATTTAACAAATATATTTCAATGGGAGGTTTCTTCGGAACAATTTCAAAACGGGAGTGTGCCACCGACCTTTTCTACGGCACTGATTACAACAGCCATCTGGGGACCCGCCGCGGCGGTCTCGCTACCTACGACCCTGATCGGGGATTCATGAGAGGGATCCACAGCCTCGAAAACAGCTATTTCCGCAGCCGATTTGAAGACGAGCTCAGCAAATTCACCGGCAACTCCGGGATCGGAGTCATCAGCGACACTGACGCCCAGCCGATGCTGGTCAACTCGCATCTGGGGCGGTTCGCGCTTGTCACAGTGGCGAGGGTCAACAACGCCGAGACACTGGCCCGCAAATTCCTTGATGAAGGAATGTACCTGACGGAGTTCAGCAGCGGGAAAATCAATGTAACCGAGCTCATCAGCCTGCTGATTGTCAGAGGGAAGACCTTCGTGGAAGGTATTGAGAACGTGTTCCGGGAGGTAAAAGGGTCCTGCTCGATGCTGATCCTGACCGAGGATGGACTCATCGCGGCCCGCGACGCCTGGGGACGCACCCCGATCTCTGTCGGAGTCAAGGACGGGGCGATGGCGGTCAGTTCAGAGAGCACGGCTTTCGCCAACCTCGGGTTTGAGACATCTGGATACATAGGTCCCGGGGAGATTGTCCGTCTCCGGGCGGATGGAATGGAACAGCTCCGCGCTCCTAATCCCCGCAAGCAAGTCTGCTCGTTCCTTTGGGTATATTACGGTTTCCCGACCTCCTGCTACGACGGACGCAATGTCGAAGAATCCCGCTTCCTTTGCGGGAAGGAGATGGGAGCGAAAGACGACATCGAGGTCGACTGCGCCTGCGGAGTCCCGGACAGCGGCATCGGAATGGCAGTGGGCTACGCGGCCGGCCACGGAGTGCCTTACATGCGCACGATAGCGAAATATACCCCGACCTGGTCCCGCTCATTCATGCCGTCATACCAGAGCATGAGGGATCTTGTCGCCAAGATGAAGCTCATCCACAACGCCGAGATGCTCAAGGGTAAGAAAGTCCTGTTCTGCGACGACAGCATCGTGCGCGGTACCCAGTTGCGGGACAACACCCACCAGCTCCACGAGAGCGGTGCCAAGGAGGTCCACATGCGCATAGCCTGCCCTCCCCTGGTGTTCGGCTGCCCCTTCCTCAATTTCTCCGCCAGCAAGACCGAGCTGGAGCTCATCACCAGACGGATCATCAAGCAGTTCGAGGGTGACATGGACAAGAATGTCGAGAAATACACCGACTCAAGCACCCCTGAATTCAAGCGCATGGTCGATGAGATTGCCCGTGAGCTCAATCTTGACTCGCTGAAATTCAGCACTATAGAGACTCTGGTGAAGAGCATCGGACTCCCCAAGGAGGATCTCTGCCTCCACTGCTTCGACGGTTCATCGGCTTTCTCTCTTGAGGAGGAGAACAAATAGATGAGAGCGGCCGCTTTCATCGGTTTCATGGGGGCTGTCCTCGTGACCGCCTTTTACGTGGCGTGGCATCTTTGGAGACTGGCCCCAGGAACGGGCTGGAAGATAGTCATAGGCTGCCTGTTCGGCCTGTGGACGGCTAGTTTCTTTGTAGGATTCGCCTACATAGAGAAAGTGCCCATGAGCCTGGCCGTTCCGCTTTATGAAGTCGGAAACACTTGGCTGATAGCGTTTTTATATTTGCTGATAGCCTTCGTCCTGTTGGATATTTGCTCTGTCTGCAGGATTATTCCTAAAGGACTCCTGAAAGACTCCTGGGGAGTTTTCGGCTGCGTCGCCGGGGCGGTCACCGTCCTTCTGGTTCTTGGCGGGATACACTATCATCACAAATACAAGGAAGAGCTGACAATCAAGACTTCCAAGCCGCTGGAGAAGCCCCTGACCGTGGTGCTGGCGAGCGACCTGCACCTTGGCTACCACAACCGCAAGGCGGAACTGGGACGTTGGATCGACCTATTCAACGTCGAGAACCCGGATCTGGTTCTGATCGGCGGGGACATCATAGACAGGAGCCTGAGACCTGTTCTGGCCGGCAACTATGCCGAGGAGTTCAAGAGGCTTTCCGCTCCTATATTCACTGTTCATGGGAACCACGAGTATTACAGTGATGTGGATGGCTCGGAGAAGTTTTTCAAGGAGGCGGGAATCGGCTTGCTGAAAGACAGTTACGTCGACACACTCGGTATCCGGGTCGTCGGTCGCAACGACCGTTCCTACCCTTGTCGGGCCGCCTTGCATGAGATTCTTCAGTCGCGAAGCTCATTCACGGTGCTGCTGGACCACCAGCCGTACAATTTGAAGGAAGCGGAGGAAGCCGGGATCGACTTCCAATTCAGCGGCCACACCCACAGGGGACAAGTCTGGCCAATATCCTGGGTCACCGACGCCATGTACGAGAAATCATGGGGCCACCACCAGCGGGGAGACACCCGCTACTACATCAGCTCGGGCCTCGGCATCTGGGGCGCCAAAATCCGCATCGGAACCCGCTCAGAATACCTTGTTCTTCATATTATACCGGAATAACCTCCGCCAACATGCAGCGGGCAGAGCCGCCACCAACCTCCTCAATAACGGGGATACGCACTGGCAGAATCCTGGCGCCCTCACTAATCAGCGCCACCTGATCCTCGGTCAAACTCCTATATGCAGTGTCGGACATCACGACAATCCGATCTCCATCAATATTCCTGACTTCCAATATGTTCCCGGCAAAATGGAGCATCTGGTCGTAGGTTATTCTGACCAGTTTCCGGCCTCCATCGGACAGGTTGGCCTCGAGGGCTGACAGCTCGGAAGGAGACACCACCACCTCCTCACAAATCACCGCGAACTTCTCGCCTATGGACAGGAGGATATTCGTGTGGTAAATCGGGTGGCCTTCCCGGTCCACGGCGTCGAAAAGGAACGGATGATAGCCGAGCCTATGGCAAAAATCATCCAGCACAGACTCCGAGGTGCGCGGCGAGCGGCAGGAGTAGGCGATTCTGGCCTTTCTGTCCAACACCATGCTGCCAGTCCCCTCAAGGAATTTCCCCTCATCCTCCCAACTGGAGAGATCCACGATGCGTTTCGTCCCGGCGGCCGCCATGATCGTCCTGATCGTGTCCGGATTCCGCTCCAGCCGCCGGTTCGGGGCGAACATCGGATAAAGGACAAGGGAACCGTCCTCATGGGTCGAGAACCAGTTGTTCGGGAATATCGAGTCCGGAGTCTGCGGCTCAGGGGTGTCATCCACCACAATCACCGGGACATCATTCTCTTTCAGAAGGCTGACCATCCCGTCAAACTCCTCTACAGCCCGTTCCCTGATGTCGTCCCTTGAGACATCATTCTGAAAGCGGTTACTGGAAGCCGTCTGCTCATTGAAACCAAAGCGGACAGGCCTCACCATCAGCAATTTAGCGATGCTTTTCATTCTTTTTGAAGATGAGACACAAATCATAAGGTTCCGCACAGAGAACACTATCGAGAACTGCCCTATCGCCAGGACCCAGTCATGGCGGATTAGGCCATATATTATTATCATCACCGAGCCCACGACTGCCATCACCCAGTGGCCCAGAGGGAGGATCGAGGCCTTCCGTTTGTAGCTGTAAACCAGCTGATAGACCGAGCGGAGCTCATAGACCGTCTGCCCCAGGACTCCGAACAGCAGCAATCCCAAGGGGACATATTCATTGTGAAGGAAGGTCGCCGAGAAGGTGGGAATATCCCTGAATATTAGGGCCAGGATGACAAGCGGGAACAGGGCCTGAAGAACCACCACGAAGCGAGGAACCCGCTTGTAGAGGCCCAGGATGCCGATATTCCACATATAGGCATAGTAGCCGATGCTTTCCCCGAATATGATAGAGAAGTCCTTCCGTAGCCAGCCGTAGAGATACAGCACAACCGCTCCCACGCTGCTCAGGACCCAGTATATTCCCGGAGACTCGACCTTGTGGGACTTCTCCGACATGTACCACTGGATCAGAATTCGGGAGCCATAGATGGCCATTCCGGCCAGCCCGAGAAGATATACCCAAAGCGGACTGTCCATGATCTATTCAGGATTTGGGGTGCCGTAGAAACGCATGAACACATCCTCCTGCGTCCCCTGGGCCAACGGGCGGACGACCGAGCGGAGCATCCTTACCGGGAAATCACCGGCTTTCAAGACAATCATCGCGTCAAGGCAGTTCCCGAAAAGCGGATCCACATTGAAGCACGCCACCTTCGCCCCGCAGCTGAAATATTTACGGAACAGGACAGGGAGACGGTTCTTGCCGCCGGATATGGAGGAGAGCAGACGGTCGAAAGCGTCGATGTCGCCTTTCGGAATCCCCGAAAGGAGCCCCTCGGGATTGACCCGCAGGTAATCCGGCTTGAAAGGATTGGTAGGGACAGCGAAGCGACCGGCCTCAGGAAGCTTGAAATCTCTCTCGAGGTAATAGTAAGTCAGGCTCTTGTAAAGATCCGGAAGTGAGTCGCTTATGGTGACAGTTCCTATCATATATTCAGCTGCGGGATCCTTGGCCAGGGCGACCGCGAGACCCGAGAGCAGGAGTTTCAGCGGCAGGACCTCCTTCTGATACTTGGGCGCCACGAATGAGCGTCCGAGTTCCATGGCGTGGGGCAGGATCCCGTCAGCATCCGGGCCGAAATTGACCAGGCTATTGGTATAAAGCCCCTCCTTCCCTCTTTCCGGAATGATCGCGGATCCGTAACCGAAGCGGTAGGCTCCGGCGATCTCTCCATTTGGTATATTCCAGAGAATCAGATGCTTATAGTATGCGTCATAGGAGTCGGTGTCCAGAGGCTCTCCAGTTCCTTCCCCGATCTGTCGGAAGGTTTCCTCCCTGAGGCGGTAAAGTTCCCTCATCGCGTCCGGAGCGTCCGCAGCCTCTATAAGATAGGCCTTGTAGTCTCCGGATTGGAATATCTCCTTGTCCTTGAGGCCTTCCATCTGGGAACGGACAATCTGGGGATCAACAGGATCGGCAATCGGTTCCTGAGTCTTTCCCGGTCCCTGAGCAGTGGTTCGACTCCGCTCACCAACCGTAGGCCGGCCACCCTGCTGAAGCACCTGAGCCTCAAGCGCATAAGTGCGATTGCGGAGATATTCCTTAAGAGTCGGAACACTCAAGGCAGCGACCTCGGCGGCCGGGATAGCCTTGCCGATGCGGACCTTGACCGTCATTCCCCTCTTGTTGGTCAGCTCATGGACAAGCCGGATAGTCCTGAGCCTAGGATGGATCTTTCCGAGAATATGGAAAAGCAAGGAGTCAGTCCCGTCGAAATAGATAGGGACAACCGGCAGGCCAGAGTTCTTTATGAGTTTGAGAATATTGTCCGGCCAGGGCTTGTCCTCGATGACCATTCCTTTGATTGGTTCCTGAGCCTTACTTCCCGGTCCCTGAGCCTTATTCCCCGGTCCCTGAGCCTGTCGAAGGGCCGAGGGCCCCACTGCCGTCCGCCGTTCCTTCTTCTGCCAGGTCGAGACCTCACCAGTCGGGAAAAGCCCCAAGGAACCTCCGGAGCCAATATGCCCGAGGGCCGAGCGGATCCCTGTTATGCTCTTCGCCCCTCCAGTCGAGAAATTATCCACGGGGATAAACCATTTCGTGAGATTCGGCACCTGTGCCAGAAGGAAGGTGGTCAGGATCTTGAAGTCTGGCCTTCTGGGGTTTATTATCGCATTGAGGATCAATCCGTCAGCGCCGCCGAACGGGTGGTTGGAAACGGTCAGGAACCCGCCTTCCGTAGGGATATTGGCAAGCTGCTCGGGTGGGACCTCGTAAGAGATCCCGAACCTTCTGAGGACTTCCTCCGAGAACTCAGGGCCCTGGAGATCAGCTACATAGGGATATACCTTATTGAGCTTCTTTAAGCCCAGAATCCCATATAGCGCCCCGGCCACGCACTTCCCCACCAGGCCTTTAAGCCCCAGAGCCTTCCGCAGACCATCTTTGCTTATCAGTACTTTTCCGCTCATTTTCTCAAATAAACAGTTAAATATACTGATTTTTCCCCAAAGGTGGTTAATGATTCGGGCAAGGTCTGATTTTAGGGTGGGGTACCTTGCCCTCCGAGAAGGCCTCTGACAGTCCTGCGATGCCATTTCGCCAGGCAAGATCCTGGCCCTTAAATTAGACCTTGCCCAAGAGGGCGGATGTCCAGCGTACCCATGTATTCTTTTAAGTTAGGAAGATCACGTTCGAGAATCATCCAGACTGTCTCCATGTTGACGCTATAGTAATCATGTACGAGCACATGACGCAAACCTTTTATCGCCTCCCAATCCATTTGAGGATGCGATGAGATAAACTCTGAAGAGAGCCTGTAAACACTTTCACCTATGCATTGCAGATTGTAAACAACAGCATGGCAAAGAATTTTATTCGCGATGAATTCTTCACACGTTGTAGTACCTACCAAGAAGCCTTCAATGTTGGATATTGACTCCAGAATTAGATCTAACCTTGCCGGATCATTCAACTTATCTCTCATAAATCAAGTACTTATCCCTCTCTGCTGATTCAAATGCGAACGGCTTTAAGTAACCGTTTTCCACCAGATCCACTTTTCGGCCTGTAATCTTTTCAAGATCAAGTCGTTGCCGGATTATTTCCAACAAGGAGACCTTTGCCTCTGGAGCGTAATCAACAAGAATGTCGATATCACTTTCGGGGGTTTCCTCACGGCGGGCGAATGATCCGAAAACCCAAGCCCGGACAATCGATCGTGAAGAGGAAAAATACTTTTGGATACTCGTGAATAGATTAACCCTTTCAGTATCCAATCCAGCTATTTTCGCTTCTAATTCACGAGCGACACTCCTCCTTGCCGCATATCGGCGTAAAGAATTCATATTCAAAGGGTACACCTCAAAGATCCTTTGAAAATCAAGTCTTTCTCCATCATTCCCCGAAGCATTCAGAGAATCAACCAGCATTTTTTCGAGAGTTGGGACTAAACAGTCAGAGAGCTCGACAAGCGGTGCCTCTGAGATTAGGGAACCAACTACAATGAAGCCTTCAAGGGAAACAGGGAAATGATCATACTCCTTCTTTGTGACAACTTTCCCATAATGCCTCTTTAAAGTATCAATCACAAAAGGAATGTCAGAGCGGGAAACCTCAACGAAAAGATTCGAACCTTTCTGCGAGATACAATGATTAACGCCTTCACAGTTATTAATCATGTAACCATTCACTTCCAGCATCCACTCCGTAACCTCAACCTTAAAAGCAGGCTTACGGACAGCGACATAACGTCCCTTGCCGACCCGAGAAAGCTCACCACTTTGAACAAGGGCCCTGATTCTGGAATATACAGTAGGCGAAGGATCACCTGGACAGGCCCTGAAGAAATCAGCGGCAGTCAATTCTTCATTGCGATTAAGCAGCTCCTCAATCCTATTAGTATTATCACGACCTTTCATACAACACGCCGTTATTACATGTCAAAGATAATAATAATCCGGCAAAATTCAATTAAAATTGCCGGATTATTAATATATATATAATAATATATATCAAAGGCCGTATCAGAAACCCAGCGCACACCGGCCGAAAGCACGAAAAGGACGACTATTCAAAAAGTTCGGTGGCCTGGCGGAAGAGTTCGTCGATGAGGTGGGTGTCGGTGGCTTTCTTTGCGGAGGTGTCTTTGGGGCGTTGCTTTTTGGTGGGGGCGGCCGGCCCACGGTTGGTGAGCGGAGCCGAACCACCGCTCAGGGACCGTTTTGTGAGCGAATCCGAACCATGGTTGGTGAGCGAATCGTACCCGCGGTTGGTGAGCGGAGTCGAACCACCGCTCAGGGACCGGGAGGTGTCGGGGAGATTCTTCACTTCGTTCAGAATGACAGAAGGGACAGCAGGGACAGATGAGTCAGCAGGGGCGGCAGGGCGGAACCAACGCTCAAAGAGCGGAGCGATGGCCATTACTGCCACAATGAAAATGAACACAAAGCCGGCCACGGCAGGCATGTCGCTCTTCATCGCCTTCTGGACTTCAGCGACTGAACCATAGCGGTCTTCAGGCCTGGAAGACAGCAACTTCCGGATGATTCGGGAATATTTCCGAACAGGGAAAAGCGACAAGACCATTCCCAGGGAATACAAGTCGCTCCTCACACTCGCCTTGCCACCGGCCCGAACCTCCGGCGCCGCATAAACAGCAGTCCCGGCCGGAGTTTTCAATATGGATGAGTCGTCAGCATCCGAGAGGCCGAAATCAATCAGCTTGACATTGTCTCCGTTGTAGGTCACAAGAATATTCGAAGGCTTCAAATCCCTATGGATCACCTGCTTGGCATGCATGTAGGAAAGTCCGGAGCAGATCTCCCCGACAATCTTCTCATAAACCTCCCGCGGTCTTTTGCCTTCGCCCATGAACTCCTCCAAAGTCCTGCCATCTACCCATTCCATTTCTATACAGTTCCCGAGGTCGACATCCGCACCGAAAGAATAGTACTCGCAAATGTTCTCATGGTTAAGAGAATATCCAATCTCGAACTCCTTGAGCAGTAGGCGCTCATAGAGCGGATCGCCCCTGAATTGGGGCTTCAGGCACTTCAGAACACGGAATCGTCCTCCCCTGTCCACACGCCATATCTCGGAGTAACCCGACTCCGAGGAAGACACGATCTCCCTTGCGGAAGTCCCGGCAGGAACCCCCTCAGCAGGCGACTCGAAGAACCCTGAAGTGTTTTCCATACCCAAATATCCGCGTTTTTGCCAAATAACGCAAAAGAATCTGTCATACGAATTAATTACCGATAATAAAATAGAAAATTTTCTACTAAAAATAGACTTATTTCATAGAAAAATAACTATATTCGCAAAACTAAACAAAACAACTATGAAATTCGACGAATTCCATAAACTGGTACGGTGACCTTCCCTGATTTCGGTTGACACTTTTAGAGAGGATTAACTAATATTGTTTACACTATCACTGACTGGGTTTACAGTCGGTGTATTTTATCTCTAAAAGTCTTTACGCTATCTCTATTTTCGTTGACAGCAAAGAT
>JAGAFU010000027.1 GCA_017627955.1 Bacteroidales bacterium | reverse complement strand
TTTCTGGTGGTGGGGAGCGGACTCACCGGCATTTCTGCTGCTTGGCGGCCTTGATCGACACAAGGAATTCCGCTTCGGCATCCACCAGCCTTTGCCTGCTGGCCTTATTGTACCGCGAATATAAGTATATTTTTTTTATCTCCAAATATTTTTTTTGCAATTTATTGTGGTTGTTGTTTACTTAATTTGTATTAATAATTTAATAATCAATAAATTAAGCCTAAAAACAGTTATCTAAAGTAATAGATCAAATAAGAAAAATATCATCACATTTGGGGCGATACGTTCGCTTCCACGGCCTCCATCGTGTTCGCGATGATCTCGAAGCTTGTCTTCTCATTCCCGTCCTCGCCGATGTATTTCTGGGTCCGTAACCGTCCCGAAACAAACACCGGGAAGCCTTTCTGGATGATGTCAAGGGACTGTATTCCTTTATTCCCTTCCCATGCTGTCACGTTGTGCCAAGTGGTCTCGATAACGGGTTCGCCATTCCTGCCTTTGTAGGCGAAATTTGTCGCTACTGAGAAGTGCGCCACCCTTGTGTCTCCGACATTGAAGATGCTCACGAATCCGACATTTCCGCGGATCTCGATTCTGTTCAGTTGTTCCATAATCCTTTTGTTTAAATGGTTAATGCCGCGAAGTTATTGAAGTTTCCGTGGCGTCGGCCCGATTAGGAAAAATCTTCTTTGATTTGTTTCCGTTTCTTTATGAAATGACCGTGTTACCCCTTTTTCTTTTTCCTTCCGTATAATTATAACGGCTCGGCGGGAAACTTTTTATCTTGGTATGAGAATTCTTCGCGAGGGGGTTTGGGGCATTTTTGCCCTGTACCCCCAGCGCTTCTTGCGGATGAGAGAGCCTTTTCGCATATTGCGGTTCATGAACAAAGAGGGGAATATGATTCAGAGGAGATGCCTTGCCTGCGGGGAAGAGCTTCCTGCCGGGCGGAGGGACATGAGATTCTGCTCCGTCTCATGCAAGAGCAAGTGGCACTATCTGGTGAAAGGGAAGACTCGCCAGATGAGGAACAAGGCGATGAGGATTCTTGACAATAATTACGCGATACTGGAGTCTCTCATCCAGTCCGGCATCACGTCAATAAACGTTCCTGACCTTGCGCAGCTGGGTTACAACTTTTATTGTGTAACCTCCTGCCACAAGGTCAGGAATCGTGAGGAGTACCGATGCTATGACATCAAGTACTGTATGTCCGGGAGCAAGGTTTTCAGGCTTGGACGCTGCCGCTTTCCGTGGGAGTCTCCTTGCCAGGATCCTTGAAAAGGATCATGAAGAGTATGCCGACCACGAGGGCGTACGCGGCGAAGATGTACCAGGCTGTGCTCCAGGAAGGCTCCGCGGCGTTGTATACATAATGGTTCACCACACGGCCAGCGGCCCATGTGCCAATCGAGGCGCCCAGTCCGTTGGTCATCAGCATGAAGAGGCCTTGGGCGCTGGAACGTATTCCCTTGTCCGTGTTCTCGTTGACGAAGAGCGATCCGGATATGTTGAAAAAGTCGAAAGCGACACCATAGACGATGCAGCTGAGGATGAACATCCAGACACCGCCTCCGGGGTTGCCGGCTCCGAAGAATCCGAAACGGAACACCCAGGCGAACATGGCTATGAGCATGACTTTCTTTATGCCGAACTTCTTCATGAAGAACGGGATGAGGAGTATGCAGAGGGTCTCGGAGACTTGGCTGAGGGAGATGAGGGCGTTGGCGTTGTTCGCACCCCACGCGTTGGCGAAAGCGGGGTTGTCCTTGAAAGAGGTGATGAACGTGTTGGCGTACCCGTTCGTGATCTGGAGGGAGGCTCCAAGAAGCATCGAGAATATGAAGAACACCGCGAACTGGCGGTCCTTGAACAGGCGGAACGCGTTCAGGCCAGTGGCCTCAGCGAACGACTGTGTACCTTCTGCCTTGGGCTTGCAAGGACAGTTCGGCAGGGTCAGGGAGTAGGCGCAAAGCGCGAGGCTGATTATGCCGGAGACGAAGAACTGGTTGTAGGTGTGCTGGTACTGGATGCCGTCTCCGTTCTTTACGAAATTGACGAACAGCATGGTCAGGATGAATCCTACGGTGCCGAAAACCCTTATCGGAGGGAAATCCTTGACCGGATCCTTTCCTTCCTTCTCCAGCGCGTTATACGCCACTGAGTTGGAGATCGCGATCGTCGGCATGAAGAACGCGATGCTCATCAGGTAGAACAGGTAGAATACGGTAAAGTTGAAGTTCTGTGAGATCACGTAGGACCCGTCGGTGAGGGTGACATGCCCCATGGCGTACCATCCGGTCAGGAGCATGAAAACGCCCGCGAGTCCCTGGCAGAGTGAGAGTACCTTTTGGGCTGGAATCCATTTGTCCGCGACAATTCCCATGAGGGCGGGCATGAAGATGGACACGAAACCCTGTGAGGCGAAGAATAGCCAGATTTGCGGTCCCAGGCCGGCCTTACCAAGGAAACTTCCCATGGAGGTAAGGTAGGCGCCCCAGGCGGCGAATTCCAGGAAGTTCATCAGGATTAACCTGATGGAAATGGAGTTGTTCTTCATTATCGTTATGCTTTAATGATTGTATTGGCGGTTATAATCAAACAAAAATAAGAGTTTTTAGCATAAAAATCACTATATTTGAAAGTCAAATCGCAAAGAATGAGGTTTACCAGAATAGCCGCGGATCCCTCCAGCGGGGCACGTACAGGGGTTTTCACCACCGGACACGGTGAGGTCAGGACCCCGATTTTCATGCCAGTAGGCACTGTGGGCTCCGTCAAGGGTGTTTACCACAGGGACCTTGTCGGGGACATCGGCGCCGAGATTATCCTTGGCAACACTTATCATCTCTATTTGAGACCGGGCCTGGAGACCCTCCGGGCCGCCGGCGGGCTCCATAAGTTCGAGTCCTGGGACAAGCCTATCCTTACAGACAGCGGCGGATTCCAGGTTTTTTCACTTACCCAGATCCGTAAGATCACCGAGGAAGGGTGCCGGTTCCAGTCGCATATTGACGGCTCGAGGCACACTTTCACGCCCGAGAACAATGTGGACACCCAGCGGATCATCGGCTCCGACATCATGATGGCCCTTGACGAGTGCTGCCCCGGTGACGCCGACGAGCGCTACGCCGAGAAGTCCCTCAGGTTGACACAGGGGTGGCTGGAGCGTTATTTCAAGCGCTTCCAGGAGACGGAGCCCTTGTATGGCTACGATCAGGTGATGTTCCCGATCATCCAGGGATGCGTCTATCCGGAGTTGAGGAAAAGAGCTGTGGACCATGCCTTGACCCTGGTGGGGGACAGCCCCTCGGTCGGCGGATTCGCCATAGGTGGCCTCGCGGTCGGGGAACCGACAGAGAAGATGTACCAGATGCTGGAGCTCGTCTGCCCGCTTCTTCCCCAGGACAAGCCACGCTATCTGATGGGGGTGGGCACTCCCGCCAATATTCTCGAGGGAATAGCCAGGGGAGTGGACATGTTCGATTGCGTGATGCCCACCAGGAACGGCCGAAACGGGATGCTCTTCACATGGAACGGTATCATTAACATGCGTAACGCCAAGTGGGCCGATGATTTCTCCCCGCTTGATCCCGATGGTACGTCATTTGTGGACAAGGTATATTCCAAAGCCTACCTCCACCACCTTTTCGTGGCGAAGGAGATGTTCGCCGCCATGGTGGCGAGCGAGCATAACCTGGCGTTTTACCTTGATCTCGTCCGGCAGGCCCGCTCGCACATTGAGGCGGGGGATTTTACCGCGTGGAAGGAAGTCGCCGTCAAAAAAGTCAGCGCAAGATTATAATTCAGGAATATGGAGCCGCTGTTGAAGAAGATAGACAAGTACATCATCAAGAAGTTCATAATGACCTTCTTCATCGCGTTGTTGCTCATTATCGTCATCGTCATCATCTTCGACATCAGCGAGAAGATCGGTCACTTTGTCGAGAACAAGGCTCCATTGAAAGCGATCGTCTTTGACTACTATGTAAACTGGGTCCCGTATTTCATGAACATGTTCAGCCCTCTGTTCGTGTTCATTACGGTCATATTCTTCACGTCGAGGATGGCGGCTGACAGCGAGATTATCGCCATCCTGTCCTGCGGCGTGAGTTACCGGAGGATGATGAGGCCATACATCATCTCCGCCGCCCTGATCGCCATGCTGTCGCTCTCCTTGAGCCTGTGGGTAATCCCGCGGTCCAACGTCACGAGGCTGAAGTTCGAGTCAACCTATGTGAAACACAGGAACCCGTTCAGCACCAATAATGTGCACTACCAGATCGACACTGGTAAATTCGTCTATGTCGAGTCCTTCGCGGCCTGGAACAACACAGCCTATGGCTTTACTCTGGAGGATATCAAGGACAACAAGCTGGTCAGCAAACTGTCCGCCGAGACAGCTGTCTGGGACAGCACGAGCGGAAGCTGGAAACTGAACAAGTATTTTATCCGTGACTACAGGGAGGGCCTTGAGGATGCCGTCACCACCGGCAAGCAGATAGACACGGTCATAAACCTTACCGTGACGGACTTCTATCGCAACAAGAACACTGTTGAGACCTTGCCGATAGCCCAGCTCGACAATCTGATCTCACAACAGAAGCTCCGTGGAGACACGAATGTCATGTATGCCCTGATAGAGAAGCACACCAGGTACGCTCTGCCTTTCTCGGCCTTTATCCTTACAATCATGGGGGTAAGCTTGTCGTCTCGTAAGAGGAGGGGAGGCATCGGCCTTAATATCGGAATTGGGATAGCCTTGAGTTTCACGTATATCTTATTTTTGCGGTTCAGCCAGATGTTCGTCTATTCCGGGGCGATGACCCCGGCCGTGGCGCTCTGGCTCCCTAATTTGGTATTCGGAATAATCACCGCTTTCATTTACTATAGAGCATCCAAATAATATCTTTTATTATATGGCAACCCAATCATTAACTCCACTGAAGCGTACGATAGTAGGCGTTCAGTTCATGTTCGTGGCCTTCGGTTCCACGGTGCTTGTTCCTCTGCTCGTAGGGTTTGACCCGGCTATAGCGCTGTTGGCGGCGGGTCTTGGAACCTTGCTGTTCCATGGTGTCACCAAGGGTAAAGTCCCTATCTATCTCGGTAGCAGTTTCGCCTTCATCGCTCCTATCGTGAAGGCTACTGAGCTTTACGGAATGCCTGGTATGTTCTGTGGTCTTGTGGCGGTTGGCGCGGTGTACCTATTGATGAGTCTGCTTGTCAAGCTTTTCGGCATCAGCTTCATCAAGAAACTTTTCCCTCCGATCGTGATCGGACCGGTCATCATGCTTATCGGTCTCTCGCTTGCCGGAACCGGTGTCAACATGGCAAGCCAGAACTGGACACTCGCGCTTATCTCGCTTTTGGTCGCCATTGCCTGCTCCATCTGGGGTAAAGGCATAATCAAGCTTATCCCTGTTTTCTTCGGAGCGATCGCCGGTTACATCGCCGCTCTGATATTCTTCCGCAGCGGGATGGATTTCACAGCTCTCGCCGACGCTAAGTGGTTCGCCCTCCCGCATTTCACAAAGATGAGCTTCTCCTGGCAGGCCATTGTGTTCATGGCCCCTGTGGCCATCGCACCTATCATCGAGCATGTCGGTGATGTCTACGCCATCAGCGAGATCGCCGGGGAGGACTATGTCAAGGATCCCGGTCTGCACAGGACCATGATGGGAGACGGACTCGCCTGCATGCTTGCCGCGTTCCTGGGCGGAGCCCCTGTCACGACATATTCAGAGGTCACGGGAGCCGTCTCGCTCACCAAGGCCACAGATCCCGCCTGCATGAGGATCGCCGCCCTTTCAGCGATCATCGTGTCTCTTATCGGTAAGGTCGGAGCTGCCATACAGACAATTCCCCAGGCTGTCTTGGGAGGCATCATGCTGCTCCTCTTCGGAAGCATCGCCGCGGTTGGTATCAACAACATGGTCAAGGCCAAGATTGACATGAACAAGACCCGCAACCTCATCATCGCCTCGATCATTCTCACTGTCGGAATCGGCGGCGCTGTCATCAGCTTCGGCAAGTTCTCCCTTGCCGGGATCGGTCTTGCTTCGATCGTGGGTGTCATCCTCAATCTCCTGATCCCGGACAAGGATAAGGAAGCGGTTCAGGAAGTCGCTGAAAAAGAATAATATGCTTAAAGTCAAGATAGTCAACAAGAGCAAGTGGCCCGATCCTTTCTATGCGACGGAGGCTTCGGCCGGCATGGACCTGAGGGCGAATATCGATGAGCCTATCATCCTCAAGCCTCTCGACAGGGTCCTGGTCCCGACTGGAATATTCATTGAGCTTCCTGTCGGTTATGAGGCCCAGATCCGTCCAAGGAGCGGCCTGGCCACAAAGAAAGGCATTACTGTCATCAACTCTCCCGGAACGGTTGACGCCGATTTCCGGGGGGAGTTGAGGACAAGCCTTGTCAACCTCTCCAACGAGCCTTTCGAGCTCGTTCCGGGGGAGAGGATCGCGCAGATGGTTGTCGCGCGTCATGAGAGAGTCGAGTGGGAGGATGTTGAGGTCCTTTCCGAGACCCAAAGAGGAGCCGGAGGCTGGGGAAGCACCGGCAGCAAGTAATTGTTACATAATGGATATCCAGAAGTTATATTCTTTATTCAAGGAGAGTACAGGCGTCACGACTGATAGTCGCGCGATCCATGGAGGGGAGCTCTTTTTCGCTCTCAAAGGCGAGAACTTTGATGGGAATGAATATGCCCTCAAGGCCCTTGAGGCCGGGGCGGGCTATGCTGTGGTGGCGGAAGGCTCCGAGGCTGCCCTCTCTGGCGATGACAGGGTTATCCCGGTCCCCGACACCCTTGAGGCGCTCAAAGCGCTTGCCCGTTATCATCGGGAGAATACGTTCGTTGAAGGGAAGCGTCTGACAGTCATAGGCTTGACTGGCACAAATGGAAAGACGACCACTAAGGAACTGATCACCCGTGTACTTTCCACAAAGTACAATGTGACAGCCACCCAGGGCAATCTCAACAACGACATCGGAGTGCCGTTATCCCTTCTCAAGATTGATGGTGACACCCAGTTGGCGGTCATTGAGATGGGGGCCAACCATCCGGATGACATTTCCAAACTGGTGAATGTCAGCGAGCCCGATTACGGCCTTATCACCAATGTCGGGCGGGCTCACCTGCTCGGTTTCGGGAGTTTTGAGGGCGTCAAGAGGGCGAAGGGACAGTTGTATGACTATCTCGCCGCCCATGATGGAACAGCCTTTGTCAATACCGATGACCTTGACCTTGCCGCCATGGCCGCTGAACGCTGGCCCATGGGCGGAGGTGAAGGGCCTAGTGGTTCGACTCCGCTCACCAACCAGCATGTCATACCTTACGGCCTGTCCTTACTTAAAGCCAAGATACTCCCTTCAAGCGCCGACCATCCTTTCTTGAGAATGAAATTCCCTGGCGGTCTTGTCCTGGAGTCGAATCTGGCTGGAGCTTATAACGCCACCAATGTGGCCTGCGCCTTGTCAGTCGGCCTGCATTTCGGTGTGTCTCTGGAGGATGGCATCAAGGCCGTCGAGGGGTATATTCCCAAGAACAACCGCTCCCAGATGGAGAACACCGGCAGGAATATCCTGATTGAGGATGCCTACAACGCCAATCCCAGCAGCATGACTGCCGCCCTTGACAATCTGGTTCAGGTTGTCGCCGAAAGCAAAGCGGCTTTTCTTGGGGATATGCGTGAGCTCGGGGACGAGTCATTGGCGGAGCATCAGAAAGTGCTTGCACAGGTCTTTTCCATGGGATTGGATCTGGTGTGCCTGGTGGGGGAGGAGTTTGAAAAGGCTCTCGCCGGCAGGAAGAAGGACGGTGTGTTCTGGTTCGCCACCTCTGATGAGCTGGCCGCCTGGCTTAAAGAGAATCCCGTCAATGGGATGACAATACTTGTCAAAGGTTCGAGGGGGATCCGGATGGAGAAGGTCCTTCCTGAATTGTAGTTGGGGAAATCTTCTTTGTGATAATGGTCGTAAGACCAGTGAATGGTACCTTGTCCACATATCGGTGGACAAGGTATCTTGTAAACATCCCGATAAAATAACCGACGACAGTGCCGATGGCCGCTCCGACGATGACATCTCCGAGGTAGTGTTTCCCGACGAAAATCCTGCTGACAGCGACCAGAGATGCCCATATCAGCGCCCAGTGGCAAAAGGCGTTATAGGTGTGCTTGTTGTCGTTCCTGAAACCGATGATAAGGCACATCGCTATCGCGAAGGCATTGGCTGCGTGAGCGGAGAAGAAACCGTAGAACCCGCCTCTATTCTCAAGAACGTTCAGCCCTCCGTCCAGCATCCAGAATGAGTAGCTTGGACGCAGCCTGCTGGCGGCATGCTTGACCAGATTGGATAACTGGTCACACAGGGCGAAGGCGGCACCGCAAGAAGCCAGGACAATCAGAGCCTTTTTCCAACCGAGCCTCTTGAACAGGAAATACACGCAGATGATGTAGGTCGGAATCCAGAAGCTCTTGTCCGAGAACATCATCCACATGCTGTCCGACCAAGGAGCGCTGAGGCTGTTGAGCCAGAGACTTGCCTGCTGGTCGGCCCGGTGGAGGGTCTCTATGATTGAAGCGAGGACCATAGCATGTCCTTTAATTCCTTTAGTCCTTCTCCGGAGACGGAGGAAATGAACACGTGGGGGATTCCTTCAGGAAGGGATGGCTCGATCTCCGACTCGATCTTCCCGTCTATCAGGTCGCATTTTGTGATTGCGAGAACTCTCTGTTTGTCAAGCAATTCCGGGTTATATTCCTCAAGCTCTTTGAGCAGGGTTCTGTAGCTCGCGGCAATGTCGTCCTCTTCCGCGGAGACCATGAACAGCAGCACGGAGTTCCTCTCAATATGCCTTAAGAACCGGATTCCTATTCCCTTTCCCTCATGAGCGCCTTCGATGATCCCCGGAATGTCCGCCATGACAAATGATCGGTCGTCGTAATACTTGACTATTCCAAGATTGGGCTCAAGGGTCGTGAAGGCATAGTTCGCGATCTTGGGCTTGGCAGCTGTGATGGCGGCCAGCAGGGTGGATTTCCCGGCGTTGGGGAAGCCCACAAGTCCGACGTCGGCGAGAAGCTTGAGTTCCAGGATAAACCATCCTTCTTCTCCTTCCTCTCCCGGCTGCGCGTATCTTGGGGTTTGGTTGGTGGCGGATTTGAAATTGTTGTTGCCAAGTCCGCCACGGCCTCCCTTGCAGAGGATCCTCTCCTCGCCGGGCTCCATCAATTCGAACAGTATTTCCTCTGTCTCAGCGTCTTTCGCTACTGTACCAACCGGAACCTCCAGGATGATGTCCTGGCCGTTCTTCCCGGTCCTGAGGCCTCCTTCTCCGTTGCCTCCGTTATCCGCCTTGACGTGTTTGCGGTACTTCAGGTGGATGAGGGTCCAGAACTGGGGATTGGCTTTCAGGATGATGTGGCCACCTCGGCCACCGTCCCCACCGTCAGGCCCGCCTTTCGGGACATACTTCGCCCTGTGGAGGTGCATAGATCCGGCGCCTCCGTGTCCGGACGCGCAGTAGATCTTGACGTAGTCTATGAAATTCGAATCAGGCATAATCGTTAACGGTGTCTACAAAGCGTGGTCAAGGCCGACGTCGATGCCGTTCCAGGCCTTGCGGGAAGTCCAGTCCCGTCCGGGCGCGGCCCAGAAGGGATCGCTTTCCGGAAGACCGAGGGGCAGGAACGCTGCGCAGCAGAGATACACGCTGCCGGTGTTGATATAAGTCTCTCCCATCTGGACCTGACTGCCGGCGTAACCGATTCTTAGCCAACCGTCTTTGTCAAAGGTTCCAGGGGCGGAGGCCTGTCTGGAGATCACGGCGGTCAAGGCTGAGCGGACTTGGGCCGGGCTCAGGTTGGAGGGAAGCAGGTGAAGCAGAGACGCTTGGGAAAGCGCGTGGAAAGAACCGAAACGGTAGGCGATGGAGCGGCCTATGACAGGATATGTCCCTTCAGGGGATATCATCCTCTCAAGCTCGGAGGCGAACCTTCCGAGGCGCTTCTCCTGCTCGGGAAGGAAGTCGGCACCCTTGATCCCATGCTTTTTCATGATCCTCAGGACATCCGTCAGCATCGGGTGGATAACCAGGCTGTTGTAATAGTCCAGGTGGAAGTCTTGACCGTCACCGTACCAGGCGTCGCCTTTGTACCAGTTGTCCCGGAATCTCTTGACACCGTAGAGAAGCCTGTTTTTGTCACATTCCCCTGTGAATTCCAGAAGGGCGGCCTCGACGGTGGAGGTGAAAAGGAGCCAGTTGTTCTCTCCCGGCTTTATCAGGCGGGAACGTTTCCACTCGGTGGCCAGACGCTCCTGGGTCTTCTTGTCAAGCCTGCCCCAGATCTGGGTAGGAGCTCTCAACACTCCCTCCGCAAGGAAGGCGGCGTCCACGAGAGGCTGTCCTTCAGGAGTGCCCCCGAATGTCAAATAGTCCGGGGAAGAGGGATCGACGGCATTGGCCAACCCTTTGACTGTCAGGTCTATGAACTTTTCTCTCAAGCGTCCTTCCTCGGTGTCGTCCGGCCCGAGTTCGAGCCAGGGGGCGATGCCGCAGATAACCCTGCCGAACGCTTCGAGATAAGCGACATCCTGGTGGGGAAGGGACTTGTTCCTGGTCTCGTAGGGCATATTCTTCCGGAGGGTTCCGGCCGCGAGATTAGTGAGCACCGGCTCGGCGATCTTTGTCATCGTCTCGACCCAAACTTTCCTGTCGGCGGCTCCGTCCGGACGCTCCAGGACTTTCTTCAATCTCTGGAGAGCCTCGATGTAGTAATAGTCAGCGTAAGTCAGCGGAACGTCGATCTCCGAATTGCCGGGGAGGTGGCCGACGCCATGTTTGAGGATAAATCCTCCTTGCTCGCCGGGCTCGGCGAGATATTCGGGGCCGCTGAGGGTCCTTAGCTGCTGTATGGCAAGGTCAAGCCATTCTTTTGACTCAGGCCCTGGATCGAGCTGGCTGAGCTCTATCAGCGCCGAGGCCATAATAGCTCCGGCCGAGGCGTCCCTCAGGGCGTTAGGAGCCCCAGGAGCGTTATAGTCCCAGCAGGGGATCTTGTCGGCGGGAAGATTCGGATGGTTCTTCAGGAACCGGGCGATCTTCCTGGCTTGCTCCAGGAAAGTCGGATCGAGGGTCTCGCGGTACATCATGGTGTACCCGTAGAGTCCCCAGGACTGTCCTCTTGCCCAGGCGCTATCGTCGGAATATCCCTGACTTGTGTTCTTGGCATGGGGCTGCCCTGTGGCGGGATCGTACGACACGACATGCCAGGTCGAAGCGTCAGGCCTGAAATGGTTCTTGATTGTTGTCTTTGAATGGGTTACGGCAATATCCTCGTAGCGTCTGTCGCCGAACATCTTTGTCGCGTAGCAGAGCATCTCGAGGTTCATCATATTGTCAATTATGACCGGATACTTCCAATTCTCATTCTCATTCCAGGACTTCATGACACCTATTGAAGGGGTGTATCTTGTGATGAGACTGTCGGTCCCTTCGTGGATCACCTCAAGATAATGAGGATTGCCGGTGAGCCTGAATCCGTGGCCGAAACTGGACATCAGCATGAAGCCAGTGTCGTGGTTGCTGGTCATTTTCTTGGCCGGTTCAACCCTCGCGGTAAACAGCTCGGCATATTCCCGGTAAAGATTGTCCCCGGTCTCCTCGTACATCATCCAGAGGACGCCCGGGAAGAATCCGGAGATCCAGGCGGTGTAGGGAACCGTCTTGAGTTCCCCATTCTCCCATGTGCGGGGAAGGACATCTTTCTGGTCCCTCAGGTTGCGGGCCAGCACAAGAGATTGGGTCTTGGCTCGTCCAAGACCGCGATCAATCATCTGGGATAGCGGCTCCTGAGCGGCCACTGGCAAAACGGTTAGAAGTACAGTCAGCAGGACCGCAGGGAAGCGTCTGGTCATAACTATTTAATTTTTAATTATTTCTAAAGAGTATCCATCAGGGAATTGATCCGCTTGCGGACTTCCTCGATGGTACCGGTACCGTCAATCTCGTTGTAAGCTCCGGATGCCTTGTAGAACTCCACGAGAGGCTCGGTCTTCTCATGGTAAGTTTTGATCCTGTTGGAGATGGTCTCGTCGGAGGCATCATCGGCCCGGCCTTCTATCGCGGCCCTGTGCTTGATCCTCTCCTTGATCATCTCGTCAGGGATCATCAGAGAGATAACTCCGGTGACTTTGGTGTCCCTCTTGGCGAGCATCTTGTCGAGAGCCTCGGCCTGGGCCGTTGTGCGGGGAAAACCGTCAAGCAGGAAACCGGAATATCCTTCGACTGTGTCGAACTTTTTCTCGATCATACCCTCGACGATCTCGTCCGGGACAAGGGAGCCGGCCTCGATCAAGGCCTTTGCCTTGAGCCCGAGCTCACTGCCACTGGCCATCTCGCCCCTGAGGAGGTCTCCGGTTGAGATGTGGCACAGGTTGAACCTTTCCGCCATCGAGGCGGCCTGGGTGCCTTTGCCCGCACCCGGAGGGCCGAAAAGAATGTAGTATTTCATATTCTCATCCAAAACATAAATATCCTTGATGTTCCTTCCAAGGCCGTCATAATCGAGACCGAATCCGACGATGAAATCGTCAGGGATGTCCATTGCCACGTAATCGATCTTCTTGTCGAGCTTGTAGCACCCCGGCTTGAAGAGCATAGTGCAGATCTTGGTCTCGGTGGCCCCGTTGGCTTCCATCATCCTCACGAGGTTCGCGATCGTCCTTCCGGAATCGATGATGTCCTCGACTATGATCACCCTCTTTCCTTTCACGCTGCCGGTCATCCCTATTACGTCCCTGACCTCTCCCGTAGACTGGGTTCCAACATAGGAGGAGAGCTTGATGCAGACTATCTCGCATTTGAAAGACAGTCGCTTCATAAGCTCCGCGGTGAAAAGTATGGATCCGTTGAGGACACATAGCAGGACAGGAACGTCCTCGCAGTCTTTGTAGTCCGCGTTTATTTTGCCAGCCACGCTGTCGATGGCTGCCTCGATCCGGTCGTATTCGATGAATGGACGGAAAGATTTGTCGTGAAGTCTGATGTTGCTCATAAATATTTTTTTAGGTAAATACAAAAATAGCCAATCCTTATAAAAAACAGAAATAAACGCGTCCACTTTTTTATCCTTTGTGGCTAATATGTCCGGGTAATGGTATATTCGCGGAAAACCTCGTCTGATGAAAAACTTCGCTTCCTTCACCATTCTCACCTTATTGCTGACACTACGGCTTGCCTGCGTCCCGGTCCTTGTCCCGGCGCAGACAGGGGAACACATCGGAAACATACTTGTCCTCACCGGAGCCTCATGCGCTGAAGAGCTTGATGAACAGGAGGTCGATGGCTTCACCCGCTATCTCCGCCATCCCCTCCAGATCAATCTCTCGAGTAGATCAAGACTCGTCTCGAGCGGCCTTTTCAGTCAGTACCAGGCGGCTAGCCTGGAAGATTATCGCTCACGTCACGGAGATGTGCTGTCATATTCGGAACTTGCTATGGTAGAGGGATTTGATGAGGTGTATGTGGCGGCCCTTAGACCTTTTATCTCGCTTGAGAGCCATTCGGCCCCGGGGCAACTGAATCAAAAGGAACGATCCCGGCAAGACCTTATTCTGCGCGGATCTTTCAAAGGTGAATCCACGAGTTATGCTCTCAAGTACAAACTCTCCCTGCCGGGAAAGGCCGCTGTCTCAATGGCGGCTCGCGATTACTATGGGGACGCGGCCTGGTTCCCTCCATCATCTTGGTCCGGGAATATCACTGTAAATGGGAAAAAGCTTCTGTCCAAAGCTGTCGCGGGCGATTTCAACCTGCGTCTGGGCCAAGGACTCTCGCTTTGGAGCGGAATGTCCCTGGGAGGTTTCTCTTCATCTTCATCCTTCTCAAGAAGACCTACCGGGCTGTCCCCGTCTTACTCCTGGTCCGGTATCGGAGGCCATCGAGGCGTCGCGGCGGATATCAGGACCGGGCGTTTCTTCATCCTGCCATTCATTTCCTTCCCAGGGTTGAGGGAAAAGATGGAAGGCTCTTCAAAGAAATCTGTGAGAATCATGCCTGGAGGAGCGTTAGGGTGGGGTGGAAGAAACGGTCAGGTCGGTTTGCAAGCGTGGGGAACGGGCGAGAGGGGAACTGTGTCAGGGGATTTCAGATGGAATATATATGGCGTGGATTTATTTGGAGAAGCCGCGCTCGAATCGCCATCAGGCTGCTTGGCGGCAGTTCTGGGATCATCCGTGTCGATGGGTGAAGGATGGAGGGTCAGTGGAGTCGGGAGGATCTATCCGCGCTCATTTGAAGGGGCATATTCAGGAGGAGTCAGGAGTTGGACGAAGACATCCGATGAGAGGGGAGTGGCCGTAGGAATTGAGAGATACGGGTTCCAATTTACGGTGGATCTTGGGGTAAAGGCGTCCGATAAAACCCGCAAGCAAGTCAAACTGTTCGCGAAACTGCCTCTCCAACTAAGTCCGGAAGCCGTTCTGTCTCTGAGATTTACCGAGCGCTATCGCCCCTATGAGAATTATCTTGTCTACAGGACCGGCTTGAGAGCGGACGTTGACTGGTCGTCGGCGGGACTCTCGGCGAGATACGGGGAGTCTGACTCCGATGCCTGGAAGGGACGCTTCCGCTTGGAGGGTTTGCTATGCAAGTCGCTTTCAGGCCTGACGTACGTCGAGGCCGGAAGGAAGACTTCGCGTTTCAGCACATATTTGAGGGCGACAGTGTTCATCGTGGACAATTGGGATGACAGGATCTACTCCTATGAGAGAGACGCTCCTGGAAACTTCTCTGTGCCTGCGTATTACGGTAGGGGACTGGCTCTCTCTTTCATTGGGGGATACAAATTCCGCCTTTTTAAAACGAAAACCTTGAGGCTGTACCTCAAGGTCTCGGATGTGTCTTACAACTTTATGAAAGAGGCCAAGCCTTCTGTGCTGGAGGGCAAGATCCAGGCGGTCCTTGCGCTTTGACTAACGGGGAGGGATCTTGATTGTCTGCCCGATCTGCAGCTTGCTTCCTATCCCGTTGTATCTCATGAGTTTGTCCACTGTCGTCCCGTACTTGTTGGCTATTTTGTACAGGGAGTCTCCTTTCTGAACCTTGTAGGTTCTTTCACTGGAAGCCGTAGTTGTAGTTGTCTTGGTAGTTGTGGAAGACTTGGGCTTCGTGGTGGTCTTAGAGGATGCCGAAACGGTGGAAGAGGAGCCGCCCCTTCTGTAGATGTAGAGTGTCTGGCCTATTCTTATATTACTGCTCTTCAGATTGTTCCACGTCTTGAGCTGACTTACGGTGACGTGGTATCTGGCAGCTATCTTCCCGAGATTGTCCCCGTTTTTGACTTTGTAGGTTACCTTGTCCGACGTGATCTCCCTGGGGCTGGCGATCGGCTTATTGTTCACAAGGGTCTGCGGGTTGAGAAGTTCCTCCGCCCTGTGGGTGTAGAGGGAGTCCTCGTTGGCTATGAAGGCGCTTGAGTAGTTGAAAGGCAGCCGCAGGATGTAAGATCCGCTGTTGCCCGGTATCACATCCTTGATGTACTGCGGGTTGAGGTTCTCAAGCTCCTCGACGGAGATCCCCACCAGGTCGCTGATCTGCTGGAAATGAAGGTTTTTGTGGATTTCGAACGTGTCCACCTGGACGGGCATCTGGATATTGTTGGGAGTCAGGCCATATTCCTTGCTGTACTTTATCGCGTACATCGCTCCGACAAAGGCGGGGACATAGCCTCTCGTCTCCCTGGGAAGGTAGTCGTAGACAGACCAGAAATCCCTGCCGCCTCCCCGGCGGATGGCCTTGTTGACGTTACCGGGGCCACAGTTGTAGGAGGAAATCGCCAGATTCCAGTCTCCGAACAACTTGTAGGAATCCTCCAGATACTTCGCCGCCGCTTCCGAGGACTTGAACGGATCCAACCTCTCGTCAACGTAGGAATTGATCTCAAGGCCATAGCTCTTGGCTGTCTTGGTCATGAACTGCCACATGCCTTTCGCGCCGGCCCTGGAGACAGCTATCGGGTTGAGGGCTGATTCTATTATGGCCACGTATTTGAGTTCGTCCGGCAGGTTGTGTTTGCTGAAGGTCTCCTCGAAGATCGGCATGTAGTACTGGCAGAGCCCGAGGATGTTGCTCATTTTTGTGGGCATCTTCTCGGAGTACAGCACCATGTAATTCCTGACCGTCTCATTGTAGGGGAGAGTGATGAAAGAGTTGAGGTTCTCAAGACGTTCCTTAAGGACCTCATCGGACACGTTTGAGGTGAAATACACCGAGTCCATGTCATATTCCCGCTCCTCGTCAGAAGCCCTGACCTGCCGGTGGAGATACCAGATGCTGAGAAGGCTGTCGGTCAGCTCCGGGCTGTAGTCCTCGGGATTGAGGCCAGCCGCGCTCTTGTCCTCGTTTTCCTCGTAGATCACAAGCATCTCCTTGGCCAGGCTGTCCTTGCGGAGGTTATCCTTCTTCAGCTCATCGATGGCTTTCCTCATGGAATCTATCTGGACCCGAAGCTGGGCATTCTCAGTCCTGTACTTGTTCCGGAATATCTTGTCGAGCCTGATCTGGGCCAGGGAGACGGCAGGGTACAAACAGGTCATGACCATTGCCAGACAGAGTGTTATGAGCATTTTCTTTCTCATCCTTCGATCCGTTAGAAGGTCAAACCAATCTTAACTCCGACCGCATTGTTGCCGATTACCCCAGTGGCTCCAGTTGGCGCGAACGCATATTCATTGTATCTCGGGATCACGGTAGGACTGACCTTCATCGTGAGATCGTCGTTGACCTCGAAATCCTGCATGTAGGCAAACACATTGGCATCTATCACCTGAAGGAGATAACTGCCGACTATCGCGACGACCGAGTAATCCCTGAAGCGGCGGAACACATTTCTGTAATATAAGGCCCTCTCCGCCGGGATCAACCCCTCGTATGTGCTGCCCTCCGCGGTGGCCTCATTGTGTATTCTCTTGTATCTCTTGTAGTTCTTGCTGTAAGTGGCATAGTAATGATAAGATCCCACAAGGGCGCCCCAATAGATCGGGATTTTCCAATATTCCCCGTTGTAGGCCTGTCCGAGGCCTGGTACCAGAATAGAATACAAAGTGGCTTTACCCGCCTGCCCCTTGATGTCCTTCTTGTAATTCACGACACCGTCCATCAATGTTCCCCAGTAGATCAGTCCAGCGCTCGCGAACATGTAGGTGGCCATTTTCTTGGCGTCTTCGTCGACTGTGAGCGTTGTCTCCGGATCACTCTCGAGGGCGAGCTCGTAGGCTGATTTTGAGGCCCGGTACTGCTTGTTGTACTTGATTCCAAGGCCAATGGTCGTACCCAGGCCGGCGTAAGTGATAGGTATTTTCCAATATTGCTTGTTGTAGAACTGCTCGGCTCCGATGAAAACCGTCGAGCCCGCGAACAAACTCCCGATCTTAAGGGTGCTGTCATGTTTCGCTACCCCGTGGAAGAACTCCTTGAAAGACCACATCTGGTCGACCGAATCCTTTGAGGCCAGGGTGTCTGATGGGCTGGCGTAATTCTGGCTGAAGGCCTCTTCCCTGAACTGCGCCTTCGCGGCGAAGGAAAGGCCTGTCAGACAGACTAATACCAGTAATATCCTGAGTCTCAAATTCTTCATTGCCGAGCCTAAATGTTCGAGTCCTCAAGGACCTTGAGGAACTTCCTCACTTCCTCGTCCGAGTTGAACCTGATTGTCATGGTTCCCTTCCCGGAGGGGGAGCGTTTCAGGCTTATGCTGTTATCAAAAAACTTGCCGATGTGCTCGAGAATCCGGTAATAATCGTCGGGAAGATCCTGGGTCCTTGGAGCTGGGGCGATGGTTTCCTCCTTGCCAAGCTTGCGAACTTTCTCCTCAAGTTGCCTGACTGAAAGCCCTTCCTTGATGGTCAGGTCACAAAGAAGTTCTTGAATATGGGGATCTTCCACCCCGAGGAGAACCTTCGCATGGCCAGTGCTGAGCAATCCGGCCTTAAGGTCGTGCTGTACCTTGGCGGGAAGCTTGAGGAGTCTGAGGTAGTTCGCTACGGAGGCCCTTTTCTTGCCGACCCGTTGGGCCATCTTCTCTTGGGTGAGATCGCACTCGTCCATTAGCCTCTGGTAGCTCATGGCTATCTCTATAGGATCCAGGTCCTGGCGCTGGATATTCTCAACTATCGCCATCTCGAGCATGCCCTGGTCGTCTGTGGCCCGGATATATGCCGGAATGACATCCATCCCGGCCAGCTTGCAAGCCCTGAACCGCCGTTCTCCGCTGATGATCTGGTAGCGGCCGTCAGGGCGCTTCCTCACAGATATCGGCTGGATCAGTCCGAATGTCCTGATGGATTCGGCAAGCTCCTCGAGGGAATCGTTGTCGAAAGCCATTCTGGGCTGGTAAGGGTTGGGATCAATAAGACCGGAGGGAATACGGAGCACGTCCCCGTAGTCCTGCACAGGCTTGGATCCGGCTATCTCTTTATTGATGTAGCCGACAGGTTTCCTTTCCGGAGCGCTGAAGTCGAAGTCTCCAAGAATGGCGCCGAGCCCTTTGCCCAGCCGGTTTTCCCGTTTCTCGCTCATGTTCCTCTAAATCTTTTCGTTTTTGTCCAGGACCTCTTTCGCAAGATTCATGTAGTTGGAGGTCCCGTTGCTGACCACATCGTAAAGTATAATCGGCTTTCCATGGGAAGGGGCCTCGCTCAGGCGTATGCTCCTCTGGATGATGGTCTTGAAAACCATGTCCTTGAAATGCTCTCTCAGTTCTCCCACGACCTGGGCGTGGACTTTTGTCCTACCATCGAACATCGTGACCACGAAACCCTCTATGTCGAGGCCCGGGTTGATCTTGTGCTGGACAAGGCGTATGGTCTGGAGAAGTTTCCCAAGTCCCTCGAGGGCGAAAAACTCCGGTTGCACGGGGATCATCACGGAATCCGCGGCGGTCAAGGCGTTGATCGTGATAAGGCCCAGGGAAGGGGAACAGTCTATTATGATGTAGTCGTAATCGTCTTTGATTGGGGCGAGGCGTTCCTTGAGGAAGGACTCGCGGTTCTCCTCGTCTGTCATCTCAATCTCAGCTCCCACGAGATTGATGTGGGACGGAATCATCTGAAGATCAGGAATTTCCGTCTGTACCAACGCATCGTGTATGTCAATCTCCCCGATCAAAACCTCGTAGATGGTCCTCTTCTGGTCATTGTCCGGAGAGAAATTGAGTCCGGATGTCGTGTTCGCTTGTGGATCAGCGTCGATGATCAGGACTTTTTTCTCCAGGACGGCTAGAGAGGCCGCCAGGTTAATGGCGGTCGTGGTTTTCCCGACTCCTCCTTTCTGGTTGGCTATTGCTATGACTTTTCCCATGACTGGACTATTATTCAAACTACAAAAATAGTAAAAAAATATCGCTTCTCAAACCGGATCGACATCCAGGGATATGTGGGAGGTGTATCCGCGCTCTTTGCCGAAGGCCTCCACAGCCTCGGCCAAGCCGTTTTTCCGGGCTTTAAGCCTGGAGTCTTTCGAAAGAAGCACCCTGATTATCCTAAGGTTCTCGCCTCCAACTTTGTCGACGGCGGGGGAGTACGGCCCTATGGTCCTGAGACCGTCAGAGTCGGAGGCTTTCAGGACATCGGCCAACTTCCGGCTCATGAGCTCTACCCTCGGCAGGTTCCTGTCCCTGAAGACCACGTTAATCACCCTGGAATATGGCGGGTAGCCGAAAAGTTTCCTCTCGGAAAGAAAGCGGGTGGTTGAGATATTCCCGTCAAAATCCCCAGTCAATGTCTTGTAGACAGGATGCTCGGGCTGGGATGTCTGGATCACGAGGAGACCTTTCTCCGATCTTCTGCCGCAGCGTCCCCTGAATTGCTCAAGCAGATGCAGGGCCCGCTCGTCCGCCCTGTAGTCCTGCTGGCCAAGAAGGGAGTCGGACTGGAGCACGGCGACAAGGGACAAGCCGCTGAAATCGAAGCCCTTGGCGACAATTCTTGTGCCCACGAGAATGTCAATCTCCCCATCGGCGAACTTCTTGATAGTCTCGGTCTCCAGTTTCCGGCTTCTGGCGCTGTCGCTGTCTAGGCGGGCGATCCTGGCTCCAGGGAACAGCCGCATGGCCTCTTCCTCTATTTTCTGTGTCCCGGCACCGAGGGGCTTCATGGGACCTCCACATGCTGGGCACTTCCCGGTGTATTCCCGAACCCTGCCGCAGTAGTGGCACACAAGTTTTGAGGATCCATCCTCACGTAAGTGAAGGCTGAGGGCGGCGTCACATCGGTCACATTTGGGAATTGTGCCGCATTCCTCGCATTGTAGGGCAGGAGAGTAGGAACGCCTTTCCCTCAAGATGGCGACCTGCCCGCTTGAGGCAAGACAGTTGTTGATCCTGTCGATCAGCTTCCTGGAGAAGTCTCCGACCATGCCGTTTTTCTTCCGTTCGGCGATGGTGTCGATGATCTCCACATCGGAGTCTGCCGCCTGGAAATATCTCTCTTTCAGCTCAATGAGTCCGAAACGGCCGGCCTGGCAGTTATAAAGGGACTCGAGCGATGGCGTGGCGGATCCCAAAACTATTCCAGCCTTGAATATTCCCGCGAGCATGATGGCAGTCTCACGGGCGTTGTACCTCGGAGCTGGATTATCCTGTTTGTAGGACTGGTCGTTTTCTTCATCGACAATGATGAGGCCCAGGTTCCTGTGTGGCAGGAATACCGAGCTTCGCGTGCCAAGGATTAGATAGGGAGCGTCTCGCATGAATTCAGCGGTCCCGGTCCTGCTCGACAGCGTCTCGGCGGAATGAACCACCCTCAGCTCGTCCGGGAATATCGCTTTGATCCGATCCTCGAGCTGCCTGCTGAGCGCGATCTCCGGGACCAGGTACAGGACATTTTTCCCCCTGGCGAGAGTCTCGGCTGCCAGTTTAAGGTATATCTCGGTCTTCCCGGAGCCGGTGACTCCGCGCAACAAAGCTGGTTTCCCGGTCTTGAAAACCTCTTTTATCTTTGAATATGCCTCTTCCTGCGCGTCGGAGAGCTCAATCGCGGCACCGCCACTGCCAGTGTGCGGTATTTCTCTCTCGTACGCCCCCTCGCCGACCTTGTCATTCTGAGCGGAGCGAAGAATCTCCTCCCTCTGGGCAACATACCTCGCCCTCGTGTCCTCCCGCCGTGCCCTCGCTATCTTATCCTCCAATCTCTCCAGTCTCGCTTCCATCCGCTTCGCCACCCGCGCCTTGACCTCCTCTTCCTCGATCTTGCCGGCCGGGTAGGCGGCTTTGTAGACCTCTCCTGCGGTACAGAGATAATATTCAGCTACTTGCCTCCATAAGGCCATCTCCTCCCTGCTGATTTTGGCGAGCGAGGGGAGTGACTCCAATATGGGCTTGATTTTCTCCAATCCGATTCTTGCGGCTTCTTGCGAGGCTTCTTCAACCGTGACCACGGCAACGTATTCCTTGCCGGAGAATTCGACCCGGACCCTGTCGCCGACGGCTAGCTGGGATGGCGTCAACTCAGCATCGTAGGAATAAAAAGGCTCCCATTTCAAACGAAGAGGGAGTAGCACCTGTATGTATCGATTTCCGTACATCAAGGCGAATTTACCAAAAAAAAATTTGTATCGAAAGGTTTTTTGCCTATCTTTGCAATCCCAAAAGGAAATGGTGCTGTAGCTCAGATGGTAGAGCAATGGACTGAAAATCCATGTGTCGGCAGTTCGATTCTTCCCAGCACCACAAACTACTCTGATAATCAGTTAGTTACAAATTTACGCACAACGTTTACGCATAATCGGCGAGAAGTTGTGCGTTTTTTTTATGCCTGATACCTCAATAGATATAGCCGAACATCCAGATGGGAATGGAGTGGCCTGCGGCAAATTCCATATCGTCTTTTACGAGGTATCCAACCTCGGCGTCTTTGATTTGTTTTCCTTTTTTGTTCTTTCCTCCAACCTCAAAGGTAATGCCGTCAATCTCGAAATCGGAGATCTTGGAAGATGTGACTTTATGTACCTGCGAGGTCCAGGCCAGGAAGTTGGTCTCACGCATGTTGCCTGAGTCAATGATACCGTCTTCGGAAAGGGCAATGGCAATGTTGCTGTTGCCAAGATAAAGTTTCTCCACTTTCGTCAGCAGATTGTCGCTGTGACCGGGTTCGTGCAGAGCGCCAAAAAGGCCGGATTTGGTGAGATACTCGATGTAATCAGGAACAATGTTGCGGCTGATACCAAGGTTGCGGCCC
>JAGAFU010000026.1 GCA_017627955.1 Bacteroidales bacterium | reverse complement strand
CTAATACACCCTGTCGACATGAGGTCTAGACCAAAAAGTAGTTCATCCGCACCATCCTTCTCACATCAAAAGCAAATATAAAAAGTACACCGCAACCTCCATATTGGAATCACGGTGCAAATCTAAAAGATGCTTACCTTTTTGCAAATGTAGCCAGAATCTCTCCTGGCCACAATATGCAGTTCATCGGAGGCTTACTCCCGGAAAGAAACAAAAGCAACTGCCGCCATCCCTTTCGATCGAGATGGCGGCAGTGCTTGTAAGATTTGTCCGCATCCGCAGTCAGTTGGCTTGCCGGGCAGATAGCCCATGCAAGCCATTATTCTGAAACGGGACGGACCGTCAACCCGTAGCAGCGGGCGCTGTAGTTCCCGAGCACCCCTCCGGAATAGAAGTACACGCGCCTTGCGCGGTCCGAGTAGCTCTCGTACAGGGAGGTAGACCAGGAGTACCCGCCGGAGCCGGCACCGCTGAGGTAGGTACCATTCCAGTAGCCGGCGGCGGGAAGGAAGATTTGATTTCCTACATATCCTTCCATTTTACTTGTTACTGTTACTCCCTTTCTGTTTGAATCCCATTCCCAGGTGAAATTACTCTTTTTCCACAACTGAGTCCACTCATCATACGTAGGCATCCTCCATGTGCTGCCCCAGTTCACCGTAGCGGCATCATCCTCGGATTCAAGCGTCATAATATTGTCGCCAGTGTACTTGTACTTCGTAAAGGTAGAACCGTTGTCATTTGTGTCAAAATAGGACTCCCACGCATAACCTGCGCTCTTTCCATCCTTCCACGTCAGCGGCTCCAGGCTACTGTAATATGGTGTTGTCTCGCCCCATGCGAAGTAATCACCATAATCCGTTTCGGAGGTTGCACCAACGTTCATGGTTGCCCACTTGAGGACCTTGCCGTCCGCTGAGGTGACTCCCATCTCCACATAAGCATGACCGTTAATTTCAGCGGGATTCACATAGATCCAACAGTTATCTATGTATCTTCCATCCTCGCTAATCGCCGAAATGATTGTAGAACCAATCTTCAATGCAGTTACTAATCCGTTTGAATTCACCGAAGCCACGGACTCATCAGAACTACTCCATAAAATGTTCTGGTTAGTTGCATATATGGGCCGAACGGAAGCCTCGAGCTGAAATGTGCTTCCAATAACAAGGGATAGCTCATCAGTGTATAACACCACCTCTGTCACAGGAACCGTCACCGTTACCACGCAGGAGGCTGTGACTGTTCCTCCCTCGCATGAAGCAGTAATGGTTGCTGTACCACCCCGGCAATCCTCCACCGCAGTTATGGTCCCGTTGTAATCAACTGTTGCGACAGATTCATCGCTGGTTGACCAATTAACGACAGGATTAGAGGCATCTGCCGGATACGTCGTTGCCGTCGAAGTATAGCTTTCACCGATTGGAAGGGTCAGACTGGTTTTGTCCAGTGTCACACTCGTGACAGGAACATACACAACCGTCACCTCACAAGTGGCAGTGTAGCCGCCGTAATCAGTCGTGACGGTAATGATGGAGGATCCGTTTTCCGCCAGAGCAATCACCTCTCCCGATTCACTTACATAGACATCCGTCGGATTACTGCTGGACCATCTTACGGTCTTGACAGAAGCATTAGAGGGAAGGACGGTCGCGGTCAAGACATAACGTTCTCCAGGAGAAAGAATAAGACTGGTTTTGTCCAACGTCACTCCCGTCGTCGGGACACCCGTTACTGTCACCCTGCAAGTAGCCGTATAACCACCGTCTGCCGTCTTGGCGGTAATCGTGGCCGTTCCGACCCCCGCAGGGTAAACGTTGCATACGTTGCCGTTTATGTTGACACCAGCAATGGATTCGTCTGAACTTGACCAGAGTATTGTCTGGTTCGTGGCATTCTCAGGTGACACTGTAGCGCCTAGCGTTATAGGAGTATCTCCAAGCTCCATACTGATGGAGGACTTGTTTAAATTGATACCTGTAACCGGAATCGGAGGAATGCACACTGCCCTGACGGGGAGACCCTGATAACGGTATTTCGGAGTTGTCCCATTCAGGATATCGTAGGTCTGGGACAGGCCCATTGACTGAGCATAACCACTGTTCACGCTATTAAGCGAAGAAGACCAATAGTATGACACCTTGGATTCACCTTCTACCAACGATAAGCCATCATAATACTTTGCTTCGGGTATAAAGATACTGTTGGAGGTGTATCCTTCAATGCGGCTGGTGTACCTGAATCCCGTCACGCCGTCAACTGTCTCAATGGACTTGTCGCAATTATCATAGAGCCACATCCATTCCGTCATGGTCGGTGTTCGCCACCCTTCGCCCCAGGCAGCCGTGGCAGCATCGTCAGAAGGCACGAGAACGGACAGATTGTCCACCGTGCCGTATGAACTCTGCAGGACATATTTGGTGAGACCTGTCTCGTTTTCTCCCCAGGCATAATTGTCCCATCCGTAACTAGCCTTGGATTCCGTCTCTCCCCATGCGAAATAAGACCCCACCTCCGTCTCAGAGGTTGCACCGATATTCATGGTTGCCCATAACTGGCCTTCACCCATGTCAATATATTCACCATGCCAATTGCCACTGTCGACCGTGTGTTTTCCGCGGAACTTGGAACGCTCGAAAGCAGATTCTTTCGTCACGGTGCAGTCGGTTGACTGATTCCCTTTGTAAAGGGTGATGGTGTATCCCTTCTCCATGGTCTGGGGAAGCAGGACAATGCGATACTTCTTGTCAGGCGTAAAAGAGCCGCCGTCTTCCGGAGTGATGGTGATGGCCTTTACTCCTTCGAGAACCTCGGCGACGGGCTTTCCCTCGGAGTCCATTGTGACCTTGACCTTACCAGCGATTGTTTCGTCGTTGTTTCCCTTGAAGGTAGCGGATGTGATTCCTTCGCCCGCAACGGTGAAGACAAACCAACTTCCCACGTTGTAGAACGACAGCGATTCTGTCTCTGAACGTGCCACGCTTGGGTTCAGTTTGTCGGCGAAGGTTCCGGGGACACCCTTCTGCTCCGGGGGGATCGTAAGGGTCACGCCAGTACCGTCGAAGCTGTTGCTCTCATTGTACGGGTACACGCCCCAATAGACGGAGGCATCCCCGGCGTCCCCTTCAAGCGTTCCAGTAAAAGAGGCAGTGGCCGCAGGCGCGCTGATGTCCGTCGTGAACTGTCCTTTGGCGTTGCCGCAGAACACATTGATGGCGTCGTTCTTCGACCACCATATACTGCCGTCGTCCTGACGGACGGTCTTCGTCTCGGGATTATCCCCGTTGGTCGCCTTGAACGTAAGTTTTGAACCTTGAACCGGGTCGTTTCCGATGATGTTCTCCTCCATCCTGGAGCAAGAACCGGCAAGCATCATAATTAAGGCTGCCAAAATGTAATTGATCCTTTTCATAACGGTCCTCCTATTATCCTTCGTCATCATCCCAGTAACCTCCAAGTTCTCCTTCGTTATCCCGACCGCTCATTGTCAGGATACCAGCCTCCACGCGGATGCGGATCTCCTCGCATGAAGGGGCTTCGTAATTCAGTCTCTCTAAGGTTTCCATAATGCTCACATTTATTGTTTCTTTTCGCTTGATTTCAGGTTTCTTGACATGACAAAATACGGGACTGCATATACAGCCTCGTGGAAACGATCGCGTAATTGATTGACTTTAAGGCACTTATACCCCCCCCTGATAGGACATCACGGGATACTTGTTCGTGTATTGAATAATCTGGGGCATGCTTGCCAACGATTGCAATTATCTACAAATACAAAAGTATCTCATTCTTTTCAAAATAGCAAGGAGTAAATATCAAAGATTCATAATGACTTACGTCTCCCCATGGCAAGTGCATGGTGTTGTTCAGCTAAAAGATCCAATCTCCAGAAGCAATCCTATGCTTTCCCCAAAGCCTCATATCTTATGACAACTACTTCCCTATCTCGCCAAAATGTCGCCAAAAGCAAAAGAAAATCGGCCCCAGATTATCTCTGAAGCCGATTTAGGTGCGGTAGGTGAGAGTCGAACTCACACGGGCTAGTGCCCACTACCCCCTCAAAGTAGCGTGTATACCATTTCACCACTACCGCAGGTATGTTTCCCTGAATTGGGATTGCAAAAATATACAATATTCCTGAAATACCAAAATTTTTTCGCGATTTAATATTTATTCGTATCTTTGCACGCTCCCACGAGCTGGGAGCGAAAAGGTTTAATTAATTTATTTTAAAACAGATTCACAATGGCTGTTAAAATCAGACTTCAGCGCCATGGAAAGAAGAATTTCGCATTCTTCCACATTGTCGTGGCCGATTCCCGCGCACCTCGCGACGGACGTTTCATCGAGCAACTTGGCTCCTACAACCCCAACACCAACCCTGCCACCATCATTCTTGACGGTGAGAAGGCTCTCGCTTGGCTCAATGTAGGTGCCCAGCCCACTCTCGTGACCCGCAGGATCCTCTCCTACGAGGGTGTCCTTCTCCGCAAGCACCTTCAGAAAGGTGTTGACAAAGGCGCTTTGACCCAGGAGCAGGCAGACCAGAAATGGAATGACTGGAAGGCTCAGAGGGATGCCAAGATCAAAGCCAAGAAGGAAGGCCTCGTCAAGGATGCCGCCGAAAAGGTGAAAGCCGCTGTCGCGGCCGAGAAGAAGGTCAACGAGGAAAGGGCCGCCGCTCTTGCCAAGAAGGCCGAGGAACTCGCTGAGGCTCAGCGTAAAGCCGCTGAAGAGGCTGCCGCAAAGGCCGCCGAGGAAGCCGGAGAGGCAACCGAGGAGACCGCTGAGGCTTAATGAGATGTCCGGGGCTCCTTCAGATCTTCTGCGGATAGCCCGGGTACTGAAGTCCTACGGTACCGAAGGGGAAATCCTCGTGGGTTTCCGCGACCGGAATCCGGAAGACTTGAATCTCAAGGAACCGGTGTTCATCATCTTCGATGGACTGCCGGTTCCCTTTTTTATCGAATCATTCAAAGGAAAAGGATCATCAAAGGCTCTCCTTCGTCTGACAGGAGTGAGTGATCTCGCTGACGCTGAAGAACTTGTGGGAAGAGAGATCCTTGCGAGCAGATCTTCCCTATCAGGAGAGGATGACGAGGATGGAGAGCTATCCCTCGACGACTTCATAGGATGGTCATTGAGAGACGGCGACGGGAACCTCATTGGAGAAATAACTGATTACGAGCCTATTCCTGGTAATCCATGCCTTTACATAGAGACCCCAGGGAACGGCACGGTGATGATCCCCTTACACGAAGACTTCATAGTGGATATTGACGAGGAGGACAGGGTATTGGTCCTGGACCTCCCCGAAGGACTTATATAATCACAATAACATGAGAACTATCATCGACGTAAACGCCCACATGCACACCCCCTATTCGTTCAGCGCCTTCAGCGGGATCAATCAAGCCCTGGACATGGCTCTTGAAGAAGGTGTTGGAGTGGTGGGAATCAACGACTTCTATTCCATGGAAGGATACTCTGAATGGAAGGCCGGATGCGAGAAAAGGCATCTGTGCCCTATCATGGGAATAGAATTCATATCCTTGAACAGCGAGGACCAGGCGGCCGGCCTCAGGGTCAACGACCCGAACAATCCGGGACGCACCTACATAAGCGGCAAGGGACTCGCCTATCCGGTCATCCTCAAAGGACGCGAGGCTAGCCTGCTGAAAGAAGTCAGGGAAGAGTCCAACGCCCAAGTCGAGAAGATGTGCGCTAAACTCAACGACCACCTGAACGCTGTCGGAGCCGGATTCAGCCTTGATTTCAAGAATATCGTCGACGAGTTGACGAAAGGTTCCGTCAGGGAGCGTCACCTTGCCAAGGCTCTCAGAATGGCCATCGAAGCCAAGTTCAAGGAGGGTAAAGAGAGAGCCGACGCTTATGAGAGGATATTCGGCGGAGCCCCGCTCAAATCCGCGCAGGACAATGTGGCGGCTGTCGAGAACGAGATCCGTAGCAAACTTCTCAAATCCGGAGGAGCGGCATTCGTGCCCGAGGATCCCAAGGCATTCCTGCCGATGGAGACTGTTTGCGAGATAATCAAGGCCGCTGGCGGCATCCCCACCTATCCTTTCCTTGCCGACAACGCCAAAGGAGAGTTCACCGACTTCGAGGGCGATCTCCAGAAGGCGGCGGACACCCTGAAAAAACGCGGATTCAATTCCGTCGAATTCATCACGACAAGAAACACCACCAAGGTCCTTGAGGAATATTCGGACTACCTTATGGACGAAGGGTTCATCGTGACATTCGGCTCCGAGCACAACACTCCAGCCATGGAGCCCATCAAACTGAGGACCTCGGACCATCCGGAAGGACTGAGCGACAAACTGCGCCAGACAAACTTCAAGGGCGCCCGCGCGGTGGTCGCCCATCAGGCTGGGCTGGACTCCGAAGCCGCAGGTGAAGAATTGATAATGAAAACTTTAAATATTTAATGACATGTCGGATATAGAGAAATTGATCGAAATCTCGCGCAAGTACGGCAGTGACTCCAGATTCGTTATAGCCGGAGGCGGGAACACATCGTTCAAGACGGCTGACAGGCTGTGGGTCAAGGCTAGCGGCCATGCCCTCGCCACCATCACGGAAGATGGTTTCGCGGTGCTTGACAGAGCGCTGCTGAACCCGATGGGAGAAAAGAAATACAGCGAAGACACATCCTTGAGGGAAGAGCAGGTCAAGAACGACCTCGCCACCGCATGCGTTACGAAGGACAAGCGTCCTTCCGTGGAGACTTCGATGCACAACTGCCTTGAGGCTGCCTTCGTCGTCCATCTCCACCCCACCCTGGTCAACGGACTCATGTGCTCGAAGAACGCCGCCGAGAAATGCGCGGAGCTGTTCCCCGACGCCCTTTACATTCCCTACACCGACCCGGGATACACCCTTTTCAAGAAGGTGTACGACAAAATAAAGGAATACCGGAAAGCCTTTGGTGCTGACCCTAAGGTGATATTCCTGCAGAACCATGGAATATTCGTGAGCGCTGACACGACCGGTGAGATCGAGAATATCTATGACGATGTGATGGGCAAGCTGGAAGCCCTCGTAAAGCCTATTCCGGAAGGAGATGCCCCTATTTGCGATTGTGTCAGCGAGACCATCCCCGCGATCAGGACGATCCTGAGCCGTTCCGGACGAGGACTCAAGACATTGAAAATCACCAATAACGCCCTTGTCAGCGGATTCATCGGGAGTAAAGAGGCCGCGGCACCTGTCCTCAAGCCTTTCACTCCTGACGGGATCGTCTATTGCAAGAGCGAGTTCATCTACATCGACCACAAGGGTCCCGAGGATCTGCTTAAGCAGGCCGAGAAAAAAATCGAGGCATATATCGAGAAGCGTGGACACACCCCGAAAGTGTTGCTCATCAAGGGCATAGGTCTTGTCGCGGTTGGAGCCAACGCCAAGGAAGCCCAGACCGTTACCGATGTGTTCATGGACTCTATGAAAGTCGCTTGGTACGCGGCTTACTTCGGTGGAGAACACCCGATGACCGCTCGCCAGATAGACTTCATCGACAACTGGGAGGTTGAGAATTACCGCCGCAAGGTGGCCTCCACGGCATCCAAGGGCCGTGTCGAGGGCAAGACCATAATCGTCACCGGAGCCGCGCAAGGCTTTGGAGAGGGAATCGCCAGAGAACTGATCAAACAGGGCGCCAACATCGTCGTCGCCGACCTCAACGAGGTCACTGGACAGAAGACTGCCGCCGCCTTCAATGAGATAGCCGGGACCGCCAAGGCAATATTCGTGAAGACGAATGTCGCCGACATGGAAAGCCTTCACAATCTGATCAAGGAGACCGTCGTGAATTTCGGAGCGCTGGACGTTTTCGTCAGCAACGCCGGAGTGGTCAGGGCTGGAGATCTTGAGGCCATGACCCCGGAGAACTTCGAGTTCGTCACCAACATCAACTACAAGGCATATTTCTTCTGCGCCAAGGTCGCGAGCCATGTCATGAAGATCGAGACGGCCAACGATCCCGAGTACTTCGCCGACATCGTCCAGATCAACTCCAAGAGCGGCCTGGTCGGAAGCAAAGCCAATTTCGCATACGCCGGAGGCAAGTTCGGAGGCATCGGACTTACGCAGTCCTTCGCTCTTGAGCTCGCCCCGTTCCGGATCAAAGTCAACTCCATCTGCCCCGGCAACTACTACGACGGACCGCTTTGGAGCGACCCCGAGAAAGGACTGTTCATCCAGTACCTGAAGGCGGGAAAGGCTCCTGGAGCCAAGACCGTGCAGGACGTGAAGGATTACTACCTGTCGAAAGTCCCGATGCGCAAGGGCTGCAATCCCGAGGACGTGTGCAAGGCCATCATGTACGCCATTGAACAAACCGGAGAGACCGGCCAGGCAATCCCTGTGACCGGCGGCCAGGTAATGCTTGCTTAAGAATATGAAACAACTGGATATCAAACTCATGCATCCCGCCGAGCAGATCGCGATAATCATCGGCAGGATCTATCGCAGCGGGATGACCACCACTTCCGGCGGCAACCTTTCCATAATGGACAGCAACGGAGACATGTGGATCACCCCCGCAGGAATCGACAAGGGTTCCCTCACTCCCGCCGACATCATGTGCGTCAAGGCGGACGGAACAATTGTGGGGCCTCACAGGCCTTCTTCTGAATATCCCTTCCACAAGGCGATCTACAAGATGAATCCCAAGGCAAGGTCCGTCATCCATGCCCACCCTCCGGGACTTGTGACCTTCAGCGTGGTTCACCAGACTCCCGACACCAGCATCATTCCACAGGCCCGCGCCGTCTGCGGACCGGTCGGATTCGCTGAATATGCCCTCCCGGGCAGTGAGCTCCTCGGCAAGAAGATCGTCGCCGAGTTCAAGAAGAATCCCGAATACAAGGCAGTCATAATGGAGAATCACGGTGTGGTTCTCTACGGAGAGGACATCGCCGACGCTTACCAGCGTTTTGAGACGCTTGAGCTCTGCGCCAGGACCATCCTGAACGCGAAGACTCTCGGAAAGCCCAAGTATCTGACTGAAGAGCAGATCAATAAGCATGAGATGGCCGTCAACACCCCGTTCGAGCATTTCATGAACGTGGATCATCCTTCAGACGAAAGGGCGATTCGCACAGAGATCTGCAAGATCGTGCGCAGGGCTTGCTCACAGGGCCTGATGTGCAGCTCCTACGGGACCGCCTCAATCAGGTGGAAAGGCAATGACTTCCTGATCACCCCCTCCAATGTTCAGCGTTGGGACATCGATCCGGAAGACATCGTCCAGATCAAGGACGGCATGGTCGAGGCCGGCAAGATGGCGAGCCGCTCCGTGGCCCTCCACTACGAGATCTACCGCCGCAACCCGAAGGTGAACTCGATAATACTGACCCAGTCCCCAGCCCTTATGGGCTTCTGCGTCAGTGGAGTGAAATTCGATGTCAGGACTATTCCCGAGAGTTGGATATTCCTTCAGGACATTCCGACCTTCCCCTTCGGAAGCCAGTACGACGAGCATTTGCCCGCCCTCGCCGACGAGTTCCGCAACAGGCCTTTCGTCATGTTGGAGAATGACTCGGTGGTCGTGACCGGCGACAAGCTGATCAACACGTTCGACCGCCTGGAGGTGGCTGACTTCAGCGCCAGGTCACTTATCCTGGCCGCGCCGCTGGGTTCTCTGAAACCCATCACCGACGCGGAGATCGAGGACTTGAGAGTCGCGTTCCACGTCGGCGAATAAAGTCTAGTAGGTCACCGAGAAGTTGGCCACGAAATTATCAAGACAGAAACAAGGTTTCAGGTTGGTGCTATTAGTCTCCAACCTGAATTTCATATTGTCAAAGGAGCCAAGCTTGACATTGGTTTGAGTGGTCATGTCCCACTCTTCCCAATCATTGATCATCTTCAGCTCAGTTCCCCTGTAGTCGACCAGGTATTTCTCCAAGGTGCTGACAAGATTCTTATCGTAGTACAACTCCACATTAAGCTTGAGATAGTCTCCCGGAGCGATCATCTTCTCTTCAGCCAAACGGCTGTTATACAAAGAGTTGCAAATACCGAACCCAATCAGCTGGTTTTCGGCGCTGGAGTATTGTCCCAAGTTGATGAAAACATCGTTTTCCTCCATCGGAGAAGCCTGGAGGAAGCCCGCGTAAAAAAGACTCCCGCCGATTCCGGCTGTCTTAGCCGCGGAAGTGAACACCGCGATGTCATCCGGAGTCTCGCTGGTCCCCTTGAGGGCGGACACTTTGAAACCACTGGCGTAGCCGGAGTTCTCTCCGTCACACTTGGCCTTGAAATAGATCAACTGGTCCGTGGAGAACAACGGGGCATACAAAAGACTATCCTTAAAATACTGGCTGATAGACAGTTCATTAAACTCGAAAGAGACACCTTGGGTGAAAGTGGCCGACGAGTTCTGGCGATCCATGCAGGAAACGGCACACACGAGTGCCGAAGCGCACAGTAAAAGCTTGGTCAATTTTCTCATAAAAACGAATACTCTAAAAAACAATAAAAGGAATCCTACAAAAAACACTCCACAGTGCCGATGAACACCGCCGGCCCCGTGAGCCATATATCTCTCGCCTTGAAATCAGGCCCCTTTCCTTCAGGGACGAAATCAACGGTCAGATTCGAGATGGAGGCCTGAATATCATAGGAAACCCTGCCGTCAGTGGACACTTCCGGTGATATTCCCTTGAAGCATGCGGCTACAGCAGCGGCGACAATCCCGGTGCCGCAGGCCAGGGTCTCGTTCTCGACTCCTTTCTCGAAAGTGCGGATGCGGAGGAGATTCCCATTATCTCCTTGGGCTTCGCCTGGGGTGGCGGGGGTGATTGGCTCGACGAAATCGACGTTGGTGCCAAGAGGGGCGAAACGGGGATCGTTCCGAAGAAGGCTACCCTCCTGAAAAACAGGATATTCATCAAGCCCATGGACAAATTTGACAAGGTGTCTCGTGCCCGTGTCAAGGAAACACGCCTGATCCTCCGGATAAAGCGAGACACCTGAGACGTCATTCATTTTCAAGCGGATAAGGGCCGCGCCTTCCGCCGGTTTTATCGCCGAGCGCCTTGCCATGCTAGCGATGATGGCCGTATGCCTACCATCCGGAGCGTCAAACTCGATGGGGAAATTGCCAGAGACAACCCCGAGATCAGCCGCGAAAGCCACGACGCACCTGCCACCATTGCCACACATCATTCCTCCACTTCCGTCAGGATTGTAAAAGACCATCCGGAAATCCCTCTTGTCACTTTTCTCCAGCAACATCACTCCGTCGGCTCCGAAGCCAGTGTGACGGTCGCACAAATGGCGGATCTGATCCGCGGAAAGGCTCAAATAACCATCACGATTGTCGGCCAGGAGAAAGTCGTTGCCCGCTCCGTGATATTTGAAAAACTTCTGTAACATCTTATCTTAAAAGAGTTTCCAGCTCAACAGAGGCATCTGTTTTCCCATCCCTGTACTTCACGATGACAGGAGTGCTGACATGAATCCCGGCATCCTTCCCAGGGCCCTTAAGGATCGGCCGGCTACCAGGAACCACAACCGCTCCGGCAGGGACAACCGTCTGTCCGGAAGCGGATTTGGGGACATATTCCCCTGTCGTAGCGTCGTAAATGGCTGTGCCGCGAGTCAGGATAACCCCAGACCCGATCACAGCGGCTTCCCCGACAATGGTCCCCTCATAGATTCCGCAATTGCCACCGATGAAAGCATTGTCCTCGATAATGACAGGCAAAGCCCCGGCGGGTTCGAGCACGCCTCCGATCTGGGAAGCGGCCGAGATGTGGACATTCTTGCCCACCTGGGCGCAAGAGCCGACAAGCGCATGGGAATCCACCATGGTCCCGGCATCCACATAAGCGCCGATATTCACATAGGACGGAGGCATCATGATCACGGACGGGGCAAGATAGGCCCCGCACCTGACGGAACTGCCCCCAGGGACGATCCTGACCTTGTCCTCAAGTGAGAATTGCTTCAGGGGCAAAGTGTCCTTGTCGAAGAATGAATATTCCTCTTTGGACATGTCCACAAGTTTGCCCTTGCGGAAACCCTCAAGGATGGCCTCCTTTACCCAGGCGTTGACTTTCCAGCCTTCCGATGTTTTCTCCGCCACTCTGACAGTGCCAGCCTCCAAGGCTTTGACGACTTCTTCGAAACTCATCATATTCCCAAGTCCTCCAATACTTTACGCATAGTCTCAAATGTGGAAGGAACCGCCGTTGTGAGTGGCAGACGCATCTCCGGCTCGCATAGTCCGAGGACAGAGAGGGCCGCCTTCGCGGGGATCGGATTGCTCTCGACAAAGCAGGCGTCGTACAATGGAGCCAGCTTCTTGTCGAGCGCTTCGGCCTTCGCCCAATCACCTGACTCGGCCGCCTCGACCATCTCAACCATCAACCCTGGTGCCACATTGGAAGCCACGCTGATTATGCCGTCACCGCCGAATCGCATGATCGGGAAGGTCTGGTCGTCATTGCCGCTGAGGACTTTGAACCCATCATGGCGTCCTTTCACGACCGCCTCGATCTGGTCCAACTTGCCGGAAGCTTCTTTAACAGCGATGATCCCAGGGATCTGAGCTATTCTCAAAGTTGTCTCGGCTGTCATGTTCGTGCCTGTCCTGCCGGGAACATTGTAGGCCACTATGGGCTTGTCCGTACTCTCGGCTATAGCCTTGAAATACTCATACAGTCCCTGCTGGGTAGGTTTGTTGTAATATGGCACAACGACCAGCCACGCGTCCGGGCCATAAGGCTCCAGAAGCTGGATGTTACGGATCGTGGCGACGGGAGAATTGGTGCCGACCCCGGCCACGACCGGGCGGTCCGGACAAAGCTCCCTGGTAATTTTCAATAGTTCTATTTTCTCGTCATTTTCCAGACATGGGGTCTCGGCTGTGGAGCCGAGAGGTACGAGAAAATGTATTCCGGCCTCCACCTGCCTGGCGACAAGCCTCTTATATGCCTCGAAATCGACCTTGCCGTTCTTGAACGGGGTCGCGAGAGCTGTTCCGCATCCTCTAAGTGTCATTTCGCTGATTCTTTGAAAAACAATTCCTTGAACTCATGAACTCCGGAAAGCCCCTCCGTCATCTGGGCGGCCAGTACAGCGCCCTCGGCGAAACCCTTCCGGGAAAAAGCCTCATGGGTGAGGGTAATCCTGTCATTAAGGCCCTCGAACCCAACGGTGTGGATGCCGGCAAGTTCCCCGACACGCACCGAGGCCGTGTCAGGGTTCACGCCCATATTCTCCTTGACCACCGCCGCCAACGACTTGGCTGTGCCTGAAGGAGCGTCAAGTTTGTGGATATGATGTTTCTCCACGATATAGGGAGCGTATCCTCCGGCCTGGCCAAGATACTTGGCCACCAGCCCTACAGCGGCGGAAATGACATTGACACCAACGGAATAGTTGGAGGAATAAATCATCGGGGTGCCTTTGGACTCGAAATATCCGATGACCTCGTCCTTTATGTCATTCCATCCGGTCGTGCCGATAACGACAGCTTTGAAGTTGTCGGCCAGGGCTTTGTAATTAGCCCGGAACGCGTCAGGAGTAGTGAAATCGATGCAGACGCACTCCGCCGCGAGAGCCTTGTCGAAAGCAGCTATGTCTTCGCTGGCTCCGGCGCGTTCGATGCCTTTGGCTTCAAGCGCGGCCTCAACCATGTGTCCCATGCGGCCGTAGCCGCTGATAACCACTTTCATAATCAGCTGTTTATCTTAAAAATGTAGTCATGCAGACTTTCCAGGGTGACCTGCAGCCTATCCTTGTCGATCACGAAATTCTCGCTCATCATGTTAGCGCTCACATTGGCCAGATGAACCTTGCCGGAGACGCTGATGACCTTGTCACCAAGACCTTCGAAGCCCACGATGTTGCGTCCGACAACCGAGATAAGGACCTTGTCGCGGTACACGATGACCTCTGCCCATTTCCCTATTTCCTCAAGAGCCTCCGGAAGGAGATCCCCGGCCATCTCCGGGATGACAAGATAGACCTCGGACTCGGTGGCTTTCGCGAGAATCACCGGAATCCTTCTGGGATAGAGCGACCCGAAGACCTTGCCGAACATCCTCGTGACACCGTCAAGCTTGGAAGACACGACCTTGACAAAAAGCACCTCATCCCTGACCGCGACAGACTTGGGGCCGTCAGGAGACTGGTCACTGCGAGTCACAAGGGTGCCGTCGCATGCCTGGTTGGTGGAATTCAGCACCTTGATGGGAATATTCCTTTTCCTCGCCGGCTCGATTGTCAGCGGATGAAGTACCCGGGCTCCCATGGCAGCCATCTCAGCCGCCTCCTCGTAGGAAATCACGTCGATCTTCCGAGTGTCTTTCACCACCCGGGGATCAGCCGAACGTATTCCGTCAACATCGGTCCAGATCTCAACCCGCTCGGCCCCAAGAGCCATTCCGAAGATGGCCGCGGAGTAGTCCGAGCCCTCGAACCCGAGGACGGAGGTCGCGCCTTTCTCTGTGGCGGCGACAAAGCCCTGCGTCAGGACCAGGTCGGCTCCCCTGGACTCCAGGCCGACGATCCGCTTGATGTTCGCCTCTGTCACTTCCATGTCAGGGCGGGCGTTAAGGTAATTGTCGTCGGTGGTGATCATCCTGCGGGCGTCGATCCAGTGGCACGAGATGTCATTGGCGTTGAAAGCGTACGAGATGATCGTGGAGGAAAGGAGCTCACCGGTGGAGATGATCCTGGCCTGGCTCCTGGAGGAAAGCTCGCCGATCAGGCAAACTCCTCCGACAAAGGTCTCGAGGGCGGAGATACGCTCCTCTACCTTGTCGAGGCACTCCTCAAGAAGGTCAGGCCTGGCAGCCAGCAAGTTCTTGGCGAGATTGAAATGCCTCTCCCTCAACTGTTTGAGAATATTCTTGACATTTTCCTCCCTTTGTGCCTCAGCCTCCTCGGAAAGATCGCAAAGCAAACGGGTCACCTTGGCGAGGGCCGAGACCACCACAAGAGGTTTTTCCTTGAGTCTCCCTTTAACTATCGAGATTACCCTCCCGATAGCTTCTTCGTTCTGGACGGACGTGCCGCCGAATTTGATGATAATCATGCTTTTGTTATTGTATTAAGTTCGTTATAGTCTCTCTTTTGTCACAGTCTTGAATATTTTGATGTCGTTCTCCACGGCAGTCTTAAGGTCGGAAACCAAGACATATTCCTTGTCCGTGTGGGCCGTTAGGATCGATCCGGGGCCGCAGATGGCCCTTTGAGCGAATTTATCCAGCCTTGGCGCGTCGCTCCCGAAAGAGACCGCTTTTGATTCTATTCCAGACACTTCCGAGAAATACCTCATCGGAGTGTCTCCGCCGAAAGCCTGGATCACGGAGCCTTTGGGGCTCGCGCCCAGAAGCTTGTTCTGGATCAGCTCGTCAGTGGCGAAGGTGGTCCGGAAATATATCCTGAAACGAGCCTCAGGGCTGAGGATATTCTGGGGATTGGAGCTGCTGAGATCACCGACATTCCATGTGGTCGGTCCCAGGACCGGATCATCGGGGAACTCCACGAGTTTTAGGGTATTCATAAGGTCCACGAACCTTTCCACGGCGCTCGCTCCATGCTCCGGGTAACCTGAGTGACAGGCCTTTCCCGGGATAGTCACTTCGAAAGCTTTGGTTCCTTTGCTGGCCGAGGCCAGGCAATTGTCGGTCGGTTCCCCGACCAGGACGAAATCGCCTCCGGGATTGTTCTTCGTGTAAGCCTTAGCTCCATGCGAGCCGGTCTCCTCACCGGCCAGAAGCAGCAGGCCGAAGTCCTTATAGCCTTCTTGACTGAGCTTTTGGCAGGCGCAGAACATACTGAATATCTGGCCTTTAGCGTCACAACTTCCTCGACCCTTCACGATAGTGTCGTCTTTCAGGGCTTTCTTCCCGTCAGGCAGCAAGTCTCCTTCTTTGACAAGTTCAACGCTGGGAGCGATGTAGGGCGGGACAGTGTCCAGATGTGTGCAGAAGACAAAACTTGGCTTACCTGTCCCAGACCAGTCCAGCAGCAGGTTGACCGTTCCGTCACCCACCTCGAACTCGTGAACTGCCGGAGCCGTAGTACGGTCGGTGAGCGGAGCCGTGGCGCAGTCGGTGAGCGGAGCCGAACCGCCCGGTCCCTGAGCGGAGTCGAAGGGCACGGCCTGACCGGGCATCCCCAGCCGCTCCTTCAGGAACTCAGCCAGTCCCCGCTCCTGCCCCGAAGTCGAGTCAATACCAAGTATTTCCAGAAAAAAATCCAGATCCATCTTCATAAACGCATAATCGTTCAAAGATAGTGAATATATTCCATAAATCAAGTACCCGGCCCCTGAGCGGATCTTGCCGGCCCCTAAGCGGAACCGTAGGCGGTGCCCTGAGCGGAGCCGAAGGGGCCGGTGGTACGGCGACGATCACCACAGGTGGCCGAGAAAGCACAAAAAGACCGCATTTTATGATCTGACAACCACCACAGGTGGCCGAGAAAGTACAAAAAGGCCCAGTTTTGCGCTCTTATAACCGCCTTCTATTGCCTTCTACTCCAGCCGTTGAGGCACGCCAGATAGTCATTCCCATGCCTGACGGGGCGACCAAGCGACCAAAAGAGATTCGAAGTTTTTCGTCCAAATTTGGAATTATGAGCGAAATGCCTTATATTAGGCGTTGAATAGAAAGTAGGTAAAACCCAACCCAAAACGAGGCCTAATCTCAACCCATAGAGATAAGACAATATACAAACAACATATTTTAATCTTAAAAACTACTCATTATGAAAAAGACTAACGAAACCGACAACCGCACCTATGTCACCCCTGAGGTCGAAGAAGTCCAGTTGATAACGGCTCCGACTCTGACGGGAAATCTTTCGAATATGAACGAAGAAGAAGGTTAGACCTCCAATAATCCTAACAATATGAAACGCATAATATCCCTTTTGGGGATAGCTATTATTGCTATCCTCAATTCATGTAGTATATCTGAAACTAATTCTTTTGATGATCAGATACAACAGAATCTGGTATTCAACGCTCCTGCATTTATGGAGGACGGCTATCCGGAAACCAGGACCTCTATAAAACCCGGCAATACATTTGTTTGGTCCAGCAATGACACATTAGGAATTTACCCAAACTCCGGAAGCCAGGTGTTCTTTGCGATTGATGGAGGCGGGGGAACCTCTTCCGCACAATTCGACGGTGGCGGTTGGGATTTTAAGCCTTCCTCTGTTTATCGGAGTTATTACCCTTATATATGCAAGGTTCACCTTAATGCGAGCAACATCCCGGTGGACTATTCCGGACAGCGACAAACCGGAAATGACAACGCTGACGGAATAGGCCCGTTCTGCTATATGTATACTCCCGCCACAACCGCTTCAGATGGCACCCTCAACATGTCTTTCCGCCACTTGAGTTTAGTGATTAAACCCAAAATCTCACTCCCGGCTGGCAATTACAAAAAACTGACCTTGACTCTGGACGAGCCTTTATTTGTCATTAAGGGACACTATGACCTTACCGCCGATAAGCCAGAGATTATTGGGGACACTTTTTCGAATACCATCTCCATGGACCTGGACATATCCCTTGAACAAGATTCTCAACTTATAGCTTACATCATGTGCGCCCAGCTTGACATGACTGGGAAAACACTAGTAATCAGCGTGACCAACAGCGAAGGACTAACATACGAGGTCCACAGGTCTATATCTAAACCATATTTAGCTGGCACTATTTATACTTTAACCGACAACGCCTCCGAATCCAGTTCTCAGCCGCTCAACGAGATCCGTTACACAAAAAGATACGAGAACGGCGATGTGAACTACACTCCTGATGGAACGACCGGTAACGTCGTGAAATCGAAGTATACTTACATAAATGGGAATATTCGTTATCATGTCATAGCGTTCACCAAACCTTTGACTGCGATTGATGCCGCCGCCTTTGAGGGTGAGAGCAATCTTGCTTCCATCACGCTCCCTGAGAGTGTGGAGAGCATTGGTGATAACGCGTTCAATGGCTGCTCAGCCCTTTCAGAGGTAAATCTCGGAAGCATTGTGAAGCATATCGGCAAAGACGCATTTATGAATTGCGCTTTTGAGGAAATAGTCCTTCCTGAAGGTCTTGAATCAATCGATGATGGCGCATTTAGGAATTGCGGCGAATTAAATCACATCTCATTGCCCGAATCTCTCAAAGAGATCGGCTCAGGCGTCTTCGAGGCCAGCAGTTATATCAAGAGCTTCGGTGGAGAAAGCGCTTTTGTTTATGATGAACGCCACGTCATAGACGGCGACCGTCTGGTGGCTTTCGCAATGGGAGGCCTAGGTGAATATGGAACTTATACTGAAGAAGTTCCTTCTGAAGTCAAATTCATTGACAAGGGTGCTTATTCAGGTGCCACGTCGCTGGGAGAGATCGTCCTGCCGGAAGGCCTTGAGGAGATCGGCCCAAGCGCTTTCGCACAATGCTTCTACCTAAAGAACATCACCATTCCGGCCTCTGTTTCCAAGATCCATTATGACGCTTTCTCAGAATGCGAAGAGAACATCGAATGGATTAAGATTAAGCGATCAGAGTCAATGATTGAAGCTGTCCCTAGCGAAAATGGCGACTGGCTTGCGTTCGACTGCACTAATGATTGTCCTATTTATGTTCCCGCCAACACCCTGAACTGGTACACATACGGACAATATTGGGAGGATTTTGGATACCAACTCGGCGAATACAACCGGTATCGTATCCTTCCTGAGGACAATGAGATTCTCTACACAACCACAACTGGGGAGGCAGTTCCACTCCCCTCAGCCTATTCGTCCTCTATCACGAACATCGCACCCAATGACAACGGTGGAATCGGCGTATTGAGGTCATCCACTACTTGGACTGAGATTCCAAGTTACATTTTTGATGCCCTTGATCCAGAGGGTAACACCGGAGCCATTATTCTTAAGACAATAACACTTCCGGATAATATCGAGTCAATAGGAATAGCCGCTTTCCGAGGATGTGCTAATCTTGAAACGGTCATTTTTGGAAGCGGGCTGGAGACCATTGCGGAACAGGCATTCTCCAGATGCGGACTCACCTCTCTTAAACTCCCGGACAGTGTCTCCAGGATTATGTCCAACGCATTCGATCGAAATAACAATCTTACCTCTGTTAGAATTCCCAGTAGCCTGACTTCCAGCGCACTTGGAGCCAATCCTTTTAATCGCTGCACAAGTCTACGCTCATTCACCGGTGACAACCCGATTATCTCCGAAGATGGCTTGTATCTGGTCCGCGACAACGGCACAATGGTTTCATACGCTTGTGCGGCCACCTATGGTGTGTTCACCATACCGGAGAACGTCACAGCAATCGGAGAGAATGCAATGGCTGGTTCAGCATTCTACGGCGTAAAGATGCTAAGTTTGACACCTCCGGCATTGAATGCCACGGCATTCAGCGACATCGGCGGATACACCATTTACATCCCTGATGCGGCCATTGATGAGTACGAGAGTGCCTCCGTTTGGTCTTCACCTGAGATCAAGAGCCACTTTAAGTATTACCAGTCAAATAGATCTATCTGGTACACAACGAGCGGTGGAGAGATACTCGACACCCCCTCTGCACTTCCCAGTGGTAATTCTTTAGTGCGTCATATCTACACGCAGGGACATGGAATGATGATATTCTCCAAAGAGATAACGACCATTCCATACAGAATGTTCTTGAACGTTAATAATATAAACGATGGTAAAGCCCTCAAGACAGTTTCCCTTCCAGAGGAAGTTGTGACAGTCGGGCCGATGGCTTTCGGCAATTGCTATTATCTCGAGAACGTCTCGCTCGGGAATAAAGTTACCACTATCGAAGCAAGCGCTTTCTATCAGTGTGATCTCAAGTCATTGAGTCTACCCGCCACTGTCACAAGATTGAACTCTTACGCGTTCCAGGGTAATAAAAATCTCACAAGTGTAGAGTTGCCCAGCAGCATAACTACCCTGGGGACCAATCCCTTTGCGGACTGCATTTCCCTCGCCTCTTTTACCGGTAACAACTCTTTCATTACCAGCAACGGGCGTTGCCTCGCTAAGAACGGACACCTTATCTCATTCGCAGCCGCGACAACAGGGGCCTTCCAGATACCCTCAGGCATCACAAGCATTGACACCTATGCAATGAGTCAAGCTCGTGTATCCAGCGTCATATTCCCCTCGAGCCTGAAGACAATAGGTGATGACGCGATGTTTTCATGCCCTAATCTTACTAGCTTGACAATCCCTGCATCAGTAACCTCAATTGGCAATTACGCATTCTCATACAGCCCGAATTTAACCTCTGTCACCATGCAGGGATCCACACCACCGACTCTTGGCGACAATGCGTTCATCGATAATGGCAATCCTCAACCTTTGATGCCGGTCGGATGCAAACTTAGGATTCCTGGGACAGCGGCATCCGACTACTTTGCCGCTACCAACTGGTCGGCGCTCTCAAGTTACTATGAGTTGTATTAATTATAAATTATTGTCTATCATGAAAAAGCTAATATTCACAATGTTGTCTATATCTCTGGCTTTGACAGCATGCCAGATGAATGAACTTGACAATCCAGGGCCAGAGGATTTCAGGAATACCATATCGTTCAATGCGGCGGATTTCATCCAAGAAGAAAGTCCTGAGACAAAAGCGAGTATTCAGGGAGGAACTTTCGTCTGGTCTAATGGAGACACCTTGGGGATTTTCCCAAACTCAGGCAGTCAAGTTTATTTTTCCATGGAAGGCGGAGGAGGGGCGACAAGCGCCACATTTGACGGTGGTGGATGGGACTTCAAGCCCTCTGCTGTATATAGAAGCTATTTTCCCCTCGTAGGAGAGTTTTATCTGGATCAGACCAATATTCCTGTCAATTATTCTGGGCAGCGTCAGGTAGGTAACGACAACGCAGACAATATTGGGCCTTGCGTTTTCATGTACACTCCGGCCACAAGTGCTGCCGACGGAAAACTCAACTTTTCCTTCAAGCATTTAAGTTTGGTCATTAAGCCAAAGATCACTCTTCCAGCCGGAAAATACACCAAGCTGACATTGACCCTTGATGAGCCGTTATTTGTAACAAAAGGACATTACGACCTCACGGCAAGTAAGCCAGAAATAATCGGAGACAATTTCTCAAAGACCACGTCCTTGGATTTGGACGTGACTCTGGCCAGCGAATCACAATTGATCGCATATGTCATGTGCGCCCCTATCAACATGGACGGAAAGACATTGATTATCAGCGTAACAAAAGATGATGGCACAACCTATAACGCTCTACGGCCTATCGCAAAAGAATATAATGCCGGAACAATCTACTCTCTCACCGTGACGGGAACCGAAGGCCCTTCCCTTAATGAAATCTGGTATTCGGTCGCGGATGGGACGACTGATGGTACTATCGCATTCATTCCCTCGGCCTATAAACTCTCCGAGGAGACCGGGAATGAGTTGGACATTGCTAATTGCGTTTTGCCGGAGGATAACGGCGGAGTGGGGATCCTGAGGTTCAAGGCTCCTGTGACCGAGATCGACAAATACGCTTTCTCGAACACCAATATCAAGGAAATCATATTACCAGATTGCGTGGAGACTATCCATCAAGGAGCTTTCGAGGCCTGTCAACTTCTAAGCGATGTTACTCTTGGCGCAAGCTTGAAATCCATCGGATCCTACTCATTCTACGGAACTTCCCTTTCCTCAATAACTCTTCCAGAGGGTCTGGAGAGAATCGGCGCCTTCGCCTTCGCTAGCACCTTGCTGGAAAGCATAACCATTCCGGAGTCAGTCTCTCACCTCGGATTCCGTGAGGAAAGCCCCCTTTCCCTCGCCCCTTTAGGGAACCCGTTTGGTAATTGTCCTAATCTTAAGCGCTTCAAAGGCAAATTCTCCACGCAAGACGGAAGGGCGCTTGTTGAGAATAATAAGAATGGGTACTCCTACTTCGTCAGTTTCGCCACTAACGGCATGGATGGGCAACCCTACCATGTGCCGGAAGTTTATGCGGTCTCACCTTACGCTTTCTACAATGCCACTATCGGCAGCGTGACATTAGGCGGGGTGGAGACTATCTTCGCCTATGCTTTCAATAATTGCGGACAACTGAAGTCCTTAGTTATTCCTTCAAACTTGACAAGAATCGGAGGATATGCCTTCGGCGGCTGCAGCGCCCTGGAATTCATTGAGATCAATTCTACGCAGGTGCCAGCAGCCTATGACAGTCAGGGGCACATGTTCGATGGAAGTTCTTGCCCGATTTATGTTCGTTCCAACCTTGTGGATGCTTACAAAACAACTGCTTTATGGAGTGATTACGAGGCAAGATACCACTTTAAGCAGCCGGAATACGCGATCTGGTACAAGACCAATAATGGTTCTGTCGCACCCGAAACACTCCCAGACGGATTCTCCCGCGGGGCGGATTTACCGGACGGGACAAAGGTCATCAAATACGGCAGCAATATCACCAATATACCTAATGATTTCTTCATAAACACCACGAATTTGACCGAAGTGTTTTTACCCTCCGAGGTTGTGTCGATTGGTAGCTATGCCTTCGCGAACTGCCAAAACCTTAAGAATGTGCATTTCGGGAATAAATTGACAACTATCGAAATGAACGCGTTTCAGAGTTGTTCGTCCTTAAATTCAATCGATTTACCAGAGAGCCTTACCACACTCGGCACTCATGTATTCCGCAATTGTTCCAATATAACCACCATTCGCATTCCTGACGCTCTCACGTCGGTATCGGACAATCCATTTTACTTTTGCGAAGGCCTGAGCTCCTTCACAGGAACCAACAACATGATTTCCGAGGACGGCCGATGCCTTGTAAAGAACGGGACTCTTGCTTCCTTTGCCACTGCCGGATTGGAGGACCAAATCTACACTATTCCGGAAGGCGTCACATCCATCGGAGCTCAAGCTTTTGCTAAAGCGAACTTCAACTCCGCCATTATTCCAGAGACTGTCCGCTCAATTGGATGGGCGGCATTCTATAATAACACTCATCTGACCACTATAGATATCCCCTCGTCGGTAACATCTATGAGTTCCTGGGTCTTCAACGGATGCTCAGCCCTCTATAAGGTAACGCTTCACAATACTACTCCGCCCACATTGGGAAATGGAGTTTTCAATGGAACTCACTCGAGCCTCTCGATCTTTGTTCCTGCCGGAAGCGTGGAGGCCTATAAGACAAATAGTTCTTGGATTGCCGCTCTTAACAGCGTTGATGTGATCCAGGCGATACCGACGGAATAAGGGGGCCTTCCCAACCCCTTACTGATTCTTTATTTCTTTAAACCGGGCGCTCCTTGTCAGGGGCGCCTGATTTATTTATTCAAAATAACTATCTTCGCATAGAATAATTTGTAGATTATGGCTGTCAAATCCGACCGTTCACCCAAACTGGCGCCCTGGCTGGCGCTGGCGTGTCTCGTGGTCCCGATGTTCGCGTCGTACTTCTTTGACGACATGTTCAGCACTCTGTCGCACTTGTTCGAGAATCCTTCCCTACTCGAATTAGGCTGGAACTCAGCTGATTACGGGCTCTACACGAGCGGATATTCAGTCCTCTGCGTGTTCGGCGGGCTGGTCATCTGCGGGATGCTCCTGGACAAATGGGGCGTCCGGGTAACTGGATCCATATTCGTCGGGATGATGGCTGGAGGGGCGGCCCTGGTCGCCTGGGCGATCACTTCCGGGTTAGCGCCTAAGACTTCATTGTCAGTGGCTTACGTTGGCTGCATGCTGTTTGGTCTGGGAAGCGAGATCGCTGGGGTAGCGGTCACCCGTTCGATAGCCAAATGGTTCAAGGACGGGCCTATGGCTTTCGCGATGGGGCTGCAGTTGGCGATCGCAAGGCTTGGCACCGCTTTCGCCCTGGTTATATCCCCGAAACTTGTGGCCGCCAAGGCTCCCGGGGAGATATATTCATTGGCGGAGACAGCTCGGCCGGCTTTCCTGGGACTTGGGTTGATGGCCGCCGGGATGATTCTGTGGGCGATATTCGTAGCGATGGACGCAAGGTTCGACCGTGGTTCGACTCAGCTCACCAACCGGTCCCTGAGCGGAAAGCACGACCGGTCCCTGAGCGGATCTGAAGGCGGTGCCCTGAGCGGAGTCGAAGGCGATGCCCTGAGCGGAGTCGAAGGGCCGGAGAAAAAGGAAGAGTCGTTCCGCTTCTCGGATGTGCTGGGACTGCTGAAGAACAAGCAGTTCATCACAATAGCCCTGCTTTGCGTATTCTTCTACAGCAGCATCATCTCGTTCAAGAAATTCGCGAGCGCGATTCTTATCCCCCGCTTCGGAGTGCCGGTCGAGGCCGCCAGTTGGATGGTCTCGATGCTTCCGTTCTCTACGGTCATATTCGCTCCGCTTTTCGGAATCATGGTGGACAAGATCGGAAAGGGCACCCGCTGGATGGTGATAGGCGCTATTCTCGCACTGGTCGCCCACTTGCTTCTGGCGTTCGCTCCCGCCGGAGTGCCGTTCTATGGCTATCTGTCGATGGTATTTCTGGGATTCGGATATTCCCTGGTCCCGGCGGCAATGTGGCCGAGCGTGCCCAAGCTCGTTCCGGCGAAGGTGCTCGGAACCGCTTATGCGCTAATATATTGGGTGCAGAACCTGGGGCTGATGCTGTTTAAGATGTTCGCCGGGAACATCCTGGCCTCCCGGTCCCTGGATGCAGCCTCCCGGTCCCTGAGCGGAGTCGAAGGGCCCGCTTCCCAGACACTGGATGCCGCTTCCCGGTCCCTGAGCGGAGTCGAAGGGCCGGTCGCCGTCGAACTGATGTTCGTGACCGTCTGCATCCTCGCCCTGTTGCTGGCCCTCGGCCTGCGACTGGACTCAGCCCGCCGTCCAGAGCTTCGTCTCGACGCTCCTTCCAGGAAATAGATTCTTCGCTGATGCTCAGAATGACAGAAGAGCCCCGGTCAGATCAGCGGTGACAAAGGGGGACAAACCAGCCATGTGTGCCAAGCGGAAGGGCCACATGGCAGGGAATGGGGGGACAAACCGGCCATGTGTGCCAAGCGGAAGTGCCACATGGCAGGGAATGGGGGGACAAACCGGCCATGTGTGCCAAGCGGAAGTGCCACATGGCAGGAAAAGGAGGCACAAACCAGCCATGTGTGCCAAACCGAAGCACCACATGGCAGGAAAAGGAGGGACGAAAAGGGGAACAAAAAGGGCCCCGAATACTGAGATATAGCCTCTAAAAGGATGTATTTAGAAATCCTCCAGCATTCGAGTAACCTTTGAATATTCAACACCTAATAACCGGGAAATCTGATGGACATCTGAACTGAAACGACGTCGCAACTGTTTGACCAATTCTGTCATTTCCTCTTCTGACAACACCGCCGCTGACTGCTTCCGGAATAATGACCTGCACAAATCGGGGATGGCAGCCAGAACCACTTGGTCCGTGAAAGATGGAAGCCTCTCATCAGAAGCGAGGCGCTTCTTGGCCTTCGAAGAGTTCATCAGAAAGTAATTCAGTCTCTTAGGAGTCCTGAATATGGATTCAACAAACTTCACTGGAATATAAGCCATCGGCAGAATATACCCGTCTTCCCCGATCAACACATCATCAGGCAGGACGGCTCTGCTATGGAGTAATCTCCTTCGGGCAGTTATTGACAGTTCGCCGAGGCGCATACATTTAGGAACGGCTACCTTGAAATATGAGCCTACGCTGCTCCATGGATAATCATTTGCCGCCAAACAAATATTCGCGGCAACGCAATTCATGATTGTGTATGCCAGAGCTCTTTCGAGCGATTCATCTTCAATGGCAACCGCCTGGATATCAACGGCAATATGTCTAAGAAAATCATCCGTGCCGTAACGGTGATGAAGATATTCCGAATACCTCCTCTTAAGTTCGTTAATAAACCAATTGGCCTGTTCGCGGGAACATTGGAGGACTAAGTGCACGTGGTTGGACATGAGGATGAACCCCAGTACAATTATGCCCGAGGATATTGCGATAATAGCAACATAATTCATCCCAATCTTAAAATCCTGGTCATCTCTGAACCAAATTCCCTCCGAAAGATGATCGGTTGTAACTAACTGAAATTCAAGTGTTCCAGAAGAATAGGATACCCTTGAGAGCCAAGGCATCTGATTTTTGAAATTTCTCATATTGTTCAAGTTTTTGTTCAAGTATTTCTTCTCAATAATAAGGATTTTAATCCAGTTTCCCAAATAAAAAAGCAAATAGAGAAACAACCCACTGCGCCATGTGTGCCAAGCGGAAGTGCCACATGGCCGGAAAGGAGGAGGGACAAACCTGCCATGTGTGCCAAGCGGAAGGGCCACATGGCAGGAAAAGGGGGATAAACCGGCCATGTGTGCCAAGCGGAAGGGCCACATGGCAGGGAATGGGGAAAAACCGGCCATGTGTGCCAAACGGAAGCACCACATGGCAGGAAAGGAGGGGGGGACCAAACCGAATCACCGCATGGCGCAGGGGAAGGGGGATAAAAAAGCCATGTGTGCCAGACACTTGGCACACATGGCAGGCTGTAAGTATGTACAGGGAATTAAAGTCTATTCCTTAATGTTAGGCTCCTCGAGGCCAAGATGCTTCTTGCGGTCGACGACCTTGAGGTAAAGGCCGATCAACATGGCCGCGACACCGAGGCAGGCCAGCATGACGAGCGCCCAGGTGTAATTCAGCTGGTCGGGAGGAGTTCCGGGGGCATTGGTGCTGGTCAGCACATTGCCGATCAGGATCGGGAAGAGCCAGAGTCCGATGTTCTGGATCCAGAATATCAGCGCGTAGGCCGAGCCGATGATCTTCTCGTCCACGAGCTTCGGAACGGAAGGCCACAAAGCCGCGGGCACGAGCGAGAAACTGGCGCCGAGGACCAGGATCGTGACATAAGCGACGACTGTTCCGCCGACAGCGCTGCCCTTGAACAGGGGCAGGATAAAGGCGAAGGTCAAGTGGCAGAACACCAGCAGGATAGAGCCGATGAGCAGCATCGAGGCCGCCTTCCCCTTATGGTCGACATAGTTGCCGAGGATAGGAGTGATGGCTACGGCGAGAAGCGGGAATACAGCGAAGATTGTCTCGGCGGTGCCACGCTTGAAGCCCATCACGCAATAGACGACAAGGGCCACGATGGCGGCCGCCATCAAGCCGAATTTCAGTCCCTTGTTGCCCTTGATGAAGTTGCTGGAGAAAGCGCAGACGGCAACCAGGAGCATGATGATGTACTGCACGATCGTGACAGCCTCACCGGCCCAGAACGACCCGGCGGCGGGCTCCGTCAGGGTGAGGTTGCACTGGAGCATGTTCACGGCATATTTCTGGAACGGGAATATCGCCGAATAGTACAGGACGCAGAGAAGGGCAACGAGCCAGAAGCCGAGGCTGGAGAGGATCTTGCCGATGTCAGAGACCTTGAAGGGGTCATCTTTCTCCTCGGCCTCGCCGGTCTGGCTGTCGAGCTTCTTGTCCATGAAGAAATATGTGATGAACATGATGAGGGCGATGCAAAGCAGCACAACTCCGAAAGCCACGGAACGGCTGACATTGACCTGCCCTCCGAGCTTGGCGAAATAGGGCGAGAAGATCATGCAGGTCGCGACGCCAAGACGGGCGAGAGCCATCTCGGAGCCCATCGCGAGGGCGGTCTCACGACCCTTGAACCACTTGACGATACCGCGGCTGACGGTGATTCCGGCCATCTCGCATCCGCATCCGAAGATCATGAAACCAAGGGCGGCGAGTTTAGCTGACGCCGGCATGCCATGGTAAAATGGCAATACATCATCGATGAAGCCGACCCCGGTGTGCCAGTTGAGATTGTTCGTGAACCAGGTCTCAAGTCCGGAACCGATGAAAGAGTCGCTGATCGCGTAATATTTAATGATACCGCCCAGCAGCATCACAGCCCCCGAAAGCACCGCGGTGAAGCGGACGCCCATCTTGTCGAGGATGATCCCGGCGAATATCAGGAAAAACACGAACACATTGAGGAATGTCTCGGCGCCCTCCATCGTACCGAAAGCCTTGGAATCCCAACCCCTTGTGGACTCCATAAGGTCCTTGATCGGGGAAAGGATATCCATGAAAATGTAGGCGCAGAACATTCCGAGGGCCAGCAGCAGGAGCGCGATCCACCTCATCGCCGCGGAATCCCTCAAAGTTGTTTTGTAAGTCGTTTCAGACATGATGATAATATTTAACGGAGACAAAATTAACACAATTCCTGCGATTTCAAGGATTCACCGGAATAAAATCGTACCTTCGCGAACAATATGGGCAAACTCCTTGACAGCATAAGCTCCCCTAAAGACATCCGGCAACTCGACATTGACGGGCTGCGGGATTTGTGCGGAGAGCTTCGGGAATATATCATCGCCTGTTGCGCCGGAAATCCCGGCCATCTGGCCTCAAGTCTGGGCTCCGTGGAACTTATCGTGGCCTTGCATTACGTCTACGACACTCCTGCCGACAAGATTGTCTTCGATGTCGGCCATCAGGCATACGCCCACAAGATATTGACAGAGAGGAAAGAGGCTTTCAAGAACAATCGTAAAAGAGACGGAATCAGCGGCTTCCCCAACAGGGACGAGAGCCCTTACGACGCCTTCGGAGCCGGCCATGCCTCGACGTCGATTTCCGCCGCCCTTGGCCTGGCCAGAGCCGCCCACCTCAAAGGGACGGGAGAGAAAGTGGTGGCGATGATCGGGGACGGAGCCATGACGGGAGGGCTCGCGCTCGAGGGGCTGAACAACGCCGGAGAAGCCGACGATGACATCCTCGTTGTCTTGAACGACAATGAGATGGCAATAGACGGGAACCGGGGAGCCCTGCACTCATATCTCCTGAATTTCACCACCGATCCCGCTTACAACAAGCTGAAGACCAGGGTCTGGGACAAACTAGGTTCCGGAAGGTTCCGCAGCTGGGTACAACGCCTTGTCCGGAAGGCCAAGGCCGGACTTGTCGACAAATCCGGCGGAGACCTTTTCGAGGCTTTCGGATTCAGGTATTTCGGTCCGATCGACGGCAACGACATCAACGAGGTAACCCGCACCCTCAAGAGGCTCAAAGACATAAAAGGCCCGAAGCTGCTCCACACCTGTACCGTGAAAGGCAAGGGGTACGCCCCGGCCGAGGCTGATCCGACGACATGGCACGCTCCCGGCCGCTTTAACCCCGGGACCGGACAAAGGCTTTCTGGCCCTTATCAGAAAGACCGCTATCAAGACGTGTTCGGCGAGGTTCTCAGGGAACTGGCCCGCAAGGATCCCAACGTGGTGGGAATAACCCCGGCCATGGCCACGGGCAGCGGCATGACCGCTTTTGCTGACGAGTTCCCGGACAGGTTCTTCGACGTGGGAATCGCCGAGGAGCACGCCGTTACTTTCGCGGCCGGAATGGCTGCCGGAGGCATGAAGCCATATTGCTGCATCTACTCGACTTTCGCCCAAAGGGCGTACGATGAGATCATCCATGATGTGGCGCTCCAGCATCTCCCTGTGGTACTGTGTTTCGACAGGGCCGGTCTTGTGGGCGAGGACGGTGCGACGCACCAGGGGGTGTTCGACATGGCTGCGATGAGAAGCGTGCCGAACGCTGTCATCACCGCGCCAAAGGATGAGAAAGAGTTCAAGGACCTGCTCTACAAGGGGTTGGAGATAAAGGACGGTCCTTATATTATAAGGTATCCAAGGGGATTGGGCGAAGGGACGGCTTGGAGAGATGTCCCCGCCTCGAAGATTGAGATCGGGAAAAGCGAGAGGCTTCTCCAAGGCTCCGATGTCGCTGTCTTGGCGCTCGGCCCTGTGGCCCATCGCGCACTCGAGGCCGCTTCGAGGATCCAAGAGGAGTCCGGGAAATGTCCTTCGGTGTACAACGTCAGGTTCCTCAAACCATTCGACTTGGGTATGATGGAGGAGATCTCGTCCTTCAAGGCGATCCTGACTGTCGAGGATGGAACTATGAAGGGAGGCCTCTTCAGCGAGGTCAGTGAATATGTCGCCTCCCGCGGCCTTGAGATTATCGTCAAAGGCGCCGGAGTTCCCGACGAGTTCATCCCGCAAGACACCCAGGCCGCCCAGCGCGCTTGCTGCGGACTGGACACCGACAGTATCCGTACCACATTGGCCGGAATATTCAATGAAATATGATAAATATCACCCCGAAATCATTGGCGGATTGGAAAATCCGCGGTGATGAGAAAGATCTTCGCCAAGACTTCATCAAGGACCGCCACTCTTTCATGAAGGCATATTGGAGCGACCGTTCCCTGTCACAAGTGCTGACCCTATACGTCATGCTCCCTATCGGCGTGGGCACGCTCGTCGCCAGCCTTGTTTTCGGGTTTTTCAATAAGGCGCTGGTGCTTCTGCTGACTTTCCTCGTGTACTATTTGAGGAACAGCCGGGCCCTTAAGAAGTACCACGAGACATTCGCCGGCAACGACGCGTTCGTGATGATCGAGTCGACCGGCATCTACTATGTCATGACCACCGGAGCCGGAACCTACAACTTGCCGCTGATCGGCGACTCCTGGAAGGATGTCCGCCGGGTGCACATCTCGGACGATCACGCGATCATCTACATGAAAAGAAAGGCGAACAGCTCGGTATACTTCATGAGGACAGACAATCCCGAGCTCCTGGAAAGGACAATCCGGTCCTACTGGAAGATGGCTTTATACCCGGATGAGGCCCAAAAGTTCGTCCGCTCATATTCAGAAAAGGACAAGGAGGCGCTGAAGGACTTCATCCAGAAGAACTTCGGGGCCATCTCGTATTGCTGGGAAGAGAACGATCCCGAATATGTCAGGACCGACATCGCGATCATTCCGGCCGACGGGGAAAGGACCTACCACACCTTGACCACAATCGGTTGCGGGACAATTAGGATGGGTGTTCCGCTAAAGCTACAGCAGGAGCACAGGATCCCTGACCGGGTGGAATTGATGATCCACCTCCCTTCCGGCTGGAAAACGGACGTCGATAGCCTGATAGGCGATGAATATGGTTGGCCAGTCGTGCTGCTCGGAGAGACCGCGTCGATGGTTGAGAATCCGGACGACTGGTATGGCTGGGGTGAGACAGTACGCATTGGCGAAGGGCTGGCTCCCGAGAAGTATTCCGGAATAATGTTCCTATGTCCGCTTCCGGAAGTTGATGGATACACCAGGGTAACCCTTCCCTCCGGTAAATCAGTATCTTTCCTACAAATATTCCCTCTGACAAAAGAAGAGATGGAAGGAGCGGATGAGTTGAAACAGAATATATCAAATGATCCGAAATTTATTGAAAAAGTTTTGGAGAATCGGATTTAATGCCTATCTTTGCAATCCCTTTGGCAAAGGGGGTCTTTGAAATATCGCCGAAATAGCTCAGTTGGCCAGAGCACGTGATTTGTAATCTCGGGGTCGTGGGTTCGAATCCCTCTTTCGGCTCTAGCCTTCTCAAACCGTTTCGAGAAACTTGGGGGGATCGCATAGCGGCAATTGCGGCGGACTGTAAATCCGCTCCTTCGGGTTCGGTGGTTCGAGTCCACCTCCCCCCACAAAGGTACCATTCTGCGAGGTACCTAAAGCGCAGCCAAAATTAGCGCAAAAATCGCAGATTTTTGCGGAAGTAGCTCAGTTGGTAGAGCATCAGCCTTCCAAGCTGAGGGTCGCGAGTTCGAACCTCGTCTTCCGCTCCACAAAAAGCCGGTGTAGCTCAGGGGTAGAGCGCATCCTTGGTAAGGATGAGGTCATGAGTTCAAATCCCATCACCGGCTCAATTTTGTGTGTAATAACTTTTAATTCATAATATTATGGCAAAAGAAACATTCCAAAGAACCAAACCGCATGTCAACATCGGTACAATTGGCCATGTTGACCACGGTAAGACGACCTTGACCGCCGCCATTACCAAGGTTCTCGCTGAGAGAGTCGCTGGTAACGCCGACAAGATCAAGACCTTCGACCAGATCGACAACGCCCCCGAGGAGAAGGAGCGTGGTATCACCATCAACTCCGCTCATGTTGAGTACGAGACCGCCAATCGTCACTATGCTCACGTAGACTGCCCAGGCCACGCTGACTACGTCAAGAACATGGTTACTGGTGCTGCTCAGATGGACGGCGCTATCCTTGTTGTCGCTTCCACCGATGGTCCTATGCCTCAGACTCGCGAGCACATCCTTCTCGCCCGTCAGGTCAACGTCCCTAAGATCCTCGTTTTCATGAACAAGGTCGACCTTGTTGACGATGAGGAAATGCTTGACCTCGTTGAGATGGAGATCCGTGACCTCCTCGCTTTCTACCAGTTTGATGAGGACTGCCCCATCATCCGTGGTTCCGCTCTCGGCGCCCTCAACGGCGAGAAAGTCTGGGAAGACAAAGTCATGGAGCTCATGGACGCCGTCGACAGCTACATTCCGCTTCCGGAGCGTCTTGTTGACAAGCCCTTCCTTATGCCTATCGAGGACATCTTCTCCATCACTGGTCGTGGTACTGTCGTTACCGGTCGTATCGAGGCTGGTACCATCCACGTCGGCGACCCTGTCGAACTCGTCGGTTTCACAGATGAGCCTCGTCAGACTGTCGTCACCGGTGTCGAGATGTTCCGCAAGCTCCTCGACCAGGGTGAGGCTGGTGACAACGTAGGTCTCCTCCTCCGTGGTATCGACAAGAAGGAAGTCAAGAGAGGTGAGGTCGTTGCCAAGCCCAAGTCCATCACTCCTCACACTGTGTTCAAGGCTCAGATCTACGTCCTGAAGAAGGACGAGGGTGGCCGTCACACTCCTTTCCACAACCACTATCGTCCGCAGTTCTTCATCCGTACACTTGATGTGACTGGTGAGATCATGCTGCCCGAGGGTGTGGAGATGGTCATGCCTGGCGATAACGTCGAGATCACCGTCACTCTTATCACCCCTGTCGCTATGAACGAGGGCCAGCAGTTCGCTATCCGCGAGGGCGGCCGTACCGTCGGCGCTGGCCAGGTGATCAAGATTGTTGAGTAATCTGACTGGAATCAAAGTGGCGCTCATGTCATTCTGAGCGAAGCGAAGAATCTTGCGCGCCACCTTATAGGGGAATAGAACAAGGGTAGTTCAGCGGTCTCCAAAACCGTCGATGTGGGTTCGAATCCTGCTTCCCCTGCAAATATCAAAGGTTACGATTTGGTAATTGTTTAACAGATGCCGTATCCGCTTCCAAATCACGGCATCCATTAAATGCAAAGATGAGAAAGTTCATTAACTATTGCAAAGAGTCCTACGTAGAACTCACCAAGAAGGTCACATGGCCTACATGGAGCAAGCTTCAGAGCTCCGCTCTCCTGGTCATGGTCGTGACTGTGATTCTTGCTCTGGTGCTCTTCGTAATCGACTTCGCTTTCGAGCATCTCATGACAGCGATTTACACGTTGTAATTTTCGATTACCATGGGTGACATGAAATGGTATGTCCTTAGGACAGCAGGAAGCAAGGAAAAGAAGGCCGCCGAGTACCTCAAGAAGGAGATCGAGCGGTTCAACCTTGGGGATCAGGTAGCGCAGGTACTTGTCCCGGTCAAGCGCGAGATAGTGACTAAGAATGGCAAGAGGAAGGTGGTCGAAAGGCTGCTTTACCCCAGCTATGTGCTTATTCAGGCCGTGCTCAGCCCGGAACTCGAGTACATAATCCGCAATGACATCCCCGGGATGTCCGGTTTCCTGACAGAGAAGAGGACTTCCGGCAATCTCACCGAAAGGGTGCCTGTGCCGCTCCGCGAGGAAGAGGCCCAGTACATCATTGGTAATCAGGACCAGAACGTTGACAACCCTGTCGAGACGGAGGTGAACTTCGAGCTCGGCGAGTCTGTGAAGATCACAGACGGCCCGTTCAGCGGTTTCAGCGGAACGGTGGACGCCATCGAAGAGGACCGAAGCAAACTCAAGGTGATAGTTGTGATTTTCGGCAGGAAGACCTTGCTGGAACTCAGCTTTACTCAAGTAACAAAAGAATAACAGACAATCATGGCAAAAGAAGTTACCGGATTTATCAAGCTCCAAATTAAAGCGGGAGCTGCGAATCCTGCGCCTCCGGTAGGACCGGCACTCGGTTCTAAAGGCTTGAACATCATGGACTTCTGCAAGCAGTTCAACGCCGCGACGCAAGCCGCCGCTGGAAAGATCCTGCCTGTAGTTATTACCGTTTACTCGGACAAGTCCTTCTCGTTCGAAGTCAAGCAGCCGCCTGTGGCTATCTCCCTTAAGGAAGCCGCCAAGCTCCAGAAAGGATCTGGCGAGCCTAACAGAAGGAAGGTCGCCTCTATCACCTGGGATCAGGTGAAGACGATTGCTGAAGGCAAAATGCCCGACCTCAATGCTTTCACTCTTAAGTCCGCGATGAGAATGGTCGCCGGAACCGCCAGGAGCATGGGCATCAAGGTCACCGGAGAATTTCCTGAGAACCTTTAATTTTCACACGCGACATGAGTAGAATAACGAAAAACCAGAAGGCGGTCGCCGAGAAGTACGACTCCTCCAAACTGTACACTCTTGCCCAGGCATGTGAAATGCTGAAGGACATAACTTACACAAAGTTCGACTCCACAGTCGAGATCACCACGAACCTCGGTGTTGACCCTCGTAAGGCCAACCAGATGATCCGTGGCGTTGTCACCCTTCCTCACGGAACCGGAAAGGTGGTCAGGGTCCTTGTGCTCTGCACCCCCGACAAAGAGAATGAGGCCAAGGAAGCTGGAGCCGACTATGTCGGACTCGACGAGTATGTCGAGAAGATCAAAGCCGGCTGGACCGATGTGGATGTGATCATCTGCACCCCTTCAGTCATGGCCAAGGTCGGAGCTCTCGGACGTATCCTCGGACCGAGGGGCCTCATGCCGAACCCCAAGACCGGAACGGTCACCATGGAGGTCGGAAACGCTGTCAAAGAGGTCAAGGCCGGTAAGATCGACTTCAAGGTCGACAAGACCGGAATCATCCACGCCGGTATCGGCAAGGCTTCCTTCACCCCTCAGCAGATCTGCGAGAACGCCACCGCGTTCATGAATGAGGTCTTGAAGCTCAAACCCCAGACCCTCAAGGGTACTTACATGAAGGGTGCTACCATCTGCACCACCATGAGTCCCGCTCTTAAAATCGATGTTAAGGCATTCACTAGCGGAAGCGCTGAATAAAAAGCATTCAAGTCATGAAAAAAGAACTCAAATCTCAGATTATTGAAAGCATCTCAGCGCAGCTCCAGCAGTATCCTAACTTCTACCTCACCAACATCGAGGGACTGAATGCTGAGAACACCGTCAAACTTCGCCGCGCCTGCTTCGAGCAGGGGATCAAGCTCAACGTCGTGAAGAACACCTTGTTCGCCCATGTCATCAAGGGCATCGAGAACGAGGAGCTTCAGGCTATGCTTCCTCTTCTTGTGGGCAATACGGCCGTCATGTTCAGCGAATCTCCCAACGCCCCCGCAAAGCTTATCAAGAAGCTCCAGAAGGAGCTTGGCGAGAAGCCTGAGCTCAAGGGTGCCTACGTTCAGGAGTGCGCTTTCATCGGAGCGGACAAGCTCGAGGAACTCTGCGCTATCAAGTCCAAGGAAGAGCTCATCGGAGACATCATCTCCCTCCTCCAGGCTCCTATGCGCAATGTCATTTCCGCTCTCCAGAATGGTGGCGGACAGACAATCGCCGGTCTTGTCAAGACTCTCTCGGAAAAAGAATAAAATTATTAACAATAAACAATTTAAAAATTATCAATTATGGCAGATGTAAAAGCACTTGCGGAAGAGTTGGTTAACCTCTCCGTGAAAGACGTTCAGGAACTCGCTAAGGTTCTTAAGGAAGAGTATGGTATCGAGCCCGCCGCCGCCGCTGTCGCGGTCGCTGGTCCCGCTGTCGCCGCTGAGGCCGGTCCGGCCGAGCAGACAGAGTTTGACGTTGTCCTCACCTCCGCTGGTCAGGCCAAGCTTCAGGTCATCAAGGCCGTCAAGGAAGCTCTCGGTCTCGGACTGAAGGAAGCCAAGGATCTTGTCGACGGAGCTCCTGCTACTGTGAAGGAGAAGGTCTCCAAGGCGGAAGCTGAGCAACTGAAGGCTGCCCTCGAGGAGGCAGGCGCCGAAGTTGAGGTCAAATAAACAGCTACCCGCTTGCGGGATAATCTTCAGGTTTAGAGCCTAGTGGGCTCTAAACCTTTTTGTCGTATAAAGTTTTTCCCCATTTCCTAAAGGCAGAACATGTCAAAAAAGACTAACAACAAGCGAATAATGTTCGCTACTTCCAAGATTCTGGAATATCCTGACCTTCTGGAAGTTCAGCTGAAATCTTTCAAGGATTTCTTCCAGCTGGAGACAACACCTGAAAACAGGAAAGACGAGGGTCTTTTCCAGGTGTTCCAAGAGATATTCCCGATCGAGGACACGAGGAACAACTACAAGCTCGAGTTCATCGACTACTTCATCGATCCCCCCCAGTATTCCATCGAGGAGTGCCTCGAGAGGGGACTCACCTACAACGTTCCTCTAAAGGCAAAACTCCGCCTTTCATGTACTGATCCCGACCACGAGGACTTCGATACCAGGGTCCAGGATGTGTATCTGGGCAATATCCCTTACATGACGCCCGCCGGCACATTCGTCATCAACGGATCGGAAAGGATTATCGTATCGCAGCTCCACCGCTCCCCTGGTGTGTTCTTCGACCAGAGCATGCACGCCAACGGCACGAAGCTGTACTCGGCCAGGATCATTCCCTTCAAGGGATCCTGGATAGAGTTCGCCACTGACATCAACAATGTCATGTACGCCTACATCGACCGTAAGAAGAAGTTGCCTGTGACAACTCTTCTCCGCGCGATCGGTTACAATTCAGACAAAGACATCATCGACATCTTCGGCCTGGCCGACGAGATCGAAGCCACTCCTGAGGTTCTCGAGGAGAACAAGGGCCGCAAACTGGCCGCCAAGGTCCTGAAGACCTGGATGGAGGACTTTGAGGACGAGGACACCGGAGAGGTCATTCCTATCGAGAGGACTGTCGCCATCGTCGAGAGAGGCGAGGTCCTTGATGATGACACCATCGAGAAGATTGGTGACACCGATGTCAAGACCATATTCCTGCAGAAGGATGAGGCCAACTCGAACGAGTACGCCATCATCTACAACACCCTGCAGAAAGATCCCACCAACACTGAGATCGAGGCTGTCAACTACATCTACAAACAGCTCCGCAACTCTGAACCGCCGGATGAGGCGACCGCCAGAGATGTCATCGACAAGCTCTTCTTCTCTGAGAAGAGGTACGATCTCGGCATTGTGGGAAGGTTCCGCCTCAACAAGAAACTCGGTCTCACGACCGATCCTGAGGTCAGGGTTCTGACCAACAACGACATCATCGAGATCATCAAGTATCTCATACAGCTGATCAACTCCAAGGCCACAGTCGATGACATCGACCACCTTAGCAACAGGCGCGTGCGCACTGTCGGAGAGCAGCTGGCCAACCAGTTCAGCGTCGGTCTCTCCAGAATGGCCAGGACCATCAGGGAGAGGATGAACGTCCGCGACAGCGAGCAGTTCAACCCGATCGACCTGATCAACGCGAAGACTCTGTCTTCCGTCATCAACTCCTTCTTCGGGACCAGCCAGCTGTCCCAGTTCATGGACCAGACCAACCCTCTGGCGGAGATCACTCACAAGAGGCGTCTCTCCGCTCTCGGTCCTGGCGGTCTTTCCAGGGACAGGGCGGGATTCGAGGTTCGAGACGTCCACTACACCCATTACGGCCGCCTCTGCCCTATCGAGTCTCCTGAAGGCCCGAACATCGGACTTATCTCCTCACTGTGCGTTTACGCCAGGATCAACCAGCTCGGATTCATCGAGACTCCCTACCGCGAGGTCCACGAAGGAAAGGTCGACCTCACCGCGAAGGGATGGCACTACATGTCTGCCGAGGAGGAGGAGAACAAGCTCGTCTCACTCGCCAAAGTCAACATGGATGACGATGGGAATATCACCGACGACCGCATCCAGTGCCGTCTCGAGGCCGACTTCCCTGTCGTTTCCAAGGAAGAAGTGGACTACATGGACGTGGCTCCGAACCAGATGGCTTCCGTTGCCGCCTCCCTTATTCCTTTCCTCGAGCACGACGACGCTCACCGCGCCCTCATGGGAGCGAACATGATGCGTCAGGCCGTCCCGCTCCTCTCCCCCGAATCCCCTATCGTGGGTACCGGACTGGAAGAGAGGGTCTGCCTGGACTCCAGGACCCAGTTCATAGCTGAGCGCAAGGGTGTTGTCACCTACGTCGACGCCAAGGAGATCAGGATCCGCTACACCAAGACGGACGATGAGAAATTCGTCTCATTCAGCCCCGAGGAGACTGTCTACAATCTTCCTATATATAGAAGGACTAACCAGAGCACAGTCGTCACCCTCAAACCTATCGTCCGCAAGGGCGACAAGGTCGAGGCCGGACAGGTCCTGACCGAAGGCTACGCCACCCAGAACGGTGAGCTGGCTCTCGGACGCAACCTGAAAGTCGCCTTCATGCCTTGGAAGGGTTACAACTACGAGGATGCCATCGTGCTTTCCGAGGAGATGGTCAAGTGGGACATTCTCACTAGCGTCCATGTCGACGAATATCTCACGGAAGTCCGTGACACCAAGCGCGGTATGGAAGAGCTCACCTCTGACATCCCCAATGTCAGCGAGGATGCTACCAAGGATCTCGACAAGCAGGGTATCATCCGTGTCGGAGCCCATGTCGAGCCCGGTGACATCATGATCGGTAAGATCACGCCTAAGGGAGAGAGCGATCCTTCACCTGAGGAGAAACTCCTCAAAGCCATCTTCGGTGACAAGGCCGGCGATGTCAAGGACGCCTCCCTTAAAGCCAATCCTTCACTGAGCGGCACCGTGATCAAGACCGCCCTCTATGCCAAGGCTTCAAAGGAAGGTAACCGCAGGAACGCGCGCACCGACCAGAAGGCCCGTCTGGAGGTTCTTCAGGAGGACTTCGACAAGAAGGCCAACAAGCTCTACGCCGATTTCATCAAGAGACTTGAGGTTCTCGTCAAGGGCAAGAAGAGCGCCGGAATAAGCGACCTCTACGGAGTGGAGATCATCCCCAAGGGGAAAGACATCACAACCGACAAGCTGAAAAGCATCGACTTCCAGAATATCAACTCCAGCAAGTGGACTTCCGACAAGAATACCAACGCCCTTATCCAAACCCTCATCAACAACTACTGCATCACCTACAAAGTGTCTGAGGCGGAGTGCAAGAGGCAGATGGACAAGGTCAAGGTTGGCGATGAGCTTCCCAACGGAGTCATGCAGCTCGCGAAGGTGTATATCGCCAAGAAGAGGAAGATAACTGTCGGTGACAAGATGGCCGGACGCCACGGTAACAAGGGTATCGTCGCCAAGATCGTTCGCCAGGAGGACATGCCGTTCCTCGAGGACGGAACTCCCGTGGACATCGTGCTGAACCCTCTGGGTGTGCCTTCACGTATGAACCTGGGCCAGATTTACGAGACCGTTCTCGGTTGGGCTGGCTCAAGGCTCGGACTCAAGTTCAGCACCCCTATTTTCGATGGTGCCAGCATTGAGGACATCTGCGACTACACGGACAAGGCCGGAGTGCCCAGGTACGGTAAGACCCGTCTTCGCGACGGAGGCACCGGAGACTGGTTCGACCAGCCCGCGACCGTCGGCGTGATCTACATGATCAAGCTCGGACACATGGTCGATGACAAGATGCACGCCCGTTCTATCGGTCCTTACTCCCTCATCACCCAGCAGCCGCTTGGTGGAAAGGCGCAGTTCGGAGGCCAGAGGTTCGGAGAGATGGAGGTTTGGGCCCTCGAGGCCTTCGGAGCCGCCAACGCCCTCCAGGAAATCCTCACCGTCAAGTCCGACGACGTGACCGGCCGCTCTAAGACTTACGAGGCCATCGTCAAGGGTGACCCGATGCCTAACGCCGGCATCCCCGAATCCCTCAACGTTCTCCTCCACGAGCTCCGCGGACTCGGTCTCAAGGTCACTTTGGATTAATCTCAGATAACCCTTTTCAAGAATATGCCTACTTTCAACAATAAGGAAAACAAGGTAAAGAGCAATTTCTCCAGGATCAGCATCTCCCTGGCCTCCCCTGAGGACATCAGCGCCAGGTCATGCGGAGAGGTCTTGAAGCCGGAGACCGTCAACTACAGGACCTACAAGCCTGAAAGGGACGGATTGTTCTGCGAGAAGATATTCGGACCGACAAAGGATTACGAGTGCTATTGCGGGAAATACAAGAGGATCCGCTATCGTGGAATCGTTTGCGACAGGTGCGGTGTCGAGGTGACCGAGAAGAAGGTCCGCAGAGAGAGGATGGGACATATCTCCCTGACTGTCCCCGTGGCCCACATCTGGTACTTCAAGTCCGCCCCGAACAAGATTTCCGCTTTGCTCGGACTTCCCGCCAAGAAACTCGAGTCAGTCATTTACTATGAGAAGTACATAGTTGTCAATCCCGGATTGAGCGGCACCGAGAAGATGGAGCTTCTCTCCGAGGACGAGTACCTCGATGTGCTCGCCAGGATCCCCGAGAACAGCAACCTGCCGGAAGGGGACCCCGACAAGTTCGTCGCCAAGATGGGCGCCGAAGGCATTTATGACCTTCTCAAGGACATCGATGTGGTCGAGCTTTCCAAAGAGCTGCGCCAGAGCTTGTTCACTGAGACTTCCCAGCAGAGGAGAACCGAGATACTCAAGAGACTGAGCGTCGTCAAATGGTTCCTTGAGTCAAAGGACATCAACCGTCCGGAATGGATGATCATGAAGGTCATCCCAGTCATTCCGCCGGATCTTCGTCCTCTCGTTCCGCTCGATGGCGGCCGTTTCGCCACCACCGACCTCAACGACCTCTACCGCAGGGTTATCATCAGGAACAACCGCCTGAAGAAACTCATCGAGATCAAGGCTCCCGAAGTCATTCTCCGCAACGAGAAGCGCATGCTCCAGGAAGCTGTCGACTCACTGTTCGACAACTCCAAGAAGTCCAGCGCCGTCAAGAGCGAGACCAACAGGGCTCTCAAGTCCCTGTCCGACTCTCTCAAGGGTAAGCAAGGCCGATTCCGCCAGAACCTCCTCGGAAAGCGTGTTGACTATTCAGCCCGTTCAGTCATCGTCGTCGGACCTGAGCTCAACATGCATGAGTGCGGTCTGCCGAAATTCATGGCCGCCGAGCTTTACAAGCCGTTCATCATCCGCAAGCTCATCGAGCGCGGCATCGTCAAGACTGTCAAGTCCGCCAAGAAGATCGTCGACAGGAAGGATCCAGTCATCTGGGACATCCTCGAGAACGTCATGAAGGGACATCCGGTCCTGCTGAACCGCGCGCCGACCCTCCACAGGCTCGGTATCCAGGCCTTCCAGCCCAGGATGATCGAAGGAAAGGCCATCCAGCTCCACCCTCTCGCCTGTACCGCTTTCAACGCGGACTTCGATGGTGACCAGATGGCTGTCCACCTCCCTCTTGGCAATGCCGCCATCATGGAGGCCCAGCTGCTGATGCTCGGAAGCCAGAACATCCTCAACCCCGCCAACGGAACCCCTATCACCGTTCCTTCACAGGATATGGTGCTCGGACTGTATTACATCACCAAGATACGTCCCGGAGCGAAGGGCGAGGGAATGACCTTCTATGGTCCTGAGGAAGTTATCGTGGCCTACAACGAGAAGGCTATCGACATGCACGCGAAGATCGGCGTGAAGCTTCCTGTCGACAAGCAGGATCCCTCTAAGGGTGAGCATATTGTCCAGACGACAGCCGGAAGGATCATCGTCAACCAGTATGTCCCGGACGAGGTGCCTTATGTCAACGAGGTCCTCGGAAAGAAGCCTCTCCGCAAGATCATCACCGAGGTCATCAAGAACACCGGCGTTACCCGCACGGCCCAGTTCCTTGACGACATCAAGAACCTCGGTTACGACCAGGCTTTCCGCGCCGGTATATCCTTCAACCTCGGAGATGTCATCATCCCCAAGGAGAAGGCCGACCTGATCGAGCAGGGCTACAAGCAGGTCGAGGAAGTCAAGAACAACTACGCTATGGGTTTCATCACCAACAACGAGCGTTACAACAAGGTCATCGACCTCTGGACTTCCATCGACAACAGGCTCACAGGCATCGTCGAGAAGCAGATCTCCGCTGATCAGCAGGGCTTCAACCCGGTCTACATGATGCTTGATTCAGGAGCTCGTGGTTCAACCCAGCAGATCAAGCAGCTCTGCGGCATGCGAGGCCTTATGGCCAAGCCGCAGAAATCCGGAGCCGCCGGAGCCGAGATCATCGAGAACCCTATCATCTCCAACCTGAAGGAAGGAATGACGGTTCTGGAATATTTCATCTCGACCCACGGTGCCCGTAAGGGTCTGGCCGATACCGCCCTCAAGACAGCTGACGCGGGTTACCTGACCCGTCGTCTGGTCGACGTCTCCCACGATGTGATCATCACCGAGGAAGACTGCGGCACCCTCAGAGGCCTTATAGCCACAGCTATCAAGAACAAAGACGAGATCGTCGAGTCCCTCGGAGAGAGGATTCTCGGACGTACCTCCGTCCACGATATTTTCAACCCTCTGACAGGCGAGCTGATCATCAAGGCCGGCGAGGAGATCCGCGAGGACACCGCCAACTTGATCGACTCACTCCCCATCGAGCAGGTCGAGATCCGTTCCGTTCTCACTTGCGAGTCCCGCAAGGGTGTTTGCGCCAAGTGCTACGGACGTAACCTCGCTACCAGCAGGATGGTCGAGAAGGGCGAGGTCGTCGGTGTCATCGCCGCCCAGTCCATCGGAGAGCCTGGAACACAGCTGACCCTGCGTACCTTCCACGTTGGAGGTACCGCTTCCAGCACCGCCGCCGACTCGTCCATCGAGTCCAAGTACGACGGTAAACTCGTGTTCGAGGAGCTCAGGACCATCCAGAAAGAAGGTGAGAATGGTGAGATTGAGGATATAGTCGTCAGCCGTATGACTGAGGTCAGCATCATCGATGAGAACACAGGTATCACCTATTCCCATTACGATGTGCCTTACGGCTCAAGACTCTACTTCAAGGATGGTGACAAGATCGGCAAGGGCGACCTGCTCTGCGAGTGGGATCCTTACAACGCCACGACCATCGTCGAGACTGCCGGTAAGGTCCAGTTCGACAACCTCATCGAGGGTGTCACCTACCGTGAGGAGATCTCCGACGAGTTCGCCGTCAATAAGGACAAGGTCATCATCGAGGCCAAGGACAAGACTCGCAACCCGTCCATCATCATTCTCGACGAGGATGGCAACCAGGTCAGGCAGTACAACCTGCCTGTGGGCGCCCACATCATCCCCAACAACGGGGACAATGTGAAAGTCGGTGATGTGATCATCAAGATCCCCCGCGCCATCGGTAAGTCCAGCGATATTACCGGAGGTCTCCCCAGAGTCACCGAACTCTTCGAGGCCAGGACTCCCTCCGCCCCCGCGATCCTTTCCGAGATCAACGGAGAGGTCCTCATGGGCAAGGTCAAGAGGGGTAACCGCGAGATCATCGTCAAGAACAAGGCCGGCGTCGAGAAGCACTACCTCGTGCCCACGACCAAGCAGATCCTTGTCCAGGAGAACGACTACGTCAAGGCCGGCACCAAGCTGTCCGACGGTGGCACTTCTCCTACCGACATCCTCAACATCCTCGGTCCGGTCAAGGCACAGGACTACATTGTCAATGAGGTCCAGGCCGTTTACCGCCTCCAGGGTGTGAAGATCAACGACAAGCACTTCGAGATAATCGTCCGCCAGATGATGCGCAAGGTCCAGATTACCGATCCCGGCGACACCGAATTCCTCCAGGAGGAGCTCGTGGACAAGTGGGAGTTCATGGACACGAACGACAACATCTTCGGAAAGTCCTTCGTGCTTGATCCGGGCGACAGCCAGAAGTACATGCAGGGCGACATTGTCGATGCCCGTGACTTGAGGAACGAGAACGCTTCCCTCGAGCGTCAGGGCATGAAGATGATGACCGCGCGCGACGCCAAGCCGGCCACGGCAAAGCTCGTGCTCCAGGGAATCACCAGGGCCGCCCTCCGTACCAACAGCTTCATCTCCGCCGCTTCCTTCCAGGAGACCACCAAGGTCCTCAGCGAGGCAGCGATCAGGGGCCGCGTGGACAACCTCGAAGGCCTCAAGGAGAACGTCATCTGCGGTCACCTCATTCCGGCCGGTACTGGCCAGAAGGAGTTCCAGGACATCCTGGTCGGCCGTAAGGACGAGTACGAGGCCCAGATGATTGATCTGTAAAAGACTTTCGTCGACGTAAATAACCATTTGGTCGATCAGGCCAGGCATCACCCGATGTCTGGCCTGATTTTCACTTATTTACCGGCATATTAAATTTTGTCGGTATGAAAACAACATCAATCATCCGGACAGTCCTCGCACTGTCCGTCTCATTATTTCCCATGAGTTGCGCGGGCGATGAGATCCTCTACTACGATGAAGAAATAATAAGTGACGAGAACCAGTCTAAGACGCAGACACAAACACAAACCGATCCGCAGACTCAATCAGATTCGGAGACCCAGGATCCGGAAACGACAGAAACCACATCCGGGACAACCACTGAAGACCAGGCCGGGAATGACAGTGACGATAATGTGGCCAACACCACGTTCGACAGGACGATCACTGTCACATATTCAGGCTCATCCGTTTCCGTCAGCGGTGACGACAATGGTTCCGTCACGGCCAGCGGAGCCCACGTCACTGTCAAGAACACCGGCACCGAGAACATCATCTACAAGCTCACCGGCAGCAGCACAAACGGATCGTTCAAGCTCTACAGCTCAAAGAAGCAGGCCATCCTGCTCAGCGGGCTCTCCCTCACAAACCCCGACGGAGCGGCGATCAACAACCAGAGCGGAAAACGAACGTTCGTGATTATAGAGGGCACCAACACCCTGGCCGACGGTTCGTCAGCCGCCTACTCCACCAGCGAGGACGAGGACATGAAGGCTGTCATATTCAGCGAAGGCCAGCTTGTCTTCAGCGGCAGCGGATCACTGACGGTCAATGCTACCAACAAGCAAGGCAAGTCCGCAATCGTCTCCGACGACTATGTCAGAATAATGGGAAGTCCTTATATCACAGTCTCTTCCGGATCTGCCGCAGGACACGGGATCAGGGGCAAGGAATATGTCCAGATCTCCAACGGAACCATTGCAGTCACTACAACCGCGGCGATGAAGAAAGGCATCGGATCAGACGACTATGTCCTCGTGGAAGGCGGAGAGAGCACGATCAATGTCAGCGGCGGAGTGGCCTACGACAGCGACGACGCGGAGTACAAGGGAACCGCCGGAATCAAGGCTGACAACTACTTCGCGATGACCGGAGGAAAGGTCACCATCAAGAATACGGGAGCCGGAGGCAAGGGCATCAGCGCCGGAAGCTATGACTATGACGCGACAAATCACAAACTCTCAGACAGTTATATTTCCGGAGGAACCCTCAGCATCACCACAACCGGGAACGAGTCCAACGACGTGTCCTCCAAGGGAATCAAGATCGGCTACAAGGAAAAGTCCGGCAACAAGTACGTCTACGGAGGGAACCTGATGATCAGCGGCGGAAAGATAGTCGTGTCTGTCTCCAAGAGTGAGGGAGTCGAAGCCAAGGGCAACATGACCTTTAACGGAGGAGAGACCTACGTCACCTCTTCGGCAGACGACGCCATCAACTGCCAGGGAGAGATGAACGTCAACAACGGCTATGTCTACGCGTACTCCTCCCAGAACGACGCGATGGACTCCAACGGCAACATGAAGATCAATGGCGGGTACGTTTTTGCCGTGACGACAAAGGGCGCTCCTGAAGTGGCTTTGGACGCCAACACGGAGGGAGGTTACAAGCTCTACATCAACAGCGGAGCCACCGTGGTAGCCTACGGAGGACTCGAGAACGGATATTCCGCATCCCAGACAGTCTACAGCATGAGCTGCACCGCGGGATCCTGGAACGCTCTCCACAACGGAAGCTCCTACATCGCCGCCTTCAAGGCTCCTTCAGGAGTCTCGACCGTCGCGGTCTCCGCTCCTTCACTGAAATCCGCCTACAAAGGCTCAAGCGTCAGCGGTGAAGCCCTGTGCAACGGGATCTGGGCAACTTCGGGAATATCCGGCGGATCAACCTCGACCCTCAGCACCTACTCTGGTGGAATGGGCGGCGGAGGCATGGGCGGTCACGGAGGCGGCGGATGGGGCCGCGGATGGTAAGAGGTGGAACCAAATGATAATCAAATATTCAGCACAGCCATGAAAAGATATATACTCATAATAACCGCAATACTCGCTTCCTGCATCGGAGCCTGGGCACAGCAGACCACGAAGGTCATGGACAAGAAGAACCTTGTCGTCAAGGAATGGAATGTCAACGCCAAGGGAGCCAGGATCATGGACCACATGACGGTCTACTCCCCCGAAGGGAAAAAGATCGAGGAGACCGAATATGACTACACCGGCAAGCAGAAATGGCGCAAACGTTTCGAATGGGGTGAGAACCTCCAGATGACCAGGGAACTCCTGTACGACGAGAGGAACAAGCTCGTGAACTACAAGAAGTTCGAATACAATGAGTTCGGGAAGAAGAAGGTGCAATACACCTACGATCCCAAGGGTAAACTGATATCCACGAAGACTTACGAATATATTTCCCAAAATGCCTGAGATCCCTCATATTTTCGCCCCTATCACCCTTGAGGAGATGGACTCCATCAAGTTGATGAACCGCATTGACTCGAAGTACCTTACGGACGAGGCCACCCTCGTCCGGGTACTCGAGGATGCGGCCAAGGCCGGCTACCGGGCCCTGGAGGCGGAAGGAGCCCAGGTCAGTCCTTATAACTCAATATATTACGACACACCGGATCTGAAGACATTCCTGGACCATCACAACCGCCGGCTGAAAAGGCAGAAAGTCAGGACAAGGGTCTATGTGAACTCAGGGGACGCCTATCTCGAGATCAAGCGGAAGAATAACAAGGGACGCACAAAGAAAAAGAGAATGTCGATTCCTCTGGAGGAGATGGAGGATTTCTCCGGCGACAGAAACGCCACCGCTTATTTGGCCGAGCACTCGATGTTCACCGCCGACCAGCTCTCCCCTGTCCTTTCGACTGCCTTCGACCGCATCACCCTTGTGAACCCAGCCAAGACAGAGCGGATCACGATTGACATGAGCCTGATGTTCAATAATTTCCGCACAGGCAAAAAGGCCTCCCTCCAAGACGCCGTGATCATTGAGCTGAAACAGGACGGCAGGGCCGAGAGCCAGATGAAGGGAATCCTTCTGGACAACAGGGTCAAGCCCGTGAGAGTCAGCAAATACTGCATTGCCGTGACACTGACGGATCCTTCTGTCAAGAGCGGACGATTCAAGATCAAAGTCAGGACAATAGAAAAGATTATAAATAAAAAAATACAAGTAATATGATTTCAATGCAAGACTTGGGGGAATTCTCCCTCGCCGATGAGGATCTCATGGATGTCCAAACCAT
>JAGAFU010000025.1 GCA_017627955.1 Bacteroidales bacterium | reverse complement strand
CTGATATCGAAAACACAAAAAGAAAGCAGGCTGGAGCGGTTTTTATCACTTCAGCCTGCTTTTCTTGTATGATGAAAGAAAAAAGTACTAGGGGGTCAAATCGGACCGGAATGAGGGGGTCAGTTTACAACGGATTCTCCACGATACCTCTCCAAGGGAGGAACGGGAACTTCGGGAATGGTATGAAACCCGTCAGGTTGACCGGGATGAGTGGGCGGATGCCATGCTTATCCGTCTGTCAGCTCCTTGTGGAGATAATCTTTCGGAAACTGATGAAACGGAGGCTGAATTTGACCGGATTCTGGCGTCGGCAGAGAATAAGAAGCATAGAGTGATAATCCGCAGGGTTTCTCTGGTCGGGGGTGCCGTTGCAGCGGCAGTGGCCATTCTACTAATGCTCACTACTCCGCGATCATACCCAGAGAGCACGTTGACACCCATACAGATTGCAGAAGGTATCCAGCAAATTATGCTGCTGGATATCGAGGATATCAAATCCGTTGAGGCGACGCCAAAGGGTGCTTATGCTATCTTAACTGCCCGGCTTAAAGACGGAAGCACTTGTTCTTACATATTGACTTACAATGGAGAAGGAACTTCTCTGGCCCTTTCTGCAACAAATCTAAAATGAAGGTTTTTATGAAACATTTTTCCCTGATTTTGGTATTGCTGGTCGCACAGTCTGTTAATAGCATGATCCTGCAGGCAGCTCCGACGGCTGTTACCGACACCCTTCACCAGTATATTATCGACAGTAAAGTAATAAACAATTTTGACGGCTCGCAACTTGAAGGCAAGATAATTACTTCCTATAAAGTCTCGACGAAATCATCTGCCGGAAAGATACTGAGGGTACATACGATTGTAACTGAGGCCCTTTATGCTTATGTTATTGATGGGGAGCAAGTCCCCAAATCTGTATTCGAGCAGTTGGATCCGAATGGCATCAAGAGCATAACGATCATTAAAGACGGTAGCCGCGATGATATTGATATCAAGGGGTATATCGGATGGGAAAATGGCGTCGTATTGGTTGAGACCAAAAAAGATGGCTCTCGGATATTCAAAACGCAACCAAAGAAAAAGAAGTGATTGTGCGTTTATAGTTGTCCGTCTTCGAGTAACTTTTTTAATTGCAGAATTTCGATTTTTGGGCCATTATTTGGGCCACTATATACGAAAAATGCCCTGCAGAATGTTCTGCAGGGCATTTCAGCGGAGAGAGCGAGATTCGAACTCGCGATACCCTTTTGGGGTACACACGCTTTCCAGGCGTGCCTCTTCAGCCACTCGAGCATCTCTCCAAAATTGCTTCCCGTGGTTGGGACTGCAAATATAAGAAAAAAATCGTATCTTGTGGTATATTTCATAAAAAATGATTTCCGCTATGACTCATCTTCGGTCCTTTATCTGTTCTTTGATCCTCATCTTGTCACCATTTTTCATGAGCGCTGGTCCGGTCGACCGTTACGTCTCTCCGTCTGGCAGCGACAAGGCCCCAGGCACTGCCCAAAGGCCCTGGAAGACCCTTGGCCATGCGTTCGACCAAGCCAATCGGCTGGAAGGAGATGTCCGGATAGTTGTGATGGACGGAGATTATTCTCCATCTCAAACCCTTGTGCTTGAAGGAATTAAGGGCAGGAAAGTCTCTGTCGAAGCTGCTCCCGGAGCGTCGCCCAGGATCCTTGGGGAGAAAAGGCTTTCTTTCAAGAAGTCATCGGGTGATGTGCTGGTGGCTGACCTGAGATCAGCGGGGCTGAAGGATTATGGCGATCCTTGCGAAAGAGGTAATCTCGTGGACTTGTACTGGAAAGGGGAGAGGCAGACCCTCGCACGTTATCCCAACAAGGGCTTTATAAGGTCCGGAAGGGCAAGGGGAGCCACTTTCACCTGGGGAGACACGAACACGAAGGAGGGAGTCTTCGAATACCTGGAGGACAGGATATCGACCTGGGCCTCAGAGAAAGCTCCTTATGTCTACGGCTACTTCTGCTTTGACTGGAAGGACATGTACCAGAAGATAGCGTCCATCGATCCGGAGACCAAGACGATAACCCTTGAGGAACCCTGGCATGAGTACGGTTATGGCACCGGCTTCCGCTATGTGGGACTCAATCTCTTTTGTGAGCTTGACGCTCCCGGAGAGTTCTACATCGACAGGGACAAAGGGAAGTTATACTGGATTCCTCCTAAAGGATATTCCAAAGGGGACGAGGTGACAATCTCCTCTTTCAAGGATGATTTCGTTCTGGAAATAAATGATTGTGAGAATATTACCATAAAAGGACTATCCCTCTGTGGAGGCCGCGGGGACGCTGTCAAGGTGGAGAATTCAAAGGGAGTTACCCTGGAAGGAGTCAATGTGTGCCGCTTCGGCGGAGACGCCTTCCGCCTATTGGCCTCAAAGGATGTATGCCTCCGCGGGAGCCTTGTCGAGACACTCGGGCATAGCGGCATCAGGGCTTACGGCGGTGACCGGAAAACCATCGACTTGGCCGGTTATACCGTCTCCGACTGCGTGTTCAGGAACTTCTCCCTGTTCACCCACACTTATGAGCCGGCCGTGTTCTTCGAGGGGTGCGGGCTCAAGGTGGACCATTGCGAGTTCAGTGATTGCTATTCCTCGGCGATGCGTCTTGACGGGAGTGAGGTGCTGGTGGAATACAACTACTTCCACGATCTTGTCAAGGAGAGTGATGACCAAGGTGTGATCGACATGTGGTCCAACTACAGCTACCGTGGAGTGGTCGTACGCTACAATTTCTTCGAGAATATTTTCGGAGGCTCACATTTCGGTGCGGCAGGCGTCCGCTTCGATGACATGATTTCTGGCCAGAAGGTGATCGGGAACGTGTTCCGCAACGTGGGAGCCATGGAGTTCGGGGCTGTGCAGATGAACGGAGGAAGGGATAACCTTGTGGAAAACAACTTGTTCTATGACTGCAGCGCCGCCGTGACTTTCAATCCCTGGCCCAAGGAGCAGTGGGAAAACACGGTCAACAGGGAGCTGACCATGAACCAGAACCATGTGGAGGTTGATATTGAAAGCCCTCTTTACAAGGAACGCTATCCGGAGCTTAATGTGGACATTTATGACCACATCAACTACAACATCATCCATGACAACCTCGCCGTGGGATGCAAGATATTCTTCTACAGGGAGAACGGCAATTGCTCAAAGAGGAACAACTCTTCCTTGTTCACGGGTGAGGATGCCGGAGACCTCATGAAGCCCCTCGGATACTATCTGGATCCGAAGGTCCTGGCAACGTTCGGCATGAAACCTATCCCCTACAAGGAGATAGGTACGAAAGCCTTCAAGCCCCTTCTATAAGGTATTCTGTTTGAGTTTCTCGACGTAGGCGTCGATCCTCCGGAGTTCCCTGGGGATCGGGATGCTCTGCGGGCACTTGGGGATGCACTGCTTGCAACCGACGCAGTGGTCAGCCTGACGGAGTGTGGGGATGGCCCTGTCGTAGCTCACCAGGTAAGCCTTGCGTAGTTTCTGGTAATCCTCCTGCTCCTTGCTGCGGGGCTGGAGACTCTGGTTGACCGAGTTGTTGTAGTGCATGAATATTCCGGGAATATCGATCCCGTAGGGGCAAGGCATGCAGTACTTGCAGTCGTTGCACTCGATGGTAGGGTAGTTGGCGATCAAGTCAGCGATGTCGGTGTCCAGGAAAGTCAACTGCTCCTCTGTCAATGGTTTGAAGTCCATGTAAGTCCTGAGGTTATCCTGCAGGTGCTCCATGTAGACCATTCCGCTGAGGACACTCAAAACCCTTGGGTACGATCCGACGAACCGGAATGCCCATGAGGCGATGGATGCTTGAGGATCGGCCTCCTTGAGCCTGTTCGCCACGTTCCCGGCCGGTTTGGCCAGACGGCCGCCCTGGAGAGGCTCCATGATCACGATCGGAATTCCTCTCTTGTCAAGTTCTGCGTAAAGATACTCCGCGTTGACATTCCTTACACCGTCGGCATGCTTCCAGTCGTAGTAATTCATCTGGATCTGGACAAAGTCCCAGTGATACTTGTCGTGGAGCATCATCATGTCGTCGAAGGACTGCTTATCGCCATGGAAAGACAAACCGAGCTGGCGGATCTTACCTTTCTCACGCTCCCCGAGCAGGAAGTCCAGCACGCCGTTGTCCTCGAAACGGGCCTTGAAACCTTGGGCCCCGCCGCGTCCGAGAGAGTGGAGAAGATAGTAGTCGATGTAGTCAACCCGGAGGTTCTTGAAGGCGTCGTTGTAGAGTTGCATGGCGACCTTGCGGTCGTTGCTCTGGAAGTTGGACATCTTCGTCGCGATGTAATAGCTGTCTCTGGGATGCCTGCTGAGGGCTATTCCAACGGCTTTCTCGCTTTGGCCCTGGAGATAGACAGGGGCAGTGTCGAAGTAATTGACTCCGTGGGCGAGAGCATAGTCAATCAGGTTGTTGACGTTCTCCTGGTCGACGATGTCTTTCCCGTTGGCGTCCTTTTTCATCGTGAAACGCATGCAGCCGTAGCCAAGCAGGGACACCTTGTCACCATTGCCGGGATTCTCCCTCAGCTCCATCTTGCCGGTCTCAAGGGGATCCTTGCCGTCCGGGGCAGTGACAGCGGCAGCGACAGTCTCAGCCGTCTTCTTCGGAGCACATGCGCCAGCCATCGCCACGGTTCCGGCTATCGCAACTCCTTCGCCTGTCTTTTTGAGAAACTCTCTTCTATTTATCTTTTTCATGGTGTTGTCAAACTTTGTGGTGAATCTGATAACCGTCGACAGTGATCGCGCTGACCGGGCGAGCCGGGCAAAGGTTCTCGCAGGCTCCGCAGCCGATGCACTTGCTCTCGTCTACGGACGGGATGCGTACGGAACGAGGATTGTCGGGATCTTTCCGGACCATCTGGATGGCACCGGTAGGGCAGTGGCGGGCGCAGTTGCCGCACTCTTCGACAGTGCCGTTGTCCACGATGCAGAGCCAAGGGGTAATGTGGGCTGTGCCGACTTTCCATTGAGTCTTTTCCTCAGGAGTGATCTTGAGAATGGCGCCCGCGGGGCAGACCTCAGAGCATTTGACGCATTCTGGACGGCAGTAACCTCTCTCGAAGGACATCTCGGGCTGCATCAGGTGCTTGATGTCTTTAGAAGGTCTAAGGACATTGTTGGGGCAGACCGCCACGCAGAGTTGGCAGGCTGTACAGTGGGAATAGAAGTCTTTTACGCTCTCGGATCCGAAAGGAGTGATGGAGACTGAACGCTTTGGCGCGACTTTCGGAATGATGTCGGCGAAACCGCCCTCTCCTTCGATCTTAACCGGCTCTTCTTCAGTAGTTTCTGTCTGGGCCAGCGCCTTTACGCTCGAAAGTGCCGTACCCCCAAGCGCCATGGCACTTCCAACCATGAACGCCCTCCTTGTCTTATCAGCCGGAGCAGAGGTGCTGTCGGATGCCGCCTGGCGGGATTGTCCCCAGGCGAAGCGGTATTTAAGAGCGCCGAACTTGCAATTGTCGATGCAATTGAAGCAGTCCACGCAGCGGCTGTAGTCTATCGTCTTTCCACCGTCAATGTCGATGCACGCCGCCTTGCACTTGTGCTCGCAAAGATGGCAGCTCTTGCACTTGGAGGCATCGATAACAGGACGGAAAGCGGCGAAACGGGAGAAGAAACTCAATGTCGTTCCCACAGGGCAGATAGTGTTGCAATATGTCCTGCCGTTCTTCCAGGCGAGGATAACAACCGCGACCAATGTGCCGAGGGCGACCAGGAATGTGGGAAGGCTCTTGAGCCAGACTTCCTTGGTGTAGAAAGCGTAGCTCTCATGTTTCTCGGCGATGGAGGCCAGCAGATTGTTGCCCCATTGCCAGACGGGGGCGAGGAGGTTCTGCACTATCCTTCCCCATGCGCTGTAAGGAGCCAGAAGGGCGACCAGTGAGTTCAGTCCAGCGATCAACGCTATCACAAAAACGGCCCACACGCCATAGCGGAGCCATTTCATCTCCTTTGAATATGAATACTTTCCCTTCTTGCCTTTCTTGCTCAGGTTAGCGACCCCGTCCTGGAAAACTCCTAGAGGGCAAATTACTGAGCAGTAAATCCTTCCGAAAAGGATTGTCACCACAAGAAGGACGATGATGACCACAAGGTTGAGAGCCAGGACCGCTGGCAGGAACTGGATTTTGGCGAGCCATCCAAGCCAATGATGCAATGTCCCGGAGAAATCCAGGAAAAGCAGCGTGATGGCTACGAGGCACAGAGTCGCCAGAAGGACTCTTATTTTCTTAAGCATCTTACGGATAAATATTTGTTCGTTCTGTACAAATATAGTCAAAAATGACTAATCCGTGATGATGAGTACCAATGATTTGTGAGAGAATTCCAGCTCGACCACGTCTTCCGTTGTCTTGTTGAGGGTGGCGGGCCACCAGTTGTCGAACACGACTCCTGAAGTCTGCCACTGAAGGCCCTTTGAGGTTATCTTAAGGCTGTTGTCCGGGCTGAAGATGGATATCCGGCGTCCTTTGCCCAGGAACAGTTCGCCGCTGTCGGTCATGACGAAGGCGGTGGAGTAGTCGGAGACCATGTCGAGGGCGGGCCCTTCGGATTTGGCATATTCCATCAGGAGACCGAGATTGCCGATGGTGTGGTCCTCCCGCTTACCCGTGGCGGCGATGAAATGGATCGTGTCCACATCCGGGAAGTTATTCAGGATGAAGTGGTAAGCCTTTGTCTGGTCGTTATCGTCCTGCTCCTCGACCTTGACAAGGATCTTTGAATATTTCTTGGCCAAGGCAGGGCTCATTGAGTCCATGTCGCCCACGACGGCGTCAGGTTCCCTTGAGTTATCTCCGAATATGCTTTCCCGGTTGCGCAGAAAAGCATTTAGGGCATGGCCGTCGCAGCAGACGATCACGTCCGCTCGTCGTATCAGGTCTCGAGGATATGCTTTTCTGGGGAAGTCTCCGCCTCCTATGATCACGGCTGTGCTCATTGGTTCTGGACCTTGGTCTTGGCGATCTCGGACTTGGAGGTTCCGGTGGTCGTGGAATAAGTCTCAGGATCTCTGAATCCCAGGAGGAACGCCTCTATGCCCATCCTCTTCTTGCCGGCCAGCTGTACCTCTTTCACGGAGATGGCTCCGTCCGCCGTCGTTATCCACAGATATGACTTGCCGTCGGAGATGATTGTTCCGGGTTTTTCCCGGAGTGGACGGGAGGATAGATCCTTCGCTTCGCTCAGGATGACAGTTTCGTGGTCACGAACAGGTTCGGCGGAGTAGATCTTGAGCTGGGTGGGGGCAGAGTCGTCTTTGACCAGTTCAGTGAAAGCGGCAGGGTAGGGACTGAGACCTCGTATGAGATTGTGGATCTGCTTGGTGGAGTCGTTCCAGTCAATATGGCAGAGTTCCCGGGTGAGTTTCGGGGCCGGTTTCAGGACCTCGGAACCCTGGATGAAACTCCTTTGAACCCTTGTGTCAGCAGTCTTCTCAATTAATCCCTGGGCCGTCTGAACGACCATCTCCGCGCCAATTTCCATCAGTTTGTCGTGGATGTCCCCGGCAGTGTCGTTCTCCCCGATCATGAGGTCCTGGCGGAGAATAATGCCGCCAGTGTCGATCTGCTTGTCGATCATGAAGGTGGTGGCTCCGGTCCTGGTCTCTCCGTTGATCACTGCCCAGTTGATTGGAGCCGCGCCACGGTATTGGGGTAGCAGGGAAGCGTGGAGGTTGAAGGTCCCGAGTCTCGGCATGCTCCAGACCTCCTCGGGAAGCATCCTGAAAGCTACCACGATGAACATGTCGGCCTTGAAGGACTTGAGGGTCTGGAGGAATTCAGGGTCTTTGAGCTTGACAGGCTGTAGGACAGGGATGCCCCTTTCGACCGCGAACTTCTTCACGGCGCTCTCGTTGACTTTCTGTCCGCGCCCGCTGGGTTTGTCCGCCACGGTCACGACAGCGGCCACCTTGTAACCGCGGTCAAGCAATTCCTTGAGAGGGGCCACGGCGAACTCGGGAGTGCCCATATAGACGATCCTTGTCTTTTTGAATAATCCCGAAATCTTGCTCTTGGCTTTCCTCCACCAATTCTTGATGGAGTCGATGTTTGACATGTCCGTGTCGTGTATTGCTTTGGTTGTCAAGTATATTCCTATGGCTAGCATGACCACCGATGAGGCGAACGCTCCTACCCATGCGCTGACAGCTCCGTCCTTCGCGAGCTTGACGGCGCTGATGTCCACGATCCAGTAGAGCACGAAGAAGAGAATGGCCACGATGGCCGAGACTCCCAGCCCTCCTTTACGGATCAATGCCCCGAGTGGAGCTCCGATGAAGAACATTATGAAACAGGCAATAGCCTGCCCGTACCGGCGCAAGAACTCCAGGAATGTCAACCTTAACTTAACCGTGTAGTCGAACGCGCCAAATTCATAGCTCTCCAGGTTCGCCTGGAACTGCCTAGCGGTGTTTGCTGCCCTCTCAAGGGCGGATGAAGTGGCGTTCTCATCATGGAAAGTGAGAAATCCGCTATCCTCAAATTTCTTGGTTATCCCGTTTTCGAGGGTGTCGAGCTGAGACCTCATGGTAAAGAGGTAAGAGGCGGCGGTCGACATCCATTGCATCGCGCTGACACTGTCCCTCTCGTCGGTCAGACGGACTTTTTCCTCCTTGAGCCTTTCTAGAGGCAATGTTTTCACCTGGTCTCCGAAGCGAGCGCTGTCCGACTTCTGGAAGGCGTAGTTCTCCAAGGTGACGACCATCTCCTGCTTTGAGAACAGGATTTTCTGGAACTGCAGGTCCGGGTTCCTTCCGGAGTTGTCGTTGGTCTCCTGGTAGTTCGTCCCGTCGTACATCTTGATGGTCAGGTACGACTTGTCCTTGGACATGCGGATCTCCGCGGAATCGGCGATGGTGAGCCTGGTGTTGCCTTTCCCATTGTGGTCGTAGAGCATCACCCCGTGCATCATCCCGTTTTTGTCGGTGTCCTCGACCCTGAGCACATAGCCGTCTACTCCATCGTAAAACACTCCGTTGGGGATCTTGATCTCGTTCTTGGTGCGTTTGATGTCGTCCCTTAAGGTGTAGATCTGGTTGTAGGATATTGGAACCAGTTGATTGATAACGAAATATGTGCCTATGCTTATCAGCACGGACGCTATCATGACCGGGGCCATGACCCTGGACACCGAGACACCGGCCGCCTTGAGGGCGATCAGCTCATTGTTCTCACCCATGTTCCCGATGGTCATCATCGAGGCCAGAAGCGTCGCTAGCGGGAGGGCCAAGGGGAGAATGGTGCAGCTGCCCCAGAATAGAAACTCGGCGATTACTTTGAAATCCAAGCCCTTACCGACCAATTCGTCAATATAGACCCAGAGGGTCTGCATCATCAAGATGAAAATGACGACAAACAGGATCATGAAGAATGGTCCTATGAAAGAGATCAGTATGAACTTGTCGAGCTTCTTCATTTATTTGGTGATAGTCTCCACCATCTTTTCGAGCGCGTCCTTGAGCCCGGCCGTGTTCCTTCCGCCAGCGGTGGCGAGGAACGGTTGTCCGCCTCCTCCGCCCTGGATGAATCTCGCGGCTTCCTTGATGTCGGTGGCGGCGTTATGCCCGGCGGCCACCAGATCGGCGGAATACATGAGCAGGAGTTGAGGCTTGCCCTCGTGCTCGTATGCGGCGGCGAGAGCGAATCCGGTCACCTCCTTTTGCAGGATGGCGGCCGCCTCGCGGAACATGGCGGGATCAGCGTCGCGGTTGAATGTCGCAATATTTATACCATTGATGTTCTCTGAATTCTCGGCCAGAAGCTTCGCGAACGCGGCGGCTTTTTCCTTGGCGTATCCCTCGATCTTTTTGCGGGCATCGGAATTCTCGGCGATCATCCTGGTGACAGCGGCGGTGACATCAGGGGCGTTGTTGAGCATCTCCTTGATGCCTTTGAGGGTGTCCGTGAGGGTGTCGAGAAGGTTCTCGGCAGCTTCTCCTGTCAAGGCCTCGATCCTGCGGACGCCGGCGGCGATGGCGGACTCTGAGACGATCTTGAAGAAGCCGATTCTTCCGGTCGAGGCCGCATGGGTGCCTCCGCATAGCTCGACGGAGTCGCCGAACTTGACGACTCTGACACGGTCCCCGTATTTCTCTCCGAACAGGGCTATCGCACCCATTCCCATAGCCTCATCCATCGTGGCATCTCTTTTTTCTTCCAGTTGGAAGTCGCTACGTATCATTGAGTTGACAAGGTGCTCAACCTTCCTGATCTCCTCGTCAGTAACTTTGGCGAAATGAGAGAAGTCGAACCTGAAATAGTCTGGGCCGACGAATGAGCCTTTCTGCTCGACATGGGTTCCGAGGACCTCCCGGAGAGCGTGGTCGAGAAGGTGGGTGGCTGTGTGGTTGGCCGCGATCCTGAGTCTCCTGTCCGCGTCAACCTTGAGAGTGAAAGCGCCGTCGCAGTCCTCGGGAACCTTCTCCGCGATGTGGATCGTGAGGTTGTTCTCCTTGACTGTGTTGAGGATGCGGATCTGCTCCCCATTGGCGGAAATGGCGAATCCGGTGTCTCCGACCTGGCCTCCCATCTCAGCATAGAAAGGAGTGCGGTCGAAAACGAGCTGGATCATGGTCCTGTTTTTCTGCTTGACGGTCCTTTGCTTGAGGAGTCTCACTCCCTCGAGCGCGAGGTTGTCGTAGCCGAGGAAGGCCTCTTCCTCGCCGTCGAGATAGACGGTCCAGTCCCCGAATTCATTGGCGGTGGCGTTGCGGGCCCTTTCTTTCTGTTTGAAAAGCTCGGCGGCGAAGCCTTCCATGTCGACGGTGTAACCATTTTCACCGGCGATAAGGCTTGTGAGGTCGACCGGGAACCCGTAAGTGTCGTAGAGGATGAAAGCGTCTTTGCCGGGGATGGTTTTAGTCGCGGCGTTCTTCGCCATGTAGTCGTCCATCATCCTGATTCCACGGTCAAGGGTCTTCAGGAAAGACATCTCTTCTTCCCTGATGACGCTTTCTATCAGCATCTGCTGTTTTCCAAGCTCGGGATAGGCCTCACCCATGTCCTCGATGAGCTGGGGGACCAGCGAGCAGAGGAAAGGCTCCTCGAAGCCAAGGAAGGTGTATCCGTAGCGGACAGCCCTTCTGAGGATCCTGCGGATGACGTAACCGGCCTTCACATTGGAAGGAAGCTGGCCGTCCGCGATGGAGAAAGCGATTGCCCTGATGTGGTCGGCGATCACCCTCATGGCGACCTCGGTCTTGTCGTTCTCGTGATAGGTATGTCCGGAAAGCTCCTCGATCTTATGGATCAGGCCAGAGAAGACATCGGTGTCATAGTTGCTGGTCTTACCCTGGAGAACCATGCAGAGCCTCTCGAATCCCATTCCCGTGTCAATGTTTTTGGCGGGCAGGGGTTCGAGTGAGCCGTCAGCCTTACGGTTGTATTGCATGAAGACGAGGTTCCAGATCTCGATGACCTGGTCATTGTCCGTGTTGACCATGTCCTTGCCGGGAATCTTGGCGATTTCCTCGTCGCTCCTCAAGTCAATATGGATCTCGCTGCAAGGGCCGCAAGGACCTGTGTCGCCCATCTCCCAGAAGTTGTCATGTTTGTTACCCAAGACAATATGGTCTTCAGGCAAGTGTTTCTTCCAGGCCTCCATCGCCTCCTTGTCCATCTGGGTGCCGTCATCGGCAGAGCCCTCGAACACGGTCGCGTACAACTTCGACTTGTCGATCTTGTAGACCTCGGTCAGAAGCTCCCAGGCCCAGCTGATAGCTTCTTCCTTGAAATAGTCTCCGAAGCTCCAGTTGCCGAGCATCTCGAACATCGTGTGGTGGCGTCCGTCATGTCCGACCGCCTCGAGGTCGTTGTGCTTACCGCTCACGCGGAGGCATTTCTGGGAATCTGTCGCCCTTTTTGTCTTAGGAGCGGAATTGCCGAGAAAAATATCCTTGAATTGGTTCATGCCCGCATTCGTGAACATGAGTGTGGGATCGTTCTTGATCACCATCGGGGCCGAAGGCACCACCGTATGTCCCTTGGACTCAAAGAAATCCAGGAACTGCTGTCTTATCTCTTTAGCTGTATTCATCATTAATCTGTCCCTTTGTGGCACGGAAATGGCAAAATTATAACAAATTTAGCGATTTATAGCAAAAAAGGGTATATTTGCGAACTATGAGAAAGTATATTCTCAATCCGGAGACCCTTTTATATGAGATCAAGGAAGTGTCCTTGAGATCAAAAGTATTCAAGGGGCTCCTTCTTGTCGCCGGCAGCGTGGCGCTGTCGGTGCTTTATCTGTGGGTGTTCACTTCCGTGCTGGGAATGGACCTCCCCAAGACCGCGTTGCTCAAGGCGGAGAAGGCTCGTTGGGATGCCAAGGTAGCTCTTATGAACACCCGCCTGGACCGGTATGAGGATAACCTTGAGGCCCTTCGCCTGAGGGATGACGAGATCTACAGGTCGATATTCGGAATGAATGAGATACCTTTGTCTGTGAGGACCGCCGGTATAGGAGGGGTGGACAAGTATGCCTTCCTGAATGGTCTCGAATCGACCAACACTCTGAAAAATACAGCGTTGAGGATCGATCGCCTTACCAGGATGACTTATGTCCAGAGCAAGTCTTTCGACGAGGTCGCCTCTGTTTCCAAGAGGGCGGGAGAGATGGCTTCGTGCATCCCGGCTGTTCCTCCGATCATTCCGGATCCTTCGAAGTACAATCTTTCCAGCCAGTTCGGCTACAGGACAGATCCTTTTACCGGGGAATCAAAACTCCACACCGGGGTCGATCTGGCGATGAAGATCGGGAACCCTGTGTTCGCTACCGGCGACGGTGTTGTCGAGTCCGTGGAATATGACTTCTTCGGCTACGGCAACTGCGTGAACATAGACCACGGGTTTGGCTACAAGACCCGTTACGCCCACCTTGACAGGATCACCGTGACTGACGGCATGAAGGTCAAAAGGGGAGACAAGATCGGGGATAGCGGTAAGTCCGGAAGAGCCAGCGGGCCTCATCTCCATTACGAAGTCTTCTACAAGGGAGAAAGGGTAAATCCGATGAACTATTTCGACCTCTCCATGTCCAAACAGGAATATTTGGACATGACGGCCAAGAGGGAGAAGGAGAACGGTACCTCGCCGACCAGACGTTCTTTCACTGTGACCAGAAGGTAGTTCTACATGGCAGGAAAGGAAAAATACGTTTTCGACAGGACCCGGATGGAATTCCGGAAAGTCACCCGTTCGATGTGGTCCATGATCTGGAAGGGCCTAAGGTACTTTCTGGTCACGGCTTCGCTGGCCGTGGTGTATTATATAGTATTCTCCCTTGTGATCAACACCGATTCCGAGCGTAAGCTCAAGAGGGACATCCAGATGTACGAGAGATTGTATGGGGAGATGTCTCGCAAGGAGGAACTTGTCGGTGAAGTCTTGGAAGGACTGAAGGAAAAGGACGAGGAGATCTATCTCCAGCTGTTCAATTCCAGTTCCCCGGACCTTGGCGGAATGGACACGGAAGGCCTTCTCTCGGCGATTGACTCCGTCGATGACAAAGACATCACCAATTACGTGGGAAAGAAACTGGACCTTCTGGAGATATCGTCCTCGAGGGTAGAGGATAATATGGTGAGAGTGTTGGCGGCGCTTGACAGCGGCGGCGTCAAGTCTCTTCCACCCATGACCAATCCCCTGAACAACTTCTCCTACGCCAGAACCGGGGCATCTGTGGGCAAAAGGATCAATCCTTTTTATAAGGTATCCGCCACTCATGGCGGCCTGGATCTGATCTCCCAGCAGGGTGAGCCGGTCTATGCCGCCGCTGACGGGGTTGTGAAATATGTCGAGCATTCTTCCAAGGGCCTTGGAAACGTCGTGGCGATAGATCATGGCAATGGCTACGTCACCAGCTATGCCCATCTGGAGAACACCAGGGTGAGCAAAGGCCAAAAGGTGACCAGGGGAAAGCAGATAGGGCAGGTGGGAATGTCCGGTAACTCTTTCGCCCCGCATCTCCATTACGAGGTGAGAAGGGATTCCGTCAGGTTGGACCCTCTGAACCACATGTTCGCCTCGGTCACTCCTGAAGAATATATCGGGATGATTTTCATGTCCTCGAACACCGGTCAGTCAATGGATTAATATCAGAATATCATTAGTGTCCGGTAAAAATCCGTAAAAGTTCTTTGAAAATATTGAAAGTTAGGTAATTACAAAGGTTTTCGGAGTCAACCGATTAGAAATTATCTTTGCCAGACTAACGTAGAATGGCATATGGGTAATGGAAAATTGG
>JAGAFU010000008.1 GCA_017627955.1 Bacteroidales bacterium | reverse complement strand
TGACTATATCGCCGGGGCAGGAATTGCTATCGAGGTAAAAGCGATTTCTTCTCCAGTCTTCCCGCTCAAGGAATCCGAGAGCAAGAACCTGCTGAAATTCTATATGAACGATGTCGGGCTTCTGACCAATGAACTGTATAAGTACAACATCGACGCAGTCATGAACGACCGCCTCAGTGTGAATCTGGGAAGCGTTTATGAAAGCGTTGTCGCCTCCGAGCTGCGGGCTCACTGCTCAGGACCACTCTTTTACTACGACAACAAGGCTCATGGCGAAGTGGAGTTCCTTCTGGATGACTACGACCATGCCGCCATCCTGCCGGTGGAAGTGAAATCAGGGAAAGACTATACGATCCATCGGGCGCTCAATGCTTTCCTGGCGAATCCGGACTACCACGTCCACGACGCTTACGTCCTATCCAATGAGCGGCTCATAAAAAAAGACGGGTTCATCACCTATCTTCCCATTTATTTTGCTCCCTTTATTCGGAGCAACCATCCAGAAATTGTGACACTCTAATACGGCTTGCGTTTCGGCTTGGAATTTTTTGTAATACGCTGATTATAAGCATATAAAAGTGCTCCCGCCCGGGCACAAAGGAATGCTTTTGAGGTTATTCCCCAAACACACACCAACGCACCAGCGGGATGCGGCGAAAGCACTCTTGCCTCAAGGCAAAATTGTTTTGACCAGAAATGTTAATATATTTGTCAAAACCCTTGTGAATCACATGAAAACGAACTTATTCCCCGTAGTTGCCGCCGTCTTGTTTCTGGCAGCCTGCAATCCCTCGAAAACCATCGGGGATCCTGTCATCACCGAAGCCCTTGAGAGCGTAAGCGAAGATACCGTCCGGTCCTATATCGACGACCTCGTCGGCTTCCATACCCGCCATACCCTCAGTGTTCAGAATGACCCACAGAAAGGGCTCGGCGCGGCGATCGACTATCTGGCCCGGCGCTGCGAAGCCTGGGCAGAAACGGCGCCAGCCGGCCGCCCCAGACCCTTGGTTGAGAAGGTCCGCTATACTGTAGGCCAGAACGGAGGCCGGTATGACCGTGTCGTCTCCGTGCCCGAGCTAATGGTCACGCTGCCCGGCACAGATGGCTCCAGAGAGATTATCCTGATGGCGCACGTGGACACGCGGGTCATCGATGTGATGGACTCCACGGCTTTCGCCCCAGGCGCTGATGACGATGGCAGCGGAGTCGCGTGCCTGCTGGAGGCGGTACGCATCCTCTCGCAAATCCCGCTTGAGCAGACTGTCAAATGCCTCTTCGTTTCAGGAGAGGAACAGGGCCTGGACGGATCGCGTCATTTCGCGGACAAAGCTCTGGAAGAGAAATGGCCTGTCCTGGCCGTTCTGAGCAATGATATGATAGGAAATACCCGGGCTAGCGGCACGGAACTACGTGAGGACCATAAAGTTCGCATATTCTCAGAGAGCGGCAGAGGCGAGGATTCGCCCTCCCGTCAGCTCGCCAGATACATCAAAGAAATAGCGGCGCGGTATGTCCCGGAGCAGGAAATTGTGCTGAACTACCGTTCGGACCGCTATCGTCGCGGCGGCGACCAGCGTTATTTCCAGCAGAACGGTTTCACGGCCGTGCGTGTGTGCGAGTACTGCGAGGACTACGAACGTACCCACCAGGATGTCCGTACCGAAGATGGAGTGGATTATGGAGACCTTCCTGAATATATGGACTTTCAATACTTAGTCCGCAACATCAGGGTCAATCTGGCTTCCGTAATCAGCCTCGCCAATGCCCCCGCTACACCGGTCGGAGCTAAGATAGCGAATGCCAATGATCTGGATAACAACACGATATTGACTTGGGACCCCGTCCTTGATGCCAACGGAAATCCAGATCCGACGGTCTCGTACCAGATACTCTGCCGGGAGACTGACCGCTCCGAATGGCTTCCGGCTATGCCGATGGATCTTCCGGACAAGGTTTCCGGAGCGACCTCCGGGCCTCTGGAATATTCCTGCCCTTTGAGCAAGGATAATTACTATTTCGCGGTCAGGGCCATCTCCGCTGACGGATTTCCTGGCCTGCCAGCAGTCGCGCGATAGGCTTTTTCAGCCGTTAGAAATTAACCCGTCAGCTCTTCTTCGGGTGCATCTTTCTGTAGATCTTGAGCGAGGTGAGCAAACCTCCTATGTCGCTCTTGCTCAGATAAGTGGCCCGAATGAGATTCTCGCTACCCGATACGGGGATGCTGAATTCCAGAAGCTTTGAAATCCCTTGCCTGCGAGTCACTGTGACCGTGACAGGATCACCGGTAGGATAAGCCACGGAGAAATGGCCGGACAATTCCGTAGAGGATTTCTTGGGCATCTTGAAAAAGCCTTTTATTTCTTCCAGCTTGGCGACCGCTTCTTCCAAAGTGCCTCCGAGAGGGATGAACAACTCAAAAATAGGGTCGAATTCAAGTTGGACAATGTTTCCGCCAATTCCGAGATTACCAAGAGATGCATAGTACATGCGAGGATTCTCGTCGTTCATGTAGAAGACTTCCAGCTCAGTGTTGAATGTCCCATTAACCTCGGTCTCCGTTTTGACAATCTCCATCCTGGGGCGAATGATAGACTTGTTTTGCCCGAAAGAAAGAATGGCAACTGACGCGAAAGCGAGGGCAACTAAAAACTTTTTCATGGTGCTTTATTATGATTGTTTGTTTTACTCGTTCTCTACAAAAATATTCCTTTTGAATATATTTACCAAACAATCTTTATCTTTGCGGCAGATACTTTTGATCTTTCAATATGAGCGCGAAGAGCGGTAAAATACTTGTTGTTGATGATAATCTTGGGATCCGCCAGGCACTCAAGATATTGCTGCCCATTTGTTTCGACTCGGTCGAGACCATCTCGTCCCCATCTACTTTAGTTTCAATGCTTGAGAGCTTCAGGCCAGATGTGGTGCTATTGGACATGAACTTCAACACCAGTATCAACACCGGCAATGAGGGACTGTACTGGGTAAGTGAGATCAAGAAGATGGTACCGGATGTGGAGGTGGTGCTTTTTACGGCATACGCTGACATCCAACTGGCTGTAGAGGGAATGAAACGTGGGGCTTTTGATTTTGTCGTGAAGCCATGGGACAACGAAAAGCTGATCGGGATACTGACTTCGGCCAGAGATAAGGCCAGGCGGGCGATGGGAAGGGATACCCGATCGGCGTCGGGCATGACAACCAAGGGGCCGGGCATGACTGGAGACGTTGAAGCGGGATCGGCTGGCAATATCATGTTCTGGGGTTCTTCCAAGTCGATGGCCGCGATCCGAAAGACAGTCCAGAAGATAGCCCCTACCGACGCCACGGTTCTTATCACAGGTGAAAATGGCACGGGTAAAGACGTTATGGCCAGGGAAATCCATGCCCATAGCCTTCGGAGCGAAAAACCGATGGTGGCAGTCGATGCCGGGGCAATCACTGAGACTCTTTTTGAGAGCGAGCTGTTCGGCCATGTGAAAGGCGCCTTTACCGACGCTCACACGGATCATGCGGGAAAGTTCGAACAAGCCGACGGGGGAACGCTATTCCTGGATGAGATCGGGAATATTCCTTTACACCTTCAGGCGAAATTGTTGAGGGTGATCCAGAGCCGGAGTGTGGTCAGGGTAGGTGGAAGCCAGTCTATTCCAGTGAATATCAGGCTCATCTGTGCCACAAACATGGATCTTGAGGCCTTGGTTCGGGAAGGACGGTTCAGAGAAGACCTTTATTATCGCATCAATACACTCCATATCACTTTGCCACCTTTGCGGGAGCGGAAAGAGGACATCGTTCCCTTGGCGGAACTTTTTGCCGCCCAGTTCGCGGAAAAGTATCACAGGCCGCTTACGGGAATAGACGGGAGCGCGGCCGAGATCCTGAAGGCCCAGCGGTGGAACGGAAATATCCGCGAGCTGCAGAACTGCATCGAAAAGGCTGTCATTCTGAGCGAAGGGAAGAATCTTACCGCCAAGGACATACAAGTGGATTCTTCGGGAATAAGCTCATCCAGAATGTCCGGGCAATCCAGTTCAAGCGAGGCGAAAAATATCGCCTGGGACGAGGAGCGTATGGTCCGTGACGCGATTGAAAGCGCCAGGGGCAACATATCCGCTGCCGCTAAGATATTGGGAGTGAGTCGTCCCACCTTTTACGCCAAAATGAAAAAATATGGGCTGTAATGTCGTCCTGGCTTGTCATACTGCTATGCGTTGTCGTCGCGATTGTCGTGGCGGCGGTAGCCATAATCCGAACTCGCAATAAGACTATCCGGAAGATTGCCTATATGCTGGATGCGATGGAAGACGGGGAGATGAATTTCCGTTTTCAGGAAAAGAACCGTCTCAACCGGACGCTGAATCGTATTCGGACCATATTTGAGATGCAGCGGCAGCAGCATGAACAGGATTCCTGGACCAAACTCATCAGGGTGCTGACCCACGAGATCATGAATACGGTGTCCCCGATCGCCTCATTATCAGATGCTTTGGCTAAGTCTGTCGATGAGAATGGCCATAGTGAGCTGGACGTGAAAGCCGGACTGGAAACTATCTCTGACTCATCGAAAAACCTGATAGGTTTTGTCCAAACCTATCGTGAACTCTCCGGAGTGGCCAAGCCCATCCCTAAAGCCCTGGAATTGGAGGATCTGATAGGCAATGTGATAAGCTTGAACAGCGAATACATCGCTTCTTGCGGCGCGATCTGCAAATATAAGCCCCAGGAGCCCGACTTGATGATTTATGCCGATGAGGGCCAGATATCTCAGATTCTTATCAACCTGATCAAGAACGCATTGCAGGCTGGAGCGAAGCACATTGACATCTCCGCGAGAATGGGTAAGGAGGATGATGTGATCATTGATGTGGCCAATGATGGCGAACCGATTCCTCCCAGTGGTCAGGAGCAGATATTCATCCCGTTCTACACTACAAAAAGGGAGGGTTCCGGCATAGGGCTTAGCATCTCCAGGCAGATTATGCGCAACCACAACGGAAGTATTGAGTTAATTCGCAGCGATGTCAATCAGACCGTCTTCGAGTTGATATTCAGGTAACCGCATAACCCGGCAGACAGTAAAGTTGTAAAGAAAAAGTGTAAAGAGTTGTAAAGCTCTTTACACTTTTTACACTTGTCGTAATTTTGGAAGTAGTTGTAACATAGACTTTTAGCCTCAATGGCACGGTAAATGTTTCATTTTTGGGCGAAAGTGTAAACTACAATTACTATTATGATAAGCAAAACCCATTTTATAACTTTTATTTGTGTGTATTTAGTGATGATTCTTGGGCTCCCTGTAGCTTCCGGAGCCCAGGATTCTTCAAAGCCGATGACTCTGAAAGAGTGCATGGAGTACGCCATCTCGAACTCCACGAAGATGAGGATCCAGCAGGCATCTTCCAGCGACGCGAGGATCGCGCGCCGGGACGCCATCCTTCAGGCTTTTACTCCGAGTCTCAGCACCGGGACGAACGCTTACTATAACTTCGGACGTTCGATCGACCCGCAGACCAACACCTATTTCACACAGACATCTTTCCACAACGGCTACAGCCTCAGCGCGGGAATTGATCTTTTCGACGGATTCTCAGCTGTCAACAATCTGAAGATATCCAAGACCGGCCTCGCGATCAGTGAGTCGCAGGAGAGGCAAGTCGAGGCTGACATCTGCCTGGCGGTGATGGAGGCATATTACAATGTCGTGTACTACAAGCGTTTGGTAGGCATCTACGAGGAACAGATCGGGACCGCCGAGATGGCTCTCCGCAAAGCCGAGAAGCAGGAGGAACTTGGTCAAAAAGGCCATGCGGATGTGGTGCAGATGCGCTCCGAGCTGGCCGACAGGCAATATGACCTCACCAACATGAGGAATTCTTATAAGGATCAGCTGATGACGCTGGGGGATTTGATGTTCTGGCCTCCGGAGGAGGAACTGGTGATTGACACGGATGTCAGATCCTTCGCTCCCGCAAGATCCTTCGCTGACGCTAGATCCTTCGCTGACGCTCAGGATGACAAAACTGTCATTCTGAGGGAGCCTGCGACCGAAGAATCTATCATCTCCTACGCCCTGGAAAACAACCCGCAGCTCCTGATCGCCGAAGGCACGATGCTCAACGCCAAACGCGAGCTCAACACGACCAAATGGCAGTTGATCCCTTCCCTGAGCGTGTACGGTGGCTGGAGCACAACCTACTACACTTATGCCGGATCCCAGACAGCTTCTTTCAGGGATCAGCTCAAGAATAATGGCGGACAATATGTCCAGATGTCGATGTCGATCCCGATTTGGGGCAGGATGCAGAAACAGTCTAGAATAGCCAAGCAGCGCAATGCCTTGGCGAAGGCCACCGCCGAGTACGACCAGAAGCGCAGGGATGTGGAGAGCGAGGTCAGAAGGGCAGTCCAGGACCGTGACGGCAGCGAGGCGGCATACGAGCAGGCTCGTTACAAGTCCGAGATCCAGGAGGAGGCTTATAACCTCAACCTCAAGAAGATGGAGCAGGGACTGATCTCGCCTCTCGAGCTTCAGACAGCGACGAACAATTATCTGAAATCAAAGGCGGACGAGATGAACAGCCAGTTCAAGTATCTCATCAAGGATGCCGTGGTCCGCTATTACAGTGGTGTTGAATATGTAAATCAATAGATCCTTCGCTATGCTCAGGATGACAACACTGTCATTCTGAGGGAACGAAGTGACCGAAGAATCTAATAATATGGATAAGATCATCGAGAAGAAAACCGGTTGGAGAGTGGCGTTCACAAAGAAAGCGGTGCCGTGGTGGCTCGGAGCGCTTCTGGGAATATTCATAATCTATCTCATCGCACGTCCCAACAACAAGACCCTGCGGGTGGACAAGGACACTTTGACCGTCAGCGCGGCCATCCGGGGAGAGTTCAACGACTACATCCGGGTCAGCGGCCGGGTACAGCCAATGACGACAATCCAGCTCTCCCCTCAGGAGGGTGGAATAGTACAGTCTATCTTGATCGAGGAGGGTTCCAAGGTCAGGGCAGGGGATCCGATCCTTGTGCTGAGCAACGACAACCTGGACCTCCAGATCCTGAATGCCGAGGCGGAACTCGCTGAGAAAGAGAACATTCTGCGAAACACGCAGATCCAGATGGAGCAGCAGAAGCTGGATGTGCGCCAGAACGAGCTGGAGTACGGGACCAATGTCGAGAAACTCCACAGGGCTTACGAGCAGCAGAAGGCTCTTTACGATGACAAGCTGATCGCCAAAGAGGAGTACCTTAAGGCCAAAGAGGATTATGAGCTCGCGATCAAGAAATATGACCTCATCCGCGAGCGCTCCCGTCAGGACAGCCTCTACCGCGGGACCCAGGTTGACAGGATGGAAGAAAGTCTTGAGAACATGCTCCTGAATATGCACATGATCCGCAAGCGCAAGGACAACCTCATCGTGAAAGCCCCGATCGACGGAGAGCTTGGACTGTTGGACGTGGTCCTCGGCCAGAGCATCGCCAGCGGTACTAAGATCGGGCAGATAAACTCTGTCGGGACTTATAAGGTTGAGGCCCAGATAGATGAGCATTACATCGACAGGGTCGTCTCCGGCCTGGAGGCCACTTTCGAGCGCCAGGGCGAGACCTTCTCTACGGTCATCCGAAAGGTCTATCCTGAGGTGCGTGAGGGCAAGTTCAAGGCGGATTTCAAGTTTGACGGTGAGCAGCCGGACAACATCCGCGCCGGCCAGACATATTACCTTAACCTCCAGCTCGGCCAGCCTGAGGAGGCGGTCATCATCCCGCGCGGCACCTTCTACCAGAAGACCGGTGGAAAATGGATCTATGTGGTCAGCAAGGATGGCAACAAGGCCCTCAGAAGGGAGATCCGCATCGGGAGGCAAAATCCTCAGTATTACGAGGTTCTGGAGGGTTTGGAGCCTGGCGAGAAGGTCATAACTTCGGGCTACGACACTTATGGCGACTCTGATGTGCTGGTGTTTTAACTGTCATTCTGAGCGAAGCGAAGAATCTATAAGCAGGAAGAATATATGAAAATATTCAAAACCAGTTGGATTTCGGCGCTGATGAACATCATCGGGTTGGGAATAGCGTTCGCTGTGTTCCTGATCCTGATGAGCCAGGTCTGGTGGGACTACCGGTACGACAGGTTCAAAGGCGGGAAAGATGTCTATATAGTTGAAAACTTGTCGGCTTTTGACGGTAAATACTCTCCCATGGTCATGCGTCCCGCGGTGCAGAAGATAAAGGACTGTTCCCCGGACATATTAGCCGCCTGTGACTTTTTCGGTAGGAAAGGCGACCAGCTCGGAATAATCCAGATAAAAGGCAAGAGCGGAGAATATGAGCGAGTCAAAGGCATAAATTACGGAATAACAGAGACTTCCGTCATTGATGTTTTCAACATTACTTTGCTGGCCGGACGAAAGGAAGATTTCGCGGCCGCTGGTGACGCTCTGGTCTCTGAGTCAGCCGCGGAGCTTTACTTTCCAGACAGAAACCCGATCGGTGAGATTTTTTACAATGATTTCGGCAGGTCCGAGTGCAGGATCGTGGGTATCTATAAGGACAGGAAAGAGAACGAGACCATGGTTAACGGGATCCTGATCCATGAAGGTGATACTGACCTGGAGTTTCCAAACTACAATCCCCACAGGTGTTATGTGAAACTTGCTCCCGGAGCCGACATCCTTTCCGTCAGTGAAGCCGTGAAGAAGGTCAAGGTCCATAGTGAGGACACGGAATACCGTATCACCAAGCTGCACTCCCATTGGTTCATGTGGGACCGCGATATATTCGGCGACAAGACAGGAGGAAACAAGCTGATGTGCTACATTTTGCTTGTGATCGCCATTCTCTTCCTCGCGATCGCGGCCTTCAACTACATCAATTTCGCGATGGCCTCCATCCCGTTCCGTATTAAGGATATAAACACCAGAAAAGTGTATGGAGCCACCCGGCGGTCCCTTATCCTTAGGCAACTTCTCCTGGCTTTCGGAATAGTCGGAGCAGCCTTCCTGTTCGGTGTTCTCACGATGAGGACTCTTAGCGGAACCTCTTGGGCCACATTCCTTTCCGGAAGTATGGCTCCAGGGAAGAATATTCCGGTAATATTGATTGGCGGAGCTGTAGCTGTGGCAGTGGCGTTGGTTTCAGGTCTTGTTCCGGCATATTACAGCACGTCCTTCCAACCTGCCCTGGTCTTGAAGGGCGCATTTTCGATGACCGCGAAAGGCGGCGGACTCCGGACTGTCACGCTGATCCTGCAATATGTCCTGTCATTCATATTCATAATCTCAGCGCTTGTCCTGCAACGGCAGACCAATTTCATGGCCAAGAACAACGACCTGGGCTTTGACTACGACCTTGTGCTGAAGATGGATAGCAAGCTGTTCAGCCCGGTCAAGGAAGTGGCGGACGAGATAAGGAAGATTCCCGGGGTGATTGACGTGACCAGGGGAGAGTCTCCTATTCAAGACAACCCGTCTTCCAGGTCGGAGATCAGGAACGAGGACAACGACAATGTGGTACAGTTCAGCATTAGGAATGTTTCTCCTGAATATCCTGAATTCTTCCATCTCGAACTCGTCGAAGGGAGAATGCCGCTGCCAGGGGAGAACGGAGTCGCCCTTGTCAATGAGTCTTTCGTGGAGGCATTGCCGTCATACGGAGTAGGCAAGACCATAAACAATTATAACGGTGAGGCGACAATCATCGGGGTGCTTAAGGACTTCCACGCCAGGACATTCCAGCACACCTATTCTCCGCTGGCCCTTTTCGTTGAAGACAATTCGAATTACAACTCCTTCATGATCAGGGTTCAGAAAGACGCTGACGTGAACGGCATTCTGGCCAAGTCCTCGGAGATTTACCGCAGCATAAGGAATCTCGATGAGAGTGACATTGAGACCGGTTTCCTGAACAAGGACATCGAGAAACTCTACGAGCAGGAGATCCGGCAGACCAGACTCATTAAAATGTCTTCCCTTTTATCTCTGCTAATAGCCCTGATCGGGATTCTCGGACTGGTGTGGTTCGACACCCGATACATGCGGAAAGAGGTGGCTATCAGGAAAGTAAACGGAGCCTCATCAAAGGACATCCTCACGAAGATCAATCTCAAATATATCCTGATCGCCGGGGTAAGTTTTGTGATCGCCACTCCTCTCGCTTACGCCATAGCCCAGCGGTGGATGAGCCAGTTCGCTTTCAGGACCAATATTCCCGCATGGCTGTTCGCGGTCGCTTTCGTGTCCGTGCTACTTATCACGCTTGCCGTGGTCACCCTCCAAAGCTGGAGCGCAGCAAATGCCAACCCAGTAGAATCCTTAAAAAATGAATAGTTAAACCTATAAATATTAAATAGTTATGATTAAAGTTACCAACCTTTCCAAGATCTTCCGCACTGAGGAGATCGAGACCACAGCCCTTAACGGCGTCACTTTCGAGATCAAGGACGGCGAGT
>JAGAFU010000024.1 GCA_017627955.1 Bacteroidales bacterium | reverse complement strand
GGCTGGGATTGCCCCGCTTACTCATTCAGCCATTATCAAGGATCGCCAGCGCGGAAAGAGAAGGCTCGTTTTCTACTTTACCGCGACCGGCAACTCCCTGTTTGTCGCCCGCCAGTTCTCGGATACACCTTTGAGCATTCCGCAGGAGCTCAAGAAGAAAGACCTGGCCTACGAGGCCGATGAAATCGCTTTCGTCTGTTCTGATTATGCCGGCGCCATTCCTGATTGGTCCTCTCTTTTTCTTGAGCAATCGCAAGGTCGGCGTTTTCGGCGCGCTGGTTTGCTGCAATGCTTCTTTTTATGCGTAGATAGAGAATTATGGATAAGATTCCAAGAAAATTATAAAATTCTCGGAATTAAATCCAAGAAAAATGTAAAATTCACGGAAAACTACAGCAACCCATTGATTTTAGTCATTGAAGTGGCCTTGATATCATCCACAATGTCGATATAGGGTTTCATGGAAGAATAATCCTGTGCTCCACAATAATAATTGCTGCGGTTTTTGCTATCTTCGCGTCTTGTGAAACAGGTAGTGCTCATATTATCTTTCCTTCTTTCTCTCTTTTCCGGGGGAGGAACGGGGGTGGTCCGCGACAGTTCGAGTCAAGACGTCCTGTGCGCAGTGACCGAAGACCAATCGCATGAGAATACCGCCGGTTATGCCCAGAACAAGGAGCTCTGCATCACCGCGGCGCAGGGATATTCCTTTTCTGGAGACAGTAATCCTAATTCCGTCTCAATCCGTGTCACACAGTCCGGAAGACGGACCCAGTCACAGGTACGCTCCACCTTCCGGATCATCAAGGGCGGTAAAGTCATCGACAATAATCATTCGCATCCATTCCTCGCTGAGTCTATCGCACATCAGGCAGGAATGTATATCCCTCAAAGATACCTGTTCTCCATCTGCCGCCTTCGGCTTTAGTGGGTAGATTCCGCGGTTTGTCATTCTGAACGCAGTGAAGAATCTATCATACTATTAAAACCATCCAATATGACAATTATATGTCTGCTGGTCGGCTTGGGACTCATAGTCCTGGGCGCTGACTGGCTTGTTGAAGGCGCATCCTCCATCGCCAGGAAGGCAGGTGTAAGCGAATTCGTGATCGGACTGACCATCGTGGGTTTCGGGACTTCGTGCCCGGAGCTCGTGGTAAGCCTCACGGGAGCTTTGGAAGGAAATGCCGATATCGCAGTAGGCAATGTGGTCGGCTCCAATATATTCAATGTCCTGTTTATCCTGGGGCTTACATCGTTGGTCTGTCCGGTCTCTATGACCGAAGGCAATCGTAAAAAGGATATTCCTCTTACGCTCATCGTCACGCTTCTTTTCCTGGCCGTTGGGCTGAATCATACCCTTTGGGGAATAGGGGAGGCAGACTCTCTTTCCCGCTGGGAAGGAGGCTTGTTCCTGGCTATCTTTGCCGCCTATGTCGCCCATTCGTTCCTTAAAGGACAACCCGCGGAAGAAGGTGCGGAAGAATCCAAATCCAGGAAACTGTGGATGGCGATTCTCTTGACCATAGCTGGTCTCGCAGGCCTGATCTTCGGTGGCAATCTGTTTGTGGATTCGGCCACTGATCTTGCCAGGATGCTCGGCGTCAGCGACAAGTTCATCGCCGTCACGATCCTGGCTGGAGGCACTTCTCTGCCGGAATTGGCCACCAGTCTCGTGGCCGCTCTTAAGGGTAGGGACCAGTTGGCTCTCGGGAATATCCTGGGCTCGAACGTCTTCAACATTCTCTTGATTCTGGGCTCATCAGCCCTCATAACCCCGCTTTCCTTGGCGTCAGTGACATCTATCGACGCCCTTGTGCTCACGTTGAGTATGATTCTGTCGCTCCTTTGGGCCTACACGGGCAATCGGGAGCGGATCGACCGCTGGGAAGGCATTTTGATGCTCCTCTTTTTCGGAGCCTATTACACTTATTTGTTTATTAATCAATAATATCATGGAAATCAATTTCAAGAAGGTCCATACCACAAAGGATCTCGTAATATCCGCCATAGTTCTGGCCGCCGGCATCGGCCTTTATTTTGTCAAACCTGTACTCGGTGTTTTTATCGTCGTCTTGGGTGTCTTGATGCTCCTGTTGTACAAAGCCGGCTTCAAACGTGAAGGAGAGGATATCCTCCTCCAGAAGAAGGTTTTCGACGTCGCCCATTCCTGTAGAGATTCTTTGAAAGGTTTCCTGGGAGGCAAGGATGTCGAGCCGGAAGTGAATACCGACTTGAGCGGTGGTGTCATCCGCTTGGAGGCTTACTATAATGCCTCGGCCGCCGTCGCTTATGTCCAGCTTTTCGATTTCTCCAATTACACTTATGAGCCTGCCACGGAGGTTGTCGAGCTTCGTGGTCCCAGGGCCGAAAAGCTCATTAACAAACTTTAATTTGAAAGCAGAGGGCCGCCTTCTACTTGCGTAGGAGGCGGCTTTATGGCCGTGGCCGCACTTTAATGAGGCTTTTAATGGATAAATCGTCAGAAATTGAGCGCCAGACCGAGACCATTGTTAGTCGGCCCCACGGAAATGTTCGATGAATATGGCCTCGGAGCATAACGTCGGGCATAGTCATCCAACATCCTGTCCAACTCCCGCCGGCCTTTGCTCCAGAGTGGGATGCCACCTCCGAGGCTGCCTCCCAGACCGGCGACGCCGATCACGGTCCAGCCAGGCACTTCGTCGCTTATCCCCTGGAGCGCCACGAGAGCGCTGATGGGAGCCACGACCGTACACAGAAACACACCCCAGCCTTTGCTGGACTTGGCCTTGCGGTACCGGCTGCCGTAGATTGAATATCCGACCACATCGTCGAACGGCCGGAAATAGTCGTATCCATACAGGAAATCTTGAGTCTCAGGCTCATAGAGCTGTTGGAACCCATCTTCACGGTAGTCCCTCCTATAGGGACTTTGCGCTAACAAGCTGCCACAGACTGTCATGACAGCCAACAATATCAAAAGCCGTTTCATGGTAAAAAGCTTATTTATACCGGATGGCGGCAATATGCATGCCATGAGGAACGGCTCGCTTCTAAAATGCCATGTTCCAAGCGGCGTTCTCGGCTCTCTGGCTGTGGGCGGCGTTCATCTTTCCGAAATTCCACTTCAGGCCGAAAAGAATGTAGCGCCCCATGACGAGCGAGTAAGTGTCTTCCTGATAGTTCGCGGTCACCGTTCTGGTCAGGTTGCGGGTCTGGTCAAGAATGTCCTTGACTTTGACGCTGAGGGTGAAAGCCTTGATGTTCTTGGAAATCTGGGCATCCCACTGCCATTCCGGCGCGCCATAACCGGCGGAATATCCTGTGTACTGGACGTATGAGAGATTGGTGTCGAGCTCAAACTCGTGCTTTGTCGTGTAGGTGGCACCGGCTCCGTAGGAGGTCGTTGATGTGTTCATATCCGTCCTGTCATCAAAAGAGAACTTGGTGATATTCCTGTGATGGTCCACGGACACCCGGCCGTTGAAAGTGCCTGCGGAGTATCTGAGGTTCACGCCGCCGCCCGGATAGAAAGACCTTGTCATGCTTTCGTAAAATCCGCTTTGGCCGCTGTAGAACCGTTCACCGTCGCTCCCGCCCCAGAATGTGTCCATGAACGCCGAATAGTCGAACGTGTCCTTGTCAAGTCCGGAGAGCGACCCTTTCGCCTGGTAACTTGTGGAATGGGAAACAGCCCCTGTAAGGCTTGTGGACAGGAACCACCGCTTTTTGGAGTCGATGGGAGTGGTGTAATAAAATGATCCAGAGAAGGACATTGTGTTCTTCCTTGAGTTGACTGGAATGGAGTACAGGATCCCGTCCTGGTCGTACCAGCGCGCGTATGTTATGGGATTCTGGATAATATTGCCGTAAAGATAGGCCATTACGCTTGAGAACTTTTCCCGGTTGTTGCTGTTCCAGCTGAAGGAGAAGTTTGAATTACCGTAGGGCTTGAGATAGATATTCCCAATAGTCGGACGGGCCGGATCCGTGATGTTCATGTTAGGAATCATACGGTTGTTGCCGGGACGCTGGCTGCTTCCTGAAGCATTAACGTACAGGCGTCCGGAACCGATTGTGTGCTGGACTCTAACGTCGGGGGAGAGGAACCATGACCATTCTCCCTCGCCGGTAGTGCTCTCTATGTTGAAGCTTTTTGAGAACGTCTCATTGAGTTGTCCCGTGACGGATGCCCCGATCCTTATCCATGACCCTTCCTTGAATTTATATTGCGACGCGAGTCCGTATCGCTGGTTGGCGGCGCGGTTGTGCGACTCGGAGGAATAGTATTCGTTCTTGCCACCAAGGTCGAAAGCGTCACGGTTGCTGTCATTCTTTGAATATGACCAGCGCGCGTTGGCGGAAAGGGTCCACTTCTGCCCGATCGGCTCTCCATAGCTAAAGCCACCCCCGAAGGAATAGTTCTCAGTGTCGTTCAAATAGTTGAGGTTCCGGAGGTCCGTACCTGATCCCATGATGACAGAGCTGTTCTCGACACTCTTCCCGTCCGAATTGGCGAAGATTCCGTTGCCATTGAAGCTTAGCACCCTGTCCTTTTTGCCTCCGAGGTCGCGGAAGGTCAAATCACCATTGGCGGACGCTTGGCGAGAGAGTCCCAGAGAGTTGTTGATGCTTTGGGAACTGTTGACCACCGCGCCTTCCCTCAATGTTTCTGAGACGGAATTATTCCTCGAATCGTTCCTTGAGAAGTTGAAGCTTGGCCGGAAATGGAAGCGTACCTTCCCTTTCTGTTTCTGGAGCTCCAAATTGGTTGAGATGGCGTTAGAGAAGCTACGGCTGGATTGTTCCGAAGTGGAATAAAGGTCGCCGTCTTCCTGGAAGGTGGTTCTGGCTGAAGCTGATCCGCCCCGGGAATCCCCGTATTTGTAGTTGGCGGCAACCGTGGTCTCCACGTCTTTGATCCTTGAGGTGTTGGCGTTGACCCCGATCTGGGCGGCGGAGGAAATCTGGTTCAAATTTGACGAAATCCTTTCTCCGTCATCGTAAACCGCTACGAAGACGACACCATTGGAGTCGTTGATATTCATTCCGTTAGCTATGACCGTGACCTGGTCTTTCTCGGAATATGCCGAAACCAGGGCGTTGCTGCTGTACAGAAGGCCCCTGTCGTCCCTGAGCGGATCGCCATCTTTGGCTGAGAACGTCGTGCCTCCCTTAACGCCGGCATTGCCGAACCACCCCTTCTCATATTCTTTCTTCAGGGCCACGTCGAGGACTTTCTCCCGGCTCCCGTCCTGTAGGCCAGTGTCCCTGGTGGATTCGGATTCCCGGTCGATCACCCTGACCTTATCCACGATTGAGGCCGGAAGATTGTTGAGGGCCGTGCTTTGGTCCCCGAAGAAGAAAGTCCTTCCACCTACCGTCAGCTTGTCGATTTCCTCCCCGTTGAACTTGACCTTCCCGTCGTCTGTTATCTCCATTCCGGGCATGCGCTTCAGAAGATCTTTCAGCATCGCGTTGGTCCCCACATGGAAGGATGAGGCATTGAATTCAACCGTGTCCTGCTTGACGACAATCGGGTTGCCCACGTCGGACACCACGGCCGCTTTGAGGTAATTCTCATCGACCTGGAGCTTTATCGTGCCCAAGTCGTATTGCCAGTCCCGGAAATATTTCTTTTTTATAATGGGCTTATAACCAAGCATTTCCACGTGTAGGGAGTACTCCCCGTAAGGGACATCTTCCAGTTTCGCCTTACCCTCGGCGTCGGTGAGCGTGAAATTGGTTATTGTCGTGTCCTTGGCAGGAATCACGTAGAATGACGCGAACTCTATAGGCTCGCTTGTGAGCGAGTCAATCACAGAAGCGCTGACAGTAGTCAATCTTCCGGTAAGCAAGTTGTCATTAACGATGAAAACTTGCGCGTTCGAGCGCAGGCAAGCCGCGACAAGGATGATAGCTGTGATGAGGATACGTTTCATGCTATTGTTGGAGAAGTTCTATAAATACAGACGCTTACTCGGCGCCAAAGTTAACGATTACTTTCTTAACTACAAAAAATAGTTGAAATATTTTCGTCGCAAATTATTATATTCGCGGGGAATAAACATTCTAATAAGGATATGTACAGGCAGAAAGGCAACCCCGCTTATCTTTTCTCGATAGTTCTCGTGGCAGTCATCGGGGGACTGCTCTTCGGTTATGACACAGCGGTCATCTCCGGAGCGGAGAAAGGACTTCAGGCTTTTTTCAAGGGAGCGTCCGATTTCAGCTACACTGACGGCCTCCATGGGTTCACTAGTTCCAGCGCCTTGATAGGCTGCATCATCGGAGCTTTTATATCCGGAATTCTCGCGTCCACCCTCGGTCGCAAGAAGACGCTTTTCGTGGCGGGAGTGCTTTTCCTGCTGTCGGCGCTCGGATCGTATTTTCCTGAGTTCCTGTTCTTCCAGAAAGGTGTCCCGACCAAGGGGTTACTCATAGCCTTCAACCTGTACAGGATTCTTGGTGGTGTCGGTGTCGGACTGGCCTCAGCCCTTTGTCCGATGTACATCGCCGAGGTGGCTCCAGCCTCGAAGAAAGGTAAGCTTGTGTCCTGGAACCAGTTCGCCATCATATTCGGCCAGTTGGTTGTGTATTTCGTCAATTACCTGATAATCAGGTCGCACGCCAATGATCCCGCCGTCGTGGAATGGACAAACCAGATAGGTTGGAGGGTGATGTTCCTCTCCGAGGCTGTTCCCGCCGCTATGTTCGCCCTTCTGATCCTGGCCGTGCCCGAGACTCCCCGTTATCTCGTGCTCAACTATCGTGACGAGGAAGCTCTCACCGTCCTTTCCAACATCAACGGTGAGGAGAAAGCCAGGGAGATCCTCAACGAGATCAAGGAGACCGCTGTCGAGAAGAAGGAGAATCTTCTTTCCTACGGCCTCATCGTGGTGTTCATCGGTTGCATGCTGAGCGTTTTCCAGCAGATCATAGGCATCAACGCGGTGCTTTATTTCGCGCCCAGGATCTTTGAGTCGATGGGTGTCTCGAACAACATGCTCTTTACGGTGATCATGGGAGTGATCAACATCAGTTTCACCCTGGTGGCCGTCTTCACTGTCGAGAAGATCGGAAGGAAGCCTCTGCTCATTACCGGTTCGCTCGGAATGGCGCTGGGCGCCCTTGGCGTGGCCCTGAGCAACGTCGTGACCCTCCCGGCTTTCGTCCCAGTGATCAGCATCATGCTCTACAGCGCCTGCTTCATGTTCAGCTGGGGCCCCATCTGCTGGGTGTACATCGCCGAGCTCTTCCCGAACACCATACGTTCCGAGGCGACCGCTATCGCTGTCGCTTTCCAGTGGATATTCAACTTCATAGTTTCCAGCACCTTCGTGCCGATGTACAACTGGAGCCATTTCTTCGCCTACGCCCTTTACGGTGTGATATGCCTTATCGCGGCGCTCTTCGTCTGGAAGCTGGTTCCTGAGACCAAGGGGAAATCCCTGGAGGACATGACCGGGTTCTGGAGAAAGTTCACGATCTGATTTGAGGGATAGTTTGATCATATCCGCGCTGGGCAGCTTCCACAAGGTTGACCTGGAGGACATCCGCCACTTTTTCGGGGCGGATGTCCCTTCTCATGTCCGCAAGAGCGAGCTGGTTGAAAGGCTGGGAGCGTTTATTGTCGAAAAGCCTTCAGAATGGCTTGGGAATATGCTTGAGCGGGATCTGAGATTACTCCTCACCCTTGTTGAAGCCGGACCGGAAGTGCCTGTGCGGCTGGAGTATCCGGATTACCCGACCGTCATCGAGACTGTCGGCCTTCTTGGGACAGATGTCTCGGACCAGGACTTCAAGGAGATCTGGATTCCCAAGGAAGTCTACGATATTGTCGCCCCTCATATTCATGAGGCGATCTCCAGAGGAGAGCGGGACGGCTCGTTCGAGATGGAGAGGGCCGCGCTCGGGTATCTCAATCTCTACGGGGTCTTGACCGTGGACGAATTCTACGGGAAGATGCTTGAATACAATGACTGGGCCGGCCGCTGGGACATGGAACTGTTCACGACAAAATTGGCTGGGAGCCCAGTTTTCAAACTCTGCCGGATCGATTTGGGGGGAGAGCCTTATGTCAGCGCCCCAGGCATTTATGATCCAGGCAATATCCTTTCCGGGAGGAATGACTTCCCCGACATGGGAGGACTTCGCCAATTCTCTCCTGTTGAGGCTATTGAGGCGGGCACTGGCTCTCCCGAGTTCTCTTTCGGCCTCCAGACTCCTGAAGGGAAGCGGCTTGTCGAGATGCTCCTGAACCTTGGATATTCCGGCCATGACCTGGTCCTGGAGGAGCATGACATCTGGATGAACTCGCAGATGGTCTGGGGAGACGACGCCACAGAGGAGATTTTCGGAAGCGTCAGTGACAAGCAGGATGACATCGAGACCTTCGAGGATTATAACGAGTGCATGGAGATTGTCGCCGCCTATGCCAACAGCCTGCCCAAGTGGCTGCTTCGGGGACATTCCTCCAATGAGGCCAATTGTTTGAAAGTCATTCTTCAAAGCGAGGATGATCCGCTCCTGGACATGATCCGCAAGAATCCTTACATGAGCCTATACGTCCCGCCTGTCCAGATGGACGAGCCTTGTCCGTGCGGGAGTGGCCTGTCGTACCGTCTCTGTCACGGGAAATCGCTCAATTAGAGCGAGGAATCGTCAAGTAACTCCGGGCGGAGGAGCCGTGTCCTCTGAAGCGCCTGCTCGTCCTGCCATGCGCGGATCAATTTCGGATTTCCGCTCAAAAGAACCTCGGGAACTTTCCAACCTTTGTACTCCGCGGGGCGGGTGTAGACGGGAGGGGAGAGCAACCCGTCCTGGAAACTGTCGCTCAAGGCGGAGGTCTCATCAGTCAGGGCTCCCGGGATGAGCCTGACGATAGAGTCGGCCAGCAACGCTGCCGGAATCTCCCCGCCGCTCACGACATAGTCGCCGACTGAGATTTCCCTCGTGATGAGATGTTCCCGGATTCTGTGGTCGATCCCTTTGTAGTGGCCGCAGAGTATAATCAGATTCTCCTTGAGAGACAGCTCGTTGGATATTCCTTGAGTCAATCTCTCCCCGTCCGGGGACATGTAGATCACCTCGTCGTAGTCCCGCTCTGATTTGAGTTCCTCAATCATCTTGTCCACCGGCTCGACCATCATTACCATTCCGGCGTCTCCGCCGTAACTGTAGTCGTCGACATTGGCCCTTGGTCCGAGGCCGTATTTCCTGAGGTTATGGACATGGATCTCGACAAGGCCTTTCTTGATGGCCCTGCCCACTATGGAGTGCCCCAGGGGGCTTTCGAGGAGTTCGGGGACAACTGTGAGGATATCTATTCGCATGGCTGAAATTCGTGTTTCGCGAAAATAACTTTTTTATTTGTATTTTTTGAGTATATTTGTAAAATGCTGAATATGGCATGAATGTGTAACTCTTAATAATTGTACTATGAGTGAAGATTTTGTTCCTGAGGTGAACAATACCCCAGATGTAGAAGAGACCAAGAGTCCCCTTAAGACAATCGTGGAAAATGTTTCCGATCTGGCCGCAAAAGCCAGCGACATTGTCGGTGACGCTGTCGCTGAGGTGGCGTCAGAGGTTAAAGATGCGTTCGAGGACGCGGTCGAGTCAGTGAAGGATGTCGCCGGGAAGGCCAAAGACAAGGTTGAGGACGTCTTGGACGGAGAAGAGGAAAAGGTCGAGGAAACTGTTGATCTTGGCAGCAAGACGCTGGCTGAGCTCTCTGACATGTTTGACAAACTCTCTCAAGATGAGAACCGGATGAAGAGATACAAGGAGGCTGAGGCTATCAAGTCAGCCTTCTACAAGAGACTTTCCAAAGAGAAAGCCGAGGCGGGTCTCGGGGCGAAGGTCGATGAGCCTTCTTCCCGCGAGGATGTGATCGAGGAGGTGTCCGCTCCCCAGCCGGAGGAGGTTAAGGACAATCCTTTCGAGGCCATCGAGACCGCTTTCAAGGGAGTCTACGCCAATTATAAGAAGGAGCGGGCTGAATATAACCGCCAGCAGGATGCCCAAAGGGAAGAGAACTTCGTCGCCAAGCAGGCTGTGATCGAGGATCTCAAGGCCCTGGTTGAGAAGCAGGAGGATGTCAGCTCCACATTCCCCGCTTTCCGTGAGCTCCAGAACCGCTGGAGGGAGATAGGGCCTGTTCCCGCCACGAAGTTCCGCGATCTCAATGACACGTATCAGTTCTATGTCGAGAAGTTCTACGACATGGTGAAGATCAACCGGGATCTCCGCGACCTCGACTTCAAGAAGAATCTTGAGGCCAAACAGGAATTCTGCGAGGCTGCTGAGAAACTCGCCGAGGATGATAATGTCATCGAGGCCTTCCGTGAGCTCCAGAAGCTCCATGAGCAGTGGAAGGAATATGGTCCTGTCGCCAAGGAATATCGCGACTCGATCTGGGAGCGTTTCAAGGCTGCGACCGCGGCTGTCAACAAGAAGTATCAGGCTTTCTTTGAGGGCCAGAAGGAGAAGCAGCAGGAGAATCTCGAGGAGAAATCCAAGCTCTGCGAGCAGGTTGAGGCTATCGCCGAGAAGGAGATCAAATCCTCCGGTGAGTGGAACCAGCTTTCCACTGAGATCGAGGAGATCCAGAAGAAATGGAGGACCATAGGTTTCGCCACCAAGAAGGAGAACCAGAAGATTTACGACCGTTTCCGCGCCGCATGCGACAAGTTCTTCACTCGCAAGAGGGAGTATTACTCCCAGTTCAAGGACTCGATGAACGAGAACATGGAAAAGAAGCTCTCAATCATCGAGCGCGCCGAGGCCCTGAAGGACAGCAAGGAGTGGAAGAAGACCACTGAGGCGATCATCGCCCTCCAGAAAGAGTGGAAAGAGATCGGAGCTGTCCCTCGCAAGAAGTCCGAGCATCTGTGGAAAAGGTTCCGCGCGGCCTGCGACGAGTTCTTCGCCGAGCGCGACAAGAACGCCAAGCCGGAGAATGACTATTATGGCAATCTCAAGTCCAAGAAGGCCCTGATCGATGAGATCACCGCTTACGAGCCCAAGGATGCTGAGGCGGACCAGAACGCGGCGAGGGAGTTCGAGCGCAGATGGAGAGAAATCGGATTCGTGCCCTACAAGGAAAAAGAATCGATCCAAAAAGCTTATACTGAGGCCATTCAGGCTAAGTTCCCTGGGTACTCCTCACGGCCGTCGAGAGGAACCGGACGCGGACCCGCTCCTTCCTCCAGGAAGCCTATGACGGAGAAGGACCGTCTCGTCCAGGAATACAACAAGCTTCAGCAGGACATCGTCACCTACGAGAACAACATCGGCTTCTTCTCGGCATCCAAGAACTCCGAGCCTCTCATCAAGCAGATGCAGGAGCGTATCGATTCCGCCAAGCAAGAACTGAAGGAGCTCGAGGCCAAGATATTAAAGGCTCAGGAAGGGGAGGAAGAGAAGTAAGGAATGGATAAGAATACTATTATAGGTATAGTCCTGATGGGGCTTCTCCTGTTTGGCTTTACCTTCTACCAGAACAAGCAGTACCAGAAGCAGGCCGCTTACCAGGCTCAGTTGGACTCGATAGCCGCTGTCGAGCGTTTCCGGGCTGATTCATTAGCAGCAGCGGAGGCTTTACGTGACACTTCCCGGTCCCTGAGCGGAGTCGAAGGGAGCGGAGTCGAAGGGAGCGGAGTCGAAATGAGCGCGGCGCCGATCTACAAGGATTCCCTCCTGGAGGCATCCAGGTCTGCCGAGGGTGAGATCATCACTCTCTCCAATGACAAGTTTGAGGTGGCTTTCACCACCAAGGGAGCCCAGCCGTATTCCGCCATGATCAAGGACTACAAGACCTATGGCGGAGAGGACCTCTATCTTTTCAAGCCGGGAACGAGCCAGTTCGGGATCCAGGTTTACGCCGGCGAGATGGTCAACACTTCGGACTTCATCTTCCAGGTCGCTGAAAAGACGGACACTACCTTGGCGATGAGACTCCCGTTCTCGGGAGGTGGTTACATCGAGCAGAGGTATTCCATCAAAGAGGGTGAGTACATGGTCCGGAACAACCTCTCATTTGTGGGGATGGAAAATGTGATCCCGAAGAACGTGTTTTCGGTCGATCTCGACTACTCGATGACTATTCCCCGCCTGGAGAAAGGCTATAAGAACGAATCCCAATATTCCAAGCTGGATTGGTATTTCTCCGGCGAGAAGAAGCCTTCCGACATCGGCCGCGCCCGCTCTGCCAGCAAGAGAGTGGACAACAAGGTCGCTTGGTTCGCTTTCCAGCAGCAGTTCTTCTCGGCCATATTCAGGGCTCCCAAAGAGTACACCTCCGCCGAATTTGACATCAAATTCTTCCCGGAGGACGATCCCGACAAGAACCTGATGGCATGCGTCGCGAGGATGAGGGCTGATTTCCAGCCAGGCCAGAAGGAAACCGTCATTCCGTTCGAGTATTACTTCGGCCCCAACCACTACAAGACCCTGAAGTCTTATGACCAGAAGTACGAGAGGATAATCCCGTTGGGAGGTAATGTCGTTGGAATATTCACAAAGTACGTGATCATCCCGCTCTTCGACTTCCTCCACAAGTTCATCTCCAACTTCGGTATCATCATTCTCTTGATGACCATATTCATCAAGATCGTGGTGTTCCCGTTCGCCTACAAGTCGTACTCCTCGTCCGCGAAGATGCAGGCCATAAAGCCTGAGATCGACAAGCTGAACGCCAAATATCCCAAGCAGGAGGACGCCATGAAGAAGCAGCAGGCTCAGATGGATCTTTACAAGAGGGCCGGAATCAGCCCCATGGGAGGCTGTCTTCCGATGCTTCTCCAGTTCCCGATCCTGTGGGCGATGTTCCGCTTCTTCCCGGCTTCTATCGAGCTGCGCCAACAGCCTTTCCTCTGGGCGGATGACCTCAGCGCCTATGACTCCTTCATCAATTTCGGGACAAGGGTCCCTCTCCTTGGAGATCATATTTCCCTGTTCGCATTGTTGATGGCGGTTTCCATGTTCTTCTATTCGAAGCTGACCACAGCCTCGCAGCCTGGAAGTGACGATCCCCAGATGGCATCCATGAGATTCATGAGCGTCTGGATGATGCCGATCATGATGTATTTCATCTGTAACAGCCTCTCGTCCGGATTGAGCTACTATTACCTTCTCTCGAACCTCATTACCATGGTTGAGACGTGGGTTATCAAGAAGTGGTTTGTTCATCCCGAGGAGATCCAGGCTCGTCTGAAGGCCACCGAAGGGAAGAAACAGCCCAAGAGCAAGTGGCAGCAGCGTCTGGAGGAAGCCCAGAGGATGCAGGCCCAGATGCAGAAGGAGCAGGCAAAGAAGAATGGTAGAAGATAATCTTAAACGAATACTTGAGGAACTGCCACCGGAAGTCAAACTGGTGGCAGTTTCTAAATTCCATCCGTCCGAGGAGATTCTGGAAGTCTACCGGGCGGGTCAAAGGCGGTTCGGCGAGAACCGCCCGCAGGAGTTTTCCGCAAAGGTCCGGGAGCTTCCTGACGATATCGAATGGCATTTCATAGGTCATCTCCAGACTAACAAGCTGAAATATGTCCTGCCTTATGCCTCGCTTGTGGAATCTATTGATTCACTGCACCTTCTGGATGCGGTCGAGAAGTGGGGACGTGAGCATGACAAGGTCATAGATGTCCTTCTTGAGCTCCATCTCGGGGCAGAGGAGACCAAGGGCGGATTCACACAGGATGAGATAGAGGCAATCCTTTCCCGGTCCCTGAGCGGAGTCGAAGGGAGCGGAGTCGAAGGGAGCGGAACCGAAGGGAGCGGAGCCGAAGGGTTCAGTCATGTACGATTCCGCGGTTTGATGGGCATGGCCACGAATACTGACGACATGGCTGTCGTAGAAGCTGATTTCGCCCGTATCGAGTCTTTTAAAAGAAGTCTGGAAGATCGGTTCGATCTTCCAGACTTCACTGAGCTTTCCATCGGAATGTCCCATGACTGGCCTCTCGCTGTCAAGCACGGAGCGACCATCGTCCGCATCGGCACAGCCATTTTCGGTCCCCGGGTTTATTGAGGCATAGTACGTAAGACTGAAGACTAGTTGACATACATGACGAAGGAGTTGGAAACGACTCCGCTTCCGTCGGTTGCCCTGCAGTAGATTGTGGCTTTACCTTTCTTCTTCCCGTTGAAAAACACCGTTCTCTTGTCCGAAGGTGTAGGGTATGTCAGCTCCACGACGGTTTTATCAGAGGTTACCCATTCGACCTTCTTGACATCCGCAGTCTCTGGCAGTACCGTTGCTGTTGTAGGCCAACCGCTTCCTACTGTCGTGGAACCGCCAGTAGTGATAGAGATCTTCGAGATATAAGGGTTACCTTTAACATAGATTGGTTGTGTAACCTCGCAGACCACTTTCCCGCTGGCATCCTTGGCGGTGGCCGTGAGGATCACAGTTTGGCCCTTGGGTATTTCTTTAAGCCCTCTTATGGTGCAGGTCAGGTCGGTGGAAGACTCGATCTTGGCGTATGAGCTGGCATTGGAACTCAAGGACCAGGTCACCTTGTTATTGAAAACAGACCTCCCGTCGCTAGTACGAGTAAGCTTGGCAGTGACCTTGAACGCGCCGTTCGGCCTTGTCTGGAAATAACTTGTACCTCCACTGCTTGTCAAACTTATTTTTTCAGCCCTGGCTTCGTTGATAGAGAAAAACATCTTCGCTGTCACTCCGCTCTTGTCCGCCGCGGTTGCGGTGACGTAGGCGTCGAATGATTCTTTCTTGAATGTCACCTTACCGTTGGAGTCGACTGTAAGCGCATCCGTGTCACTGCTCTTCCATTTGACTGCCTTGTTGGTCGCATTGTCGGGCGACACGACAGCGGTGAGCTGGCAGGTGTAGTCGGTCGCGGTAATATATTGCCAGTGGAATCCTACCTTGCCGTCAGGGTCCTTGATCTCGATCTTTGAGACAGGGGTTCCGGGGGTGAGGCTCTCTGACGTGACTTCGCAGGACGCGGATATTCCGCTGCCGTCGGCTGCGGTGGCTGTGATCGTGGCTGTTCCAGGAGCGATCGCCTCTACCCTTCCTGTCTGTGTGACAGTGGCGACAGCCTCGTCAGAGGAGCTCCATACGACGTTCTTGTT
>JAGAFU010000023.1 GCA_017627955.1 Bacteroidales bacterium | reverse complement strand
GGCGATGCGAGGCGGCGGTGCCACAATAATAATGTGGCGAAAATGTCGTATATTCGCCACATTACTGTAAACCGATATCAGGACATCTTCGTCCTAACTAATTATTGTTCAACATCGGTAAACTTATTTCAGGACTAGACAGCGGGTCACAGATCCTTCGCTTCGCTCAGGATGACAATACCTTCAGGATGGCGGCTACTTGATCAGGTTGCCGAGGATTGAGCGGGTGATTTCTCGGGAGATTGTCCTGGTGGCGGCGCTGGTGGCGTTCTTGACGACCTTGCCTGCGCTGTCTTTCGTGGTGGTCTTGGACTTCTTGCCTGTCACCTTGTTGGAGACCTCATTGCCGATCGCCGTGGCGGCTGTAGCGGTCACGGCAGTGATCACAGCCTTGACTACCTTACTCATGATCCCGCTCTTCTTCTTGGTCGAAGGAACTTTCGCTGCCTTGGTGGATTTCGCGGCTTTCTCTGGTACGGCATCATCCACGGGGACAGCTGCATCCCTGCCTTTCTTTCCCTTTCCGGCCTCATCTTCTTTCCGCTTAGCCTCAGCCTCTTTCTCAGCCATCAGGACTTCGAAGGCGCTCTCACGCTCGATGAGTTTGTCGTATTTGCCGTAAACCCTTGACTGCTTGATGATCTGGTCCCTCTGGCTTTCTGAGATCGCCCCGATCTGGCTCAACGGGAACAGGATCTTGGCCTTCTCCACGATGCTGGGCGCTCCCTTTTCGTCGAGGAAGGATACCAGCGCCTCTCCGGTCTCGAGGTTGGTTATAGCCTCATAAGTGTTGAACGTGGGGTTGGTCCTGAAAGTGTCAGCCGCGACCTGGACAGCCTTTTGGTCCCTGGGCGTGAAAGCCCTCAAAGCGTGCTGGACGCGGTTTCCGAGCTGGCCGAGGATGTTGTACGGGATGTCAGTCGGGCTCTGGGTCACGAAATAGACTCCGACACCCTTGCTTCGGATAAGGCGGACAACCTGCTCGATCTTGTCGGTAAGGGCCTTGGTCGTGTCGTCGAAGAGCATGTGGGCCTCGTCGAAGAAGAAGACCAGTTTCGGCAGATCCATGTCTCCGACCTCGGGGAGCGTGACATAAAGTTCTGACAGCAGCCAGAGAAGGAAGGTTGAGTAGAGTTTCGGCTTGAGCATCAGCTTGTCGGCGGCGAGGACGCTCATTACCCCCTTGCCTCCCTCTGTCGAGAGAAGGTCGTAGATGTCGAACGACGGCTGGCCGAAAAGCTTGTCCGCTCCCTCGTTCTCAAGGGTCAGAAGGGCTCTCTGGATGCCTCCGACAGATGCCGTGGCGATATTGCCATATACCTGTGAATACTCGGAGGCGTGCTGGGAAATATAGGTCAGGCAAGCCCGCATGTCCTTGATGTCGTCAAGCAGGAGACCTCTTTCATCGGCGATACGGAACATGATGTTGAGAACTCCCTCCTGGGCATCAGTGAGCCCGAGGATACGAGTCAGGAGCTGGGGACCCATCTGGGAGATGGTGCACCTCATCGGATGGCCCTGCTCTCCGAACACATCGTAGAACCTCACCGGGCAGCTCTGGAACTGGGGATTCTCAATCCCGAACTCAGGCATTCTCTTCTCGATGAAGCCGCTGGTACGACCAGCCTGGGATATTCCAGAGAGGTCGCCCTTCATGTCTGCCATGAAGCAAGGGACACCGGCCTGGCAGAAACTTTCGGCCATGACCTGCAAGGTGACGGTCTTTCCGGTACCGGTGGCTCCGGCCACAAGTCCGTGTCTGTTGGCCATCTTCCCGACAATCGAGAGAGGTCCGTTTTCGCAATGGGCTATCCAAAGCCCGCGGGTGGAGTCGTACATATCCTGTAATGTTTATTTGTTGTCTTTCAGTTTATTGTCATGCCTCATCTTGAGGCCGGAGATCACGGCGGCGGCGACGGCGAAGGTCGCGAGCCCGATCCATGGAGCTGTCGCGGCGTTGATGCCGAAGCCCACCTTGTCCACCAGGATAAAGGTGACGCTGACCGCAGTCATGAAGGCGGCGGGAATGCCGCTGATGAGGTAGCTGTAACCTTTCTTGGCCGAGATGAGGTAGACGGTTATAGCCCAGAGAGTGAACACTGCCAAGGTCTGGTTGGCCCAGCCGAAGTATCTCCAGATCGTGTTGAATCCGCTTGAATCGGCGATGTTGAACCAAAGCAGGAGGGCGGTGACAATGAATAGGGGAATGCTTATCAACAAACGCTTCCCGATGGGCTTCTGGTCCATCTTGAGGAAGTCCGCTATGATGAGCCTGGAACTTCTCAGGGCAGTGTCTCCACTGGTGATGGGGGCAGCTACCACTCCGAGGATGGCAAGTATTCCGCCGAGCAGGCCAAGCCATGACTTAGAGACCGTCGTCACCACTGTGGGAGCGGCCGCGGATAAGTCTGAACCGCATTCGGCGGCTCCTCCGTCGAAGAAGAAGTAGGAAGAGACAGCGGCCCAGACCAGGGCGACAAGGCCCTCGGTGATCATTGATCCGTAGAAGATAGGCCTTCCGAGTTTCTCGTCCTCGATGCAGCGGGCCATCAGGGGACTCTGGGTGGCGTGGAAGCCGCTGATCGCTCCGCAGGCGATGGTGATGAATAGGCAAGGGAATATAGGCTGGCCCTTGACGCCCACGGAGGGGCCCATATTCTCAAGGCCGTCCCAGAGCTCAGGGATGGAGGGCCACTTGACAAAGAGCCCGACCAACAGGGCAAGCGCCATGAATATCAACGCGAAAGCGAAAAGGGGATAGATTTTCCCGATGATCTTGTCGATGGGGAGCATCGTCGCGATGAAGTAATAGGCGAAGATGATGACTACCCAGAGCATGACGGATCCTCTGGCCCCGTCGCCGGTCATGTCTCCCAGGATGATAGCCGGGCTGTAGACGAAGACCGCCGCGACCAGGATCAGAAGCAGGACAGTGAATACCAGGGCGACATTCTTAACCCCTTTGCCAAGGTATATTCCGATAATTTCCGGCAGCCCGACTCCGTCGTGCCTAACGGAAAGCATGCCGGAGAGATAATCATGGACAGCTCCCGCGAAAATGCAGCCGAACACTATCCACAAGTAGGCGGCAGGTCCGAACTTGGCTCCCATGATGGCTCCGAAGATGGGACCGGTTCCAGCGATGTTGAGGAACTGGATCATGAATACTTTCCACGTCGGCAAGGCTACGAAGTCAACACCGTCGGCCTTCGAAACGGCCGGGGTAGGACGGGAGCTGTCGGGTCCGAAAACCTTCTCCACGAACTTGCCGTAGAGGAGGTAACCCAGGACCAGGGCGATGATGCACAGGACTAGAGAAATCATATCACACAAATTTAATAAAAAATTCGTGTGAATTGAGTATCTTTGTAGATAACACTTGACATATTAATTGACACAAATAATGAAACCAAGATTCATCACTCTTCTTGCCGCTCTCGTAGCGGTTGCCGGAACGATCTCCGCCCAGGGCTGGGCCCCCGCCGGAAACAGGATCAAGACCAAGTGGGCCGAGGAAGTCTCCCCCACAAACGCCCGTCCCGAGTACCCCCGTCCCCAGATGCTCAGACCTGACTGGAAGTCACTCAACGGTTTATGGGATTATGCTGTGACGGCGAAATCCGAGGCTTGCCCCAAGACTTTTGACGGTAAGATCCTTGTCCCTTTCGCTATCGAGTCGTCTCTCTCGGGAGTCGGTAAAGCCTTGACCCCGGATGATGCCCTTTGGTACAGCACCTCGTTCTCGGTCCCTTCGGCGTGGAAGGGGAAGAGGTTGATCCTCAATTTCGACGCGGTTGACTGGAAGGCTGAGGTCTTCGTCAACGACATAAAGGTCGGTTCCCACACCGGCGGTTACACCCGTTTCTCGCTGGATGTCACGCCTTATGTCAAGAGCGGGGCCAACTCCCTCGTTGTGAGGGTTGAGGACGCTTCCGACAATGATTTCCAGCCTCGCGGCAAGCAGGTCAAGAACCCTAACGGCATCTGGTACACTTCTGTCTCGGGAATATGGCAGAGCGTGTGGATCGAACCTGTCGCTCCCTCGCATATCACCGACTACAATGTCGTGTCTTGCGTCGCTGACAAGGCTATCAATGTCACCGTGGACGCCGCCGGTGTCCAGGAGGGCGATGTCGTCAAGGTCTACCTTCTTGACGGAGGCATAGGCTATTCGACCGAGACCGCCAATGCCGCCAAGCCCGCCGCGGACGGGATGTATTCAGTCCTGGCTTCAGGGATGACGGTTCCTGGAGGTACAGTGACCCTCAACGTCAGGAACCCCAAACTCTGGTCTCCGGAGTCTCCTTATATTTATGGCCTTGATATTCAAATACTTCGTGCCGGAAAGGTAATCGACAGGGTGGCAGCTTACGCTCCGATGAGGGAAGTCTCCGCCTACAGGAAGAACGGCAACACCCTTCTGATGGGTTTGAACGGCGATGCTATCTTCCAGCTTGGCCCCCTCGACCAGGGATGGTGGCCCGACGGGCTTTACACCGCCCCGACCGATGAGGCTCTCAAGTTTGATATTCAGAAGACCAAGGATTTCGGCTTCAACATGATCCGCAAGCACGTCAAGGTCGAGCCCGACCGCTGGTATTATTACTGCGACCAGCTCGGAATGATCGTGTGGCAGGACATGCCTTCCTTCGCCGTGAGCAAGGGATGGGGTATGTATTATTATGGAGAAGGTGAAGACTGGCCGGCATCCCCCGAGGCCAAGGCCAATTATTACAAGGAGTGGGGAGAGATCCTGAACCAGTTCAAGAAGTTCCAGTGCATCGCCGTCTGGGTGCCTTTCAACGAGGCCTGGAGCCAGTTCGACACCAAGGATGTCGTTGCCTTCACGAAGAAGACCGATCCCACCCGTCTTGTCAACCAGTCTTCCGGTGGAAACTGGGAAGAGGGTGTCGGAGACATCCTGGACAACCACCATTACCCTTATCCCGCTTTCAGGATGTGGGACAAGGCCATGATCAATGTGCTGGGTGAGTATGGTGGCATCGGCTTCCCGGTTGAGGGTCACCTCTGGCAGGCCGACAAGAACTGGGGATATGTCCAGTACAAGAGCGGTGACGAGGTCCTGGCTGAATATGCCGATTTCGCCGAGCAGCTTAAGCAGCTCATCAAGCAGGGTTGCTCCGCCGCTGTCTATACCCAGACCACCGACGTCGAGATCGAGGTCAACGGCCTGATGACTTATGACCGCAAGGTCATCAAGATGGACGAGAAGAAACTCCGCGCCGTCAATGAGGGCATAATCAAGTCAATGGAGAAAGAATAACGATGAATAGCCATCTTCGGGAAAACTGCCGCTACTCCATGCTGGTCCCTACCAGCATGGGGTTGCGTTTATGCCCGGACAGCGGGCAGCCTGTCCATTCGAGTGACGTTTTCCGCCTCCAGGCGACGAGCGCCGAGACCAATGTGGCCAGCATATCATCTTATCTTGGCCTTCCGGTGAAAGTCCTGACCGCTTTCGTAGAAGGCAGTCCTTTCGCCGCTTTCATAAAGTCCAATCTACGCTCCCGCGGGATGGATTTCGAGGGGCCTGAGGTTCCCCAGGGCGGTCCTTGGGGGTATCGCCACCAGATCAATGTGGCCGACGGCGGCTACGGCTCCCGCGGCCCGAGAGTCTGGAATGATCGTGCTGGGGAAGTCGGTAGGACATTGAATGTCAAGGATTTCGATCTTGACAGGGTGTTCGGGAAGGAAGGCGTCCAGATAGTACATCTTTCCGGCCTTATCGCCGCCCTGAGTCCGGACACCAGCCGGTTCTGCCTTGAAATAGCTCGCAAAGCCAAGGAATATGGCTCCGCGATCAGTTTCGACCTCAACTACAGGGCGTCTTTCTGGGTTGGTCGCGAGGAAGAGCTCCGCGCTGTTTTTAGCGAGATTTGCTCCCTTGCGGACATCCTGATCGGCAATGAGGAAGACTTCCAGCTTTGTCTCGGCATCCAGGGCCCGGAGGCCGGAGGGAAAGACATCGCTGCCAAGATCGACGGCTTCAAGGAGATGATCCGCCGGGTTAAAGCTGAATATCCTTCAGCCAAGGTTTTCGCCACCACTTTGAGGCAGGTGAACAACACCAACAGCCACAATTGGGGAGCGATAATGCTGGAAGGGGAGACTTGGCATGTCGTGGAGCCACGCGAGATCCATGTCCTGGATCGTATCGGTGGGGGAGACGGCTTTGTCGGAGGTCTTTTGTACGCCATCTTGAGAGGCTGGGAGCCTGAGAAATGGATCCAGTTCGGATGGGCTTGCGGCGCCCTCGCCACGACTTTCCTGACAGATTACGCACAACCAGCCGATGAGGAGCAGGTCTGGAGCATCTGGAACGGCAACGCTAGGGTAAAACGCTAGGTTATGCTATATTACGCCAAGGGAACAAAGACAGATGTCATCACGGCGGATGAGGTCCGGGCCGCGTTGAAGGATGTTTTCGACCGGATAGGTCCCCGTAAAAGAGTTTTGGCTATCCCACCCGATTACACCAGGCTGAACTCGTACGCCGGCCCCATCACATCCATGGTGAATGATTATTTCGGAGACTCTCTGACAGATGTGATGCCGGCTCTCGGTACCCATTCTCCTATGACGGAGGAGCAGATAGCCTCTATGTATCAAGGGGTTCCGCTTGAGAAGTTCCGGGTCCATGACTGGAGAAACGATGTTGTCACAGTCGGGGAAGTGCCGGCAAGTTATGTCGAAGAGGTTTCCGAAGGCAAGGTCAGTTACACCTGGCCGGCCCAGGTCAACAAGCTCCTTCTCGATCCTTCTATTGACCTTATTCTATCTATAGGCCAAGTTGTCCCCCATGAGGTAATCGGAATGGCCAATTACACGAAGAATATTTTCGTGGGGGTTGGAGGATCCGAGGGCATCAACAAGAGCCATTTCCTGGGAGCTTCCTACGGGATGGAGAGGATCATGGGCCGGGCTAAGACTCCGGTTCGTGATGTCCTGGAATATGCCAGGACTCATTTTATTCCGGAACTCCCTATAGTCTATGTGCTTACGGTCAGGGATAAGGACTCCAGGACCGGGGAGATGGTGACGAGGGGACTTTTCATCGGAGATGATTTCGAGTGCTTCGAGAAGGCTTCCGCGCTTTCTTTGGAGACCAATTTCATAATGGTGGACCATGAGATCCGCAAATGTGTCGTGTATCTGGATCCGTCGGAGTTCAAGAGCACCTGGCTCGGCAACAAGGCGGTCTACAGGACTCGCATGGCTCTCGCTGATGGGGCGGATCTGGTGATCCTGGCTCCGGCTCTGAAGGAGTTCGGGGAAGACCCCACCATTGATTCCTTGATCCGGAAATATGGCTACAAAGGCACTCCTCACACCTTGGAGGCGACAGCCGCCAACAAGGACTTGCAGGATAACCTCGGGGCCTCGGCTCACTTGATCCATGGATCGTCTGAGGGGCGGTTCAGGATCACATATTGCCCCGGTCCGGATATGACCAGGGAAGAGATAGAAAGCGTTGGATTCGCCTGGGGTGACTTGGATGAGGCTTTGAGGCGGTATCCTATTGATAAAATGACAGATGGATGGAACATGATGCCTGATGGCGAGGAGGTTTATTACATCTCCAATCCCGCCCTCGGGCTCTGGGCGTATCCTTCACGATTCAAATCATGACGGCTGGCATGCCAGTCGTCACCGCGATAAATGAATAATAATCAGAAATAATAGATAGTAAGAAATGAAAGCGGTATCAGACATCGGACTTGTAGGATTGGCGGTGATGGGTGAGAACCTGGCGTTGAACATGGAGAGCAAGGGCTTCCATGTCAGCGTGTATAACCGTACGGTTGAGAAAGTTGACCATTTCATGGAAGGTCGAGGCAAGGGCCTTAACTTCTATGGAGCGCATTCGCTGGAGGACTTCATAGCTTCTTTGAAGAGTCCCCGCAAGGTTTTCCTGATGGTCAAGGCCGGGAAGCCGGTCGATGACTTCATCGAGAAACTGATCCCTCTCCTGGATAAGGGTGACATTATCATCGACGGTGGCAACACCCATTTCCCCGACACTGCGAGAAGGACGGAATATGTTGAAAGCAAGGGACTTCTATATATTGGCACCGGAGTCTCCGGTGGAGAGGAAGGCGCTCTGAAGGGCCCTTCCATGATGCCGGGCGGATCTCCCGCCGCATGGCCTTTTGTGAAGCCTATATTCCAGGAAATAAGCGCTAAGGTAGCCGACGGCACCCCCTGCTGCGACTGGGTTGGCCAGGGCGGAGCGGGCCACTTTGTCAAGATGGTCCACAACGGCATCGAGTACGGGGACATCCAGCTGATCTGCGAGTGCTACCAGATCATGAAGGACATCCTTGGGATGACCAATGAGGAGATGCACGAGACTTTCGCCGAGTGGAACAAAGGAGACCTCGACAGCTACCTGATAGAGATCACCCGCGACATCCTCGCCAAGAAAGATGAGGACGGACGCTATGTGCTTGATTATATTCTCGACACGGCTGGCCAGAAGGGGACCGGCAAATGGACCGCTATCTCCGCCCTTGACCTGGGCGAGCCGCTGACGCTGATCAGCGAGTCGGTCTATGCCCGCTGCCTCTCCGCTTTGAAGGAGGAGAGGGTGGAAGCCTCCAAGATTCTGGAAGGACCTGAGCCTGTGCGGTTTACTGGCGACAGGAAGGCTTTCCTGGAGGACCTTCGCCGGGCGCTTTTCGCTTCCAAGGTTGTCTCTTACGCCCAAGGATATTCCCTTATGAGGGCCGCCGCGAAGGAATATGGCTGGGATCTTAACTATGGCGGGATCGCCCTTCTGTGGAGAGGCGGCTGCATAATCAGGAGCGTCTTCCTCGGGAAGATAAAGGAGGCTTTCGACAAGAATCCCGCCCTGGCGAACATCCTGCTGGATCCTTATTTCAAGGAGAAACTCTCGGATGCCCAGAAGGGCTGGAGAAATGTCGTCTCGCAGGCTATTGTCAATGGTGTTCCGGCTCCTTGCATGACGGCTGCCCTTGAATATTACGACGGTTACCGCACCGAGAGACTTCCGGCCAACATGCTACAGGCCCAGAGGGATTATTTCGGCGCCCACACCTACGAGAGGACGGACCGTCCCCGCGGCGAGTTCTTCCACACCAACTGGACAGGCCACGGCGGCGACACTGTGTCAGGAACTTATACTGCCTGATCCATTTTCTTCCACCAATACCTTCCCAGGTGCAGGGAAGGCCTGTTTGCCCCCCCCCCCCCGATTCAAGACAAAATAGCATCTCAAATCATTTAACAATTTGGGATATTGGTTTTGTTATAGCGGGACAGAAGGGATAGTCGTGTTCTTTATATTTGCGCAGTTAATAAATGCGAAGACATGACTAAAACAAAAAGGAAAGAATGCTATTCTTCACCTGAAACCGAGGTGTTTAGAATCCAGATGGAAGGGGGGATCCTTTCCATCAGCGGCAATGGAGCCAGTTTGTCTGGATCCGGAGTTAATGAAAGTGATGCGGATGATAACGGTACTATTTGGTAAGATTATGAAACGGATCATATTAAACGCATCTACAGCTATATTAGCGGTCATTGTGGCAGGATGCGCACAGGAATTACTTGATACACAAAACCTTTCTCTTCAGGACAACTCGGAAGACAACGTCACGATCAGAGTCTCTGCCGTAACCAGGAATCAGGAAGTAACCGATGAATCTGGAACAAGGGTTTCTTATGGATCTACAGACGCCATTTGGGAAACCGGCGATCAGATTTTCCTGATTAAAAACGACGGGACAACCATTGCGCTCACCCTTACGGCCGGGGCCGGAACAAGCTCCGGAAGCTTCTCTTCCACGGATCCGGTCGTTGCCGGGACATATATTCCTTATGCGGTGAGTAAGACATCCCTGGACAAGGGCTTCGTGAGCGTATCGTCAGGCGTCATCACCCTGAACCTTAACACTCCAGGAGGAAGCACCCTGGCCGATGCCCTTGAACACGACATTCTCAAAGGATCAGCCATTGAGCTGACCGCAAACCAGACCACCGCGACTATCGGGAACCTTGCCACGCACATCTTGAGTTATCTACGTTTCCGTTTCGTAAGCACATCAAAAGCCATCACAACCATCGGTATGGATTCAGCTGGCGGAGTGTACAAGACTGTAAGCATTGCCGCGAACGGAACCGTAAGCGGAAGTGACCCTTCCACAGATGTGGTGAATGTCACTGCTGAAGACGATGAAAGCGGAACGTATGCCGGCTATTTTGCCGTTTACAACAGTACTTCCACGAGCCTGATGGCGCATGCCGAGGATGAGGACGGAGGCCAATACACCCGGTTGGTGTCAACCAATACAACCAATTACACGCCGGGAACTGTCTATGGAAAGACGATTACCCTCACTTCCGACATGGCGACGGCTTCAGCGACAGGTTCCACGAACGGGCATTCCTGGAAAAATCTTGGACTGAGTGTCAAATGGGCGGAATTCAATGTAGGATCGTCCAGCGAATACTCGTATGACCAGAATGTGGATAATACGGAAGGAGGAACCGCCGGAGCGACATGGCCAGGATGGCGCATTCCCACCCGCGCGGAAGTACAGGAACTATTCTATGCCAGCGAGCGTGAGTGGGTTACCGGCTCAAACAACGGCGTAAAATTCAATTGCAACGACAACTATGTGGCAATGGGAGCCGGAGGCTATTATAGAGACCGGGGCGATAGAGATTGGACATATAATGTTGGCGCTACCGTTTATCTCTATATTGATGAAACCCATTCAGAGACCAATGGGACGGTCCGTCTTTGGGCGACAATAGGCGGCTCCGGCACAACGTTGGGCTTTGGCAGTTCAAATTTGGGTAACAATAGCTTTTATTTCTCCAACTTTGCTGCCCTGCGTCTAGTCCAAGACTATGAATAATTCGCTATCTTTGCGATAGTGAAGCGCTTATCCCTCATCCTGATCGCCGTGCTCACCGCCGCTTGCTCACATAGCACCGGCGGCGGGGCGGAGCGGTTCCCTGATCTGCCGCAGCCTCTGCACACGGTGTGCGCTATAACCCTGAATGGGGAACTCACCCTCTTTGGCGGACATACGGACGGATTTTTGCCGTCGCCGTCGACCTGGTATCTAAAGGATGGAACGTGGCATGATGTTCCTATGAAATACCCCCACGACCACGGATTCTTCACCCTTCTGCCTGACGGGAAGGTGATGTTGGGCGGCGGCAGCGCGGAAGCCTTTGGGATCGGCCAGAGCTGGGGCGTGGAAATATACGACCCTGTCACGCACAGTTTTACCGCTGAAGGCGTCTTGGACCGCAAACGGTCGGGGGTGTCTGCCATGGCCTTACCGGATGGAAGAGCGGTGGTAAGCGGCAATTGGTACGCACCGGACGCGGTTGAAATCTATATTCCCGGAGAAGGCTTCTCTTTCTTGAAGGAGGTTACGGTACAGCGCAGCATTCCCTTGATTCTGGCTTCTTCTGAAGACAACGCTATTATCTTTTCCGGCCGGGATAATTACGGTAATCCATCAGACGGCACAGTGGACCGTTTGAACGGAGATCCTTTTCATGAACCATTGCTGGATGAGTGGGAATGTGTCTCTCGCGGGACCTCCCTTTCCATCGGTGAATACGCCTTCCTGGTGCTGGCAAGGCACCGGGAAAGACAAGAGTGGGGCATCCTGCACATAGAGGGTGAACATTTTTCCTTGCTGGAAACAGACCAGCCGCTTCCGGCGTGCTCGGAAGCCGGGGACTATGTCTGGGGTCAACTGGCCGTTGACCGCAGCCGGCGGAGCGCCTATTCAATAGGTTTTGACCCCGAAAGGAATGTCTGCGTGGCTCGCATCTGTTATGATCCCATTTTCGATGGCGACAAGGCTGAAGTGACGCTGACGGAAATTAAGGGTTCCTTCCCGCAACCAGACGCTTTTGCTTTGCTCCCTGACGGAACCATTGTGTTGCCGGGCGGGAATGTGGGGAAGAGCGCCTCAACGCAAAATTTCATCACCAGCCGGGAGATCTGGGCATTCCGCACGGAAGCGAGGTCAAAATCCGTATTCCCCTTGCCCTGGATCCTTGCCATTTGCCTGCTGCTGCTCTCGGCAGGAGCAATCCTTATCATCTGGAAGAAAGACAGGTCAGTTCCTGTGGAGGGAACGGAAGGCACACCGGTCTCGTTGCAACTCACGGAACAACTTGCTCAAATCATTGAAAAAGAGGAACTTTTCAAGCAGCCGGATCTTCGAGTCACTGACATCGCCGCCCGTCTGGCCACCAACAGGACGTATATCAGCGCTATCATCAAGAGCCTTTCCGGTGATAATTTCTCTAACATGATTAACGGCTACCGTGTCCGCTACGCGCAGAAACTGATGAAGGATAATCCTCAAATGAGTGTCACGGAAATCGCCGTGGAAAGCGGTTTTTCTTCTCGCAGCGCCTTCTATCGTAACTTCAAGGAGATGACAGGCCTGAATCCGGCCGAATGGAAAAAGTCCCTTGAAGGCTGACCGGCCCGCAAATCATGCGATCATGGCCAATAATGGCAAGCCTGGCAGAGCGGTCACTTTAAGAGAATGAACTATTACACGCATATAAAGTGTATTCACGAAAAAAATGTTTATCACGATTACATCGGAAATCTCGATCTTTTTTCGTAACTATGCGGTAAGAAAACTAAAAGCCATGAGATATTCATTTGATGACCTGAAGGGTCGAAATTGTGTGATAACCGGTGGTTTCGGAGTAATCGGAACCGCTTTGACGAGGGGGCTGGCCCAGGCTGGTGTCAATCTCGCCGTTATCAGTCGCTCAACTTCCAATCCGGAAAAAGGTGAAGCGATCGCAAAAGAATTCGGAGTCAAATGCCTTGGCATTTCCGCAAGTACCCTTGACAAAGCTGCCCTTGAGGCCGCCCTGGAACAGATTCATGAGAAGCTCGGCAAGGTGGACATCCTGATCAACTGTGCCGGCGGCAACTCTCCCAAAGCCACCAGCAAAGTGGAGCAGATGAGTCCCGGGGATGACCTGACGGACACTTTCTATGGCCTTGACCTGTCTGGTTTCGACCAGGTGTTCGACCTTAATTTCAAGGGTACTTTGCTGGCCACGATGATCTTCACCAAAGACATGCTGGAGGCCGGGAAAGGAAATGTCCTGAACATTTCCTCGATGAACTCGATACGCCCTCTCACAAAGATCCCCGCGTATTCGGCGGCCAAGGGAGCGATCAACAATTTCACCCAGTGGTACGCCGTGCACGTGGCCCAGATGGGCATCCGCTGCAACGCCATCGCCCCCGGATTCTTCCTCACGGACCAGAACCGTTTCCTGCTCACTGACGAGGAGACCGGCGCATTGAAGCCCAGGGGAAAGAAGATCATAGCGAACACACCGACCCATAAGTTCGGGGAACCGGAAGACCTGGTCGGTACGATGCTGTATCTGCTAAGTGATATCTCCTCTTTCGTCACAGGCGTCGTGATTCCTGTTGACGGCGGCTACAGCGCTTTCGGAGGAGTTTAGGAGTCTTATCTCTTCACGGAGACCAGCCACTCTGTGGTTTGGACTCCATCCGAATAGAAGGTGTCGTGCCGGATGAGTCCGTACCCTAGGGCGTACCAGTTGAGGTTCCTGTGGGTGTCATTGGACAGAGGGCCTTTCTCGACCTTCCATTCCTCCAGCACTATGCAGTCGAAAGTTCCTGCCGGAACAGTGATCCGCTCTTCGCGGATCACTTTCCGTTTTATGTAGTTGATGCTGTAACTGAACGCCTTCCAGGTCACTTTTGAGTGAATATCCTTAAGCGAGTCGCCCGCCTTGAGACTTGGCGACAGGAGGGAGACTCCTCCGGTAGTCTTGAAGTTGAATGCCGAGAATTTCTGATTGGCGGTCTCGCCCGCGAGCTCGGCGACGTTGACTTCGACAGTCCCGTCGGGGCGGATAACCGCTGATGAAGACACGGGTTTCTTAATGGGGACTTTCTTCTTGTCCGGAATCATTTTCACGGTCATGTGGACAATCGCTCCTCCGTTTGGTGTGGCTATGACGGAATCCACGGTCTCCGTGTGGCTCCACCACCGTTTGCCTGTTTTTGTCTCTATCCGCTCGTACGTCAGGACAGTCCCTTCCGAAGTGTTGAAATACGCCTCGCGGGGCTGGACCGGCATGATGGATGCCAAGAGGAATATGAGAATCGTCAATATCAATGGCTTATGGAGACTAGTTGCTCGGAGCTTTCCACGCTTCCATCCGGTAAGAGTGAGTCATGGCGCACGAAACCGTATCCGAGAGCGTACCAAGTCAGAGTGATACTGTCCCTTTTCATCAGGGGGGCTTTCTCGACCTTCCGCTCTTGCACGACGATGCAGTCAAATGTCCCGGCGGGTACAGTCACTTTCTCCCTCCTCAACACTTTGCTCTCGGTGTAGTCGATGGTCAGTTTCATGCCGGCACACTCGACTTTGCCATGAATCTCATCAAGCGTGTCCCCGGGTTTGACATTTGGGGACAAGGAAGACATGCCTCCGGAAGCCTTGAATTTGAAGGCCGAGTACCTGTTCTTTGCCACCGTGGCGGCGGCTTCGGCTATGTTGATCTCAACTGTGCCATCCTTGCGGACAAAGGCACAGGATGAGACCGATCCTTTGATCGGAGCCTTTACGTCGATTGATTTGACCGTGCTGGTGAAACCGACTTTAATGGTCCCGTCTTCCCCAAAAGCTGTCGAGTCGATCTTCGTGCTCTGGTTCCACCAATGCTTGCCGTCCGGGGCATATCGCTCATAACGGAGGACAGTCCCTGGCTTGGCGCAGAAATAACCGTTTTTTGAGATAGGAGTTTCCGCCCGGATGATCCCTAACGAAAGGGCGGAAAGAAGCAAAATACTAAGGAAATACCTCATTATTTGAGAGTTACTTTTATGACATAGTCGGAGTCAGCAGGCAACTCGCCTGGAACAGTGACGAAAAGCCTTTCGCCAACTTTCTTTGTGGCGATCTTGCTCCCGTCGGACAAGGCCGTGACACTCAGCACCCGGGCCCTTTTCGAGACTGGGATCTCGATCACCGCTCCGGGAGACTTGAACAGGTGGAGGTAGAATGTCTTAGCGTTCCCGATGGGGGCTGTGCTGACACCCCACTCCTGCTCGGCTATAGGGCCGGGGCCGCAGCCCTTGATGGACTCGCTGTTGACCTTCATCCATTCTCCCATTCCCTTCAGGCGCTCAAGCGCGGCGGCCGGAATTTCCCCATTGGCCTGGGGTCCGATATTCATGAGCATATTGCAGTTCATCGAGACGCATTGGGCGAGCAGGCGGACCAAGGTTCCGACTGACTTGTAGTCCTGATCGGCGACGCTATATCCCCATGAGTGATTCATCGTCTGGCACATCTCGACCGGGATGAGCTGGCTGACTTCCTGTCCTTCGGAATATCCGGCTGTGTTCCTGCCGGGGAGATCCCTTTCGAAGGTCTGGTAGTCTTCTCCGACGATCGGGGCGATGTGGTGGTTGTTGCAGATCAGGCAGTCGGGGTCAATTGAATGGATGTATTCGTAGAACTCCGGCATCCTCCAGTCGAAGGGAACCGCGTCCCTCTTGTGGTCCCAGTAGCCGTCGAACCAAAGGGCGCGGGTATGGTACTGGGTGAGGAGCTCCTTGACCTGGGCTTTCATGAAAGCGAAGTAGCTGTCGTAGTCCTGTGAGTCTCCCTTACGGCCGGAGAACCGTCCGGACTCTCCCAGAGGATAGTCTTCCCTGATCCAGTCCAGGATGGAGTAGTAGAACTGCAGGTTGAGTCCTTCCTTAAGGCAGGCCTGGTCGAGCTCCTTCATCACGTCCTTCCCGTATGGAGTGGCTTTGACGATGTTGTAGTCGGAGGCCTTCGTGTCGAACATCGAGAACCCGTCGTGGTGGCGGGAAGTGATTGTCACATAACCAGCTCCGGCATCCTTGAAAGCCTTGACCCACTCTTCCGCATTGAAATTGATGGGGTAGAAAGCGCTCGCGGCCTTGGCGTACTCGTCCTTGTTGAGCTTGCCGGTGTTGAGGTACCATTCGCCCTGGGCGTAGGAAGCGTAGATTCCCCAGTGGAGGAATATTCCGAAACGCTCATTCACAAAATCTTTCCGGGCTTGCAGGTTGCCCTCCGAGGGAGTGTATGTCTGGGCGCTGGCAGTCGCCGCGCAGATCGCCAGGGCAACAGCCGCGATTATGGTTTTTAATGTATTCATAACGTTAATTTAACTGAATAAGTAGACAAAAATAGCTATTTTCGCGGAACTTTTACAGCGTCTATGGAGAAAGTATACGAAGATCCTGACATCGGAACCGTGGTTTTCCGGAAAAACCGCCGCTCCCGGAGGATTACCTTAAGGGTGAGCCCACGCAGGGGAGTGACAGTCTCCATGCCATGGATCGTGCCGTACAAAACCGCTTTTAATTTCTTCCTGGCGAAGCGTCAATGGGTTTTGGAAACGATTGATCGTCAGTCGGAAAAGTTTAAGGACGAACCGGTGCCGACCCCATTGGAAATAGAGGCGATGAGGGCGGAGGCGAAGCGGGTCCTGCCCGCCAGACTCTCGGAACTCGCGAAGAAATATTCGTTCGAATACAACCAGGTCCGGATCAAGCACAATGTCTCGAATTGGGGCAGCTGTTCCCGGAAAGGGAATATCAATCTGAATCTCAATCTCGTCAGAGTCCCGGAGAATCTGCGGGACTATGTGATCCTCCATGAGCTTTGCCACCTGCGTCATCCCAACCATGGCCCTGAGTTCCATGCTCTTTTGGAAAGCCTTTGCCCGAGACATCGCCTTAAAGAAAAAGAATTGAGGAAATACAGGTTGATTTAAGACAGTCTCTTGCATTGTCGCGAAAAATGACTATCTTTGCGGGCTAATTTATTTTTAACAGTTTAAACAATTAATTTTTTGCGAAATGGCAGAGTATTTACAAGCCGACAAGAAGCAAGAGATTTTCGCAAAGTACGGGAAGTCTAATACAGACACCGGCTCACCTGAGAGTCAAGTTGCTTTATTTTCCTACCGTATCAATCACCTCACTGAGCACGTGAAGAAGAACAAGAAGGACGTTGTGACGCGCCGTTCCCTTCTCCGCCTCGTAGGTAAGAGACGTCAGCTCCTGGACTATCTCCAGAAGACCGACATCGAGAGATACAGAAGCATTATCAAGGAGCTCGGTCTCCGTCGATAAGCATACGATAGGAACACTCAAAGGGATTGGTGCGCTTAAAGCGGCCATCCCTTTATTTTTTGAAATAGCGGTAAAAGCAGTTAAATGAACGTCATTACAAAGAAAATCGAGTTATCCGACGGTCGGGTAATCGAGATCGAGACCGGCAAGCTCGCCAAGCAGGCGGCCGGTTCCGCGGTGGTCAAGATGGGAGGCACAATGCTCCTCGCCACTGTCACCTGCGCGAAAGAAGTTAAGGAAGGCACTGATTTCATGCCCCTTACAGTCGACTATAGGGAGAAATATTACGCCGCGGGCCGTTTCCCTGGAGGTTTCCTCAAGAGAGAGAGCCGTCCTTCGGACTATGAGGTTCTGGTCTCCCGTCTTGTGGATCGTCCTATCCGCCCCCTGTGGCCTGACGATTTCCACCTTGAGGTCTTCGTCAATGTCAACCTGATCTCCGCCGAGAAAGACATCCAGCCCGACGCTCTCGCCGGCCTGGCCGCATCTTGCGCTCTCGCTACTTCTGACCTGCCTTTCGGAGGTCCAGTCTCCGAGGTCAGGGTCTGCCGTATCGACGGCAAATTCGTCATCAACCCGACTTTCTCAGAGATGGAGAACGCCGACCTTGAGCTCATGGTCGCCGCCACCGAGGAGAACATCATGATGGTCGAGGGTGAGATGAAGGAAGTTCCTGAGGATGTGATGCTTGACGCAATCAAGTTCGCCCACGAGGAGATCAAGCGCCACTGCCGCGTGCAGAAAGAGCTCATGCATGAGCTTGGCACCGACGTCAACAAGCGCGACTATCCTCATGACGAGGAAGACGAGGAGATCAAGAAGAAGATCCACGACTTCGCTTATGACAAGTGCTACGCCCTTGCCAAGTCCGCGAGGCCCAAGCATGAGCGCGAGGATGGCTTCGAGGCCATCAAGGCTGAGGCTATCGAGTCTCTTGGCCTGACTGAGGAAGAGGTTGAGAAGAAGAAGATGATGATCGACCGCTATTTCGGAAACGAGCAGAGGGAGGCCCTCCGCAACCTCGTTCTCGACGAGGGGCTGCGTGTTGACGGCCGTCATACCACTGAGGTTCGCCCGATCTGGTGTGAGGTTGATTATCTCCCTTGCGCCCACGGCTCTGCCATATTCACAAGAGGAGAGACCCAGGCTCTGGCCTCCGTCACCCTCGGCACCAAGCTTGACATGAAAGAGATGGACGAGGTCCTCATCCAGGGAGACCAGCAGTTCATGCTCCACTATAATTTCCCTCCTTTCGCCACTGGCGAGGCCAAGCCTCAGAGGAGTGTCGGCCGTCGTGAGATCGGCCATGGCAACCTGGCTTACAGAGCCCTTAAGGCTGTCATGCCTAAGGCCCCTGAATTCCCTTACGCTGTGCGTGTCGTCTCTGATATTCTTGAGTCAAACGGCTCATCCTCACAGGCTTCCATCTGCGGAGGTTGCCTTGCTCTGATGGATGCCGGTGTCAAGATCTCCAAGCCTGTGGCTGGTGTGGCTATGGGTCTTATCACAGACGAGAAGGATCCTAACGGCCGTTATGCCATCCTGACCGACATCCTCGGTGATGAGGATCACCTCGGCGACATGGATTTCAAGGTGGCCGGGACAAAGGACGGTATCACCGCTACCCAGATGGATATCAAGGTCGATGGCCTTTCTTATGATGTTCTTGCCAAGGCTTTGAAGCAGGCTCATGAGGGCAGGATGCACATCATGGGTGAGATGATGAAGTGCATCGACAAGCCTCGTGAGGATTACAAGCCGTTCGTCCCGAGGATCATCTCCTTCGAGATCGCCAAGGAGTTCATCGGTGCTGTCATCGGAAAGGGTGGCGAGACCATCCAGAAGATCCAGGCCGAGACCGGTGCTGTCGTGAACATTGACGAGGTTGACGGAAAGGGTGTCGTGGACATCGCCACGAACGACGCCGAGGCCATGAAGAAAGCTTATGACTGGATCCAGGGCATCTGCGCTGTTCCCGAGGTCGGCCAGACTTATCACGGCAAGATCGTCTCCATCCTTGAGTTCGGAGCGTTCGTTGAGATTCTTCCTGGCAAGGAAGGCCTTCTCCATGTCTCCGAGATCGCTTGGAACAAGACTGAGAATGTCGAGGATGTTCTCGCTGTCGGACAGGAAGTTGATGTCAAGCTGCTTGAGATCGACCAGAAGACCGGCAAGATGAGGCTTTCGATGAGGGCTCTCCAGCCCAAGCCGGAAGGCTACACGGAGCCGAGCCGCGCGCCTCGCAGAAACGGAGGTAACGGTAATGGCGGAGAGCGCCGTAATGGTGGCGACCGTCATGCTGGCGGAGAGCGTCGTGGTGGAAACGACCGTCGCGGTGGCCGTGACGAGCGTCGTGGCGGCGAGCGCAGGAACTTCGGCCACAATAATGGCCCGAAGGACCGTCCCGAGCCCGCTAACGACACCACTGAGGAGTACTTCTAGTAAATACAAGCATTAAATAAAAGAGCTGGCTGATATTTTCAGCCAGCTCTTTTTTGTTGTTCCTGTTGATGGCGGGGCGCATCGCCACCATCAACCAACTTATTCAGCGGATGAGGGAATCACGTCGCAGTTGCCTTGGGGATCCTGAAGGGTGATTTTCCTCAGATAGTTGACGAGGAGCCACAGGAAGGCCGCGCTGGCGGCGAAGATTATGACATATTGCCAGACAGAGACGACCTCCAGGATGCTCTTGGCGTCCTTGATGGCCTCTGAACCATACTTTCCCACTAGAACGGCGAAGGTGTTGTTGACGCAGTGCATCAACATCGTCATCTTGAGGGATCCTGTCCTGTAATACACGTATCCGAAAAGGCATCCGATCGCGAAAGCGGTGATCCCTTGCCATACATTGCCGTGGATCGCGGCGAAGAATATCGCTGAGATGACAATCGCGAGAGCGGGACTCATGCCTCTTGTCCTTTCGCCTTCAACCGCCGGGAACTTGTGACGGTAATTAAGCAATCCTCTCAAGATGACGCCCCTGCACAACCATTCCTCGCATATTGGGGCCATGATGCTCATCGTGATCAGGTTAGCCCACAGAGGGCCTTCCATCATCTGGGCCATTTGTTCCATGATGGTCCCTTTCGTGTCCGGAAGGTGTTGGTTCACGACTTCCAGCATCATCCCGGCGGCTATTGTCGCGACCGAGACGGCCACGGCGAGAAAGGTCCCGCCCCATTTGCCGAAGTGGTTGCTGTCAAGGGCATATCCGGTCTCGAAGGTCATATCCCTGGAACTTTTGATCCTGACGAATATGAATACGGCGACAAACTGAAGGGGATAAAGGATCAGCATGACATAATACATGGGGATCGATCCTCCCAGCATCATGGGGGCCGTTATCAAGGCGGCTATGATAAGACCGGCGAGAAACCATCCGAGGACGGCGAACAGGCCTCCCACATCCGGGGTGTACCAGGAGCAGGAGGAGAGAAGATCGTAGTTCTTCTCGACTTTACGAGGCTTGAAAAATGACATGGTTATTTTTTCCAAAGTGGAGTTGGATAGATTCCCTTGTCGGCAAGCTCCTGGAACTTGGCCACGACTCCGGGACGATCTTCTTTGTAAGTCACTCCGAACCAGCGGGCGGGAGTGGAGAGGACCTCGCACTTGTAGCCGTTGTTCTTCATGATGTAGTCGACGGCGTAGGGAATGTAATATTCCTTCTTGAGCTCCATTATGTTGGTTTCCAAGAACTTCTCGAAAACTTCCCAGCTGAGCTTGAAGTAGTCCGGGGTGAATCCCCACATATTCATGGAGCAGAGGGCTTTGGCATCCACCTCGACATTGGTCTCACCGGTTACGGTGTTGTCTCCGTACACCTTGCCGTCCTGTCCCGCACCCACGTTGACAAACTCCACGACGCTGGTGAGGTTCTTGTTCTCGTCGTAGTGGCAGATGCCGCGGGAAACTTTTCCGAACTCGGAAAGGGTGTTGTCGAGCTCGAATCCGACGATCGAGCAGACTCCTTCGCTTCCCTCATGGTTCTTCAACCATTCGGCGATGATCTTGAAAGACTCTTTGCCGTAGAAATCGTCGCCATTGATCACGGCGAAAGGCTCATGGATGACATCTTTGGCCATCAGCACCGCGTGGGCTGTTCCCCAGGGCTTTTCCCTTTCCGGGTTGAGGGTGAACCTGGCGGGAATCTTGTCCAGCTCCTGGATCACGAAGTCAAACTCAAGGGGAGTCCCGTCAGGGCAGAGGATCCCGGAATATTTGCTCTTTACGGTCTCCTTGAATTGCTCCAGGAAATATTTCCTGACGATGTAGACGACTTTGCCGAATCCGGCTTCCACCGCGTCATAAATCGAGTAATCGATGATAGTCTCTCCGCTGGGGCCGACTCCATCCATCTGTTTCAATCCTCCGTAGCGGCTTCCCATGCCTGCCGCGAGCACTAGTAGTGTGGGTTTCATATCTGATTATTGTTTAATTAGTCCAGTGTTGACTTTTATTCTACAAAAATAACTATTTTCGCGTTAATAACGTCTAGGCCAATGGGAAAGTTCAGGGACATCTGGGATCGTGACAACGACGGGAAGAACGCGGAAAAGCGCTCCTTTATCCGTTATGCCATAGTGGCTACGGGAATATTCATTCTTCTGGTTGGTTTCGTCAACCAGAACAACATTGTCCGTTGGGTGAGAGCCGGCGCGGAAATCAAGCGTCAGGACAAGCTGATCATGAAGTACAACAAGGAGATCAGTGACATGGATACCCAGATTCGTGGCCTCACATCAGACAAAGACTCCCTGGAACGTTATGCCAGGGAGAACTTCGGTTTCGCCGAACCCGGCGACGATGTCTACGTTGTCGAATAATCAGAATTAAAGTCCAGTGTAGGTCCAGGGGGAGATGGCTCGCATTTCCGCCTTGACTTCCTCGCTGACTTCAAGCGTGTCAATGAAGTCGGCGATCGTCTTCTCGTCGATAGCGGCCCCAGTCCTTGTCAGGGCTTTCAATGTCTCATAAGGATTGGGATATCCTTCCCGACGCAGGATAGTCTGCAGCGCCTCGGCGACTACCGCCCAGTTGCGGTGCAGGTCGGCGTCGATGGCGTCCTTGTTCAAGATGAGTTTGCCGAGTCCCTTTTTCAGGGAGGCCAGCGCTATCATCCCATGGGCTACCGGAACCCCGATGTTTCTCTGGACCGTAGAGTCGGTCAGATCCCTCTGAAGCCTTGAGATAGGCAGCTTCATTGACAGGAAAGTCAGGACCGCGTTGGCCATGCCGAGATTGCCTTCGGCGTTTTCGAAGTCTATCGGGTTGACTTTGTGCGGCATGGCGGAGGATCCAACCTCCCCCTTGACGACTCTCTGGCGGAAATATTCCATGGAAATGTAGGTCCAGATGTCGCGGCAAAGATCGATAAGGATCGTGTTGATCCTGCGAAGACAATCGAAGATGGCGGCGAGATTGTCATAGTGCTCGATCTGCGTTGTAGGGTACGAGCGGTTGAGCCCGAGTGACGCCACGAAAGAATCAGCGAATGATTTCCAGTCGATTCTGGGATATGCTACCTTGTGAGCGTTCATGTTGCCTGTGGCGCCTCCGAACTTCGCCGGATAAGTAAGGCTGTCAAACTGGCGCGTCTGCTCCTCAAGGCGGGCGACGAAGACCTGGATCTCTTTTCCGAGCCTGGTGGGAGTCGCCGGTTGGCCATGAGTCTTGGCGAGCATCGGGATGTCTTTCCACTCTTCCGCATCTGCCATCAGGATCGAGATGACCTCTTTTAATGCGGGAATATATTCATTCTCAAGGGCTTCCTTGAGCATGAGGGGCTGCGATGTGTTGTTGATATCCTGGGAAGTCAGACCGAAATGGATGAATTCTTTCCATCTGGCGAGCCCCAGGTTGTCAAAGTTCCGTTTGATGTGGTATTCAACGGCTTTGACATCATGGTTGGTGATTTTCTCTATCTCCTTGACCTGGGCGGCGTCCTCGGGCGTCATGTCGAGATAGAGGCTCCTCAGATCCTTGAAAAGATCTTCCTTAGCCCGTCCGGTGCCTTCTCCGAAGCTGGCAAGCTGGGGGAGGGGGATCTGGCACAACGCGATGAAATACTCGACCTCTACACGCACCCTGTAGCGGATGAGGGCATATTCACTGAAATACTCCCTGAGCGGGGCTGTTTTGGATGAGTAGCGTCCGTCAATTGGGGAGACGGCTGTAAGGGAATTCAATTCTGTCATCGCGAATCCGGTTAAATCAGTAACATCAGGGCTAAAGTGTAAAGCAGGAATCCTTGGAAACGCAGGCGTCCTTTGGTGCTCGTCTGAAGCATGACTTCAGTCGGGTCGGCGCCTGTCATCTCAAGAAGAGCCTCGTCGGACGGAAGGTCGCTTGAGTGGAACTTGCGGATCAGCACGCCGTCGTTGAACCAGGTGGCTCCGCCGTTGGAACGGTTCATCGATAGCAAGGTCTTCCTGTCCGAGAAGTACATGCTCGGCTCGAGCAGATTCTTGGCTTCGGGAACTATCGTCGTTATCTTGTCAAGCCTTGACTTGGTCCCGTTGATAAGAAGCAGAGGTGTGATCCCGGCTTTTCTCGCTCCCTCGGTGACGGCCGACAGGCGTGTCCAGTCATCACCTTTCAGCTTGAGAGGGGCATTGACTGAAAGGACCAGGACATTCCCGGTGGCGGCCAGCTCGTCCTTGTAATTACCCGTCGAGTCGGTGAAAGCGAGCACGGGAGGCTCACGGTTTGTCTTCGATCTGCTCAATTTTATGGTCTCGGTACGCAGATACGTCCAAGTTGAGTCCGGAAGCTTGTCCAGGGTGAACGCGCCCTCCTCTCCGTTTTTCTCATAAATGAAGGTGGACATGAACTCCTGGCCGCCACCATCGCTGGCGACCAGCTCGCTTCCGGGGGTGAAGGACGTGTAATCAACGAGGGGAATGGAGTTGAGGGAATAGATCGTGAAGCAAGCTATCGATGCCGCGGCTATGAAGAAAGACACATATTTGCGTTTCTTGGGGCTGCCGAGATCCTTGAAGGGAACGAAGGCGATGATAGCCAGTATGAGAAGGACGATGTTCTTCAGGAAGGTCTGTAAGTTGGAGAGGTGTATGACCTCACCGAAGCAACCGCAGTCCATGGTGGGGTTGAATATTGCCAAGGCTAGAGTCAAAAGGGTAAACGCGACAACCAGGACGGTAGTGGCGATGGCGACAGCCTTTCTCCAGATGCCGGAAATCAGAGCCGCGCCCAGAAGTGATTCAAGGAGAGCCAGTGAGACTCCCGTGATCTTGGCTGTGGGCAAGAGTGATGACAGTCCAAGGAACCTGTAATATTCCTCAACCACCAATCCTGCCCCGACGGGGTCCAGGAGTTTGAATATTCCGGCCAGGAGAAACACCAGGCCAATGATGAAGGCACACAATCGCCGTGCCCTGTTTGATACGCTTTTTCCCATCAGTCTGTCAGAAATTTATTCGTAAGAGCCTTGATTTTGGAGAATATTTCGTCCGGGGGGAGCATCCCGCCATCCTCGTCGGCGCAGTCGACAGTTATCAGACCGGGATCGACAGAAGCTTGCCTCAGGTATATTTCCCTAACTCTTTTCTGAAAGTCAATACTTGCCTCATGGATGTCCGTGCCTCCTTTGAGGTAGTCCCTGTCAGAGCCTTTCCTGCTCTTTTCCAGGCTGTTCTCAACGAAGCCGATCGGCACGTCGAGAAAAATGTTGAGGTCAGGCCTCGGCAAGCCGAAGGCTCCGAACTCCGTGTTCAGAATCCATTCCCGGAGGTCCTCCCTCTCGTTCGGATTGTCAAGCTTGGCGCATTGGTATGCTATGTTGGAATACACATACCTGTCGAGAAGGACCGTGCCGCCTTGCGAAAGGATGTCTTTGATTCCTTGTGCCGCTCCATGCCTGTCCTCGGCGAACAGCAGCGCGACAAGCTGCGGGTGCACAGTCTCATTGGAACCGAAATCCCCTCTGAGAAACCTGCTTATGAGGTCCCCATACACGGGCGCGTTATATCTGGGGAAATGGATATACTCCATTGGTTTGGGGCAGACCTCTTCAAGATAGGCCCTTAATTTCCTGACTTGCGTGGACTTCCCAGCGCCGTCCAATCCTTCCAGAACAATCAGCATCTCGCTTTCGAATAAAAGTTATCTACAAATATATCTATTTTTTACCTATTTTTGTAGAATATGGGTCGAGAAGAATGTGGAAATATTCGCGTCATGGGGATCGTGAACCTCACTGACGATTCTTTCTTCAAAGGCAGCCGTTTTCTTGGTGAGGATGGCACCTTCGACCCTGGCCTTTTCCTGTCCAGGATCGATACGATGATCTCAGAGGGAGCTGACATCATCGACCTTGGAGCGTGCTCGACCAGACCCGGATCTGACCCGGTAAGCGAGGATGTGGAATGGGACAGGTTGGGCCCGGCCTTGAGTCTGCTCGCTTCCGAGCGTCCCGGTCTATCTCTTTCGGTGGACTCTTTCCGCCCTGGGATCATCTCCAGGTCATTCGACGTTGTTGGTCCATTGATTGTCAATGATGTGAGCGGCGGTTCCGCGCCGATGTGGAAGACTGTCTCGGAACTCGGACTCCCTTATGTGGCCATGCACACGAGGGGCACTCCGAAAGATATGGGGTCTCTGACGGATTATGATGACGTGGTCGCGGACATCAAATCCTTTTTCATGAATATTGCCCAGACGGCTGATCATTTCGGGGTTCGGGAATGGATCCTCGATCCGGGGTTTGGTTTCGCGAAGACAGTTTCCCAGAACTGGACCCTGCTGAAGGAACTTGCTGAATTCAAGGAATTTGGCCGGCCAATACTGGCCGGCCTGTCCCGTAAGAGTTTTCTTTATAAGCCTTTGGGCATCACTCCCTCGGAGGCGCTGCCAGCCACTTGCGCGGCCAATCTCCTTGCTCTCCAGGGAGGGGCTTCGATTCTCCGTGTCCACGATGTCGCCCCTGCCCGCCAGACGATTGATGTCTATCTGGGATTCGATTGACGACTTACTAGTCCAGAGTCTGCTTGATCTCGGTGATGACGAAGGCTTCGATCATGTCACCGACCTTGATGTCGTTGAACTTCTCGATGCCGATACCACACTCCATTCCGGCACTGACCTCCTTGGCGTCGTCCTTGTTCCGCTTGAGGCTGGCGATGTCGCCGGTGTAGACGACGATACCGTCACGGATAAGGCGGCACTGGGATGTCTTAGCGATCTTGCCATCCTTGACAAGGCAGCCAGCGATGGTTCCGACCTTTGAGATCTTGAATGTCTGCTTGACCTCGGCTGTACCGGTGACCTCCTCTTTCTTGATAGGCTCGAGCATACCCTCGATACCATCCTTGACGTCGTTGATCGCGTCGTAGATGACCGAGTACAGGCGGATTTCGATTCCCTGCTCGTCGGCTGTCTTTCTGGCGTCTGTCGAAGGACGCACCTGGAAGCCGATGATGACGGCATCAGATGCCTCAGCGAGGATGACGTCAGATTCTGAGATAGCTCCGACGGCCTTGTGGATAACATTGACCCTGACCTGCTCTGTGGAGAGCTTGATGAGGGAATCGGACAGGGCTTCCACAGAACCGTCCACATCACCCTTGACGATGACGTTGAGCTCCTTGAAGTTGCCGATGGCGATACGCCTTCCGATCTCTTCGAGAGTCATGTGCTTCTGGGTCTTAATGCCCTGGATGCGGATCAGCTGCTCGCGTTTGTTGGCGATGGCCTTCGCCTCCTTCTCGTCCGGCATGACATTGAACTTGTCTCCAGCGCTGGGGGCTCCGTTGAGTCCGAGGATGCTGACAGGAGTTGAAGGACCTGCCTCATTGACCTTTTGGCCACGCTCGTTGAACATGGCTTTGATACGTCCGTAGTAGCATCCGCTCAAGACCATGTCTCCGGTTCTGAGCGTACCGTTCTGGACCAGGACTGTGGCGAGGTATCCACGTCCCTTGTCGAGCGAGGACTCAATCACGGCTCCGACACCATTCTTCTTGGGATTGGCCTTGAGATCCAGCAAATCAGTCTCAAGCAACACTTTCTCAAGCAGTTTGTCGACGTTCAATCCCTTCTTCGCGGAGATCTCCTGGCTCTGGTACTTTCCTCCCCATGCCTCTGTCAGGATATTCATCTGGGAGAGTTGCTGGTAGATCTTCTCGGGCATCGCGCCAGGCTTGTCTATCTTGTTTATCGCGAATACCATAGGGACTCCTGCGGCTTGGGCATGGTTGATAGCCTCCACGGTCTGTGGCATCACGGCGTCATCGGCCGCGATGATGATGATCGCGAGGTCGGTCAGCTGGGCACCCCTGGCTCGCATGGCGGTGAAGGCCTCGTGTCCCGGAGTGTCGAGGAAGGTTATCCTCCTGCCGTCAGGAAGCTTCACGTTGTAAGCTCCGATGTGCTGGGTGATACCTCCAGCCTCGCCGGCGATCACGTTGGATTTGCGAATATAGTCAAGGAGTGAAGTCTTACCATGGTCGACATGACCCATGACAGTGATCACCGGGGGACGAGAGATGAGATCCTCCTCGCTTTCCTCCTGATTGTCACTGCTGTCAATCTCCTCGGTGAGATCAGCCGTGACGAACTCGACCTTGTAGCCGAACTGCTCGGCGACAAGCACCAGCGCCTCAGCGTCGAGCCTCTGGTTGATCGAGACCATGAGTCCAAGATCCATGCAGGCCTTGATGACATCGATGACGGGAGTGTTGTTCATCAAGGTCGCCAGGTCGTTGACCGTGACGAACTCGGTGACTTTCAACACAGTCTTCTCCGCCATCACCTGGGCCATCTCCTCCTGGGTCCTGGCTGCGGCCTGCTCCCTCTTCTCCTTGCGGTATTTGGCTCCGAAGTTGTTCTTCTTGTTGTCATTCATCCTGGCGTAGGTCTCTTTGACCTGCTTCTGGATCTCCTTCTGCATCGCCTCCTGCTCCTCCTCGGTCATGGCTGGCTTGAAGCGGTCGGACCCGCGTCCGCGCTTGCGGCCACCCTTGCCCTGCTCTTGGGCGGAGCGGTTGTCTTTCTTGTCTTTCCTGGAATTGTTGTCGGCCTGCTTGCCTTCCTTGGCGACATCAACCTTCTGGCTGCCTTTCGCTATTCTCTCCCTCTTCTTTCCGCTCTTCTTCTCGAACTGCGACATGTCAATCTTGCCGAGAACCTTGAATCCCGTGGGGGAGTCTTCCTTGGTCTGGGCATTGACTTCTTCCTTTTCTGTCACCTTCGCTGGCTCGGCGCTTTTCTCCACTGGTTTGATGTCGGATTTTTCCGCAGGGGTTGTGGCGGATGTGTCCTCCTTGGAAGTCTCAGTGGAGATGTCCGTGCCTTTGACAGGCTCGTTTTCAGACTCTTTCTCGCTTTCAGGCATCTTTACGGGCTCCGGTTCAGGAACAGGTTCCTTTACAGGCTCTTTTACCGGTTCCGGTTCCGGTGCGGGCTCCGGTTCAGGAACAGGCTCCGGCTCGGGTTCCGATTCCGGTTCGGGTTCCGGCTCCGGAACGGGCTCGGGCTCAGGTGCCGGAGCGGGTGCGGGTGCTGGCGCGGGAGCCGGTTTCGGCTCAATCTTCTCTTTAGGTGTGAAGACATTGCTCTTTATGACCGTCTCCCTGACAGGCTCGTCGAAGTCATCATCCTTCTCGGCATCCTGCTGTTTCTTGGCCGTGCGCTCAAGAATCTCGTTCAACTTTATGTCGACTTTCTCTGAAGCCTTCTTCATCTCCAGATCCTTCCCGAATTGTTTCTCGATAGCGGGAAGATGCTCGTCGGAAATCTTGGCATTAGGGTTGGCGTCAACTTCCACACCCTGGCTGCTCAGAAAATCCACGAGATTCTGAAGTCCGATATTGTATGTCCTTATAAGCTTGTTAAGTCTGATTTCTCCCATATTCAACCCCTTATATTAATAAATCCTTATTTAGTCCTCAAATTCGGCCTTCAAGATATTGAACACATCAGCGACAGTCTCATCCTCGAGGTCCGCCCTCTTGGCGATGTCCTCAGGAGAGAAGGCGAGGACGCTCTTCGCTGTGTCGCATCCGATGGCTTTGAGGCGGTCGATGACCCACTGGTCGATCTCGTTGCTGAAATCGTCGAGAAGGACATCTTCCTCTTCCTGGATCTCTTCCTTCGAGAGCTCTCTCCAGACCTCGATTTCCCTTCCCACAAGCATACCGGCGAGTTTGATGTTGCAACCACCACGGCCGATACCCTTCTTGACCTCGTCAGGCTGCATGTAGACCTTGATCTTGTCCTCGGGAGAATTCCCAAGGTCGATCGAGGAGACCCTTGCGGGGTTCAGCGCCCTCTGGATAAGAAGCTGGGTGTTGGATGTCCATTGGAGAACATCGATATTCTCGTTGCGAAGCTCGCGCACGATGCCGATTATCCTGGATCCCTTCACACCGATGCAGGCTCCGATAGGATCGATCCTCTCGTCGTAAGACTCGACAGCGACCTTGGCCCTCTCACCAGGTACCCGGACCACCTTCTTGATGGTGATCAGTCCGTCGAAGATCTCGGGGACCTCCAGCTCGAAGAGCTTCTCAAGGAACTCGTTCGAAGTTCTTGACAAGGTGATGTAAGGCGTGGTGTTGTTCTTCATCTCAACGCTCTTGATGATGGCGCGGATGGTGTCTCCCTTCTTGAAACGCTCTCCCGGAATCTGCTCGTTTTTAGGAAGATGGAGCTCGTTGCTGTCCTCGTCAAGGATGATGACCTCTTTGGACCATGTCTGGTAAATCTCTCCGGTGAAGATCTCGCCGACCTTGTCGGAATACTCCTTGAAGACATTCGCCTTGTCGATGTCCATGATCCTTCCCTGCAGGTTCTGCCTGATGTTCAAGATGCCTCTGCGCCCGAAGGAGGCGAGGGAAAGCTTCTTGGTATAGACATCTCCGATCTCATAGTCGTCCTCACCGGTCTCCTCCTTGATCTGGTCAAGGGTGATCTGGGTGTTCGGGTTCTCGACCTCCTCGACAATGTCGAAATTCTGGTAGATCTCGCAGTCTCCCTTGTCGACGTTGATGATCACGTCGAAGTTGTCGGAGGAACCATAGGTCTTTGCGATCTGGGTCAGGAACACGTCCTTGAGAACGCCCATCATCACGGGCCTGTCGATGTTCTTCTCTTCCTTGAAGTCCTTGAAGGCGTCAATTAAAGTGATTACGTCTTTCTTTTCCATTTTATGTATCAGCTATTTTTTGAATTCAACATGTGGCGTGACAGAATTGATCTCGGAGAACTCTATCCGGTCTTCGCGCTCAACAGCGACCTTTTTCTTTTTCCCTTCCGGAATCTCCATGGTGATATGGCGCAACGATATTCCATCGTCGTCCGATCCAGTCAGGATCCCAGTCAGCTTGCGGCCTCCCTTCAGCAGGACCACGACCTTGGAACCGGCGGCCTTGACAAACTGTCCCCTCACCTTGAAAGGCTGGTCCAGACCGGCCGAGGAAACCGTCAGGGAGTAATCTTCCGCATCCTTGTCGAACGCGGCAAGGAAAGCGTCGTTCAACGCGACACAGTCCTCAAGGTCGACATCTCCCGTCTCTTTCTCGATCGTGAGCGTCACATCGTTGTCTTTGCTCAAGGTGACATCCACGATGAAACAGCCCCGGTCCTTGACCGCGGGCTCGATTGTCTTTATGATCAAATTCTTGTCCATGTCATAAAACAAAGATAGGAGACGCCTGACGTCACCTATCTCTCACAACATTGCAAAGGTAACTATAATTTGGGTAAAATGAAAATAAAATGCTTAACTTTGTAAAGATTTAACAAGAGCTCATTTGACGAAATATGGAATTCACAGCGAAGCAATTGGCCAAAGTGCTAGGTGGAACGGTTGAAGGCGACCCTCAGGCGAAGGTTACCTCATTTGCGAAGATAGAGCATGGTAAAAGCGGTCAGCTTTGCTTCTTTGCCAACCCGAAATACGAGAAATACGTCTACACATGCAAGGCCAGCGTCCTGCTGGTCAACAATGATTTCCAGCCCAAAGAGAAGGTCACTCCGACCCTGATCCGGGTTGAGGACGCTTACAAGTCCCTGGCGGATCTTCTGAAATATGCCGCCACGCAAAAGCGTACCGACCGTCGGCACAGGGGCTTCCGCTCATCGTGGTTCCTGACCACCAAGTTCGGAAAGAAAGTCTATCTCGGAAGCCACTCCTATGTGGGACATCATGCCAAGATAGGGAACTATACCAAGATATTCGAGAATGTCTATGTCGGGGACAATACTGTCATCGGAGAGCATTGCATCATCTATCCCGGCGTGGTGATTTACCCGGGGATGGTGATAGGGAACAATGTGATCATCCACGCGAATGCCGTGATCGGCTCTGACGGATTCGGCAACGCCCCGCTCCCGGACGGAACTTGGGAGAAGATCGAGCATCTTGGCAATGTGATCATCGGGGACAATGTCGAGATCGGAGCCGGGACCACCATTGACAGGTCCGAGATGGAATCTACAATCATCGGCAACGGAGTGAAGATCGACAACCTGTGCCAGATCGCCCATAACGTCCAGATAGGGGATAACACCGTCATGGCTGCCCAGTGCGGGATTGCCGGATCCACCAAGATCGGCAAGAATTGTATTCTGGCTGGCCAGGTGGGCATCGCCGGGCATCTTGAAATCGCGGACAATACGACCTTCGGTGCCCAGGCCGGAGTGATCGGCAATGTCAAGGAGCCTGGCCAGACTCTGCTCGGTTCCCCGGCAATCAACTTCAAGAACTACATGCGCAGCTACGCGGTGTTCCGCAGCCAGGGAAAATAGTAATCATTGTATATTAATTATTACTTCGTATCTTTGCGGACTACTTTTTGCAGTAAGGTAGGCCGACAAGATTTTTTATGACCCGACTCAAACAAAAAACCCTTTCTCGCGAGCACGAGTTCAATGGTAAAGGTCTCCACACGGGACAAGTCGCCAGCATGGTCCTGAAACCCGCTCCTGCTGGTACAGGTATTGTTTTCAGAAGGATAGACCTGGGAAATGACGCCATCGTGCGCGCTCTCGCCGAAAATGTCTCTTCCACGGCCAGAAGTACCACCATCTCTGAAGGCGGAGCTTCTGTCTCAACCATAGAGCATCTCATGTCTGCTTTATCCGGCATGGGTGTGGATAATGTTTTCGTGGACATCGACAATGTGGAGGTCCCGATTCTGGACGGAAGCGCGAGGTCCTATGCGGAAGCCATTCTCGCCGACGGCCTTGTCGAGCAGGATGCCCCTAAAGAATATATTTCCATACCAGAAGTAATTGAGGTAAAGGATGATAAATCCGGGTCATATATCAAAATAACCCCGTCGGATACTCCTTCCATCTCCTTGACGGTTGATTTCGGCTCAAAAGTCCTTGGAGTCCAGAAGGCTTGCTGGAATGAAGGTGTTGACTATGCCACCGAGCTGGCGCCATGCAGGACTTTCGTGTTTTTCCATGAGATCGAATACCTTTTCCAGAATAATCTGGTCAAGGGAGGCGATGTCGACAATGCCATAGTGATCGTGGAGCATCCGGTCACGGAAGATCAAGTCGAGAGGCTTTCTTCCCTGTTCAATGTCCCGAAACTTGCCATCAACGAGAACGGGTATCTGAACAACCTTCAGCTCCGTTTCCCCGATGAGTGCGGGAGGCATAAACTGCTGGACCTCATTGGTGACCTGGCCCTGTCAGGAGGAAGGCTTTTGGCCAAGGTAGAGGCATTCAAGCCCGGGCACACTATCAATACCGCGATGGCCAAAGCCGTCCGGCTCGCTTTATCAAGATAATCATAACAGAAGTATAATGAATAATATCTCACCACTCGCATCCGTAAGTCCGAAAGCAAAGCTCGGCGATAACATTGAGATCGGCCCCTTCGCTTTTGTGGACGATGATGTCGAGATCGGCGACGGGTGCAAGATTTTCCCGCACGCCACAGTTTTCCAGTATGTCAAGATGGGCAAGAACTGCCAGATTTACCCTGGTGCCGTTGTAGGTGCCGTTCCTCAGGACCTTAAATTTGAAGGCGAGGTCACCTCGGTAGAGCTTGGTGATAATGTCACCGTCAGGGAGTGCGCCACCATCAACCGCGGCACCAAGGCTAGCGGAAAGTATATCACAAAGGTTGGAAACAACACATTGATAATGTCTTATTCCCATGTCGCTCATGATTGCGTGATCGGTGACCATTGCATTTTGGTCAGTTATGTTGGACTGGCCGGCGAGACCGTGGTTGACGATTGGGCTATTATCGGTGGAGGTGCCAAAGCCCATCAGTTCTCCAAGGTAGGATGCCACGCCATGGTAGGTGGAATGTCTAGGATCAACAAGGATGTCCCTCCGTACGCTCTTTGCGGGCATGAGCCCCTCAGCTACGTGGGAGTGAATATCGTCGGACTTCGCCGCCGCGGATTCTCTTCAGACACAATCCGTTCCATCAAGGACATATATGACACTATCTACTACGCCGGACTCAACATCACTGACGGTTGCGCCAAAGTTGAGGCGGGTTTCCCCCAGAGCGAGGAGAGGGATACGATTCTCGATTTCATCAGGAACTCCAAGCGCGGCATCATCCGAGCGAGCGATCCAAACGACAGGACGCCGATCGAATAGGCGACAGACATGCTGTTGGGCATAGCCTATTTTCCCCCGATCAGTTATTTCTCGCTGATAGCTAAAGGAATGGTTATTTCTTCGGAAAACACCATTCCTTCCGTTGTCTATATAGAGGCTTGCGAGAATTATCAGAAGCAGTCCTGGCGTAACCGTTGCAGGATTCTAGCGGCTGACGGTCCCGCCTACCTCAATTTCCCGATTGTACACGAAGGCTCCCATGAGTTGCCCATCACGGAGATAAAGGTGGATTATTCCACCCCGTGGGTGTTGAAGACCAAGCGGGCGATCGCCTCCGCATACGAGTCCTCCGCTTATTTCGATTATTACAAAGACGACCTTTTCGCCATTCTGGATTCCCGTCCGGAGACTCTTTTTGAGCTGGATCTGAGGATAATACGCTTCTTCCTTGACAAGACCGGCATCGCCGCCGATCTTCGCCTGACCGACACCTTCCAACCATCATCAGGCGTTGATGACTATCGGGAGGTGCTGCATCCGAAGCGCCCCAACACCGTGCTTAAGGATCTGGGATTGGAAAAACCGTACTTCCAGGTCTTTGCCCGAAAGTACGGTTTCATTTCAGATCTCTCTATCATGGACCTCCTTTTCAACGAAGGTCCCGATTCCATCTGCTTTTTGAAAACTTTCTAGAATCTCCAGCCGATTGTGGCGGTGATGTCCAGCCTCTCCCTCTTGTTGAGGATCCTGGGGGACACAACGTCCGTCAGGTAATCGTTATAAGGGAAGATGTCCTCATCGGAGAAGGCCATGTACCGTGCTGCGAGATCGGCGAAGAAGGAGCCCTTTGAATAATATCCGACACCGACTGAGAAGGTGTGAAGCACATCGTTCAAGGTCGTGTTGCCGGTATATTCAGGGGTCGTCATGAAGTTGTAACCTGCCCTGATCGCGAATTCAGGCATCGGCTTGAACTCAGCTCCAACCCTGAGGCTGTGGGCGATTCCCATGCTGCTGGCGATGTTGCCGTTGACAGCGTCGAAGGAGTCACTCCAGTTGCTGTCACGCTCCATGAATTTCATCGCGCTATAGTCTGTGATCTCATAATCAGCGCTCAACAAGGCCATTCCCATGAAGGTATACGCGATTCCGGCATTGGCCCTGAAAGGAGTCCTCAGCCTATATGAGAAATTACCCTCGGGGGAAGTCGCTGTGCCATTGTAGGCCGAGTTCTGGTAGTTGACGTCAGTGGACTGGCGCCAGATCTCATCGATGAACAAGGTCGTGGGTGTCTGAACAGCGGCACCGATCCTCAAACCCTCGGCGGGGAGAGCGATGAATCCGATCTTGGCATAGACCCCGGTGCCGTCCGCCGAATATGAATAACGAGTACGATAGTCCGTGAAGTAGGTGCTTGTCTCTTCGTAATCAATCCTGAAGTCGGCGGGATCAACAGCGGCCTCCTTGAAATACTCATCGTAGTTGTAGGTGAGGCTTGTCACACCCAGGTTGGCTCCCAAGAAGAATTTGTTGTTGAAGTTGAATCCGATGTTAAGCAACGCGTCGGTCTTGTTGCCGGTGACCTTTCTCCCGTATGACTGGTTGAGCGGGCCGCCAAGGAATATGTCGTAGATGTAGTTCCCATACTCATCCTTGTCAGATGTCTGGGTAAATCCCTCAGTGGCGGCGATGTAGCGCCAGTAATAGTCAGGGTCGTTCGGATCACCATAGTTGGCGATAGCCCCGGCCTGGGCGTTGGTGATGACATTCCACGGAGCGTATTGCCCTCTGTCATCAACGTTTTGGTAGGGATGCATCCAGTCATCGATGGACTTTCCGTCAGCGTCCAGATAGCCGTTGAGGAAGTCGATGTCGAAGCCGTCAGCATCAACGGCCATAGAGCTCTGGTAGCTGGTCTTGTCGTTCCTTCCTCCGGTCATCATCTGGCCAGTGTAGTTGTTCACACTATTGACGATGAAGCCGTAGGTGACCCCGACAAGGCCGCTTCTCCTACCTGTGTTGAAATTAATGGTCGCTCCGACGTTCGGCATCGTGAACCTTGAGAGGTTCTTGCGTGTCGCTCCAGTGAAGGTGTCTTCCCCGTTGACTGTGTACGGGCTCCACGACGCGTTCATGGAACTGATCGTGACGTTAGGAGAGAGTGTGAACTGCGAGTAGTTGAACACCGCCGAGCCGGCCGGGTTGATCCCGACAGATCCGAGATCTCCACCGACAGCTGTCATGGCGTTGCCCATGCCGATGGAGCGAGCGGTGCCGTTATAAATGTTCTGGCTGTAAGTCAGAGCGTCGTACATCGTCTGTGCTCCCGCCGAAATAGCGGTCAGCATGAGTGTTATTGCAATAAAGGTCTTTTTCATTTCAATTGGATTTTGATAGTTTAAATTAGGGAAACAGTTGATATTCAATGGAAGGGGAGAGCGTTATCTTCTGCCGCCCCCGCCGGAGCTCCTGCCTCCGCCAGATGAGCTGCCGCCTCCGCTGTAGCCACCGCCACTATATCCGCCGGAGCTTCTTGAGCTGCTGCCGGAAGAGTAACTTCCACTGGAACTCCTTGTGCTGCTACCGGATGAGTAGCTTCCGGAGCTCCTGGAGTAGCTGCCCGAGCTGGAAGAGCGGGTGGTAGAGGAAGACCTGTAGCTTCCGCTGCTGGTGCCGCTGGAACGGCTCATGGAAGAAGATGAGGAAGGCCTGCTGTAGGTCGTCCCTGAAGTGGAACGGCTGTAGCTGGGCCTGGAGGTTCCGACGCTCGAACGGGTTCCTGCCGACGATGATGATGATCTCACAGCCTGGCCGGCGTTAGGCCTCGCGGTCCTGGCCACGGAAGACATGGATGATCTCGATGCTCCGCTTGACCTGCTGGAAGACCTTGTGGCGGTGGAGGTCCTTGTGCTTGCGGCACCGGTCCTCGACCTTGTCATGGACGAGCTCCTGACTCCAGCGGACCTTGCGGAAGAGCCTATACCGCTCCTCGTCGCGCTTCCGGTTGTGGAAATCCTGGGCCTGTAGACCCTGTCTCCGCCTCCGATGCCTCCCCAATGGGGACCATGGCCGTGACCCCAGCCGTAGTGATGCCAGGAGTAACCACCATACCATCCGCCGTAATACCAAGGATCATAGTACCAGGGATCATAGAACCAGGGGTCATACCATCCGCCGTACCAACCGTAGTGGTAATACGGACGATAGTACCAAGGGTCATACCAGCCGAAGTGATAGTAAGGACGGTAGTACCAAGGGTCATACCATCCGCCGTAATACCAGGGATCATATCCCCAGTAGATAGAGGAGTAGTACGGACGATGCCATGAGTACCATGAGGTGGCGTACCAGGGTTGGTAGGCGGCCCATGTGTCCCAGCCATTGTCATACAGGTAGACGGAAGTCGTGTTTTCCGTCTTGTTGAAATCTATCTTGGCAACCTTGTCATTCGGAATGAACAAAGTGTCGACTTTCTCTCCGCTCTTCATGAAGATCGGAGAGCTTTTAGTCTTGGCCACCAGCAGGTCGGTCTCCTCCTGGTTCTGGGCCACGGATGCCATGCCCGCAGCATCAGCTTCGGGAGTATAGTAGATTCCATCCTGATACCTCTGGGAGGAGGTATCACTGGCGTAGCGCGCCGCTGAACCACACGATGTCAGTGCCAGAAGCGCCGAGAAGTAAAGGATTACGCGTGTTTTCATTTTTGAATCTCCTATAATTTGACAATAAATTCGTAACTTCGCTACCGCTTTGCGAACGGTACTTTTTTATTAATGTTTCACAATAAACAAAATCCGTACCGAATATATTATTCGCACAATAATAACAATAAATGACTAGAACAGCAAACTATTTTAAGATATGGCAAAGGAAGTGACAAAGAGGTCGGAGAATTATTCTCAATGGTACAATGACTTGGTCGTGAAAGCGGATCTGGCGGAGCAATCACCCGTGAGAGGGTGCATGGTAATCAAGCCCTACGGATACGCCATCTGGGAGAAAATGCAGAGGACATTGGACGATATGTTCAAGGAGACAGGCGCCGTGAACGCTTATTTCCCCCTGTTCATCCCGAAGTCGTTCTTCAGCAGGGAGGCGGAGCATGTGGCAGGTTTCGCCAAGGAATGCGCCGTCGTTACGCATCACAGGCTGATGAACGATCCGGCCGGAAAGGGTGTCGTCGTTGATCCCGAGGCGAAACTTGAGGAGGAACTCATAGTCCGCCCCACTTCCGAGACAATTATCTGGAGCACCTACAAAAACTGGATCAAGTCCTGGAGGGATCTGCCCATCATGTGCAACCAGTGGGCCAATGTCGTCCGTTGGGAGATGCGCACGAGGCTTTTCCTGCGTACCGCGGAGTTCCTCTGGCAGGAAGGACATACTGCCCACGCCACTGCCCAGGAGGCCATCGAGGAGGCGCAGAGAATGGTCCAGGTGTATGCCAAGTTCGCGAGGGAATATATGGCCTTGCCGGTTATAGTCGGACACAAGAGCCCCAACGAGCGTTTCGCCGGAGCGCTTGACACACTGACCATCGAGGGTATGATGCAGGACGGAAAAGCTTTGCAGGCAGGTACTTCCCACTTCCTCGGCCAGAATTTCGCGAAGTCGTTTGATGTGCAGTACACCGATAAGGAAGGCCAGCTCCAATACGTTTGGGCGACATCATGGGGAGTGTCAACTCGTTTGATGGGAGCCCTTGTGATGGCCCACGGTGACGATAACGGACTCGTTCTCCCTCCGAAGCTCGCCCCGATCCAGGTGGTCATGGTCCCCATATTCAAGACTCCTGAGGAGCAGGAGAGAATCCTTGAGAAGATGGGCCAGCTGAAGAAGGCCCTGGAGGCGGAAGGACACTCTGTCAAGATCGATGACCGTGACAATTTGCGTCCCGGTTTCAAATTCGCGGAATGGGAATTGAAGGGAGTGCCCGTGAGGTTGGCTATGGGACCCCGTGACCTGGACAGCGGTACGGTCGAGATTCACCGCAGGGACACCCTGGAGAAGCAGACTGTCGCCCTTGAGGGACTGGAGAAGTCCATAGCTTCTCTTCTGGATGACATCCAGGCTAACATCTACAAGAAAGCTTTCGATTTCAGGGAGGCCAATGTGGAGAAATGTGACAGCTGGGAGGAGTTCCAGGAAAAAATCGGCACCGGCAAGTTCCTTCTCTGCCATTGGGACGGGACCGCTGAGACCGAGCAGGCAATCAAGGATGCGACCAAGGCGACGATCAGGTGCATCCCCGTGGACAGCTTCGTTTGCGAGGAAGAGGGGAAGGACATCTTCTCCGGCAAGCCCTCAAAGCAAAGGGTAGTCTTCGCGATATCTTATTGATCCATCATTTGTTTGATAGTCAAAACAGAAACAGAATGAGAAAGTTTTACGGTCATACGCTCATGATCATCATGGCGCTGTCATTCAGCGTGAGCGCTTTTGCCCAGAATGACAATACCAAAAAGGATGCTCAGGCCGCCGCTGCCGAGGCAGCCAAGCTTCTCGCTGATACTCCCGAAGTGGTGGTCGCTCCTCCAAAGCCAGTCTATTGGACCAACACGCTCACGACCACTCTTAATTTCGCACAGACCAGTTTCACCAGCTGGGCCGCCGGCGGTAATAACAACTACACGCTCAACTCCATCATTAGGGGTGACGCCAACTGGGCCAGGGACAAGAAATACTGGAACAACCATCTTGAGTTCGACTACGGCTTCCTGTATTCCAAGGACAAGCCTATCGTCCAGAAGAGTGTCGACAGGACTTTCTTTACCAGTACCTGGGGCTACAAGGTCAAGGAGAAACTCAGCTACACTGCCAATTTCACCTTCCTCAACCAGTCCACCAACGGATGGATCTATCCTACTCCGGCCGTCCAGGCCGACGAGGAGCCGACTCCGAAGCAGTGGAGAGACGCGAGAGTCCTCAAATCGGGATTCCTTTCACCGGCTTATGTGACTTTGGGACTTGGTGTGGCCTGGGTGCCGACCAAGTGGCTGACTGTCAATTTCGCGCCTCTTACCGGAAGTACCACGGTCGTCATGAACGAGAAGTTGAGGAAGAACTACGGTATGGCGAGAAAGGATAAGTTCGAGGACACGGACCAGTATCCGGACGAGAAGGATGACGCAGGGGTGTACTTCATCACCGGAAATTATTACAAGCCAGCCACATTCGCTCTTGGTGCGCAGTTGACGACCAATGTCAAATTCAACATCAATGACAAGTTCAACGTCAACAGCAACCTGATCCTTTTCTCCAATTATCTGAAGAATCCGAAGAACTTCCGAGTCAACTGGGACAACACCATTATTTGGAAGCTCAGCAAACTCTTCTCGTTGAATCTCACCACGAACCTGATCTACGACGACACGATCCTGATCGTGGAAGATGATTTCCCGAACGGGCATAAGACTGTGCAGCTCAAGGAATTCCTTCAGTTCGGCTTCACCTACTCGTTCACAAACAAGAAATAAGACCGGGATCTGATGCGGGACCGTTTCGGAATATGTCTGGACGGACTGCTTCCCGGAAAAGAAGGGGCGGTCCTTCTCGCTGTAAGCGGAGGGATCGACTCCATGGTTATGGCGGATCTTTTCCTTGAAGTCCGTCGAGGGTATGACATCGCGTTGGCTCACTGTAATTTCCATCTGAGGGGAGAGGAGAGTGACGGGGACGAAGCCTTTGTCCGGGATTGGGCGGAGTCTCATGGGGTCCGCTTCATTAAATCCGATTTCGATACTCTGGAATATTCCCGGAGCCATGGGGTCAGCGTAGAAATGGCTGCCAGGGAGCTTCGGTACGGATGGTTCGCCTCTCTTTGCGAGAAAGAGGGATTCCGGGCTGTCGCGGTGGCCCATAATGCCAATGATAACGCTGAGACCTTGATTCTCAACCTTTTGAGGGGTACAGGGCTTAAAGGAATATGCGGAATGCGGGAGATCTCACCTTTGCGGGGATCCTCAGCTCCGGTTATCCGGCCGCTGCTTGGCTTCTCGCGAGAGGAGATTCGGGAATATGCCTTGGCGAAAGGCTTGAAGTGGAGGGAGGACAGTACCAATGCCGATTCGGCCTACAAGAGGAATCTCATTCGTAATGAGGTGTTTCCATTGTTCGCCAAGGTCAATCCGTCTTTCCTGGACACCCTCAATTCCGACATGCGTCGCTTCTCCCAGGCTCAGGAAATCGCTGACGACTATTTTAGCGGATTGACTCCCTCTGTCATAGGCGAGGTTCCCACGGCCGACCATTTTCCCGGACAGGGCGCGAAGCGCTGGGAGGCCGGGGAAGCCTCGCCTACGACAGGAGTAACCAGTGTTAATGTCGATAAGTTAAAGGAGATCCGGCATTGGGAGTACGTTCTGTACAGGATCCTTGAACCGTATGGTTTCAATGAGGCTGTGATCGGGGATTTGACTGAACTGATCAAGAGTGGCAAGACCTTCAGCGGACGCCAGTTCCATTCCCCGACCCATATCGCCATCACTTCCAGGAACGGCATATCAATCTTGTCGGACACGGGTTCTGCGGATGCGGTGTCGATGATCGAAGTCCCCGGACCGGGCGCATATTCAGTAGGTGGAGCCCAGTTCTTGGTGAAAATGGCTAAGGTTGAGAGTCTTAAGCAACCCGAAGGGACAACAGTCGCCAATCTCGGATTCCCTTTCACTGTCCGTCGCTGGAAGGCTGGAGATTGGATGCGTCCCTTGGGCATGAATGGTCGCCGCAAGAAGCTCAGCGACATGTTCAATGACCTGAAGTTCACCGCCTCGCAAAAAGAAAGAGCCCTCGTCATCGCTGGCGAAGGCTCCCATGTCCTGGCCCTTGTGGGCTATAGGGTAGATGAGTCTGTCTCTTTAACGGACGTCGATCTCGAAAGGAAGTCTGGCGAACACAAGCTGACCATTACTCTTTGTCCAGGACCTCTGCCAATCGAGTAGGTTCTTGGCGATCCCCTCAAAAGGAGTACCTTCCATAATATTCTCGACAACGTCCTCGGCATCGGGACTCTTGCCTCCGATCTGGGCCATTATCTGTTGCATCATGGTGAGCGGCTTCGGATAGCCGACGATATTCCAGGAGTTCACGTCCGGGTCGCCACCCATGGAGGCGGCATAGGCGATCGCGTCCTCGAGGGTGCCGATCTCGTCCACAAGACCGATCTTCAAAGCGTCAGCGCCTGTCCAGACTCGTCCCTGGGCGATCTCGTCAACAGCCTCGTAGGTCATGTCGCGACCTTCAGCGACGATATTCACAAAATTGGTGTAAATGTCGTCAACATACACCTGCATCGATTTGGTCTCCTCCTCGTCGAAAGGTCTCATCAGCGAGATCATGTCCGAATGCTTGTGGGAGTTGACGGAGACGACGTTGACATGCGCTATGTCCTTGACGGTCTTGCTGAACTCGGGAATCGCGGAGAAGCATCCGATTGATCCCGTCAATGTCGCCGCACCTGAGAAAATGTGGTCGCAACTATTTGATATCCAATAGCCTCCTGAAGCTGCATAAGCGCCATAAGAAGCGATGACGGGCTTGACGGCCCTGGTAAGGTCGATCTCTTCCTTGATCTTGCTTGCCGCGAGGACGGTTCCTCCGGGGGAGTTAACCCTTAGCACCACCGCCTTCACAGTGGAGTCGGCGCGGACTTTAGCGATGATGTTGGCGAAACGGTCACCGGAGATATTGTTGGGATCCTCCTGCTCTACGATGTTCCCGTTGGCATAGATCACGGCGATCTTCTTCTTGGCGGCGATATTGGGTTTCACCTTGGCTGTGGTGTAATCCTTGAACGGGATGAACTTGACATCTTTGAACTTTTCCTTTCCGGCAAGGACGGCCATCTTTTCCTTGTAGCCCTCGACGGAGAGTATCTCATCGGCAAGGTTATGCTTGACAAGGTCCTCGGGGAAGTTGATCGAGAGGTTGTCAATGAAGTAGTTGAGCGAGTCGACGCTGATTCCCCTGGCCTGGGCGGTCTCCTCCGCGACAGTATTCCACATTGAGTTCACCATCACCTGGTTCTGCTCCATGTTCTCGGGGCTGGGCGCGTTCATGATGTACATCTCTCCCGCGCTCTTGTACTTGCCATGACGGATGAGCTGGTAGTTCACTCCAAGTTTGTCCAACAGATCCTTGAGGAATATCATCCTGCCACCCAGGCCGAGCATGAAGTTGTTGCCGCCATGATGGCTGGTGCTGTAGATCTTGTCAGCGACTGATGCCAGATAGTAACTTCCTGACGTGTAGGCCTCTCCATAGGCGACTACGGCCTTCCCGCTCTTGCGGAACTCGGACAGGGCCACCCTGATCTCACCGATGGTCGTGAGGTCAGTGGCCATGTTGTCGGTCTTGAGGAGAATGAGTTTTACTCCAGGATCCTCAGCCGCCTTGCGGATAGCCATCACGGCGTCGTGGAGACCGACATAAGAAGTCATGGAGCTACCCCCAAGACCACTGGCGCCCAGTGACATTGAAGGCATACCCTCGGTTGTCTGCTCGGTGATGACAAGGGTGCTCATGTCCATCAGCAGGACACCTTCCTTGGGAATCACTGTTGATGATCCCGAAGAAGAGCTCCCGGCGATCGACCCTATCATCATGATAAAGAAAATGGCCTTCACAATGCCCCAGACGAGCAAGCCGCAAATCACGGCAAGGACCCATTTGAAAAATTCGTTTTTACGCATATCCGGTAAAATTTGATTATACTAAAATTCACTGATTATTAATGGAATAAAACATCCGAGGGCAGATTCTCCACTGAAATGCCCGGACCTTTGAGGCCAATCCGCAGTGATTCCTCGGCAAAGTTCTCAAAGAACTGGACTTCTATTTTGTGGTATCCCGCTCCGAGCCTGATCCACGTCTCTCCTTGACCACCGCCGTCCCTGTTGAGATCGACGAGGGCTTTCCCGTCAAGCCAGAGCTTCGACCCATCGTCCGAAGAAAGGGTCACTTTGTAGAGTCCGGTGCGCTCTATCTTTACCAACCCTTTGAATATCAAGCCAAAATGGTCCCCACGCTCTTTGAGGTCAGTACTTATCGAAACGGCGGTCCCGCTCGACTTGGCTGGAGATGCCGCGACGGATTCCACGCTCATGAAGTCCCCTTCGTGGTAGGTGTACAGCAGGCCTTCTCCCTTAGGCGCCGCGTCGGTGGCGGGGAAATATTCTCCACCTGTCATCTGAAGCGCGTCGTTGACTGGCCATGAGGCGGCTTTTTTCCGCTCGAAGGATCCTTCTGCCTTTACATCTGAGACAGAAGCGCAGAAGAGGACAGAGTATTTCCCGGCCGCTGTCTCCCATGAGGAAGTTCCCTCGTTGAAGGAAGCCATCTCATAATCAGAGACCTTGAATTCAAGAGTCTGGGACTCTCCCGGGGCGAGAAGCCTGGTCTTCCCGAAAGTCTTAAGTTCACGGCTGGGCTTCTCCAGGCCTCCTTCGGGAGCGGAAACATAGACTTCGACGACTTCCTTTCCGGCGGCGGATCCCGTGTTCGTGACAGTCACTGAAGCGGTGAATCCGTCCGCTCCGGCTTTGACTTTAGGATTTGAATAAGAGAAATCAGTGTAGCTCAAGCCATATCCGAAAGGATAGGAAACGCTCATCCCTTTTGTCTGGAAATACCTGTAACCCACCCAGATATCTTCAGAATAAAGGGTGTAGTCAACGTTCTCGCCGGAATTTTTCCCGGGGTCTTTCTCGTCGTATTCATAAGGGAAATTCATGGATGAGGGGACATCCAGGAAGTTGGCGGGGAAGGTCATGGGAAGCTTTCCAGAGGGGTTGACCTTGCCGGTCAGGACATCGGCGATCGCGTTCGCGCCTTCCTGGCCTGGTGACCAAGGCAGCAGGATCGCGTCGACGAGGTTTTTCCAAGAGGCTGTCTCGATGACGCCTCCGATATTCAGGATAACGACAACCCTCTTTCCTCTGGGGCGGAAAGATTCGCTGACATTCCGGATCAGTTCCCGCTCTACGCTTGTGAGCTCAAAATCTTCTTTAAGGCGATCCCTTCCTTCTCCGGCGTTGCGCCCGATCACGATCACGGCCACATCGTTCATCCTGGACTGCTGCTCGATCGCTGTGGGTGATATCGCGAGTTCCTTCGAGCGGCGGCCGCCGTCCTCCTCATATTCCATGGCGAAAGACGCGTACTGGAAGCCTTTGGCCTGCTTGTAGAACTCCTTGAGTTTGCCGTCAAGGGTGAATCCGGCGGCTTCCAGCGCATCCTGCATGTTCACCACATAGGCTTTGTTGACTTCTCCGGAGCCGGTCCCGCCGGCCACGAAATCGACAGACGACACACCGTAAAGGGCTACTTTCTCGTTGCCGCTGAGCGGCAGGGTCCCGCGGTCGTTGCGAAGCAGGACCATGGACTCTCCGGCGGCTTCGCGGGCGATGGCCGCATGAGCCTTGAGGTCGGGGTTGTCTGAATATTCATAACCTTTGAAACGTGGAGTCTTGACAATATATTCAAGGACCCGCCTCACGTTGCGGTCAAGTTCTTCCGGGGTGATCCTCCCATCCTTTACTCCAGCGATGATCCTGTCGATCTCGAACTGCTCTCCGGGATCCATCACATCGTTGCCGGCCTTGACGGCTTTGACAGTGTTCTCCTTGTAGCCCCAATCTGTGATGACGATGCCCTTGTAGCCCCACTCGTCCCTGAGGACAGTTGTGAGCAAGTCTTTTTTCTGCTGGGTGTATTCGCCGTTCAGTTTGTTGTAGGAACTCATGACGGTCCAAGGATCGGATTCCTTGACAGCTATCTCAAAATTCTTCAAATAGATCTCCCTCAGGGCCCGTTGGCTGATCCTGGCGTCGTTCTCGGTACGGTTGGTCTCCTGGTTGTTGGCAGCGAAATGCTTTATCGAAGTGCCCACACCGTTGGACTGGATGCCGCGGACGTATGCGGCGGCAATCTTTCCGGACAATAACGGATCTTCGGAGAAGTATTCGAAATTCCTGCCGCAGAGGGGATTGCGGTGAATATTCATGCCTGGAGCCAGCAAGACATCCACTCCATGCTCAAGGACTTCATTTCCCATGGCCGCTGTCATCTTCTCGACAAGAGCCGTGTCCCAGGAGCTGGCTATGAGGGTGCCTACCGGGAAGCCTGTGCAGTAGAATGTCTTGTCCGTCCCTTCCCTGACCGGGTCTATCCTAAGCCCGGCCGGCCCGTCGGAAAACACGGTCGCCGGGATGCCTAGCCTCTCTATGGCCCTTGTGCCTCCACCTGCTCCCTTGACCAGTGAATTAGGATTGCCTCCGACAAGTAGGGTGGCTTTCTCTTCAATCGTCATGGATTTGAGAATATCATCTATGTTATCTCCGTTCAGGCGAGTCTGCGCCATCGAGGCGACGGTGGCCAAGAACAAACCTATGGTTGGCAGAATACGCATGGCATAATAGTTGAAAATCCCTGCAAGTTATCGAAAAAAATCTGTTTTTTTAGTATATTGCGACATTATTACCGATTATTGACTTTAATTAACTATCAAGAAATGAAAACCTACGACTCAATCCGCAAGACCGTTTGCAAGGCTATTCCTGCCATGTTGCTCGGAGTTGCCCTGATTTTCTCATCAGGACAGGTGGCTTCCGCGCAGATTCTCAATGACATTACGCGCCGCGCCAAGAATGCGGCCGAGACCAAGATCAAGATGGGCGCTGACAGGGCTGTCCATAAAACATTGGATAAGGCGGAGAAGGCTGTTGAGAAAGGTGTGAAGAACGCGGCTGACAACGCTTCCTCGAAGAAATCCAGCTCTTCTTCCTCGAATGTTCCGGAAGGCAGAAGCGGCGGCGCGAAAGCGGGCAACGGCTCGACATGGTATGTCTCCGCGGCTGGATCCAACAAGAATGACGGAAGATCTCCTGAGACCCCTCTGAAGAATGTCCAGAAGGCCCTTGACGAGGCTTCTGACGGTGACGTCATCTGCGTGGCCGCCGGCAACTATACTGGCACTCTCGATCAAGGTTTCATAGACATCACCAAGTATGTCTCTCTGGTGGGAGGCTACAGCGAGGACTTCTCCGAGAGGGATCCTTATGTCTATAAGACTTACATTCAGACTAACCCTAGCCACGTTTCGAAGAACGGTTCAAAGGCCGGGATCAACATCGAGGTTTCCGGAAGCAGGGCCAAGACTGTCATGGTTGATGGTTTCTCTGTTGATATGGGTGAGCAGTCTCTTTATTGCGCCGCTGATCCCACTGACCCTGTCACCGGTACTCCCGAGGGTTGCCTCACCGGTCGCAAGCTTATGGTTGGCGAGTCTCCTTCTACCGCCAAGGTTGGTGGCGCCGCACAGGAGCGTAGGGCTATTCACGGACATGTCGAGGGACATCTCGTGATCCGCAACTGCGTCATCGCCAACGCCACATTCTACGGAATCCAGATCATGAACAAAGGTGGCAAGTGGGAAATTTACAACAACGTCTTCGTGGCCAACTGCTTTGCCTCTTGCCAGATCGACTCGATGACCAAGGACGCCAACGAGTGCTTTGTCGATTTCCATCACAACACCGTGCTCTTCAGCTGGTGCCGCACCAAGGTCATGGAGGACATGGGTTACGGCTACCGTTTCATGTCAAGGGTTGACTCGGATGTCCATGACAACATCTTCGGTTGCTCCAACCTCGGAGCCATCGATTTCGCCCACCACGATTCCAACAAGGAGGTCGACGCTAAGCGTAAGCTCAATATCGTCAACAACCAGTTCTTCATGAATGTGGCTGACATGATCATCCCTTCACAGTCTTACATGTGGCTTTATGTCAAGTGCGACGAGTTTGAGGATGTCGAGGGTATAAATGAGTCCGGCAATGTCGAGCTTACTGATGAGAACTTCGTCAAGAAGATCAACCAGCCTTATCTCAAGGGCTTCGCCAATCTCGAGAAAGTTGAGTCTTCCAGCTACAATCCTAACTCTGCCGCCAACCAGGTCCGCAGGGCCTTCGGCATCAACCAGCAGGGAAGTGAGATTGTCCGTGTCACCATGTTCGCCAACAAGTATCCTTTCGAGGAGGCCTACAACCTCTTCGGTGCCCTTGAGGGCTGTGGGGCTCAGATTTTGTAAATTATTGTTTTATTGATGAAACCATCAATACCTAAAGGAACCAGAGATTTCGGCCAGCAGGAAATGGCTGGCCGAAATTATATTTTCGACACAATAAAAAGCGTTTTCCGCACATTCGGTTACGCGCAGATAGATACCCCTGCGATGGAGAACCTGTCCACGCTTCTCGGCAAATATGGCGAGGAGGGGGACAAGCTCCTTTTCAGGATTCTCAACTCAGGAGACGCCTTCGGCAAGGTTGACTTTGACTCTTTCAGGGATTCCGACGGAGCGGTCAATTCAGTCGCTTTGTCTAAGGAAGTTTGTGAGAAAGGGTTGCGATACGACCTGACCGTGCCATTCGCTCGTTATGTCGTCCAGCATCAGAATGAGTTGTCCTTCCCGTTCAAGCGGTTCCAGATCCAACCGGTCTGGAGGGCCGATCGTCCGCAGAAGGGCCGCTACAGGGAGTTCTACCAGTGCGACGTGGATGTGATCGGATCCAAGTCCCAAATCAATGAGCTTGAGCTCGTGCAGATCGTGGACCAGGTGTTCTCGCTTTTGGACGTGCGGGTGCTTGTCAAGATCAACAACCGCAAGGTTCTGACAGGCTTCGCTGAGATCTGCGGATTCCCGGACAAGGTCGTCGATATCACAGTGGCGATAGATAAGCTTGACAAGATCGGGATTGAGGCCGTGGAGGATGAGATGAGGGAGAAGGGCTTGACAGACAGCGCTATAGCCGTGATCGAACAAATCCTGAAACTTTCCGGCTCGACTTCAGAAAAGATAGCTTCGATGCGGAAGCTGATGAATGGAGGGTCTCCTTCTGGTATTGTTTCCGAGGCTGGTCTGAAGGGTTTGGACGAGCTTGAGGAACTGTTTGGCCTGATCGATGCCGCTGGAGTATCGGCTCCTGTTGAGATCGACCTTTCTCTTGCTCGCGGCCTGAACTACTACACGGGTGCGATCTTCGAGGTAAAGGCGCTTGATTTTGCTATCGGAAGTATCTGTGGCGGAGGACGTTATGATAATCTCACTGGAATATTCGGCCTGCCGGACATGTCTGGAGTCGGAATCAGTTTCGGCGCTGACAGGATTTATGATGTTCTCCAGGGACTTGACAAGTTCCCCGCGGGGCTGAAGTCGGCCACGACTTTGCTTTTCGCGAATATGGGTACCGACGAGGTCCGTTATGTCTTGCCGGTGGCAAAAGCCTTGAGGGAGAGGGGAGTGGCCGTTGAGGTCTATCCGGACTCATCCAAGCTGAAGAAGCAGTTTGACTATGCTGACCGCAAGGCGATCCCGTTCCTCTCGATCACAGGAGGGAATGAGATGGAGGCTGGGCAGGTCAATGTCAAGAATCTGGTTTCTGGTGAACAGAAGTCATTCAGCGCCAGCGATATTCAAGGAATCATCGATTTTTTGGGACAATAGTTAGGGAAAATAATTTTGCATTTTAAGGTTTTATTCCTACCTTTGCAGTCCCAATAACACCGCGGGGTAGAGCAGTCGGTAGCTCGTCGGGCTCATAACCCGGAGGTCGGAGGTTCGAGTCCTCCCCCCGCTACGAAGCAGAAGAAGGTGACTCAAAAGTGAGTTGCCTTCTTCTGCTTTTTAGGTAATGATGTTTTTTACGCCAAACAGGATTACGGTCCATTGATAAATAACCTCTCTACTATCCCATCTTCCAGGTCCAGCATAGCGCGCCAAAAACCATCCCCGCCATCATCAACACGAAGCCAATAACGGCTGAGTGCAAAGCGGGTTGGTGGCGGTGGCGGAGGAGTGTCCATGTCATTCGGATCATAAAAAGGGGCCTCCTTATCTTCCAGGTCGGACCAACGTAGAAGGACAAAGTTCACATAAACGAACTTCTTTCCCTCAGGGCTTTTCATAAAAACATATTGTCGCGCGAAGTTTCTCAGACCGCCCTCTTCAAACAAGTGACCATCTTTGTGATAGGCGTGTTCTTGAACAGACGGATACGCTCGTTGAAGGATCCGTTCAGTCTTTCGAATATCAGATAAGACCGGGGTGTAAACACAGGCACCTTCCACCCAGATTGATACCAACCAATTCACGGCTGAGGTATCCACCAAGGCATAACCGATAATCGTTTTGTCCTTGTCTTCCTTATTGATATCACAATAACGGACAGGAAGATTGGGTCCTGTTGTCTTAGGCGGCCAGGATTCACGCACACTGCATGCCACAAAGAGGATTATAAGACACACAGAAGACAATAGAGACTTATAACTCATGGCCGTAAGTGTTGAATGTTATTCGCAAGAAAACGGGACAAGAAGACATTATAGACTGAGTACCCGGTTCCGTTTTCAGTAGTTGTCGCCAATACCAGCTCCTTGTCTATCAGGGCCTTGATGTTTCTTAACGCTGTTGGCCCGGAAGAGATCTTGTACTTGGAAAGGAAAGCGGCGGAGGTAATCTGCGAGACGCTGTCTTCCATGGCAATGGCCGCCAACATCTTCCATTGGGAGCGGGTAACCAGCCGGCGGATTTCCTGAAAGCGATCTCTCTCAGAGTCCAGAATCGTTTGGATGGCCGTCACGATATCTTTCCGGCCAATGGCTTCCCCGGATAAGGAAAATACCTCATTACACAAGCGTTGCGTATAATAAGTATGATCTTTGGTCCATTCAATGATAAAGCCGATGGAATCATCGTCGATGGTTTTCCCTGCCAATGCGAATTTCTCCTTGATGAAAGCCGAATAAACCGGTATAGGCAACTTTGAAAGATATAAAAAGGCAGTACTTTCGTAGAACGGTTTTTTGGCGTTGGTAAACATATCGGTCATCGTGTGTTTCTTGCTTCCGCAAAAAATGAAACGGACATTATGCAGGTGCTGGATATGCTTCCGCAGAATCGCTTCCATATTTACATCTCCGTATTCCCGGATTTGCTGGAACTCGTCGATGGCCAGCACGACCATCTGCGGATAACTCTCAAGGTAGCCCAAGACCTCTTTAAGGGTACTTTGCTTTTGGTTATCATCCGCAAAAGTAAACGACACTTGAGGAGAACCGGTCAGCGGGTCGATGCCAAGCAAAGGACGGACGCTCTTCAGTGTCTTGAAAAAAGCTGTAATCTTCTGCTGTTTTCCGAGTCTGCCGACGACTGCTTCGGAAATCACCTTGATGAACGCTTCGATGGAAAGGGTATCGCTAATGTCGCAATAGATGGTTTCGTAGGGCAGTTTTCTTTCTTTCATCTCATCAAACACCCGAAAAATGAGGCCGGTTTTTCCTAGTCTTCGGGGAGAGATAAGCGTCGTATTCCGCCCATTTGTAATATTGCGGATGATTTCCTCCGTTTCTTTCTCTCTGTCGCAGAAATAGGCCTTGGATTTAAAAGGTTCCAAGATGAAGGGATTCTCAAGCATGGCCGTATCTTTTTCGCAAAGATAATTAACAATATGTTAATAACAAAATGTTAATCGCCTTTTTCGCAATAATCTATAAACCTCTGAATCTCCAACGCCCCTTCCAGAAATCGGAGGTTCGAGATTCGGAGTGTTTGGTCTACTACTGAGGAATTATCATCACTGATGATTCCTCTTTTTTTTATTACCTTTGTGAAAACGCTTACCATGCAGATTCTTCAGAAATCAATAACACGAGCCGAACTTGCGGCCTTGGCGGAGAACACGTTCGGTGATATGATCAAGTGTGTTGCCGATGTGAGGCTGGGGTCTTTGGCCCTTGACGCCGAACTGCATGCCGATTTGGAGCGTTTGCTGCTGGAGAATGGTTCAGCAGAAGAGGACTTATGGGGATTCAACCTGTATCCGGAAGAGGAGGGCGAGGATTTCATAGAATATGATTCCCTGATTAACATCCGGTCTTGGCAGAATAATCCTACGCGGGATGTGCTGGATCCGGATATACGGGAAGCCATCAAACGGCTTGTCGAACAGTTCATTATTGGATAGATGCAGCACACTTTCCTTGAAAACGGCCGATGGGCCGAGATGTCTTTCCCGCAGCAGATGGCCAACATCGGCAGCGAGACATCCCGCGTACTGAAGGCTCTCCAGGCAGGCAAGGATTCCAGGGCGGAAGGGGCATTTGCCAGGGCACAGGAACTGATCGACCTGACCATCAAGTACGGACGGTCGGAGAGCAGTACAATTTTCAGAAGCGCCATGTGGGAAGAACTCTGCCGATTCAGGGAATTGTTCTGCGCCGCCTTCCTGTCCCGCAATCTCGCCGAATTGGCGTCCCTGAACAAGTATCTGGATCAATTTGCATTCATTCTTAATTAGTTCCCACATTATCTTCAATACTTTGCGAGAGCCTATCCAATTCCTGAAAGCCCAAGATGAAAGCTTTAAAATCGATTCTGTTCGCCCTGCTGGTGGTTCTTGCTGGTTCGTGCGCGAAAGTCAATTCCGAGTCGGATATAGATAATAATATTCCCGTCACTCCGGCGTGGGCTTTGGGGCATATCGTCTGGGAGGATGAGTTCAACACGCAGGAGGCGGTGAACCGTTTGGTTGATGGTTATTTAGATAGGAATATTCCTGTTGATGGAGTCATAATAGACAGCCCTTGGTCCACTAGTTACAACAATTTCACATGGGACACGAACCGTTATCCGGAGCCGCAGAAACTGACTTCCGGCCTTCTCGACAAGGGTGTCCATTCGATCCTTTGGCTGACTGGCTGTGTGAATACCGTCAGTGCGGATTGCCCGGTAGATAAAAGTTCCAATTATGACGAGGCGGTTTCCAATGGATTCGTTGTGAATGGTGGAAATCCTTACAATTGGTGGAAGGGCACGGGAGTTCATGTCGATTTCACGAATCCGGAGGCTACCGCATGGTGGTATTCGCAGCTTGACAAGGTGATGGAAGGAGGGGTGTATGGCTTCAAGGTTGACCAGGGAGAATTGAGCATTCCTGAGCCTGTCGTGACCAGCGTAGGGGAAATGTCCAATAAGGAATACAGGCATTTCTACTATGACGCCATGTACGACTATGTGAATAGCCGTCGTCCTGGCGTGGGAATGATTTTGGCCAGACCGTATTCATTCCAGGGTGATGCGGATAACTCCAGCAAGAACAAGCTTAGTCTTGGCTGGTGCGGTGATTTCTCCGGAGAATGGAAGGGCCTTAAAGCCCAAATCAAGAATATTTACACCTCAGCGGAACATGGCTACGGTGCAGTCGGAACAGAGGTGGGCGGATTCAACGGAGCGGCTCCCGGCAAGGAGCAGCTCATAAGGTACGCACAGTTCGGAGCCCTTACGGCAGGCATGGTTAACGGAGGTGCCAATAAGCCGTTTGAGAACCATCTCGCATGGTGGCACGGTGAGGAGGCAGGTAAGATTTATCGTGACGTGGTACTTCTCCACAAGAAACTTGTCCCGTACATCTTTTCCACAATCGTTGACGCTCATCTGAATGGCGGCACTCTGCTTCGGGATGTTGATTTCGAGCAGGAGAGCCACCGTCTGGGACCGGATCTTTTCACAAAGGCAATAACTGATTATGACTCAAATGTTTCCTTTGTTCTTCCAGAAGGGGACGATTGGACCGAATGGGTATCCCGTGATCGCCTGCATGGGGGCTCTGTCGTTGAGAAGGAATATGCCCTCGACGAGTTCCCCCTTTATGCCAGGGTTGGGGCTGTCATCCCGATGGATGAGGGCGATCATATTGATATACTGATAGTTCCGGGAGATCAACCTGTCGATGTGACCCTCCATCTCCCTGATGGTGAGGGAACCTCTTACAGCGATTGCAGGGTGAGGTATAATCCTGTGACCGGGAAATCCAAGATCTCCGGGAAGACCTCCAAGCCTTGCCAGATAGTGTTTAGGAAGCCGATGGTCAGTTGGGAAGCGTCTTGGATCGGTATCACTTCTCCGGAGGATGTCAGGACTGGCGATGTGTCCCTTCCCGCAAGATACTTAAGAACCACTTTCCAGTCGGGCAAGACAGTTGGTGAGGCTTGGTTGCATATTTGTGGCTTGGGCCTTTATGAGGCATATATCAACGGGTTCAAGGTTGGGGAAGAGCAGGTTCTGATGCCGACTGTCTCCAACTATGATAAGACCGTGTATTACAATAGTTTCGATGTGACCGGGCTTTTGCAAAAGGGAACTAATGCGGTAGGAGTTATACTTGGTACAGGGCGTTTCCCGGGAGTCCGGGTGAATTTGAACTCCGGCAACAAAACAAAACATTACGACAAACAACTTCCTTGTCTTCTTTTCCAACTTGAGATTAAGTATTCTGACGGCAGTGTCCAGAAGATCATAAGTGGCAAGGGCTGGAAAGCGACGGCCGACGGCCCGATCCGCTCCAACAATGAATATGACGGAGAGATCTATGACGCGAGGATGGAACTTGGCGGATGGCTCGATCCTTCGTATGATGACAGTGCTTGGCATCAGGCGGAGGCGGCCGAGGCTCCTTACGGCAGGCTTACTCCGCAGCATAATCCCAACATCGAGGTTCAGGATCTGGTTAAGCCGGTGGCAATTAGTCGCTTAAGTGGAGGACGGTATATTCTCGACATGGGTCAGAACATGGTTGGATGGCTTCAAGTCCGGGCTACCATGAGCCGTGGCGATACACTGAAGATGCGTTTCGCCGAGACACTTCAGGAGAATGGTGAGCTATATACCGAGAATCTTCGTTCAGCCAAAGCGAGGGATTATTACATCGCCGGGGATGATCAGGAGTTTGTCTGGCATCCGCTTTTCGTGTATCATGGATTCAGGTTTGTGGAGATTAGCGGGCTGTCGTACGAGCCGTCCCTTGAGGATTTCGAAGGGCAAGTAATATATGACAAGATGGCCACGACAGGCCATTTCGAATGTTCGGATCCTGTTATTAATCAGGTTTATAAGAACGCTTTCTGGGGAATCCGTGGGAACTATCGCGGGATGCCGACCGACTGCCCTCAGAGGGATGAACGAATGGGCTGGCTGGGAGACAGGGCCACGGGTTGCTACGGTGAGAGTTGGATATTCGACAACCATGCCCTTTATGCCAAATGGCTGGACGACATCGCCACGGAGCAGAACGAGGAAGGGCAGCTCCCGAGCGTGGCTCCAAATTTCTGGACCGTGCGTCCTGACAATATGACTTGGCCTGGATTGTTCATTGACGCTGCCAGGATGCTTTACCAGCGGTTCGGAGACGAGGAGGTCATCGTAAAGCACTATCCTGCGATGAGGAAATGGCTTGCCTACATGAAGGACAGGTACATGGTGGACGGGATCATGACAAAGGACAATTACGGGGATTGGTGTATGCCACCGGAGTCCTTGGAAATGATTCATTCCCAAGATCCTACACGTATCACGGCTCCTGCGGTCATAGCCACTCCGTACTATATTCATTATTGCGATGTCATGAAGGAGCTCGCTCCTGTCGCCGGCTATCCAGGAGATGTGGAGTATTTCGAGACAGAGAGGAAGGCCAGTACGGAGGCCTTCAACCGTGCCTATTATAATCAGCAGGGGGGATATTACGACAATAACACTGTGACGGCCAACCTGTTGGCGCTCTGGTACGGACTTGTCCCGACTCAGGAGCAACCGAGGGTTTTCGCTTCTTTGGTGGATAAGACCGAGAAAGAGTTCGGAGGGCATGTCAGCTCGGGAGTTATTGGCATACAGGTGCTTATGAGAACCTTGACCGAGTTCGGCCGTCCTGATTTGGCTTTAAAGATCGCCTCTGACGACACTTATCCTTCTTGGGGATATATGGCTGCCCGGGGGGCTACCACGATCTGGGAGCTTTGGAACGGAGACACCGCCGATCCGGCGATGAACTCTGGCAACCACGTCATGCTTCTCGGCGACCTGATCACGTGGGAATATGAGTACCTGGCGGGGATACGGCCGTTAAAGCCGGGATTCGCGGAGATTGAATTGAGGCCCTATCCTATCTCCGGACTTGAATATGTGAACTGCCACTATGATTCAGTCCAGGGCAGGATCTCCAGCTCCTGGAAGGTGGAGGATGGAATATTCAAATGGGATGTCGAGGTCCCGGAAGGCATTCGTACTGAAGTCTATATCCCCGGTGAATCAACTCCTACGGTCATAACCGGCGGCCATCACCACTTCCAAACCCGGATTTAACCTTTTCTTCGAGTTTAGTAACCACGGTTTGACATAAGTGTCGCCCTCGTCCTGAAAGCAAGGACGAGGGCGGCGTTTTAGGCCAATATCGTCGCTTTCGTCCCTATTTTTGGGACGAGGGGAACATTCTGGTTAAAAGTCCAGAAGATTTGATTATATTTAGGGGAAGTTATCTTAATCTAATTTAAACCATGATGATCTTAAATCAATGTCTAAGTATCCTTGACTTGACGTCATTGGATTGGGGATCTGGCAGAATCCCTGTTGTAGCCCACTCTTTTAGGGTAATGGCAAAGGCCAGAAATTTCGATGAGATGGTGGTTGGCCTGATGCACGAAGTCTATGGTGGCTCCTCTTATGCGAGGGGGTTATTCTCTTGTGATGTAGAAGAATCTCCTCTGTGGAAACCGGCTTTGGATCTGTTCGTATATCCCGGCAAACCTTTCCGTTTGAAAGCATCGGATGATTTGACGGAGGCTGATCTCCTTAATCTCAACAGGCCACAAGACTTGGAAGGGGATCAGCTGAATGAGTGGCTAGTGTCTGAAACGGAGATGACGAAAGACTATCGTATGTGGGTCTATTCTATTGCGGCAAATCGAGTCGCCCGGAATGTCCTGATATACGATTTGGAAGACAAGTTGAGAATACTCAACGACCCGGATGCGGCATACGGTCCTCATTATTATGCCTTGCCTTGGAAGAAACACTATGTTGTGGGTATAAAAATCAGAAGGAACGGTACATTATCCCGACGTGTTCCTGAAGATGACGACTGTTTGCTACTGCGCCCTATCTCCGAAAAAGAGAGAAATAATCTTATAGAAAAATATAGCCAGACAATCGAGTTGCTTGGTAGGTATAATAAGCTGGAACATCTTCCCGGCGATTTTTCCCCTGAGCTGCGGGAAGACAATGCAAGGCAAGTCATGAGGTGGTTTGATGAGTGGCATGCTGACACATTGGCCTTGGAGTATTATGAACAATCTGATGAACAATGGGAATCTGAAGATGATCTAGAATTGCCTTTTTGATCATGAAATACTACCTGGTTACTACTGAGCATCTTGAAGATAAGGTTTGGTTTAGGGACTCTGATGATTTCGTTGTCGCGATGAACCTTGTCGCGGTAGTCGCTTTTACCTTGAAAGTGTCTGTACTCGCTTTCATCTTGATGTCTAACCATGTCCATTTTGTGCTTGAATGCGAGAAATGGATGGCCGAGATGTTTATCAATGAACTTAAGAAGCAGTATTCCAGATATTTCCGCCTGAAGTATGGGGTTAAAGAACTCTTGCGAGGCAATAAGAATGATATTCAGGAATTGAGTCTGGAAGATGAATCTTTGGAGAGAGCGATAGCATACGTCCAGATGAATTGTGTGGCTGCGAATATTTGTGCTGAACCCTTCTCTTACCCATGGGGAACAGGCGGGGCATTCTTCAAAGCTTATCCTCACGAGGGAAAGAGTCTTTGTTGTTTTTCTGGAAGGCATCAGGCTAGATTTCTCCACAGTAAAGTTAAACTTCCTGGAAATTTGCGGGTTGGTAAAGATGGGTATATTCTACCGGAGTCGTATGTTAAAGTCAAGTTCGTAGAATCGGTGTTCAGAACGCCTAAACGGTACAATTACTTCCTGATGAATTCTTCAAAAGCCAAAAAAAAGGCAGAATTCAGTAGATTCCTCGATCCCATCGTTTAAAGATCAGATCATAATAGCCTCATTGCCAGATCTATGTAGCGCTCTTTTTGGTGTTGGTTCTGTCTCGAGTCTAGAACAAGAGCAGTTGACAGAATTATTCAGGCAATTAAGATATCGTTTTTCCTCTAATGTGGAGCAAATGGCTCGCGTAACGGGGATCCCGGTCAGTTCAGTCATACAATCTCTCGACCGAATTTGATATCCCCCTTATGTTGATAGTGTCGCCCTCGTCCTGAAAGCAAGGACGAGGGCGGCGTTTTAGGCCAATATCGTCGCTTCCGTCCGTGTTTGTGGGACGAGGGGAGCGGTAGGTCGGTTTAATGAGGTTTAGTCGAGGATTTAGATGCTTCAGAGGCGGACTTTCTTTTCCCAGAGGTTGGCCATGCGGCGGTGGCCGGCGGGGGTGGGGTGAATCCCGTCCCAGATCCAGTAGCAGGGCTCCGGCTCTGTCTCTATGAGCTTTGCGAAGAGCTCGTCGAAGGGGACAAGGGTAGCTCCAGTCTCCGATGCGAGTTCCCGGACTATTCCGGCAATGCGGGTGACCATCTCTTTCCGTTCATCGTAATCGACCCGAAGACCGGCTGAGCCTTCCTTTGCCAGGAAAGGCGTGCAGAGAACCAGTTTCACCGCGGGGTTCTGTTCCCTGGTCTTCATGAGCAGGGTGCGGTAACGCTCTTTCCAAGAGTCAAAATCAAAAGCGGAACGCTCTCCAGGCTTGACATTGAAATAGTTCCACATGTCGTTGACCCCAATGAGGATTGACACGACATCAGGATTGAGATCAAGGACATCTTCCTTCCAACGACCCTCCAAGTCGGATAACTTGTGGCCGCTGAAGCCCCGGTTGAAAAATCGGTAACCAGCTTTGGGCTTCTTGCTTTGGAAATCGGTGGCTACAAGCATCATGTAGCTGTGGCCATAAATATGGTTGAAGTCCGTGTGGCTCCTCTCCGCGGAAGTAGGTTTATAGCCGTACACGCAGCCCCAGTTGCCGTCAGTGATTGAGTCTCCTATGAACACGACACGTTTCCCCTGTGCCTGGAGATTATTGCCTGAAAGTGAAAATAAGGCCGCCAGAATGGTGGCGATAAGTGTGAAGGTCGTTCTTTTCATGACGTAAAGATATGGATTTTTCGTATATTGGCGGCGCGAATTTTACTGAATGTCATCAAGAAAAGCCTTGTTTCATCTTCTTGCCCTGGCCGTCGTGGCGGTCTGGGGGGTGACTTTTGTCTGCACCAAGACACTGATTAACGCGGGAATGAATCCTGCCGCGATCTTCGCCGTGCGTTTCGCTCTTGCCTATACCGGGATCTGGGTGCTTTGCGTCGGCAAAGGAGAGACCAGATTGTTTTCCCGCGGCTGGACGGATGAGCTAGTGTTCCTGTTTTTGGGAATCACCGGGGGCTCGTTTTATTTCCTGACCGAGAATACCGCCCTGGCATACGCCCAGGCCAGTAATGTGGCTTTCCTCGTTTGCGTCGCACCGGTCTTCACGGCACTATTCACGCTAATTGCCAGGAAGTTTCTCAAAGGGAGGTTCGCTGACGGTCTTGAGGATGTCAAATTAGGATTCCCGCTCGTCGGAGGTACTTTGCTCGCCCTTGTCGGTATGGCCATGGTCCTTTTCGAAGGATCAAGCGTGGAACTTTCCCTGAAAGGGGATCTCCTGTCTATAGGAGCCGCCCTGTGCTGGGCGCTTTACAGCATGTTCATGGGCCAGATGACAAAGGATTATGGAGCTCTGATGGCCACCAGGAAGGTGTTCTTTTACGGGCTGCTGACCATTATCCCGTTCCTTGCCGGGTCCGCCGACTCATTCTCCGTTTCTATCCTCAGCCAGCCGGTAGTTTATCTTAACTTGCTGTTCCTCGGGCTTATAGCGTCCCTGGCTTGTTTCGTGGCATGGAACGTCGCTATGTCTAAACTTGGCAATGTGACATCAACGAACTATGTTTACCTCAATCCGGTGTTCACTCTTATAACAGCAGCGGTCATCCTCGGTGAGAGAATGACCCCTGTGTCCATGATCGGCTCGGTCGCTATTCTTGCCGGCGTTATCTTGGCCGGGCAACGGCAAAGGAGTTAATCTTCCTTAAGCCGTGTCGGCGAATATCCCAGGTCAATCTTTTTCACTCCGCTCTTATCTGCTTTTAACAGAATGGATTCCATCGGTTGGAAATCCAGCTTGACCTCGTCGCTACGGCCGTGGTGGTTGATGGTGACAACACGCTGGCTGCCTTTGTCGGAGAAAGCGTAACAATATTCGAGCGGATAACTGATCGTGCTCGCGAGCGGATTTGCGAAGAAAATGTACATCGTATTCCCGTCTTCCCTGCACCAGAAGTCGGGAATATCCTTCCCTTCCACAAGAGCTTCACCGGGTATGACAGTTTCATTTTCAGACACTGAAGGAAGGGCGCACAACTCATCGAGAAGGGAATCGTAGTCCTCGTGCTTGATCTTGCCAGGCTCTGAAGGCCTGCTGGCGACGAGGACAGGGAGCCCCTGCTTGGCTAGGGCGAGGATGCTCTTGAGAGAGGAGTAGTCCATGTGCTTGACATCGACGTAAAGGGCTTTGAACAACGCGTCCCCGCAGCGCAGGACCCCATCGGAGTAGCTTGCCGAGGAAAGGAAATGGCCGTTTACCCAGAGGGGCTGGCGTCCTTTGAGGGACTCCGGGGTTTTGATGTAACGCATCTCATATTCCCCGAGAGCCCAAGCCATCTTGTCGGTGACTTCCTTCGGATATGGCCCGCCCATCCAGGCGTCCTCCATAGGAATATAGACCGCCACGTCGCTGTAGTTGCGACCTGAACGCATGTAGTCCGAGACGGTTGTCATGTAGCGGTTGAACTTGGTCAGCTCTTCTCCGGAGAGGTTATCCTCATCCCTGGTGCTGACCTGGCAGGTGGTGTAGAACCAGTTGTCGAGCCTCCCGACCTTGTTGAAAGCGAATCCGTGCCAGATGATCTGGTTCGTTCCCGTCGCGAAAAGGGCGTCGCACACGAGTTTCAGGTCCGCGATCTGCTCCCGTCCCTGGTGGGGACTTTGGCCGTGGCCGTTCTTGTAGCGAAGGCTGGTCCATCCGTACATGCAGGTAAAGGTCTCGGAGGTGACCGCGTCCTTGCTGGCCAAAGTTGCGGCCGAGGCGGCTATTTTGCTGAAGCAGGGCTCGTATAGAATCGCCTCTGTCTCAGGAATATCCACGACTGTGAATGCTGTCAGCAGGTCGGTGGGGGCCCCTCCGCACTGGGCTCTTGAGAAACCGCCGTTAGCCCTGGCGTTTTCAGTGAAAGGGATGTAGAACTCGTCCAAGACGTATCCGGACATGGTTTTCATGTAGTCGTAAAGGACATCCTCGTTGGACTTGTCCTTGAGGGTGCGCTCTTTCATGTAAGGCTCAATGTCGTAGCCATGCTGCTTTTTGAACTCTTCTCCGAAACCCGGAGTCCAAAGATAATCCGTCTCAACCTCCCAGGAGTCAACGAATATTCCTGATTTGGATCCTTTGTAGGCTTCGGCCAAGCCCTTATCCATCTTCTGGGCATATCGTCCGAAAGCCTTCCGATCCAGGTGGTTGAGGATCCTGGCCTCTCTGGGGTGGTCCCAGGTCAGAGGTCTGCGGGCGACTTCAACGGAGTCGGAATAGGTGCGGGTCTGGTCACCCTCCGGGAGATCCACATCGCTGAAAGGCCATAGGGTACCGTAGGTGTAGTCGCATCCAAGTCCCAGGGAATCAGCCACTTTCTTGGCGTATGCGACCGGCTCGCTCCATTCCGGGGAAAGGAAGTCGGGGTGGGGAGTGTCAGTTTTGAGGAACATGGGATACACCCAGGCGATCTCCACTCCTCCGAACTCATGGTCTTTGAGCCAGATGAGTTGATCCCTAACATCCTTCTTGTCGATTTCGGAAGAGAACCACCACCACCGGGTGTAGGGTTTGTGGCTGCTGTAGAGAGGGGAGTCAGCCTCGGCCTCAGGAACGGGTGTCCCGCAAGACGAGAAGATCGCCAACGCTGCTGAAACTAACAATATAATCTTTCTCATATCTATTCGGAAATAGTTCTATTTCAGGCCGGTGGATTTTGTTAGCGCCAGATAATCTCCGGTCAGGATGGTTTGGGCACCCGCCTCCAGAGCTTTGGCGGCCTCGTCATTCGTTCCGGCGACCGCTCCTACTCTCAAGCCTTTTTCCCCGGCTTTCCGGGCGATCTCAGCGTCAATGAGCCCGGCAGGAAGCTCAATGGCGGCGCAGCCGATAGAAGCGGCCTCATCGACGATGTCCTTGCCTTCTTTACCAGCGAGGCACAGCGGAATCTTGGTTCCTGTCTCTTTCAGGGCTGCGAGAGTCGCTTTGTCGGAAGAAGTAAGATAGACATGTCCGAGGGCGTCGTAAACGAATATGTTGGTGAGGAGTTCCCTGATGCTTTCAATGCTCCACGCCTTCCCGTCAAGATGGATATTCATTATCGCATGGCAGGAAAGTTTTCTCAGGATTTCGCCGAGGGCTTTGAAACTGTTTTCCGTGGGGCTGACAGCGAATGATATTTCAGAAGCTCCGACTGCCGCCGCGGCACCGAGGGCCCCGAGAAGGCTCTCGGAAGCGAGGGATGAAAGGCCGTCAACCGCGCAGAGCCTCTTGGCGGGCGCCTCGTCGAAAGGAGGAACGATAGCCCCGCCGCCGGGACGGTATTTCCATGGTCTGCGGCCGATCTCAATGTACTCGGAGTGAAGCGCTGGCGGATTGCCATAGCCGGCCGGCTTAAGGTATTTCTTCTTGGGGTCGAAGGTCACGTCCAGGCTGGCCACCTCAGAACGGAGGGTGCCGAGTATTTCCCCTGTAGGGGCGACGACGCATGAGCAGCCGCCGAGTTCGGAGGCGAGTCCCATTGAGACCGATGCCCTGACGAGATAGGCTCCGGTGTTGTAGGCGCAGAAGGTGTTGATGATGTCCAACGCCCGGAATGTGTCGCTGCGCTGGTGCGAGACTCCGACAATGACATCCGGCTTCCAACGTGCGATGTTGGAGTAATTCTCGTAGAAATAGAAGTCGTAGCAGGTCATGAAAGCGTAGCGAACCCCTTCTATGTCAAGAATATAAGGCTGCGTCCATTCCTGGGTGTACCTCATGTCGAGCTTGTCCCACTCGCCCCTTGTGAGGTGCTCCTTGAAATATTCACCGATGATCTCCCCGTTCCTGTCGAAGACGTACATTGCGTTTCTCGGGACCTCCAAGCTGGTGTCTACGACTCCGGCGAAAATCAGTGAGTTACAACGCTTTGCGGTCTCGGCGCAGAGCTTGAGTATTTCAGGGCCGTTGCGCCTCGAGGTCTCAAGAAAGTCTTCCCTTGAGGTCGTGTTGCCTGGAACCTCACAGAACTCCGGCAGCACGATGATGTCGAGGGATTCGTCACATTTCCTGAGCTCTTCCATGGTCCATTCGAAGCAAGCGTCAAGGCCTTGGCGGTCGAGGGAGAAGGGTTGCTGGATGACACGGGCCTTCATCGGAGCGCCGAAAGAGGGAAGCGCTACAGCGGCAAGGCTTATCGCCAGGATGAGTAATCTTTTCATATTCATTTATTTATCTTTACCGAAGAACTTATCTATAACAAGGGCTATCGCGCCATCACCTGTCACATTGCACCCGGGGCCGTAGCCGTCCAACGCGAGGTAAAGAGTCATGACCAAGGCGGTCTGGTCCGGGGAGAATCCCATCACGGACTCCAGCAGACCGATCGAGGCCATCAGGACTCCTCCCATCACTCCCGGAGCGGCCACCGCCGCTATTCCTTGGAGAAGGACGAAGTTGACATAAACGGCGAAAGGAATCGGGGTGCCAGTGAGGTAGGCGACCGCTATCGCCGAGGCGGCGAGCTTGATTGTCGATCCGCACATGTGTACGGTCGAGCATAGAGGAATAGTGAAGTCCACGATGTCATCTCGCACTCCGTTCTTGCGGGTGCAGGCTGAGGTCATGGGGATCGCCGCGGAGGAAGAGCAGATAGAGAATGCCGTCAAGTACGCCGGAACCATGTTCCAGAGGCATTTGAAAGGGTTCTTGCCGGCTATGATCCCTGCGATGCAGTACTGGATCACCAGGAACACGATGGTAAGTGCGAAGCCGGTCAGGATGATCTTGAATCCGGATCCGAGCACCACTCCGATGACTCCCCGGGCTCCCATCTCGCAGATCATAGTGAAGATGTAGAGCGGAAGCATCGGGATAATCACTTTCTCGATGGTCAGCTTGATGATCTCGCCAAAGTCATCGAATGCCTTCTTGAGGGGCGTGGAACCTGTGAATATGATGCCTATTCCTAACATGAAGGAAAGCAGAAGGGCAGTCAGGATGTCGCAGACAGGCGTGATCTTCAAGTCGAGATAAGGCTGGAACTCCTTGGCGGACAGGGCTTCAGCGGACAATTCTCCGGCTTGAAGGTAATGTGGGAAAAGGTTCGAGGAGCAAACATGTGCGAAGAATCCGGAGCAGATCGTTGAGAGGTAGGCTATTGCGATGACAGCCATGAGCATCTTACCCGCTTTCTTCCCAACATTGGCGATCGCGGGGGTGACCAGTCCGAGGATCAGCAGGGGAATGATGAACTTCAGGATCTGGGCGAACAGTACGTTGAATGTCTTCAGGACGCGCACCAGGGCATCTGGCGCGACTAGCCCCAGAAGTGCTCCGCAGACTATGGCGACAATGACCTTGGCGAACAGTCCGAATCTGATTTTTTTCATTGTTGGGAACCGGTTTTAGCGTTATCAAATATAACGAAAATCTCTGGATTTAGTATTTTCGCGGTCGGTATGGATGTGAATATGGTCATTTTTGACTTGGATGGTACCCTTATCGACACGATAGGGGACCTGTCAGCAGCTGTGGAGCATGCTTTATGCCTGGGAGGATTTCCCGGGCACACTGTTGATGAGTACAGGAATATGGTGGGTCATGGGATTAGGAACCTTGTGACCAGGGCTTTGCCGGAAGGTTCTTCGGAGGAAGTTATAGACATCGCCCTCGGGAGATTCGTGGAGTATTATACGGCGCATATCGATGTGCTTTCGAGGCCGTATCCAGGTATTCATGAGTTGCTGCGGGAGCTTTCGTCGGAAGGAGTCAGGCTGGCTGTGGCATCCAATAAGTTCCAGGCTGGCACTGAGGCACTTATCCGGCGCTTTTTCTCCGACATTCCGTTTGTCAAGATTCTGGGCAATGCTCCAGGACTGCCCCTCAAGCCCGATCCCGAAGTCATTCGCCTCGCCATCGCCGCCGGTGTCGATTCAGTTGGTTTAGAGGCGGCAAGGCCCGATCCCGCCTCCCTGCGCTTCGCGCCCTATCCGGGTAAATGGTCGTCGGAATCGACCTTGCCGCCTCAGACTGCCGCTGTGATGGTAGGGGATTCGGGGACGGATATCAGGACGGCGAGGAACGCCGGGATTCCGGCGATAGCGGTGTCGTGGGGGTTCCGGCCGAGAGCGGATCTCGAAATAGCGGACGCTATTGCCGACACCCCTGGACAACTGAAGGATTTTATTCGTATATTTACACAAAAGAATTGATAACACTATTATGAAAAAAGTGATCATCGCGGCCCTCGCCGCATTCCTGTGCGCCTTCACGGCACTCGCCCAGGACCTTCCCGACAATGATTGGGCAAACTTCAAACGTTATTCACAAGCCAATTCAGAGGTTACGGCCAAGCCGCTTGCCGTCCTTATGGGTGACTCCATTACAGACGGATGGTTCAGCCAGGATCCTGACTTCTTCAAGCAGAACAACCTTCTCGGCCGAGGCATCAGCGGCCAGGTTACCTCTCACATGGTCGTGAGGTTCCGCAGGGATGTGGTTGATCATCATCCCAAATATGTCGTCATCCTCGCCGGAATCAACGACATCGCGCGCAACAATGGTTACATCTCCCTCGAGGACACCTTCGGCAACATCGTCTCGATGTGCGAGATAGCCAAGGCCAACAAGATCAAGCCCGTGCTCTGCACCCTTGTTCCTTCCGCGTACATCCGCTGGCGTCCGGCGATCAAGGACACCAAAGAGCAGGTCGCCAAACTGAATGCCATGATTAAGGAATATGCCAAGGCGAAACACTACAAGGTGGTTGATTACGCCACGGTCCTTGCCGACGCCAACGGTGAGACTCGTACCGATCTCTCCGGTGACTCGGTGCACCCTAACCTGGCCGGCTACAAGCTCATGGAAGAGGCCCTCATGAAGGTCATCCGCTAGATCTTATTTCCGGAATTTGTTTGAGATAATTTGCTCCAGCCGCTCCAGCCTCTGTGCCTTGGAGCGGATGAAGCGTAGCCTGACATGGGCTGAGACTCCCTCTGGGAAGGGCTCGGTTATCGAGTCTACCCATCCTTCCAAGGCAAGTCGCCTGTTCACCTCCATTCTCGCCACATTCTCGTCCAGGGTCGTGTCGATAACGATCGTGGCTTCGGAAGCGACATCGCCCAGTCTCCTGTCCACCATGTCATCAAGGGAATCCCTCATGTGGATCTCGTTGTCCTGAATGGTCTTCAAGGAGTCTATCGCCCTGAGATTCCCGCCGATCACGTTCGAGAGACTGTCTATAGTGACCTCATATTGACGGGTTTTCATGCCCATCTTGATAGAGATCAGGCATGGGGCGATGATGAGCGCGGCGATGAGGATGTTTCGGATGATTTTCATATCATCTGATATTCGCTATGCTCATTATGTCGGCGAAGACTCCGGCCGCGGTCACGTCCGCCCCGGCTCCGTATCCCTGGATGAGCATGGGGTGCTTGTTGTAGCGCTCAGTCGTGAGGAGAATGATGTTGTTCGACCCGTCCAGGACATAGAATGAGTGCTGCATCGGGATCTCTCTGAGCGATATGGAACACTTGCCATTGTCATTGACGGCCACGAATCTCCATCTCTTGCCTTCCGCCTGGAGCCTCTTCCGTTCGGCCTCGAACTTCTCGTCAAGTTGTGGAAGCTTCGCCCAGAACTCGTCCAGGCTGCAGTCGAAGAATGATTCGGGGATGAAAAGATTGGCCTGGACATCTTCCATGTTGACCTGATAGCCAGCCTCCCTTGAGAGGATGACAAGCTTCCTGATGACGTCGGTCCCGGAAAGGTCGACTCTGGGATCGGGCTCGGAGAAACCTTGCTCCTTGGCCATCCTGACCGTCTGGCTGAAGGGAATGTCGGCGGAAAGAGTGTTGAATATGAAATTCAGGGTACCGCTGACAACGGCCTCCATTTTCAGGATGCGGTCGCCGCTGTTGCGAAGATCGTTGATTGTACCGATGATGGGAAGCCCAGCGCCCACATTCGTCTCAAAAAGGTACTTGACTCCTCTTTGACGGGATATGTCCTTGAGCCTCTTGTAGTTGGAGTAGTCAGAGGAGGCTGCTATCTTGTTGGCGGCCACAACTGATATTCCTCGGCTCAGGAAGTCCTCGTAGAGGGCGGCGATCTCGGCGCTGGCGGTGCAGTCTACAAAGACTGAGTTGAATATATTCATTCCGATGATCTCGTCCCTGAGCTTGGCGGTCGTCAGGGGCATGCCATTCTCGAGTGACTCTCTCCAGTTGTCCAGGTCGATCCCGTCCCGGTTGAAAACGCCCTTCACGCTCCTCGCGATCCCGACCACGTTTATCTTGAGGTTGTGCTCTTCCATCAGTTTCTGCCTCTGGCTCTGGATCTGGGTGATGAGCCTGCTGCCGACAGTCCCGATTCCGCACAGGAAGAGATTGAGCTCCTGGTATTCGGACAGGAAGAAGCTGTCGTGGATGACGTTGAGGGACTTCCGGAGCTGACTCCGGTCAACTATAAAGGAGATGTTGGATTCGGAAGCGTCTTGAGCGAAAGCGCTGACGCTGATGCCGTTCCTGCCCAAGGTGGCGAAGAGTTGTCCGGCTATTCCCGGAGTGTTCCTCATATTGTCTCCGATGACCGAAAGGGCAGCGAGAGAGTCCTTGACCTTGACGGGGGAGAGGGAACCGTTGTCTATTTCCCTGGCGAATGTCCAGTCCAGCACGCTCTTGGCCCTCTGCGCGTCGTTGGAGCTGACACCAATTGAGATGCCTGTCTCGGAAGCGGACTGGCAAACGAGGAAAGCGCTGATCCTCTCAAGAGCCAATGCCGTGAATATCCTGCAGTTGACTCCGACGACACCGGCCATGGAGGTTCCGGACAGTGTGATGAGGCTGACATTGTCGATTGAAGACACGCCCCTGATGGCCTTTTCTCCGCTTACGCTGGCCTTGAGGATGGTGGTTCCGCTGCCGGAAGGGTTGAACAGGTTCCTGACTACGGTGGGGATTCCTTTGGCGTTGACGGGGAAAAGGGCTGGAGGGTAGATAAGGCCAACTCCGAAGTTGCACAATTCCATGGCTTCCCGGTAGCTCATCTCTTTGATGAGATAGGCTGTCTTGACTTCTGAAGGATTGGCCGTCATGAAGCCGTCCTTGTCGGTCCATATCTCGAGCCTCTCGGCGTCATTGGTGGCAGCGATCAAGCTCGCCAGATAGTCTGAGGCTCCAATCTGGAGATCTGTGAGCTCACTGGCGGCGAACCCGTCCGGGATTATTCCGGGGACAATGAATTTCCCGCCGTGGGGCATCAGGATGTCCGGATGTCCGGCCAGGCAAGTCTGCGGAGTGACAGTCATGGATCCGGTCACCATGGATTGAAGTTTTTTCTGGAAACCGTCAGGCACGACAATAATGGCGTCGCCTTGGGTGGAATCGACAACTGCTTTGATCTTGGAAAGATTGCTTTCTTCAGCGAATAAACCGGCTCCGAACTTGAGGACTTTCATTGTTAGCTTCGTTTTTTGAGGATCAAAGAAAGCCAATTTTTCTGTTATTTCCGAATTTATCGCGTATATTCGCACATGAACAAAAATTTTCGGTCATGAAAAAATTCTTGCTCAAACTTTTGATGGGAGCCTCGCTGACCACCTCTGTTTTCATATTCCAGGCATGCTACGGCCCGGCTATCCCTGATGCCGACATCCCCAGGGACCAGACCCAGTTGCAGGAAGCAATTCCTGAGAATCCGGAAGTGCTTGAGGACGAGGAGATTGAAGCTGAATCAGAAGAGGAGGCTACTCCAGAGTCTCTTTGACGTTGTAGCGGTTCCTTTCTTGTGAGTTGCGCGAGATCAACTCGCAGATGAAACCGGCGAGGAACAGTATCACACCCAACATCACGGCGACCAGCGCGAGGTAGAACAGAGGCTGGTCGGTTACAGCCCTGAACGGTACGTTGTGGGCTTGGTGGACAAGTTTCGCGATTATGATCCAGATTGTCATCACGAAACCGACCAGGAACATCAGCATGCCGGAAAAACCGAAGAAATGCATGGGTTTCTTCCCGAATGTGCTCAGGAACCAAAGCGAGAGAAGGTCGAGGAATCCGTTCACGAACCTCTCCATCCCGAATTTGCTTTTCCCGAATTTCCTTTTCTGGTGATGAACCGGTTTCTCGGTTATCTTTCCGAAACCGGCGTTCTTGGCCAGATACGGGATGTAGCGGTGCATCTCACCATAGACTTCGATATTCTTGACCACCTCGTTCCTGTAGGCTTTAAGCCCGCAGTTCATGTCATGGAGCTTTATCCCGGTGATCCATCTGGCCGTGGCGTTGTAGAGTTTAGAGGGCAGGTTCTTGGTCACTTTGTTATCCTGCCTGTGCTGCTTCCAGCCGGAGACCACGTCATAGCCATCCTCGGTGACCATCCGGTACATCTCCGGGATTTCCTCCGGAGAATCCTGCAGGTCCGCGTCCATCGTGAAGACCACTCTGCCGCATGCTTTCTCGAAACCATGGAACAAGGCGGCTGACTTGCCGTAATTGCGGCGGAAAGATATTCCTTTGATCCTGTCGTCACCTTCGGCGAGCTCCTTGATCTTTGCCCACGATCCGTCAGTGCTGCCATCATCCACGAAAATGACCTCATAGTCAAATCCGCCCGCGTTCATCACGCTCCTAATCCATGCGAGAAGCTCCCCGAGGGATTCTTCCTCGTTGAATAGGGGAACTATGATCGAAAGGTCTTTTGAATATTCCATGTCTATTGATTGTCAATTGTTTCCTCGTTATCAATGTCGGCGAAAGGATCGTTCGGGACCGCGGACCTCGCGAAGAGGGTGGAGTACAGCCATCCCCAGAGGAAACAGTAGATGAGCGTGCCGAATGCCATGTAATAGGGCATTTTCGGCAGCATCTTCTGGAAGGCCGCCTCCGTGTTGGAATCCATCATGGAAGAATAGCTCGTGCGGAAGACCTCGAGGATCTCATCCATGGCCCCTGGATTGATCACCAGGAGGTTGATGATTGAATATGCCGCGACAACGATCGATGAGAACAAAGCGAGTTTCAACCCGTAGCGCTGGAGCCTGGGATAGTCCACTCCTTCGTAAGTGGAGTGGAATCTGACCATGAACTTCTTGAATACCATGGCGCAAAGGACCAGTTTCCCGGCCCACGCCATAAATCCAAGAAAACCGCCGGCGATACCGTTCACTTTGCCACAAAGGGCGGAGATTGTCTCGGCGGCGATCGTCAATACTGCCAGGACCAGGCCCGCGATTGAGGCGCTGTTCCATGATTCGCCGGATGTGAATTCTTTCTTCATTTCTGTTAACTGCGTATGATGTGCAAAAATAGCAAAATTATTGTTATCTTTGTCGACTGTCAAATAATATAGGTTATGATCAATATCACATTTCCTGACGGCAGCGTCAGGGCGTTCGAGAAAGGAGTGACTGGCTACGAGATCGCGAAGAGCATCAGCCCGCGTCTTGCGGAGGAGGTTCTCGCTGTTGCTGTGAAGCCTGCGGGTGACACTACAATAGGGAAGGGGCAGACAATCGACCTGAACCGTCCCATTGAGGAGGACAGCACCATATTCCTGCTCAAATGGGAGGATGACGAGGCGAAGAGGGTGTTCTGGCACTCATCGTCCCACCTTATGGCCGAGGCGCTTGAGGACTTGTATCCCGGTGTCAAGTTCGGTATAGGTCCCGCCATCGAGAACGGTTTTTACTATGATGTGGATCTTGGTGACCACCAGCTCACCGACGCCGATTTCCCCAAGATCGAGAAGAGGATGCTCGAACTGGCCCGCGAGAAGCAGGACTATACCAGGATCTCCGTGCCCAAGGCCGAGGCTCTCAAGCATTTCGAGGAAAAGGGAGACCAGTACAAGTGCGAGCTCATCAGCGAGCTTGAGGATGGTACCATCACATATTACACCAATGGTCATTTCACGGACCTCTGCAGGGGACCGCACCTGCGCAACACCGAAGTCATCAAGGCTGTCAAGCTGACCGCTCTCGCCGGTGCTTATTGGCGCGGCGACGAGACCCGCGGGCAGCTTACCCGTATCTACGGCATCACCTTCCCCAAGAAGTCCATGCTTGACGAGTATCTCGTGGTCCTTGAGGAAGCGAAGAAGAGAGACCACCGCAAGCTTGGCAAGGAGATGGAGCTTTTCACCTTCTCGAGCCGTGTCGGTATGGGCCTTCCTCTCTGGTTGCCAAGAGGTTCCGTTATGAGATTTGAGTTGGAGAAATTCCTCAGGCGCAAGCAGAATGAATATGGCTACCTGCCGGTTGTGACCCCTCATATCGGAAGCAAGGACCTGTACGTAACCTCCGGCCACTACGCCAAGTACGGCAAGGATTCCTTCCAGCCGATCCACACACCCCAGGAGGGCGAGGAGTACATGCTGAAGCCGATGAACTGCCCTCACCATTGCGAGATATTCCGTTCTTCTCCCCGCTCTTACAGGGATCTGCCTTTGAGAATGGCCGAGTTCGGTACGGTGTACCGTTACGAGCAGAGCGGTGAGCTCCACGGACTTACCAGGGTACGCTCCTTCACGCAGGACGACGCCCACATGTTCGTCACCCCCGACCAGCTGAAGGGAGAGTTCGAGAAAGTTATCGAGCTGATCCTTTACGTTTTCAAGATCTTCAAGTTCGACAAGTACACCGCCCAGGTCTCCTTGAGGGATCCTAACAACAAGGCCAAGTACATCGGTTCCGACGAGAACTGGGAGAAGGCTGAGAACGCCATCATCGAGGCCGCTGCCGAGATGGGGCTCAAGACAGTCGTGGAATATGGAGAGGCGGCTTTCTATGGCCCGAAGCTCGACTTCATGGTCAAGGACGCCATCGGAAGGAAATGGCAGCTCGGCACAATCCAGGTGGATTACAACCTTCCTGAGAGATTCCAGCTGGAATACACCGCCGCTGACGGAAGCAAGCAGCGTCCCGTCATGATCCACCGCGCCCCCTTCGGATCGATTGAGAGGTTTACTGCCGTGCTTCTTGAGCACACGGGTGGACACCTGCCGCTGTGGCTCAGCCCGGATCAGGTTAAGGTCTTGCCTATCAGCGAGAAGTATTCAGATTTCGCGAAAAAAGTTTGCGGATTGCTGAATAATTCCGATATTCGCGCCTCTATAGATGACAGAAACGAGACCCTCGGTAAGAGAATCCGTGAGATCTCGTTGTTAAGGGTGCCTGTGCTGGCTATCGTTGGAGAGAAGGAAGTGGAGCAGGGTACTGTTTCTGTCAGAAAGGAAGGCGCCGACGCTGGCGTTATGAAGTTGGATGAGTTTGTGGCGTGGCTGAAGGCCCAAATGGCCTCCGAGCTCGCTTGAAGTTGTACGATTAATATATAGGAGATTATTAAGAGCTTAATTTAAAAACAGGAATGCCTTACAAGAAACGTTACGGAGGTTCAAGACCATCAACCGGATTCAAACCGTCCGGTCCGAAGCCCGCAGGCGGGGTTCGGGGCCAGCGTTCATTTGTCCGCCAGAAAGCGGATGATGAGCTGAACATCAATGAGGAGATCACAGCTTCTCAGGTCCGTCTTGTCGGCGACAACATCGCCGAGCCAGGCATTTATCCTATTTCCAAGGCTCTGGCCATGGCCGACGAGCAGGAACTTGACCTTGTCGAGATCAGCGCCAAAGCTGATCCGCCGGTCTGCAAGATCCTTGACTATCAGAAGTACCTTTATCAGCAGAGGAAGAAGGCCAAGGAGATGAAGCAGAACGCCTCCAAGGTGACCATCAAGGAGATCCGTTTCGGCCCCAACACCGATGAGCATGATTTCCAGTTCAAGCTCAAGCATGCCCAGGAATTTCTCGAGGAAGGTTCCAAGGTCAAGGCCACGATCTTCTTCCGCGGCCGTTCGATCATGTTCGCCGACCAGGGAGAGAAGCAGCTCCTTCGCTTCGCCGTGGAGCTCGAGGAATTCGGCCGTGCCGAGAATATGCCTTCCCTTGAGGGAAAGAGGATGACGATGATGATCGCCCCTGTGAAGAAAAAATAAGATTAAGATAAAGCCGCCGTGAGCGCGGCAAATAATATTAACAGTTTAATTATTTAAAACAATGGCAAAGCTTAAGACCGTCTCCGGTGCCAAAAAGCGTTTCGCGCTTACCGGAACTGGAAAAATCAAGAGGAAGCACGCTTATCACAGCCACATCCTCACCAAGAAGACCAAAAAACGCAAGAGAAATCTTGACCACTTCGCGATCGTCGAGAAGGACGACCTCAAGAGGGTAAGGGAAATGTTGGTCCTGTAGTTTCATTATTGTTTAACTTGGAACGCAGCCGTAAAGAACCGCCAAGCCGCGGTCGCTGCCTCCAGAAAAAGATCAGATTATGCCAAGATCAGTCAATTCAGTAGCCTCCAGGGCTCGCCGCAAGAAGATTCTTAAGAGAACCCGCGGAAATTTCCTCTCCAGAAAGAATGTCTGGACCGTAGCTAAGAACACCTACGAGAAAGGTTTGACCTACGCCTACCGTGACCGCAAGGCCAAGAAGCGCAACTTCCGCGCCCTCTGGATCCAGAGGATCAACGCCGCCGCCCGTCAGTACGGTATCACCTACTCCCAGTTCATGGGCAAGCTCGCGAAGCAGAATGTCGGTCTCAACCGCAAGGTTCTTGCTGACCTCGCCATGAACAACCCTCAGGCTTTTGAGGCTATCGTCAATTCCGTCAAGTAGTTCCTGACAGACAGTGAACTTGGGCACCATATATCGTGACAAATGGGTCAGAATGATTTTCTGGGCCATACTGTACACGTTGTGGGTAGCTTGGCTGGGAAACTGGTGGTGGATTCTCGGCCTTATCGTCATCTTCGACCTCCACATCACCAAGAAGGTGAAGTGGCTTTTCTGGAAGAAGGATTATAAGGAAGGGGAAAAACGCAATGTGTGGCTGGACTGGCTCGATGCCATCATCTTCGCCACTGTTGTCGTGACATTCATCAACATTTTCTTTTTCCAGGCGTTCAAGATTCCGTCATCTTCGATGGAGAGCTCACTGTACACCGGAGACCATCTATTCGTCAGCAAGTTGGCCTACGGCCCCAAAGTCCCCCAGACTCCGCTCACTATCCCTTTCACACATAATGTGATATTCGGGAAAGAGTCTTATTCGACCCTTATCCGGAATGACTATCGCAGACTGAAGGGGTTCGGGAGTGTCAAGAGAGGAGACTATGTGGTGTTCAACTTCCCTCACGGGGACACGGTGCTTACCCGTTTCCCATCGGAAGACTACTACGCCTGGGTCCGTAACGCCGGAAGGGAGTACACGATCGCGAATGGCGGTCCGTTGAAAGTACGTCCCATGGACAAGGAAGATCACTATGTCAAGAGGTGCGTTGCCGTGGCCGGTGACACCCTCGAGGTGCGTGACGGACTTGTCTGGATCGACGGGAAGAAGCAGGAGGTCTATCCTGGAGTCCAGTTGACCTACAAGGTCGTGACCAACGGCCAGCAGATCAATCCCAGGACCATTGAGAAGCTTGGACTGAACACCGCCGAGTTGTTCTATGACACCAATCTTCCCGGATATCCCGCCATGCCGCTTACCGAGTCCATGCTTGAAGAGGTCAAAGGTTACTCAGCTGTCGTGAGCGTAGACCCTAATCTGGATGTGTATCCGCCGGATTTCCCGGATTCCCATCTCAGCATATTCCCCTTCACGGAGAATTCGAGGTGGACAAGGGATAATTTCGGACCTCTCTGGATTCCCGCTAAGGGGACTACGGTCGAGCTTACTCTCTCCAATCTTCCGATCTACCGGAGGCTCATCACCTCTTATGAGGGACATGACCTTGAAGTCGGAAAGGACGGAACGATCATGATCGATGGAAAAGTGGCCACAAGCTACACATTCGCCCAGGACTATTATTTCATGATGGGGGACAACCGGCACAACTCTCTCGACTCGCGGTATTGGGGATTCGTTCCCGAGGACCATATTGTCGGAAAGCCGTCAGTTATCTGGCTATCTACGGATGCCAATAAGCCGTTCCCCAAGAACATAAGGTGGCGCAGATTCTTCAAATTTGTCTAGGTTTTAGGGTTAATCTCTTGCTATTCTGGAAATTTTAAACGAAATTTGCGACCCCAAATTATTTTGAATCAATAAAAAAGTAAGATATCATGGCAAAAGTTTGTCAAATCACAGGACGGAAGAGGATGATCGGCTGCAATGTCGCTCACTCCAAGCTTCACACAAAGCGTGACTTCTCCCTCAATCTCAAGACCAAGAAGTTCTGGTCTGAGGAGGAGCAGAGGTACATCACTCTCAAGGTTTCCACCAAGGGCATGAGGACCATCGAGAAGAAGGGTCTTGACGCCGCCCTCAAGGAGGCTCAGGAAAAAGGTTATGTCGGACTTGTCTAAAAATCATTGAACTATGGCAAAGAAAACTAAAGACGCCAGGATCCAGGTTATCCTCGAGTGCACTGAGCAGAAAGCGACCGGAGTCCCCGGAATATCCAGGTACATCACTACCAAGAACAAGAAGAACACTCCGGACCGTTTGGAGCGTAAAAAGTACAACCCTTACCTCCACAGGGTCACTGTTCACCGCGAAATCAAATAAGGAGATTAAGTTATGGCAAAGAAAGCAGTCGCTACGTTCGCCGCGAAGGCCGGCGCCAAGAGCATGGTGAAGTGCATCCGTATGGACAAGTCTCCCAAGACGGGCGCTTATTTCTTCACAGAGCAGCTTGTTGAGGCTGAGAAGTCGAAAGAATTCTTCGAGGGCAAGAAATAGCCTTTGCGGAATAGATATTTTGGGCGGACGTTTTGATAACGTCCGCTCTTTTTTATTTACCCCGAATTTGTGTATATTTGTAAGATTACAAATTAAGTGTCATGGGACTTTTTGACAAAGGCGTAAAAAAGACGAAAGAGGGCTTCTTCCAGAGGCTCTCAAGGGCTGTTGTCGGCAAATCGAAGGTAGATGATGATGTGATGGACGCCATCGAGGAAGCCTTGGTTGCCTCTGACATGGGTGTCGACACAACTTTGAAAATCGTTGACAGCCTTGAGGAAAGGGTCGGACGCGACAAGTACATGTCGATGGATGAGCTTGTCGGCATGCTCCGGGACGAGATAGGCCTTCTTCTGGATGTTGACGGAGAGGAGTCGCCGGCAGAGCCGTTTGACTTGTCTAAGAAGCCTCTTGTCATTATGGTCGTCGGGGTCAACGGCGTGGGCAAGACAACCACGATAGGCAAACTGGCCGCGAGGTACCAGTCCATGGGCAAAAAAGTGATCGTCGGTGCCGCTGACACCTTCAGGGCAGCAGCTGTGGACCAGCTGGTGATCTGGGCGGAAAGAGCCGGGGTCGACATCGTCAAGCAAGGGATGGGAGCTGATCCGGCTTCCGTGGCTTTCGACACCGTCAAGGCGGCGGTGTCCAGGGATGCGGACGTGGTCCTGATCGACACGGCCGGCAGGCTTCACAACAGGGTGGATCTTATGAACGAGCTGACCAAGATCCGCAATGTTATGCGTAAAGTTATCCCGGATGCTCCCCATGAGGTCTTGCTCGTGCTCGACGCCTCTACCGGGCAGAACGCCTACCAGCAGGCGAAGGAGTTCTCCAAGGCAACAGACATCACCTCGCTGGCTCTGACCAAGCTTGATGGCTCGGCCAAGGGTGGAGTCGTGATCGGCATCGTGGACCAGCTCAAGGTCCCTGTCAAGTTCATCGGGATCGGCGAGGGAGTCGATGACCTTAAGGTGTTTGACAAGAAAGAGTTCGTTAACTCTCTGTTTTCAAAGGAAGATATTGATAAATAAATAATTATGAAGCTCTCTTACAATTGGCTGAAAGATTATCTCGAGTTTGACCTGACCCCCGCCAAGATCGCTGAGGCGATGACGGACATCGGAATTGAGGTCGACTCTGTGGAAGAACAAGAGGAGATTCCCGGCGGGCTTGCCGGTGTTGTGGTTGCCCACGTGCTTGAGTGCGAGCCGCATCCTGATTCGGATCATCTCCATGTCACAAAGGTTGATGACGGGACAGGCGAGCCTGTCACCGTGGTTTGCGGTGCCCCTAATGTGGCTGCCGGCCAGAAAGTCCTGTTCGCCCGCATAGGAACCGTCCTCCCCGGTGATTTCAAGATCAAGAAGTCCAAGATCCGCGGAGTGGAGTCGTTCGGAATGATCTGCGCCGAGGACGAGCTTGGCATCGGTGAGGACCATGCCGGAATCATGGTGCTTCCTTCCGACGCCGTTGTGGGAACCCCCGCTAAAGAATATCTCCACCTCAAGACCGAGGCCGTTATCGAGTACGAGATCACGGCCAATAGGGTTGACGCTTCCTCTCACATTGGGGTGGCCCGTGACCTGTATGCCTGGATGCGGCTCAACAATATTCCTTGCTCCTTCAAGTATCCTTCAGTTGAAGCCTGGAAGGAAGGTGATGGAACCGCGATTCCGATTGAAGTGCGGGATCAGTCAGCGGCTCCCAGGTACTGCGGGATCACCGTCAAGGGTGTGAAGGTCGGCCCTTCACCGGAATGGCTTCGCAAGAGGCTCCTTTCCATAGGCTTGAGGCCGATTGACAATGTGGTCGACGTGTCCAATTTCATCCTTTGGGAGCTGGGCCAGCCTCTGCACACTTTCGACGCTGACAAGATAGCCGGCGGCAAAGTCATTGTCCGCAGGGCAGCCGAGGGAGAGAAGATCGTTACCCTTGATGAGGTTGAGCGCAAGCTTTCCCAGGAGGATATCGTCATCGCGGACGCCAATGGTCCCATGTGTATCGCCGGTGTTTTCGGCGGCATCAATTCGGGCGTGACAGAGTCCACCACGAGTGTCTTCATCGAGAGCGCTTATTTCGATCCGGGCTCGATTCGCAAGACTTCCAAACGCCACACCCTGCAGACGGATGCTTCTTTCCGCTTCGAGAGGGGCTGCGATCCCGGAATCACCGGATATGCCTGCAAACGCGCCGCCCTGCTCATTAAGGAACTCGCTGGAGGTGAGATAGTTGGTGGAATGGAGGAATTCTATCCCGAGAGATTGGAAAAGAAAGTCATAGATCTTGATTATGACCGCATAGAGAACTTCATCGGCAAGAAGATCGGCCATGACACCATCGAGACTATACTCACATACCTCGCTTATGATTTCATCGAAAAACGGCCTGGAGGCGCTAAAGTGGCCGCGCCTTCCTACATGGTCGATGTGGAGAGGGAATGTGATGTGGTCGAGGAGATCCTCAGGATCTACGGGTACAACAACATCGACCTTCCCAAGCACATGAAGATGTCGGTTGGACCGACCCCTTCACCGGAACCGGAAGCTATCCGTAACGGGATTTCCAACTTCCTGGCAGCCAATGGTTTCGTTGAGATGATGAATAACTCCTTGACAAAGGGAGCATATTATAAGGGCCTGGTCACCTATCCGGAGGAGAAGAGTGTCACGATCGTCAACCCGTTGAGCTCTGACCTCAATGTGATGAGGCAGACCCTCATATTCAATGGCCTTGAGGTCATGGCTTACAACATCAATCGCCAGATGCCCTCGATGAAACTCTTTGAATATGGCTCGGTTTACAGCAGGGATCCCCAGGGCGATGGCAAAACTCTCGCTTCTTATGAGGAGCATCCCGCTTTCTCGATGTTCATGACCGGAACTCCTGAGAAATCCTGGAATATCCAGCCTGGCAAGAGCGGATTCTTCGAGCTGAAAGGGTACCTCGACCTCCTGCTGAGGCGCTTCGGGGCTGATCTTTATCAGATGGAGACCACACCGGCTCCTTCAGATATATTCAGCGAGGGTCTGAATTACTCTCTTCCCGGCACCCATCAGCCTTTGGCTGTCATCGGTACGGTCCTGCCTTCACTCGCCAGGAAGTTTGACGTGAAGCAGCCCGCTTTCGCCGCTGAGATCAACTGGAACACGCTCTTCAAGCTCGTTAAGAGGGACAAGGTGGCGTTCAAGGAACTTCCAAGATTCCCGGAGGTGCGCAGGGATCTCGCCCTACTGCTTGATGAGAGCGTCAGTTTCGCGGACCTTTACCGCAGTTCCTTCAAGGCTGCCAAAAAGCTGCTCAAGAATGTTACTCTCTTCGATGTCTACAGGGGCGACAAGATTCCTGCGGGCAAGAAGCAATATGCTCTGGGATTCGTCCTTCAGGATCAGGAAAAGACCCTGACTGACTCGGATGTCGAGCGGATAATGGACAGGCTACTGTCCACATTCACAGGTGAGTTCGGAGCCACTTTAAGGTAGTTATGACCATTAGGAATCTTTTCAGGGGGCTTGTTATGGCCGCGGCCTTTGTCGCGGTGGCTCTCTCTTGCGCCAAGTCCCCGGAGATTATTCCCAAACGGCAGATGGAGAAGATTTACCGGGACATGTTCCTGGCGGATCAATGGCTTGTCGATTCAGGGGAGCGTCGCCGGATGGCGGACACGACATTGTTCTATGAGCCCATATTCGAGAAATATGGCTACACGTCAGACGATTACAGGCAAAGCGTGAATTATTATCTCAAGGATCCCAAACGCTACGCCGAGATGATCGGGAAGGTCGTGGAAGCCCTTGAGGGCGAGGCTGCGGCGATCCAGAGGGATCTTCTCCAGCGGGAGAAGATCCGGATGCGCGCAGATTCCATAGCGGCGGCGATGAAGGCGTTCACTCCCGAGGACTTCACTCTCTATGGCGACCTTTTCTACGTGGACGCGATGACCGACAGGATCGATATCCAGAAGAACGCCCGCGGCGTATATTTCCCGGTCCCGGTGGTGGAGGACACTGTTTTCCACGGGCCGGAACTGATTATCAAAGACACATCCGCGGCACCGGAGCCTTTGGCCCAGCCGCGTCATAACAAAGTTCCATGGCGATATTAGCGGCTAAATACCTATACACCCTTGACCGTCCAGATCCGATCCGGAACGGCTTCGTCGAATATGATGAATATGGGACCGTGTCGCGGGTCGGGGAATGCCAGGATCCGGATTCCGAGGAAATATTTCTCGATGGAGCGATAGTCCCGGGTTTCGTGAATACCCATTGCCACCTGGAGCTCTCCTACATGTGGAAGCTTTTCAGGAAGGGTACGGGCATGGCTGGCTTTATCGACCAGATCAATGCTTTGAGGGACACAACACCTTTGTCCGGCAAGATAGAGGCTATTAAGAAGTGGATGGACGTCATGTGGGAGAGGGGAGTCTCCGCCATGGCTGACATCAGCAATTGTGATGATTCCTTTTCTGTCAAAAAGGATTCCCCGATGTACACAAGGACCTTCTTGGAAGTGTTCGGGACCGAACCGGAGGATTGCGGGGCTGTGATGGACGCCGTCTTGAGGCTCCAGAAAAAGGCTTTGTCTTTCGGGCTTGACGCCGCTCCGACTCCCCACGCTTGTTACACGATGAGTCCTGAGCTTCTCACGGCGGTCTCCGCGGAGGGCCTTAAGTCCGGTTTCCTCTCGTATCACAGCGAGGAGTCCCAGGAGGAGGAAGACATGCTCAAATACGGCAGGGGAGCGATGTGGGACAACCGGAAAGCCGCCGGGATGAGTGTCCCACCGGTGACCGGAGAGTCCTCTTTGCTATATTTCCTGGACAGGATCCGCCTCGCCCATCCTGAACCTTTTGACGAGCATGTGCTGCTTGTCCACGAAGTCTGCATGGACAAGGAGGGAACAGAAGCCGTCAAGAGGGTGTTAAGGCACCCCTTCATAGCTTTGTGTCCTTGCTCGAATATATTCATACACAATGCCCTTCCTCCTGTTGACCTGTTGCGGGAAAGCGGGATCAAGCTGACGGTCGGGACCGACTCTTTGTCGAGCAATGATGATCTTGACATCGTCCGGGAACTGTACTGTCTGCAAAGCCATTTCGAAGGTCTGTCTTTGGGTGAGCTCTTGACATGGGCCTGCCTCAATGGCGCGGAATTCCTTGGGAAAGAAGCGTCGCTCGGTTCTATCGAAGTGGGAAAGAAGCCCGGTCTTGTGTTTGTGGACAACCTTGATGCCGAAGGCCGTCTTACGGCTGGAAGCTCTTCATATAGATTGGCTTAGCTATGATGAGAGAGGAAATAGTCTTTGGTCCGATCCATTCCAGGAGGCTTGGATCTTCCTTGGGGATCAATCTTCTCCCCGAGAAAGGTAAGCTTTGCAATTTTGATTGCATCTACTGCGAGTGCGGCTGGAATAAGGACGGCAGGGAAGACAAGGTTATCCCGGACGCCGAAAAGTTGCGTCAGGCTCTTCAGGCCAAGTTGGAGGATTGCGCCGCCAAAGGCATTCCGATTGACTCGATAACTTTTTCGGGAGATGGGGAACCGACATTGAATCCAGATTTCCCCGAGATTATAGACATCACCATCGCGTTGAGGGACAAGTATTTTCCATCGGCCAAGGTTTCTGTACTTTCGAATGCTACGAGAGTCGGGAAGCCTGAAGTCTTCCAAGCCTTGCGCAAGGTTGACAATCCTATCCTTAAACTGGACGCTCCCACCGACCAGCTGGTTCAAAGGATCAACCAGCCTCAAGGAGAGTACCATGTTCGGGATGTCGTGGAAGCCCTCCGGAAATTCGAGGGAGATTTCGTCCTGCAGACAATGTTCCTTCGTTCCCCGGATTTCGATTCCTCATCCCCTGAGGTCCTTAATGGATGGATGGAGATAGTCAGGGAGCTCCGCCCGAGGGAGGTGATGGTCTACACGCTGGATAGGGAAGCTCCCGCGGAGGGCCTGGAGAAGTTTACGGTCGAAGAGATGGAGAGCCTGATCAGGCCATTGAGGGAAGAAGGATTCAAAGTTCAAGTCAGAGGATAATATTAATTAATGAATATGGAATCATTACTCACCAAGTACGGTTATACTCCTGATAAGGAGGGTATCGGCAAGAGATTGGACGCTATCGCGGCCAATATTGATAATGTGACGACTCCGGACGTGCTTAACACCTGCATGTCCATCATGGATCTCACGACGCTTAAGAACGAGGACACGCCAGCTTCAGTCGCGAAACTCGCTGGAAAAGTCAATTCCTTCAAAGTCGACTACCCTTCCTATCCTTTGCCCGCTTCCATTTGCGTTTTCTCCAATCTGGCATCCGTGGTCAAGGATACTCTGGATGACAAGAGCGTCCATGTGACAGCGGTATCCGGCTGTTTCCCGACGTCTCAAAGTTTTATTGAGGTTAAGGTCAAGGAGTGCGAGATGGCCGTTGCCGCAGGGGCTGACGAGATCGATATCGTGTTGGCGCTCAACTCGTTCATGGCAGGAGACTTCGAGTCCTCAAGGAAGGAGATCAGGGCGATGAGAGCCGCGGTCGACAAGGCGGCTTCTTCGCTTGGAAAGAAAGTCGTGCTTAAGGTTATCCTTGAGACCGGTCTTCTTGTCACTCCCGAAAGGATCGCTGAGGCTTCTTTCCTCGCCATGGAGGAAGGAGCGGATTTCATCAAGACTTCGACAGGAAAGGTCAGCGTCAACGCCACTCCGATGGCCGCGTACGTCATGTGCGAATGCATCAAGGCCTTCTGTGAAAAAACAGGAAGGAAAGTCGGTTTCAAGGCCGCTGGAGGAATATCCACGGCTAAAGACGCGGTGGGGTACTACTCCATTGTAAAGACTGTTCTCGGTAAGGATTGGCTCAATAAGGACTTGTTCCGCTTCGGTGTCAGCCGCCTCGCCAACTCGCTCATGTCCGCCATCGAGCAAAAAACAGTCTCCTACTTCTAGTTTCGCGACATTTTTTCTTCGGGTTAGCCTAGAAAATATGCTTTAGAACGCCGCCTAGCGGCGTTTTTTATTTTATCCGTGGAACGTTTCATTCTACGGATAATCTGCCCTACCTTTGTGGGCGTAACCAATTCTTTTATGTTATGAGAAACTTCATCAAATTATTGCTGCCGGCGTTGTTTCTGGCGTCTTGCGGCATCGAAGGAGGATCCTCGCTTGAGCCGGATCCCGATGGTATGAGCGGAGGCGCTCAGATTATCTCCCATGGAATGATGGAGCTCGGGCGGAAGCTCGAGAATCCGTATTCCCGGGTCAACATGGCGAAGGCGATGTCTTCGCTTTATCCGACGAGATCCTCGTCTGAGATTCCTGTGACGGACTTGTACGTCCGGTTTCTTCCCAAAAGCGATTCCGACTTCTCAAAGCTGGAGGATCTCGGAGTTGAGCTCTTTGACTATCCTCTTGATTATGAGATCCTTGCTGATGGGGATTATTATCATGACCCCGCAATTCCGGGGCATTCGATCACTTGGCAGTATGCGGTGGTCCCCTCGGACTTCATTTTCCCGGCCGGGATCCGGCACGAGATTCTGGAGGAGTGTTTCATACCAGATGAAAAGACCGTGACCCGAGGATTCGAGGATGTCGATTGGGATGTGGTGGAGACTCGGTCTTTCGAAGAGACTGGTAACGGATCGCTCCTGCCTGTCGCGACGAGGGCGAAAGCGAAGTCGAAGCCGTCAGGAAGGATAACGATCAAAGACGACAAGCTGGGAAAGGTTGTCGGTGTCTCCGGAGTAAAGATCACGGCCAACGTCTTTGTGAAAGTCTCTACAACCCATACTGACGAGAAAGGCAATTACTCTTTTTCCGCGAAGTTCTCCGCAAAGCCTAAATACAACCTTTGCTTCCAAAATAAGCTTGGCTTCACGATCGGTTTGAACATGATACTTCTTCCAGCCTCTGTGTCAACCCTTGGAAAAGATGACCCTGACGGCATCGACGTGACCATCGACAGCAAGTCAGACCCGACTCTTTTCCGGAGGTGCGCTGTCAATAACGCCGCTTATGACTACTATCAGAGATGTTACGCCTCGGACGTGACAGCACCCCCTAAAAGGCTGCGTTTCTGGATATTGAATAAACTCAAATGCTCCAGTGCCCTGATGATGCACCAGGGAGCGGTCCTTGACAGCAAGCTTGTAAGCAATTACCTCGAATCCTACAAGATCATAGTCCAGATTTTCTCTCCGGACATCACGATCGGCTCTAAGGACAAGAACGGCAATTATGCCGATCTCTACTCGACAGCCACGCATGAGATGGCCCATGCTTCGCATTATGCCAACGTGAGGAGCGGTTTCTGGAACCCTTATGTCTCCTATATACTTTCCTCTTACCTCACGACCGGCTCGTGTTACGGGACAGGAAACGGTGAGAACGCTGGCTACTGCGAGGTTGGAGAGATGTGGGCCTATCATGTCGAGAACATGGTCTATAAGGAGCGTTACGGGAGCAATCCGCGTCACGGATATTCAAACTGGTTCCATCCGGAAATCCTTGCCACATTGGAAGATGGCGGTGTGACCAGGGCGCAGATTTGCGCGTCTTTGAAGCCATCCGTGAAGGATGTGGACGCGTTTAGGGACGAGTTGATCTCTGTCTGTCCGGCCAAGAAAACTTTGATAACTAGTACGTTCAAGAAATACGCCCGATAGATGTTCCGCCACCCGCGCTAAAAATATTTGTGATTTCGATTACAATTTGTATCTTTGCAATCCACTTGAAAAGCGCGGGTGGCGAAATGGTAGACGCGCTAGTTTCAGGAGCTAGTGTCAATTGCGACGTGTGAGTTCGACTCTCATCCCGCGCACAGAAAACCGGTCTCGGAGATTCTCTGAGACCGGTTTTGCTTTAGAGGCTTACCTCGTTAATTATTAATCCTCCGGAATTGTGATTTACTACCGCATGGAGGGAATCTCCTTGTTTTTCGCCGATAATGCAGCGAATCAACTTTTTATTTGTAAATTTGAAGTCTTATTCGCAAGTGATTGTTTATGAAAAAGGTAATTATCCTTTCGCTAGGTATTCTGGTGTCGGCCGCTCTTGGAGCCCAGACGCTCCAGACCGCTTATTTCTCTGAGGATTTCTCATATTCATACAGGCTCAATCCGGCGTTCCATCCGGATCACAGCTTTGTCGGCTTGCCTTTCATCGGCATGACTTCCGGCACTTACAAGGGAGACTTCTCCTTGAATGACCTTTTCTTTAAGAAAGGTGGCGAGAGTGTCACTTTCATGAACCCGGGGGTCTCTTCTTCCGAGTTTCTTGGAGAGTTGAAGCAGGGACTGAACAAAATCAGCGCGGAGCATTTTTCGACGCTGGCCGCTGTCGGTTTCAAGGCTGGGGGACTTTACAACATCGTTGATGTCAGTTTCAGGAACCTCGGAAGCGCCAAGCTTCCTTATGATCTTGGCCGTTTCCTTAAAGACGGGGCTTCCGCTGACGGGAATTATGATCTCTCAGGCTTGAACGCCAGGGCGACAACTTTCTTCGAGCTCGGGATCACTTCCTCATGGAAAGTCGCGCGCAAACTGACTGTCGGCATGAGGTTCAAGGGTGTGATCGGATTCGTGAACTCCTATATCGACATGGACAAATTGGTTATAAACCGTGCCGGTGACACCTGGAATGTGACATCGTCGGGAGTGATCGCATCCGCGTACGATGGCTACAATATCGCCTCAATGCCTTCATATTATGATCCTTCCGTCAATCTGATCGATCTTCACAACACCAAAATTGGCGAACCGAGAGGGATTATGAACGGTTATGGCGTCGGTGCCGATATGGGTGTCCTTTACGACGACAGCTCCTGGCAGTTGTCCGCCTCGATCTCCGACATCGGCTGTGTCTTCTGGTTCCATAACCTGTATGGCCACGCGCCTTCGGCGACAAAGACATATTCAGCCTCTTACACTCCCCATCAGAAAGGCGATGCGCTGGAGAGGGAACTTACGGATATGGGAGCTTTGCTCGGGGATGCTTTGAGTTTCATCCAAGAGGATGAGTTCCAGACACTTCGCCTGCTGCCTTTGACCGTCCGTCTCGGCGCTAAATATCTGTATCTCTCGGATATTTCCTTTGGAGGTCTCGCCACATTCCGATATGACGATCTTTGCCCTTATTGGGATGTCAGGGGAAGTGTCATCTACAATCCGGTGAGGAATGTTGAGTTGATCGGGAGTGTCGGTGCGGGCACTCTTGGCGCGAGCATAGGCGCTTTCGCCAATGCCAAACTTGGTTTCGTGAATATCTTTGCCGGGACCGACAACCTCATCGGTACTTCAGGCTCGACATTCCTTCGCTCCACTACCGGCTCTCCCAACTTCGTCGCCGGTCTCAACATCATCTGGTAGCTTCGTCGCTATAGTTTACGGTCGGGAAGGAAACCCCTCCCGACCGATAGAATGTATTCTAAAAAGAATGAACTCCAGGACCGACTTCGTGGATGGTGTAGCTGTCGTCGGAGAGGGGATTGGCTGAGGCTTCTTCAACGCTCTTCGGGACATACACCGTGGCCGTCGAACCGAAGGGAACCGTAACCTCCACTTTCACCGTCTTGCCGTCATGGCTGACGCGCGATTTGGCCACGCCATAAGGCGTCTGAGTCGAGTAACTGACTTCGGGAAGTTCCTTGACGGGAATAGGACGTACTATAATGTGCTTGAATCCAGGAGCTTCCGGATCCGTATTCATTCCTGCCAGGTCTTTGGAGAGCCATGTGAGCCCGCCGCCGAACATAGGGTGATTCCTTGAACCGCCGCCGTCCCATGCTTCCCAAGTCGTTGTGGCACCTTGCTCAATCCACCAACCGTAGCTGGGGAAGTCCCGCTGGTTCATGATCGTGTAGGCGAGGTCGGCCATCCCGTTCATTGCCAAGGTCTCGAACAGGAACCTGGTGGCTATGAAACCAGTGTTGGCGTGGCCTTTATACTTGACTGCCAACTCGTTCCGGAGAGTGGCGCAGACATCGGCGTAGTGCTCCTTGGGGACTCCCATGTACAGGGCGAACACATTGCTTCCATAATCTCCGTAAGACTTCTCATCCGGATTGTAGTACGCTTTGTCAAATACTTCTTTGATGGACTCGCACAGTCTGGCATATTCCTCAGCCTCGGCATTCCTTCCCAGGGCTTTAGCCGCCAGATGGGTGTTGTGGGCGCAGAGCCAATAATAGAAGGTGTGGACCAGGGAAGCGTCAGGATTCTCAAACGGGGGCACCCAATCACCCAGGCTGAACCACATGGTCTCGGCCGCGTCAAGAGCGGCTTTCTGGACATAGACAGTCCCGTCCGGACGGGTCCAGTACTCGAAGAATTTAGTGTATGCCTTCATCCCTTCGAAGCTCTTTTCGAGCACCGCCCTGTCACCATACCTCAGGTAGAACTCCCACGGCATCACGCAGATAGCAGCTCCCCAGGCGGGACCTCCGCCGCACATCGGCTCCCATGGGGCGCCGTTCGGCACATGGCCGGTCTTGGGATTCTGGCTTCCGATGACGTCACCGATCCATTTATTATAGAAGGAAGCGGCATCGAAGGATTCCAGGACAGCCGCCATGGCGATCTCTCCGTCTCCGGTGTAGGGAAGACGCTCCCTGTGGGGGCAGTCGGACGCGATGGCGCTGTGCATATTGTCCATCTGGGAGCGCTGGAATATCGTGAGAATATTCTCGAACAGGGGATTCGAGCTGGTGAATGTCGAGTTGACGGGGACATTGGTGTTGACCGCCTCGGCTGTCAGCTGCTCGGCCGTGAGATCCTTTATTCCTGAGACCACGACTTCCCTGAACACAAACCATGTGAACCTCGGCGCGAAATCGACAGGGTCGTTTCCGGCGAAGATGTATTCGCAGCGGGGGCTGGGATATTCGCTGATATATTCAACTTTCAAGGTGTCCCCGGCGTTCCCGGTTATACCCCTGAAGTGGGTCCATCCGGAGATTACCGTCCCGAAATCTACCTTGTAGGAGCCGTTGCCCAGCTTCTCGAAAGACTGGGGCTTGAAGACTTCGGTGACTTTGTCGGTCGGGCCGTTGTTGGCGGTCAGGGGACCGTCCGGAGTGGAGCGTTTGACGACCGCGGTCCAGGAGGAATCGTCAAAGCCGGGCTTGTCCCAGCCGGGTTGCTCCTCTCTGGCGTCGTAGGCCTCGCCGGCCCAGATGTCTCCGAATATGAAAGGGGACTCGGCGGCCTTCCAACTTGTGTCAGAGGAGATGTGCTCCTTATGGCCGTCCTTGTAAGTCAATTCTATACGGGCGATGAGTCTCGGCACTCCGTAAGGCTCGCACTGCGCTGACTGCGCGGTCGGGCGGGTGTGGAAAAACCCGTTTCCGAGGGTGACTCCGATCGCGTTGGCTCCTTTTTGGAGCATCTGGGTGATGTCGTAGCCCAAGTAGAGGGTCCTGTACGCTGTCACCTCAGGATCGAGAGGAATACGGGGGTTCGTGCCTAGATAAGGCCTTAAGGTATAGTCAGTTAGACCGGGGGCGAGGAAGTCGTTCCCAACCTTCTCGCCGTTCACCCTGGCCTCGAAATATCCCAGACCGCTGATGAAGAGGTTGGCGCTTTCCAGATTCCCGTCCACATTGAACTCTTTCCTGAACATGGGGTAGCGGGTGTACCAGTTGCCGCGCTCGTCCTTCTGCCATGCCGCGCCAATCCATTCAGCGTCCCAGCCGTCTTTGGCCGGTCCGGTCGTTATCATCGCGGGGGCGCTCCATGCGGAGGCCTTGCCGTCCTTGTCCCAGATCCTGACTTTCCAGAAATAGTCGGTCATCGGTTCGAGGGATGGGCCGGAATAGGCCACGAGGTGCGACTCTCCTGAGTCCGTCTTGCCGGAATCCCAGATGATCACCTTGCCGTTCTTGTCTGTGGAAACGATTATCTGACAAGCTGTTTGGTCCGTCGAGTTGATCCAGCTCATCCTCGGAGCTGAACCCGGCTCCACCAGCACATCACCATCCTGGAACTCCGTCCGCAGCCCAGTCGGCGGATTATTTGAACAACCGATAATGCAAGTCAGCGCAAAAATGGCAATAATCACTTTTTTCATAACTATGTGGATTGTGGCCGAAGAGACCCTTCATCCCCGAACCGCCGCTTCGCGGCCCCACCGCTCGCTACGCGTTGCTCCGCTCCGGTCCCCCCTCTTACAGAGCCGAGGGTGGCATGGGTTCGGGTGACGAAGGGTCTCCTTCGGCCATATAAACATCAAAAAACTAAACTTTGGCGATGGAATACACCGGCGCGATCTGGGAGAGGCGGTTGCGGGCGTTGAGCCCGTCGAGCTCGACTATGAACACGAACTCGTTGACCTTGACCCCATATTCCTTCCCGTCAATGACCAATTTAGTCGCCTCAAGCGCCTTCGCCACACCCTCCGCGGTACCACCGGTAGCCAGCACGTCGTCGACTATGGAGACATGGATGATCCCGTCTTCAGCCTTGCCGGCAGCGATGTCGGAATTACGGTAGATGAGCTTGTCGGAACCGTATTCCTTCATGATTTCGATGGTTTTGAGGTCGTCTCCCGTGTAGGGAAGCTTGCCCCTCTTGCGGAACAGGATGATGTTGTCCACGTCGCAGTCCTCCGCGATCAGAAGCGGTGAGGCGAAAAGGAAAGCTCTGGCCTCAGGGCATGCGACTGAAGGGGCTGTGATGTGGCTGGCAACTTCAGTGGTCACTTTCTTGAATACTTCCCGGTCTTGGAGATAAGGGATGATGTCCACGAACTTTATCCCCGGAGTGGGGAAGTCCTGATAGAATTTTAGGTGTTCCTCGAACATGATTGTTGAAAACTTTGTGGATTATTGTATAACAAAGATATGGATTTTCTCTGGTTATCGGGCTAAATTTGTGAATAGATTGAGTCAATATTGTCCAATTTATTATAATTATGTCAACAAAACCCATCATCGCTGCCGCTGTCGCGGCGCTGGCCTTCTCATTTGCGGCAAAGGCCCAGACTAATGTCCAGACGTTTTACGATTTCGGTAAGGATCGTAAGTACGTGACCACCACCTTCGAGATGTTCAAGGGTGACAAGTTCGGTGATACCTTCTTCTTCATCGATCACTACTACAACTCCACTGACAAGAACCTCAAGGGACTCCAGAACAGCGGCCCGGCCAATGGAAGCTATTTCGAGGTAGAGCGGGGAATCAATTTCTGGCAGGACAGCGACTTGAAGGATTTCAGCCTTCATCTTGAATATGATGGATTGATCACCGGCGGTGGTTTCAACCAGGGAACATATTGCTTCGGAGCGAAATATTTCTTCCATTCCCAGGATTTCTCGAAGACTCTCTCGCTGTATGCGATGTATGAGCACTTCAACTCCAAGGTCACTCCCAAGCCCGGAGTTCCTCTCAAGTTCACGGCTGTGTGGGGACTTAGCGATTTGTTCGGAGTCAAGGGATTGACTTTCAAAGGCTTCGCTGATTTCTGGGGCAACAAGCAGGTATGGGGCCTCGGTGGCAAAGAGACAGGTTGGTCCTTCCTGACAGAGCCTCAGCTTTGGATGAACCTCGGAAGCGCTTTTGACAACCACCTTGATCTCGGTTGTGAGATTGAGATCTCGAACAACTTTGTCGCGGAAGGCTTCCTTGTCAATCCTTGCCTTGGTCTCCGCTGGGCGTTCTAATCTTACAAGGCACTACACTCTAATCACAGTAATAACACATGGCTGAAACTAAAACCGTGTCCCAGCCTGCCGAGAAGAAGGGCTGGTTGACGAAACTATTTGGGTTTGACCCGTCCAAGATGAAGGTCTCGACCGAGATTATGGCCGGAATCACCACATTCCTCGCCATGTCCTACATCCTGGCGGTAAACCCTTCCATCCTCGCTGACACCGGGATGGACAAGAATGCCTTGTTCACCACCACGGCGATCGCCTCCATTATCGCCACCCTCGTGATGGCTATCTACGCCAAGCTTCCTTTCGCCCTCGCTCCCGGAATGGGCCTCAACGCCTTCTTCTGCTACTCCGTGTGCCTCGGCATGGGATATTCATGGCAGTTCGCCCTCACCGCCGTCCTCATCGAAGGCTTAATCTTCGTGATCCTCACTCTGACCAATGTACGAGAAGCGATCGTGAACGCGCTGCCGATGTCGATGCGAAAGGCGATCGGTGCCGGTATCGGTCTGTTCATAGCGCTGATCGGCCTGAAGGGCGGCGGCATTGTCGTTGACAGCCCAGCCACTCTGGTGGATCTCGGAACCCTGACCAGCGGCCCTGGCCTCCTCTCTGTCATCGGATTGATAATCACCGGTATCCTTGTGATACTGAATATTCCCGGAGCCCTTCTTATCGGCATCATCGCGACGGCCCTGATCGGCATTCCCATGGGAATCACCAAGCTCAGCGGTTTCATTTCCGCTCCTCCGAGCATCGCTCCGATCTTCTGCAAGTTCGACTTCAGCCAGGTCCTCAGCCTTGACATGCTGGTCGTGGTGTTCACCTTCCTGTTCGTTGACATGTTCGACACGATCGGTACCCTCGTGGGTGTCACGACCAAGGCCGACATGGTGGATGAGAAAGGCAAGCCGGTCCGCCTGAACCAGGCCTTCCTGGCCGACGCCATCGGCACCATGACCGGCGCCGCCCTCGGTACCAGCACCGTCACCACCTATGTCGAGAGCGCTTCCGGTGTGGCCCAGGGAGGACGCAGCGGTCTCACCGCCGCGGCTACCGCGGGATGCTTCATCCTTGCCCTTTTCTTCGCGCCGATCTTCACGGCGATCCCCGGTTCGGCGGTCTGCCCGGCGCTGGTGATTGTGGGTCTCTTCATGCTCAGCCCGATCAAGGACATACCTCTGGATGACTTCTCCGAGGCTATCCCGGCTTACCTGACCATGATCCTGATGCCTATGACTTATTCCATCTCCCATGGTATTCTCATCGGTCTGATCTTCTATGTGGTTCTGAATCTGTGCACTGGGAAGAAGGAGAAAGTCAGTTGGTTCATGATTGTCCTCGCGATTTTGTTTGTACTAAAGTATATATTTTTGTAAATAGCTGGTCGTCAACGAATTAACAACAACGTTACGTACCTGTTGATAACTTTAGCATTTTCTTTAACCCAAGGGACGATTTATCTATTATATTTGCTAGCGGTTGTTCGGACCGCGACCTGCGGTCCGAACAACTTTACCCTCCCAAGCTAAGCTGATACCGAAATCAAGCAACACAATATATATATGGATGTAACAGTACGCAAGACCAATGGTTCGTTCGAGGAGTACGACAAGGTCAAATTGATGAGCGGCATACGCGAGGCCTACAAGACGGCCGGTGAGGAATGCCCTGAGGCAGTGGTGGTTTCTATCGCGGAGAACCTCTACATTTACGACAAGATCACAAGCCGTGAGATCCGTCGTCAGGTGGAGGAGAGCCTCATGTCAATCAACAAGAAGGTGGCGATCGCCTACATCGAGAAATTCGATGCCGGCCTTGACCTCCGTAAGAAGAGGGACTTCATCAAGGACTATATCGCGGCCTCGAACGCCGCCACGGGATCTAAGTTTGACGCCAACGCCAATGTGACCCGCAAGAACATAGTGACGCTCGGCCAGGAACTTTACAAGGAGAACAACATCAAGCAGAACCGCTACATCATGAAGGACAAGATCAAGTCGATGTACGGCCGCGGTATGGCCAACCAGTACATCAAGGATCTTGAGAGCCATGTCCTTTACAAGCATGACGAGAGCGGCACTCCCGGCTACCCTTACTGCGTGGCCATCACGATGTATCCCTTCCTTACCGACGGTCTGCGCAATCTCGGTGGTGTCTCCATAGCCCCGACGGATCTCAAGTCTTTCTGTGGCGAGTTCATCAATCTCGTGTATTCCATCTCCTCCCAGTTCATGGGTGCGGTGGCCACACCCGAGTTCCTGATGTACCTCGACTATTTCATCCGCAAGGACTACGGTGACGACTACATCGAGCATCTCGAGGATGTCGTCGAGATGAACGTCAAGAAGAGGACCCTCGTCAAGGTTATCGACAACTATTTCCAGCAGGTGGTGCATTCTATGAATATGCCCGCCGGTAACCGCGGCTATCAGACCGTGTTCTGGAACATCAGTTACTTTGACGAGCCCTACTTCCGCGGCGTTTTCGGCGATTTCCGTTTCCCGGACGGCAGCGCCCCCAAGTGGGAGACGCTCTCATGGCTCCAGAAGCACTTCATGAACTGGTTCAACGAGGAAAGGAACCACTACATCCTGACTTTCCCCGTCGAGACCATGGCATTGCTGACTGACGGAGCCGACGATTTCGCCGACCAGGAGTACGCCGACTTCACCGCCGAGATGTGGTCCAAAGGTCACAGCTTCTTCTGCTACTTGTCCGACAGCCCGGACAGCCTCGCGAGCTGCTGCCGCCTTCGCAACTCCTTGACCGATCTCGACAAGTCTGACTCCTCCCACAACCACACCACCCACCAGTACTCGATGGGAACCGCCTCGGTATCGACTGGCTCCAAGTCCGTTATGACAATCAACCTCAATAGGTTGATCCAGGATGCCACGAGGCGCTACTTCCTTGAGACTAAGGGGATTATGATGCAGGGAGGAAAAGCCCTCCAGAGAGGGGACTACGACAAGAACCAGCTGTACGAGTACATCCGCGCCGCCGTGACGGAGGAGACAGAGAGGGTCCACAAGTACCAGAACGCCTTCAACGAGATCATCAAGGACTTCCTGAAGGCCCGCATGCTGGATGTGTACCAGGCCGGCTTCATCGACATGAGGCGCCAGTACCTGACCGTCGGAGTCAACGGCCTCACAGACGCCGCCGAATTCCTTGGCCTGACGATCAGCCCGAACCCTGAGTACAATGAGTTCGTGGACACGATCCTCGAGACCATCAACCGCTCCAACCGCAAGGACAAGACTCCTGACGCGATGTTTAACACCGAGTTCGTTCCCGGCGAGAATCTCTCCGGCAAGAACTACAAGTGGGACCAGAAGGACGGTTACTATGTGTCTCCTAAGCACAACATGTACAGCTCGTACTTCTACAACCCTGAGGACGACACCCTCTCGATGATCGACAAGTTCAAGCTCCATGGCAACGACTATGTCAAGCATCTTGACGGAGGTTCGGCACTCCACATGAACGTCGCTGAGCACCTTTCCAAGGACCAGTACAGGCAGCTGCTGAAGACCGCCGCCCACTACGGCACCAACTACTTCACATTCAACTGCCGCAACACGGTCTGCAACGACTGCGGGTACATCAGCAAGGACACGCTCGAGGTCTGTCCGAAGTGCGGAAGCCACAACCTTGATTACCTGACCAGGGTGATCGGTTACCTCAAGAGGGTCTCGTCGTTCAGCGAGATGCGTCAGCAGGAAGCGGCCCACCGTTTCTACATCCATGAGGGAGCGAGGGAGACTGTCAAGGCCTCGGCTCCGGTCTACGTCGAGAAGACGAAAATATGATTAAATATGTCCCCCAGATGACCTCTGTGGTCATTGAGGAGATACCTGACAGGGTTACCTTGGCGGTTGACATCAGCAACTGCCAAGGTAATTGCGTTGGGTGCCACTCTCCTTTCCTGAAGGAAGATGTCGGTGAAGAGCTCACCAATGAGATCATCGACAAGCTCGTCGCGGATAATTACGGGGTCAATTGCTTCTTGTTCCTCGGCGAGGGAAATGATCCGGAGACTCTGATCTCCCTTGCTGACCATGTCCGGGAGATCGGGCTTTCTCCGGCGCTCTATTCCGGCCGCCGCGATGTCGAGAGGGCGCTCTACATGACTTTTGACTATGTCAAGGTCGGTCCCTACATTGAGCATTTCGGCCCGCTGAATTCTCCCACGACCAACCAGCGTCTCTACAAAGTCACCCACGACACATCCTCCAAACCAGACTACCGTCTCACCGACATTACCTCCCGCTTCTGGCACCGCGGCATAGACCCTAATGCCAAGTGAGAGATTACCGTTTTGGAAGTCGCTGATAATCATTGGTGTAGTGGTGCGAAGCGAGAGATTTTTCAGGGGTATTTTTTGCGAGATATTCCGGGAACTGTCGTAACTTTGCATTGTGAAAATGTGTTTTAATTGTAAAGTTATGAATAGGATTTTCGGATATGTGGCAGCGGCAGTCACAGCAGTCGCTGCCATGGTGTCCTGCGGCAGCAACGGGAAAGCTTTGCTTCCCAACGTCAGCGGGAAGGCAGGAGAGGTCATAGTCGTTGTGGACAGGGAAGGCTGGGAAGGCAACCTTGGCAACGAGATCAGGGGACTCCTCGCCAGGGACTGCGAGTACCTGCCCCAGAGGGAACCGCTTTACTCCCTTGTGAGCCTCGCCCCCGGCTCCTTCACCGACATGTTCAAGTACCACCGGAACATCGTTATATTCAATGTGGACACAACCGTCCAGAAGCAGGGCGTTGTCTACCGCACCAACGTCTGGGCTAAGCCGCAGTGCGTGATCCAGGTCAATGCTTCCACTCCGGACTCGGCCATAGTCGTTCTGCACAAGAATGGTGAGAACATCGCCGGAGCTATTGAGCAAGCGGAGCGCAACAGGGTGATCGCGAACACTCTTCTTTATGAGGAGGGCAAGCTCGCTGAAGTCGTAGATCAGATGATCGGTGGCAAGGTCCATTTCCCTACGGGGTACAACCTAAAGAAGGTCGCCGACGACTTTATCTGGATCGCCGACGAGAAGCAGTACACCACCCAGGGAGTCTTTATCTATAAATATCCCGCTACTGAGGAGCAGCCTTTCACGGAGGAGCGCATCATCGCCCACAGGGATGCCTTCCTGCAGAAATATGTCCCCGGAATGTTCGACAACACCTACATGATCACCAGCCAGTTCATCACGCCGGGAGTCAAGTTCCTGAAATATCATGACATGGATTTCGCCGAGACCAGGGGACTCTGGGAGGTCTACAATGACTTCATGGGCGGTCCTTTCGTCTCCCATTCATTCTACAGCAAGGACGGGAAAGACATTATCGTACTTGAGGCGTGGGTCTATGCCGCCAAGTATGATAAGCGGCAATATCTTCGTCAGGTTGAGTCGCTTCTGTATTCGTTTGAGTGGGATAAAGATGAAGTTGCCGATAAATAAGCCAGTTTGGAGTCAATTTTATTTTGAAGGCTCGAAAATAATCTCTATATTTGCAACCCAATTTGGAGCATAGCGTCGAGTGGGGATCCTGGTGGGTTCGTATAACGGTTAGTACTCGGGATTTTCATTCCCGCAATAGGAGTTCGATTCTCCTACCCACTACCAAAATATTAAAAATAAAAACAATGGCAAATCACGCATCAGCAAAAAAAGCCAATCGCCAGAGCGAAAGGCGCAGACTGCATAATAAGTATTATGCGAAGTCGACGCGGAACGCTATCCGCGCTATCAGGAACACGACAGATAAGAAGACCGCCGAGGAAGGAGCACCTAAGGTGTACGCCATGATCGACAAACTCGCGAAGATCGGTGTCATCCACAAGAACAAGGCTTCCAATCTCAAGAGCGGTATCGCCGTCTACATCAACAAGCTCGCTTAAGGAGCAATCGGGATGTAGCGCAGTTGGTAGCGCACTACGTTCGGGACGTAGGGGTCGTCCGTTCGAGTCGGATCATCCCGACCACATAAAGAAAAACAGTCAGAGAAATCTGGCTGTTTTTTTTGTTTGTTTCAGATTTGTTGCTTAAATTGCGTTGCGTAAAGTTCGCAACATAATTTGCGTAATATGAAAAAAGTGAAAATTGATAATCCATTTGTCGTCAGCGGGTATGTCTCTCCTGATTATTTCTGTGACAGGATAGGAGAATCTGAGACATTGAGCCAGAACTTGACAAATGGGAATAATGTGACTTTGTTCTCACCGAGGAGAATGGGTAAAACCGGCCTGATCCACCATGTGTTCAACAAGTTGAAAGAACGTGATCCTGATATTCTCACAGTTTACGTTGACCTTATGCCCACAGAGTCGTTATCTGATTTTGCGGGAGTGTTTTCTTCGGCGTTGATTAATGAACTGTATTCTTCTCCCAAGAGCTTGTTTAAGAAAGCCTTATCTGTGTTGTCCCGCCTAAGGCCGACAATATCTTTTGACCCGGTTTCCGGGGAATCCAAATTCTCTGTTGATATTGCCAAAGGTGAAGAGCAAGCCACTGTCGAACAGTTGCTTTCCTTCGTGGGATCTTGCGGAAAGCAATTTTATATCGCTTTCGATGAGTTTCAGCAGATTGCCCTCTATCCCGAGAAAAATGTTGAGGCGTTACTTCGCTCCAAAATCCAGTTAATCAGCAACGCTCATTTTATCTTCTCCGGTAGCAACCTGCACATGCTTTCCGAGATGTTCATTTCCGCCAAGCGTCCGTTTTATGCCAGCACGGCGATTCAGAATATAGGATCGATCCCCTGTGATCCGTATTACCAGTTCTCTTCCAGTTTCTTCGAAGATAAAGGCCGGAATCTGCCTGAAGAAGTGTTCCGTTTTCTGTATGACAGATTCGATGGACACACATGGTACATCCAGAAAGTATTGAACAAGATTTACTCATGGCAGATTGAAGAGGTCGATGAGAAATCTGTGATGAAAGCCATAAAGGACATTATTTCAGAGAACGAATACTATTATCAAATGATGCTCCGGGCATATTCCAGAGGGCAAGGACGTCTGATGAAGGCGATTGCCAGGGAAGGGTGTATTGTGGAGATTTTTGCCGGAGAGTTCATCTCCAAATATTCGTTGAATGCTACAAGCAGTGTACGCTCTGCTGTCAAGCGTCTTGTGGATGACGAATTGGTCTATCATGATGCCAAAGGGTATTCAATCTACGATCGTTTCATGGCTGAATGGCTAAAAACACAGGTGATATGAGGCGATTTTCCATTCTTTCTTCATTAATTGTCCTCACATTGGCTCTGATGGCTTGCTCACAGGAAAAGGAGAGTGAGGAATTCCTGGCTCCCGAGATCGTCTCGGTGGAGGCGACTGTGGATGGTTCGTCGGTCAGCCTGGAATGTGAGTTGTCATCGCCCAGAGCTGAGACTTGCGGGTTTGTATTCTGGGCTGAAGGAGAAGAAAAGAGGACTGTAATCTCTGAATTATCAACTACTTCCTTTAGTGCCAATGTCGCTGGCCTTATCCCTGGAAAGGAATATGAATGGTATGCCTTTGCCAGGGCGGGGGACACAGAGCGGCGTTCCGAGACCGGCACCTTTACTGTCCCAGAGCCCGCGGATGAGCCAGAGCCTGTCACCCCTGGTCCTGAACCTGTCGTTGAGCCGGTGGGCATCAATATTCCAGACCCGTATTTCAAGCACTATCTGTTGGAAAACTTCGATGCGGATGGTGATGGAGCGCTATCCGAAGAAGAAGGTCTCATTATCCGCAAGATCGATGTCGTGACGGACAAGATTTCCTCAATGAAGGGAATCGAGCATTTCAAGAACCTTGACTCGCTCCTCTGTCGAGGTGCCGCTGTCAATGAATATGACGATGTAGGCCATCCTGGGCTTCTGGATTCCCTGGATGTCAGCTCCAACCGCAAACTCCGTTACCTGGCTTGCGACAAGAACATGCTCCGTTCGCTGGACATATCCGACAATCCTTTTCTGGAGGAGATCCTTTGCTCGTATAATCTTTTGGAAACTATTGATCTTTCCGCTGTCCCGAGGCTTAATCAGCTTCGCGTGTGGGTCAATAACGTAAGTGTTCTTGATTTTTCCAACACTCCTTTGATTCATACCATAGAGTGTGGAGGCAATCATATCACTTCCATTGATGTTTCGAAATGTCCAAGGCTAAGAACCCTCAATATCGGTGATTTGAGAATCAAGGAGTTGGATTTGAGCGGCAATCCAATGCTAGTTTGGCTCGGCACTTATGGTTCAGACATATCTGAACTCGACCTGTCCCGTAATCAGAATCTTGAGTGGCTTAATTGTCAGAATTCTCCGATTAAGGAGCTAGATCTTTCTCCATGTGTTAAACTCCATGAGTTGAAATGCTGGGATTGTCAGCTGGAAGATCTGAATGTCAGTATGTTGCCTAAGCTCGAGACTCTGGAATGTTCCCCGATGACCGGCACTTCGGGTACGAATATCCTGAAAAGACTGTATGTCTCGGAAGATCAGGTGATCCAGGGAGTGACCGTCAATCGTTCCACTAAGAATATTCCGGAAGACACCCAGATAGTACCGATCAAGGCGGGTACCGTGATTATTCCTGACGAAGGTTTCAAGGCTTGGCTGTTAGGACGTTTCGACAATGATCGGGATGGGGAAATCTCTATGGTGGAAGCGGAAGATATTCGGGAGATATATGTCTGTTCCGACGAGCTTAACATCGTTTCCTTGAAGGGAATCGAGTTCATGCCGAACCTGGAAGTTCTCAGATGCCCTGGAAATTGGATAGGAACAACCGTCCTCGCGCGGGAGCATTATTATCTCAGCAAGCATTACCATTGGGACGATTGCATTGGACCTATCGGGACGCTGAGATATGTCGATGTCACACATAATCCCAAACTGAGAGTTTTGGAACTAACGCACAACAGCGGGATAGGGGAGAATGGTGCTGAGACAGTGGATCTGTCGAATAATCCGGAACTTGAGGAACTGTATCTCTCCATGTGCTGGATCAAGTATCCGGACATTAGCGCATGTCCCTTATTGGAAAGAATCAGTTTCTCTCATGGACATGGAGAGATGCCGGATTTCTCAAATCTGCCGAATCTGCGTTGGCTGGATGTCAGTCATGACCAGCATGGAAGGCTACAGCCAATCGATGTTTCCGGTAGCCCTGACCTTGAGGAACTTAATGTCGACGCGGCGGCATCAAGTCTTTCGGATCTTAGGAATAATCCGAAGCTTAAGGTGCTGAAAGTCAGTTGGTGCAGGGATGTCGAACTGGATCTTTCAGCGGTTCCTCTTCTTGAGGAATATGATAGGATCGGCTGTGATTCGCATTCCATGGATTTGTCCGGTCTTAAGAACCTGAAGTCTTTGGCGGTCTCGGACAATCCTTTGGGCTCGTTGGATCTCTCTGGACTATCCGGTCTGAAGAGATTGGTTTGCGTTTCCTGCGGACTCTCGTCTCTCGATCTTTCGGGGATGAAGAATCTGGAATATCTTGAATGCGGTTGGAACTCAATCACTTCCCTTGATTTTAAGAGCGTCCCTTTGCTTGAAGAGGCGTATGTGGCTGGGAACCCATTGAATAATATTGATTTATCGAATAACAGGTGGCTCCGTAAGTTGTTCTGTGAATATGCGGGGCTGTCCGATCTTGATGTCTCGCATAATCCTGATCTTTGGGATTTGAGATGTTCCCATAATTTCCTCACGAGACTTGATGTGTCTTCAAATCAAGCGCTATTGTGGCTTTATTGCGATGATAACCAGTTGTCTGAGTTGAACTTGTCCAATAACCATGCTCTTCAGGAACTTGATTGCTCTTCAAACGCACTTTTGGCGTTGGATGTGTCCTCATGTCCTTTACTTCGCTGGATGATATGCGGTAATAATCGTCTAACATCCCTTGATGTTAGTCAGAACCCGCATTTTGAGGAACCCAACGGGGATGACATAACAGGCCTGTTCTGCTCTCCGATGGATGACGATGCCGGCAACAACTTGCTACAGACGCTTTATGTTAAGAAAGGAATTGGGATAAAGGGGGTGACGCTTGGCCGGAGCCAGGATCATATTCCTTCCGCCACAAAGATTGTGTCCAAATGATCGCCCCTTGTTTGAACCAATGTGGACTTGATTGAACCAGGATGAGAGAATATCTTCGCGGATACTTATGGGAACACCTTTCATACCGGAATTGGGCGAGCTTCTCCACCAAGTTGAGGAGAAGTTCGCCCATCGTCTTTCCACCACGACTGATTATGAACTCCTTTCCTTTGTCATCGAGCGGGAGATAGGGGAACTCATCTCCGCATCCACACTCAAGCGTCTCTGGGGATATGTCTCATATTCATCCACACCGAGGATAGCGACGATGGACACTCTCAGCCGTTATCTCGGGCATAAGGATTTCAAGGTGTTCTGCAAAGTGTTGAGGGACTCCGGTGCGGTCGTGTCATCCTTTTTCACATCTAAAGCCGTTGAGGCTTCTTCCCTTGCTGAGGGAACGAGGCTGCTCATAGGCTGGGCTCCCAACCGATTGGTTCGCCTTAAGTTCCTTGGTGGAATTACCTTTGAGGTAGAGTCAGCCGAGAATGCCAAGCTCCGTCCTGGGGATCGTTTCGAAGCCTCTGAGTTCATCCTTGGCGCTCCGCTTTTCATCAGTTCAGTCCACCGCTCCGACGGCACCCTGACCCCTCCCTACGTCGCTGCCAAGACCGACGGCCTGAACGTTTTGGACATCCTTCCGGATTAGGCCTGAAGGTTTAGTGACGGCAGGTAGCCTTTCTGGCGGGCAAGGTCGAATTTGAGGGCCGAGATCTTGCCTGGGGAAATGGCGTTGCAGGGCTTTCAGGGGCTTTTTCAGCGGGCAAGATCACCCATGTAAAATTAGACCTTGCCCAGTAAGTATTGTGATCAGAGACTCGTTCCATTTCTAGTACATGTGAGGCGAGATAGTATTTATAGATAAATTTCAATTATTTTTGAAAACTAATAGAAATTTGTCTATATTTGAGTCACTAAACTTTAACGCTGAAAAATGAAATACAGCGAACTCCATAAATTATTGAGAGTAAATGGATGGATACTTGATTCGAGTAGAGGGAAAGGTAGCCATCGGGTTTATAAAAAGTGCGATATGTCGTATGTGGTTCCTTATCATGGAGCGAAAGAGATCGGCAATGATTTCGTTAAACGAATCTTGAAGGATATGGGAATCCAATAGATTAACTGTTAATAATGAATATTGTTATGACAAAAGTTGATATTGTCGTCAGTGTGGCCAGGGATGGCTTCTATAGTGTTTATTGCAAGGATTATCCAGCCCTTTTCGGTAGTGGTGACACGGTCGAAGCCGCTGTCGCTGAGCTTAAAGAGACGTTACGAATAACTCGTGACGAACTTGGGCGTGATTCAGCTCTCTTTTATCCAGAATGGCTGGACGGCGAATATGAGTTTGTGATGAATTGGAATGTCCAGGATCTATTGGCATATTATGCTGGAGTGATCAATCCTGCAGCGTTAGGACGAATAACCGGCATTCATCCCAAGCAGTTGTGGGCGTACCAGCATGGACGGTCCAAGCCTCGTAGGAAGCAGATAGAAAAAATTGAATCTGCACTCCATAAACTTGGTAGAGAACTCTCCCAGGTCACCTTCTGCTAGGTCTGTTCATGAGTGAAGGGCTTAGGAGTTAGAACCGGATTCCCAGGCCGAGTTCGAGGGCGGGCTTCTTGAAGGTGATCGTACTGATGCCGATGGAGGCTTGGAAGTGGTTCTTGCTGAATATGATACCTGCGTCGGCGCATATTCCTTTAGCTGAATAGTCCTCCACTGTCGCCCATTTGCCGGAGGCGTCTTCCCAAAGGGTCTGGGCGGATCCGTAGCCGGAACCTACGTAAAGGCCAACCGGTCCGGCGATCTTGAATATTCCTCCTGCTCCGAGAGCCCATGTGGGGTGGCTTTCCTGTCCGGAAGTCCAGATGACTTTCCCGCCGGATGTTCCGTCACTTAGGCAGGAATATTCGCCTATCTTGTTTTGGAAATTCGAGCGACCCTTGGCGTAGATCCCGGCTTTGCCCCAGGTCAAGGTTGCCATAGCGCCGTAGGAGAGGGTGTTGGGGATCCAACTTCCCATGGCCATTAAACCGGTGCTCTTGCTCCGGTCCCTGAGCGGAGCCGAAGGGCCGGTGGTTCGACTCCGCTCACCAACCATGGTTCGACTCCGCTCACCAACCGTGGTTCGGCTTCTCTCACCAGCTTTGATTTGAGGACTCCAGTCCACCCTCGGCAAGTCCAAAACCGGCCTGGCAATCCGTAGCACCGGGCCATCCGTGGAATATCCCTGCTTCGAGAAAGCCTCGACATAGCGGCTCCGTATCCTCTCAAACCTCTCCTTCTGGGCTTTCGACATGCTTCCGGAACCTCTTTGAAGTGAGGCTCTTAGGCTGCTAACCTGCTCCAAAAGCGAGCGCAATTCATCGGCTGGGATCTCATCACCCCGCAGCGATTGCTCCCTAAGCAGGATGCACCGGTCACAGATGGTCTGGTAACTGTCCAGCGCCCTGTCCCAGCGGTCGCTCTGCCCCCAGGCCATTGTCCCAAAGGTCAGCGACGTGAACATTAAGAAATATGGCAGGAAAGATCGCATAGCCTATGCGAAAACACTGTTTAGATCCTCCCTAAGGCTTCGGAATCCTGCGGCGATGCGTTCTGCCTGGGCTTTGCGGGGTTTCCTTCCATGCATATAGGACCAAAGTTGTTTCTGATTAATTCCGGAGATTTTCTCAATGCCAGCAAGTGACAGGATTCCTGCTCCGACATAATACTTCAATAGGCTTGAAGAATCTATGGTGTAGTTGATCTCATAGTCTCCGTCGAGAAATGAAGGATATTTGAATCCCTCCTTGATGGCTGTTTCTTTATAGAATTTCATTTGTGAGGCCATGTCTTGCTTAGCCTTTTCAATAGTCTCACCCGCTCCTGAGAATATTTCATTTTTGCAGTAGACGGAATATGTACCGTCTTTAGCTCTTTCTATTATAGCGTTTATTGTGGTCATAATATTAACTTTATTCTGATTACTTCAGTTTCATGTCTTTACGCATCTTCGCTTCCAGCCCTTTACCAACCTCTTTACCTTTATGGTATGGTACCGGATATGTCATTTTCCCTTTTTTATATATGATATGACTCGTGCCCATTTGACGGAGTTTGATCCAGCCGTTTTGCCGTGACTTGAACTGAAAAAAGTTGACACTTTGTGAGGGCCAAAAACAAAGAGTCAATGGAACAGAAAACAGTCAAGCAGAGGTTCTGGAATGAGGACCTTGGATGGTACGATGAACGGGAGATTGCGACCGGGAAGTACAAG
>JAGAFU010000022.1 GCA_017627955.1 Bacteroidales bacterium | reverse complement strand
GTAAGCATCCGACAAAGTACGTGTACGGCATTGAAAGTGTAACCGCTACTATCCGGTAGTACCGAGGTAGTAGCGGTTATTATTTGGTAGTAGCAAGTTATTACCGAGTACTACCGGGTAGTGGTTTCCAGTTTGCCGGGAGGAGGTCAGAGAGATTGTTGCTGTGGCCAGGAAGCCGGACAAGGATGTCCTCCAGCCAGGTCCTGATATCAACGCCTGCGGCTTTACAGGAGGCGAACAGAGAGTACATGATGGCAGCGCGGACGGCGGCCTCGTGATTGCCGGCGAAGAGGAAGTTCTTTCTTCCCAAAGCCAAGGGCCGGATGGCATTCTCGATGCCGTTGTTATCAATGTTGTATCGGCCATCCAGTACATAGCGACTGAGACGAGGCAGAAGGGCAAAGGTATAGACAAGTGCTCCGGCCATCTTTGTTTTGGGAACGACAACATCAGCGGCCGAGTTCATCCACTTCTCGAAGTCCTGGATGATGGGGTATGATTCCTTCTGGCGGCGCTCCTTGATTGCATCGTAGTCCAACTCAGCCTCACGTATCTCCTCTTCTATCTTGTAGAGCTTGCTGATGTATATGATTGCCTCGCTGGCGTGCTTCCTGTCCTCGTCAAGCGCTTCCGCGAACTTGCGGCGCACGTGCGCCCAGCAGCCGAGCATCAGTTTTCCCGGTGTGCCTTCAAACGAAGTATAGACCTCATATCCGTCCGTCTGCACGGCCCCTTTGTACCCTCCTATGAGTTTGCGTGCCGTATCGCCGCCACGGGACCCCTTGTCATAGTGGAAGTACACGGCTCCGCCCACCGCGTCACGCACGGCCCACATGTATTCCTTGGCCGCCTTATGCGGTTTTTCCTCTTTCATCACCGGTATTGTGCTTTCATCCACCTGGATGTAATCGCTCCTCATGATTTCCGCCCGGAGGGCATCGTACAGTGGCCTCAGCTTGGTACAGACCGCCGCGAACCAGTCTCCGACGGTGGCGTCGTTCAGGACCACGCCCAGTTCCTTGTACTTCTGGATCTGCCGGTAGAACGGAAGGTGATAAAGATATTTGTTTATCAGGATGTCCGCCAGAAGGCTCCCGGAGGCCATCCCCTTGGGAATGATCGTCTCCGGTAGCGGAGCTATAACGAAGGCGTTCCGATCGGGATTCTCTATCTGGAGTTTGGACTTGAGAACGAACTTGTGACGAACTGTGCGCTTGATGTACATCTGTGCAGGACGGATGGCAAGCGTATCGGTATTCTCCACGCCAATCTCCACGTAGTCGGGATTGTCCTTGACGCCTTCCGGATAGATATGGGTTTCTTCAATGGGAAGGTTGTTTGCTAGGACCGGCTTGCGCACTTCGCGGCGGTGGGCTTTCACCTCGATGGTCTTCGCGTTATCTTCCTCCATCTTCTTCACCTCCGCATCCAGCTTGGCCTGCTCCTCTTCGGAAAGGGACTGGTCAAACAGGGTGGGCTCGAGGACGTTGGGATCCAGCGGGAGATGCTTCTCGCTCATGGAGCCGAAGAACTTCTTGCGGAACCAGGCCATCTGCGCCCTAAGGCTCTTGATGACTTCCTGCATCTCCTCCGCATTAGCCTGCAGCTTTTCTCGCTCAGCAACCAGGCGAGCCTTCTCTGCCAATAGCCTCGCTTGTTCCGCCACAAGGTTTTCATTCTTGGCAGAAAGCACGGCCAGCTCTTCGCGAAGGCGTTGTATTTCGAGGTCCTTTTCCGACATCTGTTTCCCTTGTTTCTATATGCAAAAATACTGCAATAGAACGGCCTCTGCAAGGGGTTCCACTATTGCAAATGTCGATTATTTTACTTATCTAAAATATTATTTTACAGACGTTTAGACAGCAGTTTCATTCGCCTTACATAAGGGCTGTCGAGTGCTGATTTTACCATCCCGATTACGTTTTCATACGTGAGATTGGTGGAGATTACATCTTCACCTCCGGCGGATGGGATACGCATCCTGCCCATATCAAGACGCATCGAGTACAACACCAGACCTCCTTCCTCCTGGCGGAGCATCTTCATCATGTTGCGACTGGCGTTGGCAAAGATGAACACATCTCCGCTGCGCAGCCGCTCGCACATGGCGTTCGTAACGATACCGCTGAGTCCGTTGAAGCTCTTACGCATGTCAACGGGCTTGTTATACAGCCAGTACCGACAGGTGTCGTCCAGACTAAACATTCCCTGAGAGTATTGCACGCAGATGCTCTGCAGTCATACTGCCCTGGATGCGCATCGCTGTACCGCCGGAAGTGCGCAGTTCCACCGTCAGATAGCTTTCTTGATTGGTCGTCCCGACCGCCTGAGCACTACGCTTCCCGTTTCTGACCGGCATCATCCCGGAACTGAACACTCCGGGAACCATCTGTACAAACTCACCTGCGCCATCCGGACTCTCATCCTCCAGGCGATACTTGCGTTTTGCTTTGTAGAACTGCCAGAACGGTATCTCAAGTTCATCGAGGCGCTTGCGGTAGCTCATCTTGTGCTCCTGGCAGTACTGATCAATCGCCAGGATTTCTTCTCGTGTCATCATATGCATCAACGTTTTTGCAAATGTAGCCAGGATCTCTCCTGGCCACAATATGCAGTTCATCGGATGCTTACTGTGGAACTTGGTCCTTCGTCCTTCAGGTTGGCGAAGGTGGTGGCAATATAACAAGGGCGGCAACGGGCCGGTTTGCCGGTGTTGCCGCCGCTTGAATATTTGGTCTTATAGATCCTTCGGTCGTTTCACTCCCTCAGGATGACAGATGGGGAACTCAGTATAACATCTGGATGTTTCGCATAAAAGACCGAGGACTAATTCTCATATTCAACCTCTATACTTGAAATTCTAGTATAATAATCAGAGTTGTCTTGTCCATAAGAGAATCGCACTGAAGTTGCAGATCCAGTCCAAGTGCCGGTCAATTTGTCTCCACTTTCACTATAGTCACCAGAATTAGTTGTGACAGAGTTATTATTATGGAGATAATGAATTGTTATACCGACGATTCTCTTATTCGTTGTTGTAGATACTGTTACAGTACTATAATCATCAACATTCGTATAATAATACCGATTGTAATTATACGTTGCTGTTCTGTGTCTAGCCGAACTAAACACAACACTAACAGGATCTGAAGTCCAAGTGCGCTCACTAAATTGGTTATCATTATAATATACCGTAGGACTGTTGATGGTAACCGTGGACGTATTAACCACCTTCACCGTCGCACTCGCGGTCTTTCCGCCGGCGGTAACTGTGATGGTGGCCTCGCCGAGGGCGACGCCGGTGACATGGCCGTTTTCGTCAACGGTGGCGACCGCAGGGTTGCCGCTCGTCCAGGTCACAGGAACCTGGTTAGTCATCTGACCTTGCAACGTTGCCGTCAAAGTAGTGTAACCACCGATGGCGACAGTCGAAGTCGAGGGTGTCAAGGTGATGGATGTCACCGAAGGTGCCGGATCAGACTTTGTCCTTGAGGCCTCAGCGTAATGAAGCGGATTGGTTTCAGTCTCGGTCGTCAGGGTAACAGAATAGTCTTCCGCAGTGGCTGTCAACCGCAGGGTCGCACTGGATCGGCCTCCTGGGTAATACAAGTAAACATCATTCTCACCCTCGACCCTGTGGAGACGAGTCTCACCCTCGCGAGGTTCCAGTCCATTCAAGCGGACTGTGACTTCTGTCGGAAGGTCAGCAGGATCCATCTCGAACCTGAAGTCCACATCCTGGTCCTCTTCGACCCGGCCGGAGAACATCAGGTTGGTGAACTCGCGCTGGGTATAATTAAAGAAATTGTCCTTGTTGCCTGAACCGGGATTAGAAGTAGTCTCATCGCTACCGTTAAGGAAATAAGGATTGGAGACCCATACATAGCACTCGCTCTCTGCCTTGGTGCTCTTGAATTTGCAATCGAAGTACTTGCGAGGGTCCGTGTCAGACAATTTAGTCAACACGTCACGATATTCCTCCCAGGTAATAGTCCGGATAAAGTAGAACACAGGCTTTCCGCTTCCGGTCAGCGAAGTGCCTGACTGGACAGGCATATTCTGACCATCAGGATTGAGGGCATAGCTTGCCGGCTCGATCTTGAAGTCCAAAGGGAACATGGAACGGCTGAGGTCTCCAGGAATGATCACCCTGACCCGTTCTGTAGCACCAACTTCCTCCTCGATGTACTTATCAAGACACTGGACTGTCATCACCTGCTTGACTTTAAGGTAAATGACGACGTCGCGGTAAATCTCAGAACCATCTTCCTTCGTGCCGATCACCCTTATGGTTTCGTACTTATTAACATTATTAGCTGTCAGAGTGTAGGTTATCCGGCCCCAGCCAGGTTTCCCGTCAGCAGAGGAGGATAAAGACACATTTGTGATAGCAGGTTGGTAGTCAGACTGAAGCTGAGAAAGTTCCTTGAACTCATTACCGACACCGGCACCTAGTTTGAACGTCACCTTGGTGTTGTCTGGCGTTCCCTGATTGTTGGACCCTATATCGGGAATAAATTGGAAATCAACAGTATGAGTCTCGCCGCCAATAATGTATGTCTTTTCTATATATTCGACCGCAATCTGAGCGATCCCGTCGGAAACCTCCGGAAGGTCAGTCACTTCAGCTGACACGTCTGCTGAAGCGCTCTCATAAGCCTCCTTCGGGGTGTCCTTCCCTGTTCCGGCGGCGACATCCCCGATGGTCACGAGGTAAGAGTGGTTGCGCAGGAGTGCGTAACTCCCTGACTTGTCCCGAAGATCAACCCTGTAATATTTCTCCCCGTCAGTCTGATGGGTGGCCTTGATGATAAGCCGGGTGGAAGGACGGGTAGTAGTAGGGATCGTCCGCTCGTACACATAGAGGTACTTGTCGGCACTCCAGTCTTTCATGTCGCTTTCATTTGGATAGGGGCGAATCTGCTCGCCATCCCAATATCCGCCAAGTTGGATACCCGACGGGAAGTAACCTCCATAGTTGTACGGATCAGAAGTGAGCTGCTCAAATGTCAAATCGGAATAATCCGGGACGAAACTCTCAGAATAAGAGCCGTTCTCGTCATAATGGCCATACTCGTCTGTGAATATCGAACTGGGGATCATAGGGGCGAAACTGCCCTCGATCGGCACATTCGCCAAGGCGTAAGAAGATATTGAGGTCAGCTGGCTGTCGTCAGCAAGTTTGACACGTATCCTGGCGAAGTTACGGATTAGTTTGATCGGATCGGGGAATTGCTCCACTGTTTCCACTGTAGGAACGTACTGTCCGTTAACTTTATAGTACTCAACCATCTGGGTCTCATCGTTGAACCACGTCTGGGCATGTACTCCAAGCGGCAGGACGACTTTCTGCCAATAGCCGTCATTATGGGTGTCGTTCAGTTTGCTGGTGAGACGGGACATCATTCCGTCCTCATTGTCTCTCGAAGGCTGTCCGGTCAATGGAGCCTCCTCGGGGCCGTTGGCTATGAAATGGAGCCTAAGGCGGCTGTCCGTTATGGTGAGATTTATTCCTATAGTGTATTTCGTGACCTCTGTGCCATCATAATTGACTTCCTGGGCATCCTGGATCGTTGCGACAAGCCACTCGTTGAAAAAACCGCTGCCTCCGAATACGGCGACTCGGATGTGATCGATTTCCGGTTCGTCAGCCATCGCCCTGGTGGACATCCTGTCACGAGGCACAAGCACATCGAAAGAGACCGGAACCTTCACATCTTTAGACAGTTCCGGATTCTCTGCCGGAGCATCAATAGTGACAGGCTCCAACTTCTGGCAAGCGCTAATAAGCATCCATGCGCCAAGGAGGATATATGCTATTCTTCTCATAATAATTCTCTTTTAACGTGGCTGGTCGCCCCAAGTGAATGTGCCTCTTGGGCATACATTAGTCTCAGTTCCTTCAGAATCTTTTTTACTCCAATACCACTCATCATATACGCACCGAACATAAGCAGAATTACCCGTTGCGTCAGAAATAGTACCACCAGAATCACTAACCCTAATCAAACCATTTGCACTCCAATATGTTCCATTTGGATTGAAAAGAATTGGTATAACTTTTTTTGATGAAAGGTTTGCTATATATGCAATCTCTGCTTTCGTAGGAACTCTCCATCTTCCTGCCGGATATTGGTCTTCTTGATACGAGGCACAACGATATCGTGCCTCCTCCCGGGAAATCGCATTAGTTACTCCGTAAGACGAAGCGACCCTGAATGAGGGTGAGACCATATTGATTGTCCTACCTGATTCCTCTGTAGGGTAATAATAAAGTAAAGAGCGCCTTGAACCTTGAACGGAAGGTGCCTGAACAAAAGCAGGATAAGGGTCGTACGAAGCAACGACATCTTGTCTGGCATCTCCGATAATGTACTCGGATCCAGCTTCAAGCCGTGTTACATTAATAATGTACATGTCCTTATTTTGATTCTTGGCTGTGGTGGTCAATCCATGAACACCTCCCCAAGTGTTCGTGCTGTTGTTTACCAGAACGTATCCCTTATGCTGATTGCTTCGATCACCATCACGGGAATAATCGTAATTCTCTTCTGGAATGATATATAAGGCTGGATACTGAAGGATAGATATATTCGTGGAATAATCGTGTTTATCAATATGGCGAATGGTAAACGATATTGTATAAGGGGTACAGTCAAATCCGCTCGAATTTATATTATTATCAATATCATGCTGGAATAAGATCGCATCTGATCTATTATTCGGTTCAAGACGTTGGATGTCGTCAGCATCGAATGAAGGTGCTGTTCCTGTGCCATAATAAGGTTTCGAAATAGTAATATCTACAATCTCAACGGGGTGAGAAGTAGCCATAGGAATTGAGAGGTTTTCCGTATTATAGAGAATGTATGACTTCCTCGCTACGCTGAGATAACGAGAAGAAACGACAGATGCCTCACTTTCGGATTCAGCTACCCAAGGGGCAACACAATACTTTATCTGAACCGGAATAGGTTCCTGCTCTTCTCCACCAAGTATGGACACGTCCAGTCCTATCTGGTACCAGTTATTGCGCTTCAACTCACCTTCCGGAAGGGGAATCTTGTAATAGTACTCTTTAGTGGAACCAGCGTTATTATTCTCGTCAATCGGAGTCCAGGGAATCTTCAGCTTGAGATATGGCTGGTTGGCGGCCCCGGTTCCCCAATCCTGTGGATAGGAGTAGAATGGCTGGGCCTTATATGTGCCGTCTGACTGGACAAGGGGGCGATATTTGTAGTCAAAAAGATGGGGATCATCCGTTTCTTCTGTCACATAAGACTCTCCCGAAAGCTCCGCATAATTATTGGCGTAACAAAGATTGACCACCATGGCATCCTTGCTCGGCTTCATAGTGACCTTCTTCCGCTCATAGTCACCGGTCCATTCGCCTGTATCTGGATCGATGATTTTAATACGATTGCCTTTGTAGTCAACAGAATATACATAAACATTGATCGTATCCTTCACATTCATACTGAAAGTGACCTTGGAGGCGATCCTGCTCACGGATATTTCCCCGCTCACAACCGGAGCCGCATCTATCCCTCGACTCTCGAGCGTGGCTTCCCCTGTCATCACGAAATTGGGTGTGTCGCCAGGCGTGAATGTACCGTCGACAGCATCGCATATATCGCTCCAGGTCGCTTGGGCGAGAACGAGTTTATTAAGCTCTGAGCGGGAATATTTCTCAGCCCTGGAATGGATGTCGCTCATGGGAGTTGTTCCATTATAGTTGGCGACGACGAACACCTTGCATGTCCTGCCGGCTGTGGTGCCTCCGAAAATTGTCCTGATTGCAGGTGCTGATGTCGGGATGCTGACACGGGCTGTGTTCGGGTTAATGGATGCTCTCACACTTTCGAGCGCCGGAGTATCCAAATCCGCATTGTTAGCGTAAAAGAAGACATCAAGATATCCTCCCAACGCATTCTCGTTATATTCAGAGACTCCGTCCTTGACTCCATCCTTTCCGACCCTTGTCTTTGAATCCAGAATCCGCAGGTTTAGCTCTATCGTATCGCTCTCTCCCTGAGATACTTCCGGAATCTCAATCTCTTTGGCACAGCCTGCCGCCAATAGTCCAAACGCTATTGAATAATATAATGCTATCTTTCTCATCACTGCTGTCTCCAAACAATTTTCCAGTCTTTGCGGTTGAACTCGGAATTGGCGTCAACCCATTCGCCATTAAGCAATATCGCGACATTGAAATGTAGCGCGACTTCAGTTCCGGCATCAGGAGCGGTGGTAGAAGGAGTCACCGTGAAGGATACTACCTGTCTTCCAGAGCTTAAATCGAAATTGATCTCTCCCTGAGTCGGATACACTGTGAAATAATCCGCACCATCCCCCCAAACGGATAATGCCCATTCACCGCTATGTGGCCCATAAATCATGAATGATCCTTGCAAAACATCTGTCTGGCTCTGCAGTGTCATGGTTCGGCTTGAGCGGTTATAGCCAGGATAATGCTGGTCAAAATCAATTTCCCCGGCTCCGTCAGGACCTGAATCTATGGCATCCCTGCTGTAATCGTAGCTATATTCGTTGTAGTCCCATGGGAGGACAATCAGTTTTAGGTCAATAGTCTTTCCGACGAACCTTAGCAATACTGAATACTTGGATCCTGCTTTCATTCCCTCCACAAAGTCACCATTCTGATTAAGATCAACATGAACGGAATACGGGGTCAAAGTTGTTCCATCCTCTTTATAATCACCCGCTATCGTGTAGTTGACCGTTATTACGGTGCCCTCCACTTCTCTTATTGTCTGCGGCCACATCAGCGTATAATCCATCAATGATAAGGTTGCGCCGGTTCTTGTGAGCTCAACTGGACTGGCCAAAGCTGGGATAAAGTTGGATGAGCTCTGGTTGGAAAACCGGGGAACTCCGGGAGAGGAGGCGGTTATTGAATAATCAATAGCGGCGGATTTAGTGTTGTTCATCCCGGAAATAGTGACCGATGTCAGGTTGATTACGTCTTCACCATCATTCCTGATTGAAATCGCCAGGGCGCTGAAGAGGTGCTTGAGGGGGAGCTCGATGGTGCCGTCAGCGGCAAAGTCATCAGATTCGACGTCGACCGCGACAATGTCCGAATAGCTGAAATCGAACTGGGGGGTGTCTGTGTTCATGGTTATGGGACCGACGCCGAGGGTCTTGCTGCCCGGATCGAAACTTGCCCATTCTGAAGGAATATCCATACCGCTACCATTCCCGTCATGCGTCAACCACCCATAGAAGTGATGCGTTCCAGTGCGGGTCCAGCGCCAGTTGTGGCCGCTGGCGAAGTTCCAGACGCCTTCCGGATTAGTTTCGGAGCCGGGGGTGACGCACTTGACCTCGTCGTCGATGTACATTACATTGCCGTTGGTGTACTTCTGTCCGTCAATTACCCCAGAGAAACCAGTCAGGTAGTCATACACTTTGACTTTTGAGTCGACTTTGGGAAGATCAGCCTTGTTCAGCAGGCCTCTGGTCTGCACGTCTGACCCGGCCGCCTGGATAAGAATCGGCTCATCTGTCAGATACAAATTCTCATCTACAGGGCTGGGCTCTCTCTGGCATGACGGCAATGACGACAGCACAAAGAGCGATGCTAATGCACTGAAGATCAGTTGATTATGTTTGCTAAAAATGGTCATCTCTTTCACTAATTCTACACATTAATCACAGTTGAGGCGTTAATGACTTCCCAATCGTCCACTGCAGGATCGAAGGTAATCACAGAAGGTCGTCCTCCAGGTCCAAGCTCCACCGGACTGAAAAGGAGGGTATAGATGATCTTATGGTTGATTTCCCAAGCGGGGATCTCTTCCAAATAAAGGCGCGCTGACTTTGTCAGATTCTCAGAAAGGAATTCCACACCGTTGCGCTTGGTCTTAAGGGTGAACTCGACCGAGACGGTCTGGCGATGCCCAAGGGAATCAAGAGCCTGCGGAAGGGTGAAGAACTCGGGGATTATGACCGAAGCCTCCTCTGTCTTGATGGTGACAGGATCGGAAGCTGACATGGATGTCAGCGCTCCGTCATTCGTCCAGACACGGTTGCTGTCGAGATCCAAAGGTTTGTTCCATTCGACGATTCCCACGGAAGGCTCGGAAGCGAGGGTGAACTCGGCTCCGCCTTTCTTGTAGAAATCATGGATCGTCGCCTTGTTGACGACAAGTTCCCACTCGTAGACCGTACCGTCTTCCTCCTCCATCCGGTCGAAGGCCAGCTGGGCCATGACCGTAACTTTGGAGAGGGCATGATGGAATATGATCGGAACTCCGTTGGATCCGTCAATCCCCTGCCCGCTTCCGTCGGGGTTGTCACCGTAACCGACAGACTTGCTGCTGTACATCACGTCCTGCTGGCCGGCCTCTACATCGTAACCGGAGTAGGTGATCTTGTCAGCGGCGACTTTAACGCCGGAAAGGCCATAGGGATAGAAACCTTCGAAATCGATAGTCGTGTTTTTCGGCCAGTAATATGTCGTGGAGGGCCTCCAGACGCCATCGACCGAGTTATATGAGATCCTCTCGTTGTCCATGAAGTAGTCTCCGATGGTACCTTCCGCCCACGCATAGACACCGAAAGACTCGCTCGTGGGAAATACTGTCCCCTCGATGCCGACCCTGGTGGCATAGGACGCAGTCTGGAAAGCGATCTGCCTGCCATCGGTACCTGGCATCTCATTCTTGGTGCAGGAAGCGAAGGCAATCGCGAGCGCGGAGGCTGAAAGGATCACTTTTCTGATGCTCATAACAAAGTAATATCTTATAGTTGAATAATTTGCGTTACAGTCACATTATCCCAATCGGCGACGGCCGGATCGAAGGTGATCGAAATGGGACCGTCAATGAAAGGATCGATACCACCATTGGTAAGGCTCGGACTGAAGACCAGGTCGTAGTAAACGCACTGGTTTATGCCCCATGTGTCAAGCGCGGGGCTCTTGAGCAGACCCGTCACATTAAGATTCGGCTCCGTGTAAAGGAGGCGCTCCTCGGAACTGCCAGTTGAGGTGTGGTAGGTCTTGATGGTGGCGTTGATAGTAACAGACTGCTTGTTAAGCACCTGAGGCAGAACAATAAAGGGCTCGCCAAGAATCTGCTGGTCTTCCGTGAGCTCCCCTTCCGCTCCCTCGATGGAGATGTTCGTCAAGGCGTCCGAAGGATCCCAGGCGTTGGTCTCGGGCTTGACCCATGTGCCATCCTCTCCCAGAGTCAGGGAAAGCTTTCCGCTTGTGAGGATGTCATTGAGGGTGATGCTGTTGATCGTAACTTCCCAGCGGGTGACGTCACCGGTCTCGGAGGTGGCGGACAAATAGAGAGCGCGCACCTTGAAACCGACCTTCGCCAAGGCATGATGGAAAAGAGTCGGAACTCCCTCATAACCATGGTTGTAGGTATTGACATTACCAGTCAAACCAGTGACCTTGTCCGAATACATCACATCGACATCCTGATGGGCGTTGACATCCCAGACCGGGTAGCTGATGCCGCTCTGGGTGATGACCGGCGCTGGAGCGTCAATTCCGTCCTCTGTGTAAGGGGAATAGCTGATGAAATCGAGGGTGCCGGTCTTGGGCCAGTAATATGTGATCCCAGTGGTAGTCCAACGATTGGATGGCTCAACATAGGAGACTTTCTGATTCTCCATGAAGTTCGAGTTGTCCACCGGATTGACGGCCTTGTACCATGCGTAAGTGCCAAACGGAATGTCCTTGTACCGATCCTTGTAGTCTTCAGGATCGGCCTTTGTCACGACACTGTGGTCAGCCCACTGGAAGAAAATCTCCTTCAGAGGCTCTTCGACAACAGTCTTGGTACAAGAGGTGAGGATCACCCCAAGCGCGCTTGTAATATATAATATCTTTCTCATTTTCAAGTATTACACCGGAATTGCCAAATCTCCGTCAATATAGTCCCAATCTTCAACAGCAGGATCGAAATCGATCACAGACGGTTCGTCAGTCGGATCTCCACCGCCATGGTGACCAACGGCGGCAGGATTGAAACCAATCTCATATATTATGAATTGGTTGATACCCCAGGACTCGATCTCCTTGGAGTAGAGCGAAGCGGTGACATCAACTCCGGACTCACGAAGAACAAGTTTCTCTCCATTGCCGTCCCCGAGGTCGCGATAGGTCCTGATGGTGACATTGATAGTCACGGTCTGGTCCACGAGCTCCTGAGGGAGCACAAGTATAGGGTTGCCAAGAAGATGTAACTCTTCGGTAAGCGGCAACATCTCATCGAGTGACTGAGGTATGGAGACCTTCTCCTCTTCGGGATCCCAGACATTATTCTCGGGCTTAACCCATTTGCCGTCCTCACCGAGAGTGAGGGTGAGTTTGCCGGTTGAAAGGATGTTATTCAGAGTGATGCTGTTGACATCGACTTCCCAACGGGTGATGTCCCCAGCCTCAGCTGTCCTGTTCAGATAAACGGCCTTGATCCGGAAAGCGATCTTAGCGAGCGCATGGCGGAAGAGAGTCGGAACTCCCTCATAACCATGGTTGTAGGTATTGACATTACCAGTCAAACCAGTGACCTTGTCCGAATACATCACATCGACATTCTGGTGGATGGCGACGTTCCATGACGGATAGCTTATCCCCTCCTCCGTGATGACAGGAGCCGGAGCGTCAAGTCCGTCCACTGTGTAGGGCGAATAGCTGATGAAATCAAGAGTACCTCCCTTGGGCCAGTAATATGTGGTCCCGGTAGGCGCCCAACGGTTCTTCGGCTCGTCATAGGACACGGACTGATTCTCGATCATCAGCTTGTTGTCGGCAGGATTGGATCCCTTGTACCAAGCGAAGGTGCCAAACGGGACATCCTTGTAGTTGTCCTTATAGTCGGCAGGATCCGCCTTGGTGGCCACGCTGTGGTTCGCCACCTGGAAAAGGATCTCCTTCTGGGGTTCTTCAACCACAGTTTTAGTACAAGAGGCGAAAACCGCCACCAACGCACCTGCGAGGAATATTGTTTTTCTCATGTTCATGTCCTCTTTACAGCTGGATTGTGAAGTCTCTCGAATAGAAGTCCCAGTCGGCGACCGCAGGATCGTAGGTGATCGTAACGTCCTCCGGAGAGTCTTCCGTGCCGGGCCCGCCAGTGGTGGCGGTAGGCTTGATCTTGATGACATAGACGATGTTCTGGTTCATCTCCCAGGCGTCAATGTCTGAAATACTCACAAGATCAACGGCTCCGGTCTGGTAATCCTCCTCCACGACCCGGCCATTAGGCAGGGTCGTCTTGATGTGGACTGTGAGCTCAAGAGTCTGCTCGCCTTCCTTGAGAGCCTGAGGCAATACATAGTTGCCCAGGGAAGAAAGGTCGCTCGGCTCGTCGGAGAGAGTGATGGTCTCCCCTCCCAGCAGATCCACGTCCTCAAGCTGACCGGACGGGTTGGTCCAGACATTACCCTCGGGCTTCGTCCATTCACTGGCGCCGTTTGCCCATGTGAGAGCGCAGTCACCCTTGGTGTAAACACCTGAGAGTTTGGCGCTTGTCACTGTCAATTCCCATGTCGTCACATCATCACCGTCTGTGTAAGAGGTGAAGTTCGCCTGGATCCTGAAAGAAACCCTGGCAAGGGCGTGACGGAAAAGGGTCGGAACACCTGTGAACCCGGAATCGGCTGTTCCGTCGGCATCATCGGTGATCTCATTGACATTGGATGAGCAGGTGGCGAGATCGGCGTACATCAGATCGGTGTCGCCGACAGTATATTCAGGATAGTAGAACGAATAGCCAGACTCAGTCTTGCTGACCACGGGGAAGGTGCCGGCCACCTCGCTTGTCCCCTCGAAAGGAGAGTAGCTGATGAAGTCGATACTGCCGCTCTTGGGCCAGTAGTAGGTGTTGTCAAGAGTGCGCCAGGCGCCGTCGGAAAGGCCAACCCTCTCGTTGACCATCTGCTCGTCAGTGCCGTTGAACCAAGAATATGTGCCGAAGGTGCCCTCGTACTTAAGCCCCGAGGCGCGGGTCCTGATGTACTTCGCGACCTCGAAAGAAATCTCATCGCCGGTCTCGGCAACGGGATCCACTTTCGCGCATGACGCTAGAATCGTCATCGCCGCGGAAACATATATCAAAATCTTTTTCATCTATCGGCAATATTTATATGGTCAAATTTCCAGCTGACGTCAAGCTCCACTCGGCGATAGCGGGATCGAAAGTGATCGGATCCTGGGACACCGCATCAATGGTGATCGTGTACACGACGCTCATGTTGGGCAGCCAGTCGGGGATATCCAAGCTATAGAGATCGACCGTGGAGGTGATTTCATCGCCATCAACAGTTCTGCCGTCCTCAAAGACGGAGCGGATCGAGAACACGACATTGAGCTGCTGTCCCTGAGTGAAGCCGTAACCCCTGACCAAAGGCTGGGGAAGGAGGATACGGCTCCTGACGGAAGGGTAATAGTCCCTTCCGGGCTCAGTGAGCACAAGTTGTCCTCCAGGGTTGAAGTCATACACGACTTCCCCACTCTGGTCCGACCACACAGGATCCGAGTTCTGGGTGTAGCTTCCCTCATTCCGGATATTGCTGAGCCAGACGTCTTTGACGACGATCTCGCTGCCGGTCACATTCGGATTGGCATTCTCGGTACTGCGGAACACTACGGCGACCTGGGTCAACTGGTGACGGAAGAGGGTCGGGACGCCCTGGGTGTTGCTGCTGACAGCATATTCACTCAAGTTGGCGGTCTGGTCGGTGGTGAGGTCAGCTACCATCAAGTCCACATCGGTCTCAGGAACGATCTTGTAGCGAGGGAAGGCGAACCCGTCTCGCTTCGTGTAGGTCGGTACGGCGGAGAATCCCTTCGAGGCCGCGCTGGCGGCATCGACATAAGGAGAATAGGATGCGAAGGTCAGCTTCGCGGTCTTCGGCCAGAAGTACCTGGTCGCAGTCCCCCATTCTCCCTCCGCATAGGAAGGGCCGTACAGAACCTCCTCATTCTCAATGAATACGGTACCATCGCCGTCTGTCTCCCAATCTGTCTGGGTGAAGAAAGCGAACGTTCCGAAGGTGTCCTCTGTGCTGTAGGCGTTGTAAGCTCTCGTCTGGTGGAGATAATTGACAACGTTGAAAGTGACTGCCTGTTCTACGGTATCCTGCACCTCGACCTTGGTGCAGGCGGCGGAGGCCACCAGCACCGGCAGGGCGAGTATGAGATACTTCTTCATGATAAGGTTGTTATGGTTTATTATCAATCCTCTACAGGTATGTTTATGGTCTGGGCTGTGGCCTCGACCCAAGGGGCAACCGCAGGGTCAAAGGTAATAGCCTCAGTGACAGGATCGATAGTCACGGTGTAGATGATCCTCTGGTTCATGTTCCAGCTGGGAATATCGATCGAGTTGAGTTTCGCCTTGACGGTGATGTCATCCTCATGGAGGTAGACAACGTCTTCGTGCTTGGCATCAAGGTCGAAAGTGATCTGGATCTCAACGCTGTTGGTAAGCGTCTGAGGCAGAACGGAGCGCAGCTCGAGCACATCGACCGTCTCACCGGTTGTCGCGTCCTCAGCAAGAGTGAGGGTGGGAGTGGCGAGAGTCAGAGTGGTGCTGTCGGTCGCGGTCCAGCCGACCTGGGTGCCGTCAGAGGCGGGTGTCCAAGGAGACAAAGTGAGGCTGCTTCCCGAACCGCTGTTCGTGAGGCTGAGATCACCTTTGCAGGCGACATTGACCACCTTGGCGCTGGTGACAGTAGCGACATAGTTGGTCCCAGTATGGCTTCCCCCGGCAGCGAGGCCAAGCTTGAAGCTCACCTGAGAAAGGAGATGACGGAAAAGGGTGGGGACCCCAGTGTATCCACTGTCGGTAGTACCTTCCTTCAAATCGTCAGTGATCCGCGTGCCATCAGCATTGTGATCAGTCCTTCCGGCACCGAAGACGGCGTCAGCGACCATTATGTTGTCATCCTCCGCCACCTCATGGCCTTTGATCTCGAAAGTAGCGTTGCCTGCGGTCAACTCCGTCGCAGGAAGATCATTCTTCGAAGCATAGGAGAAGAAGTCGACCGTACCGGTACGGGGCCAGTAATATGGCGACCCGACAGGAGACCAGACACCGTTGCTCTCGACAACCTTGACATTATCAATATAGGTGGCTCCATTGTAGTAGGCAAGGGTGAAGAAATAATCACACTCGGCCTTGAAGTTGGTACCTTGAACCCTGGTCTGGGGAAGGTAACTTGCCACCTGGAAAGATATAGGCTGCGCGGGGGCCACTGCTGTCTCAACCTTTGAGCAGGCTGAGACAGCGGCCAGAGCGGCGGCTATGAATAGAAGCTTTTTCATTATCACTATTCAACTATGACTACTCATTAACAGGAACCGTGAATGTAGGTTCTGTAGCAGAAGGGATCCACTCAACAACAGCGGGATCGAAGATGATCTGCTTGGCATCAACAGCTTTGATGGTGATATGATAGATATATTTATAATTCATATACCAAGAATCAATAGCATCATTGAAAGCGGTGAGAGGGGTCGCGGGGATTACGATCTGCTCGGAATACTCGGTATTCAGAGGATCGGTCGCGGAATCAGAGTTCTTATAGGTGGTTGTAAGAGTATAAGTGAGGGCAATCTTAACATCACCGGTCGCGGGAGTTGCCTCAGTGGTTCCAGTGGCTTCCTTAGCAAGCTCACCAAGGACCTGCGGCATGACAGAACTCCAATCGATAAGGGTTGTAACGTCAGAAGCGGATCCACCCTTAACGGTGATACCATCAGTCATGATAGCATCCGTGGACTTAGGAGCAAGAGTATTGGCCGCGGCGCCGGCGGTCTTCTCCCAGCCAATATAATTAGTCTCAGTTGTAAAAGGAGATTGTCCGGGGAGAGAGCTAGGGGCGGAGAAGTTCAGCGTAAGGGAACCCTTATTGGCATAAGTGACAGTAGCGCTATTGATAACTACTTTGAATGAATACTTGTCGCTGATAGTTTTCCCATCAAGATCCTTCTGGGCATCAAGCTTGACATCAAACTTTACCTGGGAAAGGAGGTGATGGAAGAGGGTAGGAACACCGGCTTCGACACCGCTGACTGGCTGATAAGTGGTGACATTGGCTTTGTAACCATAAGCTGCCTCGGCGGCAAGGATATTATCAGTGGGCTCAATTGTCGCTCCATCATATTTGAAAGCACCTTCATTCACAACTGTCGGGACCTTAGGGGTATCTCCATTTGAAGTAAAGGAGAAGAAATTGATGTAGCTGTCTTTATTCTTAGGCCAATAGTAAGCGCGAGAAGGTACCCAAGCTGTAGGAGCGTTATTGTTGTCAGGGGTGACGGTCTCACCAACCATAAAGGCTTCACCTGTAGCTCCTCCATTAGGATGAACCCAAGCCCAGGTCTTGAACTGATAGATTTCCTCGGAGTTGAGTGAAACTTCAGCCCTCGTGGCAGGAGTGTAATTAGCGACTTTGAAGGAGATGGCCGCATCGGGAGTCTCAACGGTCTCAACCTTCGAGCAAGCGGTGGCGGCGACAAGGGCCGCGGCGGCGATGATGATATACTTTTTCATGATCATTATGTTCTTTTAATACAATTGGTTGGTAAATTAGCTATTGATCTGGCCGGCAGGCACATTGTAAGTAGGAGCGTTGGCATCCTCGACCCAAGGAATAACAGCGGGATCGAACTTGACAACGTCAGTCTCAGGGTTGATGATGATGTTGTAAACGTACTTGGTGTTCATTTCCCATTTGGTGATAGCAGTTGTACCAAGAGTATTAAGTTTAACGGACATATCGATTTTCTCCTCGCTGACCTTCTTCGAGTCATATTTCGCGATGATATGAAGTTTGAACTCGAGTTTCGCATTATCAAGAGTCTGAGGGAGAACTGATTGCTCAGCGAGAACGTCAACAAGATCTTTTGTCAGGACGCTCGTGTTGTTCATAGTAATGCCAGGAGCAGTTCCTGTGGTAGGAAGAACCCAACCAGTAGTCTCATACGGCTTTGTTTTAGCAGCTTCATTCGAATCCGAGTTTGTAAGAGTAAGTGTGCCCTCATTGAAAGTTCCAGTGATCTTGATGTCCTCAAGAGTAACTTCCCAAGTGGTCTTCTTTCCGGCAACCTGGCTATCATCTTTCTCGACCGGATCACATTTGGCTTTGATAGTAAGCTTTGCGAGAGCATGGTGGAAGAGGGTAGGAACACCGGCAGAAACAGCGTCTTTCTTATAGATAGCACCATCATTGTTGTTAAAACGCCAAGCCTCGTCTGCCCACATGATATTATCGTCAGTGGCTATGGTTCTGCCTGCCCATGCGAGAGAAGTCTCTGAAATAGTGGTTGGCGCACCTTTCTTATCGAACCATGAGACAAAATTGATGTAGCTATTCTTGCTCTTCGGCCAGTAGTAATCGTGGCTGGGAAGCCATGCGGAAGGGTTGGTATTGTCATTGGCAGTAATAGTCTCTTTATCGCCAAAATAATCCTGGACAGCAGTCACACCTTCAGCATGGAGATAAGCCTTGCTGCTAAAGAATTTGGTATCGCCAAGAAGGGAAACTTCTCCAGCCCTTGTCTGAGGGACATAATTGGCTGCATTGAACTCAATTTTCTGATCGGGGATGGCGGTCTCGTCGATCTCAGTTTTGGAGCAGGCGGCAAGAGTAAGAGCCGCGATTCCAAGGAAAACAAAATACTTCTTCATAACTGTAACTTTTTAATTTTTATTTATTTACTTTAATTTTTATTCAACTGTAATGTCAATTATTCCGGCATCAATCCAGTCTTTCTCGACAGGGATGAGCTTGATGATCCCGGTGTCGGGCTCGATGATGATCGTGTAGGTGTAGCGCTTGTTACGCTCCCAATTCTTAATGTAATCGTTATCACCGGTTCCGGTCTTGAACTTATTGAGAAGGACGCTCGAGGCGGTCACTTCCTCCTCGACTTTCTTGCCTCCCGCCCCTTCATATTCAGTAACGACCGAGAATTTGATGGTCATTTTGACAGCATCCGTGCTTTGAGGGATAACGCTCTGCCAACCAACGATTTCCTTTTCAGTTTCAGTTTCGGTAAGGGTGATAGGATAGGTGGCGCTGGGGGTGATCGTGGCTTCTCCGTCAAGATTCGTCCAATCCTTCACAGTCCAGGCCTGCGTTTTAGGTTCATTGCCGCCGGGGTCCACGTTAGTGAGAGAGAAGGTTCCCTTGTTCGCGACGTCCGAGATAGAGAACTCCTTGACGTTGACAGTCCACTTGACGGTCTTGCCATTGACAGTCTCGCTGGATTTGGAGACCTTACCCACGAAACGCACCTGCGAGAGGGCGTGGTGGAAAAGAGTGGGGACTCCTTCAGCCACTTCGTTCTTGCCATAAGTGGCGGGATTGACATTGGCCTTGTAACGCCATGCCAGGTCGGCCCACATCAGATTATCAGTAGCGGCGACTTGAACATTATTCCAAGCGAATGTGGCCTCGAACTTATTGGAGGAGGCATTCTTCGCGTAGGTGATCTCCGGCGATCCGCCGTACCACGAGATGAAGTCGATATAACTTTTCTGTCCCTTCGGCCAGTAATAGTCGTGCGGCGGAAGCCACTCCTTGGTGTCGGCGTGCCAGGAAATTTTCTGACCTTCCTCACCGAAAAAGTCACCAAACTCCTGGGCTGTCCCGATAAAACCTTCGGAATGAAGGAAGCCGCGGCTGGTGAAAGCCGTGATCCCGTCCTGGTCGATCACGGACACAGGATCACCGTCAGCCCTGGTTTGGGGTGAGTAGGTGCCCACCGCGAAAGAGACTGCCTTGAGAGGCGCCTCGTCGACCTCCATCTCGGAACATCCGAGCGGGACGGCCAGGGCGGCAAGCAACGTTATTTTAAACCAATTATTCATATATTATTTTATCTTTATCATTAAAGGATGATCTCACCATTGACTTCCTCCCAGTCATCCACAAGAGGCTGGAAACCTCCGCTCTGCGGCTTGACCGGATTCGGATCGACAATCGTCCAGGTCTCGTCGATGAGAAGCCAGTGATGCTCGATGGCGTCCTGGGTACGGAAGACCTGATTCAGGTTGACCTCTTTCTGGAGAAGGTTACCGGCGGTGTCGACCACGTTGAAGGTCACGATAAGGTCGGAGGAAGCGTCCTCCAACTTGCCGAAGGTGTTGAAAACAGCGCAAAGGACGTCCTTGTTATCCCCTGCCATATTCTTGTCAGTGCTCTTAACAAGGTCGAAGGCGACAGCGGTTGAATGGCTGGTGGTGCGCTCGTTAGGCCCTATCTTGTTGGAAGGGCTGAGACCGGAGATCACGGCGGTGGCGCTGGAGGCGAACTGCAGGCCTTCAACGTGGATCTGGATGTAGTACGTGTCGATGACGGTGTAGGCGGTCGTCTCAACGACAGTCAACTCGTCATGAGGAGAGATACGGTAGTCCTGGTCGCGGGAAACCATCAGATGGTCAGGCTGATAGCTGATGGTTCCGGAATAGGAGCTGCCTCCCGCGTAGTGGGCGGCGGCGGAGGCTGGCATCTCGGAAGTGTAAGCGAGGATCTCATCCTCGTTATTCTCGTTCCTGATCAAAGTCGACGGGGTGTCGAAATTGTACACCAGGAAGTCATAGTTACCGTAGCTGATGTTGAGGAGGCCGCTGATGACCTGATGTCCCTGCTCGTCAACGCTCTTTTCAGAGATGAAGCTCTGGGTGATAAGGGCGTGCGTGTTGCGGTCATAGACCATGACGCGAAGCATGTCGGTGTTGGTGTTGGGGATCTGGACCTCAGGGTTATAGATGTCGCAAGTGACATTCGACACGCCATCAAGGTTGATGGTGACCTTGAGGAGAATCTTCTCCATCATGTCCTCGAGAGGACGACGGTTGCAGGCCGCGACGACAACCAGGACGCAGAGAAGAAGCGAAGAGATTATAACTGACTTTCTCATTTTGAGCCTCCTTTCTTTGTACGGGTAACGTTGAACGGCACGACGAGGCTGACCTTGGCCTTGGTCGGGCCCCAGTAAGAGGCGGTACCGACCTCATAAGGGTCGCGGATCAGCTTGGAATAATCATCCATGGGAATATAATGCCTGTAATCAGTTTGCAGGAATCCAAGTCCGAGACTGAGCTCGAGACGCCCCCAGTTGGAGCGGCCAAGCCTTGCGGACCAACCGCCGGTAAGGCCGGCTGACCAGTACTCGTACTGATAGTCGAACTCCCTGTCGTTCTGCAGGTCACCCTTAGCGGACATTCCGTAGGCGCCGAGGAAGAAGCCGCGGAGCTTGTCAGTGCCATGGACATCCCAAGGCTTAAACCAGTAGCGGAGCTCAGGACCCATCTGCCAGTTCTGGAAGCAATACTTGTTGCCGGTCTCCCACCAAGGGAACACATCCTCCCACATGAAGGAGATCCTGCGACCAATGGGAATCTCTATCTCGGCGTTGAGAGCTGTCGCCGCATCAAAGAGGAGATTGGTCTTGAGGGCGAAAATGGTCTGCTTGTAGGACGAGTTGTACTCAGGGATATCAACCTGAAGGGATTCCTCTTCCATTGAGACGGAATCATCAAGATCGACGGCGTAAAGGCTCTCTTCAACCTCGAGGTTATCGGAGATCTCCGGAACGGGGATCGTGATGTCGAACGGGAAGACCAGGCGGAAGGCGGCGTAACGCAGCCTCACCAGGGCGGCTTTCGAACGGTTGGCCGGCCAGGGAGCGACTCCCGGGGAGAGACGAATCTTACCTTCCAGTCCGGGGAAGCGGCCCACCAGATACTCTTTCATAGAAGCGGCACGACCGTTGGCCAAATCCACATTATGGGCGTAATTGCCTTCCGGGGAAGACTGAGCGATCACCAGGAGAGAGTCGATCAGGCCCGTTCCGTGGACAGCGATCACACTGTCGAGCTTGGCGAGGGTCTGGGGATTCTCGAGATAACCCGGGGTGAACTCAGGAACATTCACAGGGAAGAAAATACGGAAATCGTAGCTATACTCACCCGACCCGACCTTGGAGACACGCTCTTGGGCAAAGGCCCCAGGAAGGAAGGCGAAGAGCGACAGGACAAGGACCAAAACGTCCCTCAGGCCCCTGTGGCTAGCTTTCCGGAGTATGTTCTCTGACTTAAACATCAACTTTCAAAAATTTTTTCAATGCAAAGTTACGAATAAAATATTTAAACACAAAAATTATTTTGCAAAAAATTTCATCAATTTTCAAAAATAATTTTGCATTCTTAAAAACAATTATTATATTTGCTGTCGGAAAACCACACAAAAGGTTTTTAAAAAAGGATTTAATACACCTATTAATAATAAAAATGATTACGCAATGTTATACCTAAAGTCATTCTTGTAAGCCAGGGCCGCAACCATGAGCCTGTCGAACAGCCTGTCGCCGAAGTACCGTCGGTTGAACTTGTAGCAGAACTCGTTCAAGTAGTTCTGGAGATAGTCC
>JAGAFU010000021.1 GCA_017627955.1 Bacteroidales bacterium | reverse complement strand
GCCGGAGATGGCTTTCTACGACATCAACGACAACATGGTCCTTGCCGAGGAGTTCGTCAAGTACCTTGTCCAATATGCTCTGGACAATTGCATGGATGACCTGACTTTCCTCAACGACAAGTATGACGACGGCTTGATCGAGAGGCTCCGCAGCGTGCTTGGCATTGAGTTCCAGAGATTGACCTACACCGAGGCTGTCGAGATTCTCGAAGAGGCCATGAAGAATGGTGTGACGTTTGAGTTCCCGGTCACTTGGGGAACGGATTTCCAGAGCGAGCACGAAAGGTATCTCGTCGAGAAGCATTTCGGAAAACCCGTGATTCTCACCGACTTCCCTCAAGCTATCAAGGCCTTCTACATGAAGCAGAACGACGGATGCGCTCCCGGTAGGGAGACCGTCAGGGGAATGGATGTCCTCTTCCCTAAGATCGGGGAAATCATCGGCGGATCCGAGAGGGAGGCCTCTCTTGAGAAGCTTGAGAGAAGGATAACCGAACTCGGGATGAGCCGCAAGAATCTGGAGTGGTACATCGACACCCGCCGCTTCGGTACAGTCCCCCACAGCGGTTTCGGGCTCGGATTTGAAAGGCTCCTCCTGTTCGTGACAGGAATGTCCAACATCCGTGACGTCATTCCTTTCCCCAGAACACCAAAGAACGCTGACTTCTAATAACCAATAAGATATGTTAGTCATAGGAATAGCAGGCGGTTCCGGTTCCGGAAAAACCACCGTAGTCAACGCGATCACGAGCAAGCTCAAAGAGAAGGTCGTGATCATCCCCCAGGACTCCTACTACAAGGACTCCAGCCACCTCCCTATGGAAGAAAGGCAGCAAATCAATTTCGACCATCCTGACGCGATTGATTTCAAACTTCTCTGCAAACAGCTTTCTGAGCTGAAGGAGGGGAAGACCATCGAGCAGCCGGTGTATTCCTACATCACATGCTCCCGCTCCAAGACGGAGACAGTGACCGTTTCCCCCGCCGATGTGATCATCATCGAAGGGATCCTGATCTTCTCCTGCAAGGAACTGCGCGACCAGATGGACATCAAGATATTCGTGGACGCGGATGACGATGACAGGCTTATGAGGGTCATGGCCAGGGACATCCTGGAAAGGGGCAAGACCGTGGAGACTGTGATCGAGCGCTACTCGAAGACCGTGAAGCCGATGTACCTGCAGTTCATCGAGCCCAGCAAGCGCTACGCTGACATAATCATTCCACAGGGTGGCCACAACAAAGTCGCTATCGACGTGATCTCGGCCACGGTCGAGAAGTCCCTGAGGGAGAAGAAAAAGGAAGAAGGAAAATAAAACCGGGCACTCAAAGGCATGAACAGCGAGGACAGGGCAGGACTTTACATCACGGTGATATTCCACTTGGTGGTTATCATCATCCTCCTCGCATGCCAGATAGGTGCCGTACTGAAACAGGAGAACACCTTCGTCCTCGACTTCACCAGACAGGAGGAAGTCGAGAAAAAGAAGGCTGAGGAGAATTTCAAGGAAGAGGTCAGTGACAGGCTCGACCAGTTGCTCGCCTCGTCGGCTGGAGTCCCCATCAGGAATATAGCCGTGGACAGAAGCTCCACCCTCAAAGACGATCGCAACACGAACGCCGAGCAGCTCTACAAAGATGCTGAAAGGCTTGCCCAGGAGCTCAAAGACGGCTTCAAGGCCGACGAGCCGGACGACGATTATGTCGCTGTCAATAAACCTGTGGCGAAAAAAGAAGAGCCCAAGAAACAATCCTACAGCGGTCCTTCTGTCGTGTCGTACGCTCTTGAAGGGAGAAAGGCCAGCAGGCTTTCCATCCCCGCCTACAGGTGTCTCGGGGCCGGTCACGTCACCGTGATCATCACGGTTGATCCTTCGGGAAATGTACTGAACGCCAAGGTCCAGGAAGACGCGTCATCTTCTGACCGCTGTTTAAGGGAATTTGCGGTCAGGGCCGCCAGGCTCTCCAAATTCTCGGCCTCTACATCGGCTCCTCCCAGGCAACTGGGCAATATCGTCTACATGTTCATCGCCCAATGAGGAAAAGCACGCTATACATCATGATAAGCCTGGCTGCCATCCTGGTCGCCGGGATTATCATAGCCTTGAAATCACTTTACCCCGGAAAGGAAGATAACAACCACAAGGTTGATCCGGGGCAAGCCATTGAGCGCCATGAATTGATTGAGGCGGTTCCTTCCGATGCTGCTATAGTGTTCTGTGTAAAGAACTTCGGCCGGGCGCTTGAATACCTTGGAGACACCACGGCAATATTCCGAAAAATCACCTCCGGCAAATTCGACAAGATCGCCAGAGAGTCATTCGAAGGGATCAGACGGGACCCCGCCATCATCTCGATCCACTACAGCAAGGACATGCCTCCACTCCTTGTCGTGAAGCCGAGCAAGGCGATTTCGGACTCTGTCTCAAACGACTGCTCAAAGCTTATGGCTCTTGCGGATTCTTCAGGACTGTTCGCTAAAGTCAGCGGCGAGATGATCCTCATATCATCCTCCGAGACGATCGCGAACTCCTCCGCCAGGCATCTCGCGGAAGGGCATTCCGTGTTAGAGTCCACCGGGTTCGCCGAACTGGCCGGGCAGGTCCCGGGAAGCGACATCCTTTTTGTCTCCAACACTTATTCAGACAATATTCTTGACACATATTTCGCTCGTAAGCACCGGAAGCTCAACGGGTTCTTCAAGGAAATCGCCCTTTGGTCCGCCTTCAGCGTGACCAGGCATTCCGACACCGGCGTGTCCATGGACGGTACCCTTCTGTACGGAAGCGATCCTTCTTACTACATGAATGTCCTGCGCCATGCCGGCACCGGGCCTGTCAAAATAGCTGAAGCTGTGCCTTCCAACACGGATTTCATTCTTGATCTCCCCATCGGCAACATCGGCTCGTATCTCAAGGCCTACCGGAACTATCTCGACTCTAAAGCGAAGCTCGACAAATACGAGTCTGTTCTGGCCAAACAAAAAAAGTCCTCCGGAAAATCAGCGGAAGACTGGGCCAAATCTCTGGATCTGAAGGAAGTAGCCATTGTCAACATCCACTTTGGCGGAAGGCTCCGCCAGCTTCTCTTCCTCAAACCTGGTGGAAAAAAACTCACAGGGGAAGGCATAGAGGATTTCTCACCCTACGCGGGATTCCCCCAGACCATATTCGGTGAGATTTTCACCGGGGAAGACGAGTACGCCTCCGCGGTCGTGAACGGATGGCTGGTCGTCGGGGCGAGGGATTGCCTTGACGAGCTCATCCAGACTTCTTTCGAGCCCTTGAAGGAAAGGCTTTCGGCGAGCGGACTTGTCGACAGGATCCCCCAGAAAGGCTGCGGGTTCTGGCTGTACCACTCCATCACAGAAGATCCCAACCTCATCGGAGCCAACTTCAGCCCGCTCATGGCTGAAGGCTTCCGGGATGTGATCAATGGGGTCTCCTATGTGCCGGCGACCCTTTTCGCCTCATCCAAAGGGGATAAAATGGTTCTCTCGCTCGATGTGACCAGGACAGATATTCCCGGCGGAAGAATGCCCCTGCCTTCAGTCAGGGACACGACCGTGACCGTTCCTTCAGGTGAGTTCAAGGTGATGAACAGCGCCACCGGAAAAATCAACACGCTCTACCAGAACTCCCATCTCTCAATCTGTCTGAAAGACGAGAACGGCAAGGACAAATGGGGTATCCCATTCAAATACACTTTCTGCGGTTACGTCAAGGAAATCGATTTCTACAAGAACGACAAACTGCAGTATCTGTTCGCCGCGGACAGCAAGCTTTACCTGATTGACCGCCTTGGACGCTTTGTCGGAGGCACTCCCGTCGATCTTGGCAAGAAGATTGCGGTCGGTCCGGAGGTGTATGATTTCGAAGGGACGCGGGACTATTCGGCCATGGTCCTTTTCAAGGACAACACGGTCGGATTGTTCACTCTCGACGGAAAGCCATCGCCGACTTGGAAGGGAATAACATCCGACGAGACGATCAAAAGCCTGCCGGAACCGCTGGAGGGCGGAGGCAAGAGGTACTGGATCGTCCGTACCTCCAGGCAGGCCTTCGTGTGTCCGTTCGAAGGCGGTGATCCCGTCATCGTCGGCGAAGGCAAGAAGATGATCCGCCCCGACAGCGAGATCACCATCAACGACAAAGGCGCGTTCGTGGCCAAATGCCATGACGGCAAAGAAAGGACTTTCAAATTGGAAAAAGAAAAACGATAATACCATGGAAGAATTCAAGTTCCAATCAGTCAATAAGCTCATCGAACAGAGCTTTAAGGAGAACTGGGACAGGCTCGCGCTCTCAAACTATCAGGGTGTCAGCCTGTGCTACCGCGACGTGGCCAGAAGGATCGAGAAGCTGCACATCGCTTTCGAGAAGTGCTTCCTCCACAAAGGAGACAAGGTGGCCATCTGCGCCCGCAACCAGGTCAACTGGGCGGTGAGTTACCTCGCCACCATGACTTATGGCGCCGTCGTGGTTCCCATTCTTCATGAGTTCAAGCCCGGAAATATCCACTACCTCGTCAATCATTCCGAGGCCAAGGTCCTTTTCGTGGACGACGTGATCTGGGAAGGACTCAGCCCTGAGGAGATGCCAGGAGTCTACGCGGTGGTGAGAATCAACACCTTCCAGCTCCTGTACGCCAAGAATGACCGCATCGTGGAGGCCCGTGAGCACATGAACGAATATTTCGGCAAGCGCCACCCGAACGCCTTCCTGCCCGAGGATCTGAATTACTACAAGGACTCCCCGAACGAGCTGGCGATGATCAACTACACCTCCGGAACCTCAGGGTTCTCAAAAGGTGTCATGATCCCCTACCGGGCCCTTTGCTCAAACATCCAGTTCGCGAAGCACGTGCTGCCAGAGCTCAACAACAAGTCCAATGTGGTCTCTATGCTGCCTACCGCCCACATGTACGGGATGATGTTCGAGTTCCTTTTCGAGATGACCATCGGAATGCATGTCCACTTCCTGACCAGGATCCCAAGCCCGAAGATCATCACCCAGGCGCTGCAGGAGGTCAAGCCGAACATTATCATCGCCGTCCCTCTCATCATCGAGAAGGTCTATAAGTCCAAGATCCAGAAGATGGTGGAGAAGGGCAGCATCAAGACTATGCTGAAGATTCCCGGACTTAGCGACATGGTCCGCAAGAAGATCCGCACAGAGCTTGTGAACGCCTTCGGAGGCAGCTTCGTCGAGGTCATAATGGGTGGAGCGGCTTTCAACAAGGAAGTTGAGAAGTTCTTCTGGGACATTGACTTCCCTTATACTGTCGGTTACGGCATGACAGAGTGCGCCCCGATTATCACCTACGCCCATTTCAACGACAAGAAACTCTACTCCTGCGGAAAGGCCGCCTATAACATGAAGATCAGGATCGACTCCGAGGATCCCGAGAGGATCGAGGGCGAGATCCAGTGCAAGGGTCCCAACAATTGCCTCGGCTACTACAAGAATGATGAGGCGACAGCCAGCCTGTTCACCGAGGACGGTTGGATGAGAACCGGGGATATGGGTATCATCGACAAGGACGGTTACCTCTTCATCAGGGGACGCAGCAAGTGCATGATCCTTGGCCCCAACGGTCAGAACATCTATCCCGAAGAGCTTGAATCCGTGATCAACGCTGTCTCTTATGTCGTTGATTCTCTCGTTATTGAGGATAATGGCGGTCTCACCGCCCTCATCTATCCCGATTACCATCAGGCAGAGCTTGACGGTCTGACCAGGGACCAGCTTGAGAAGAACCTCAACAGCCTTCTCCCCGACATAAACAAGGAGATCCCGGGATATGCCCAGATCCGCAAGATCGAGTTCATGCCCGAGGACTTCGAGAGGACTCCCAAGCGCTCCATCAAGAGATACCTTTACCAAAGAAGCGGCAAGTAATGGAGAAATTCGACCATAGATACCTTGAAATGGCCGGGATCTGGGCCAAGAACTCCTACTGCAAGAGAAGGCAGGTGGGAGCCTTGATCGTCAAGGAGAGAATGATCATCTCCGATGGCTACAACGGCACTCCTTCCGGATTTGAGAATATCTGTGAGGATGAGAACGGGGTGACAAAGCCCTACGTTCTTCATGCCGAGGCCAATGCCATCACCAAGGTGGCCAAATCAGGCAACAGCAGTCAGGGAGCCACGCTGTACGTTACCGCGTCGCCCTGCCTGGAATGTTCCAAACTCATAATCCAATCAGGCATAAAAAGAGTCGTTTACCGGGACGAGTACAGGCTCACGGACGGCGTTGACCTCCTTCGCCGGGCCGGAATAGAAGTTGAGAAGGTAGATTGAGCATGAAAAAGTTTTCCCCTGTCCTTATCGCCTTGCTTGGCATCATCGTCGGTGCCCTGGCGGTCACCACGTACAACACATACCGCCAGAAAAAGCACTACTATAACGTCCAGTATGGGGATTGGCGCAAGCTTAACCTCATCCTGGACCAGGTCGATAAGAATTACGTCGACACGGTCAACAACGAGGAGGTAACCGAGGCCGCCATTGTGGCCGCCCTGGCTGCCCTGGATCCACATTCGGTCTATATGCCGCCCGTGGAGTTCAGCGAGGCGGAAACCGACCTCGCGGGCAATTTCGACGGAATAGGGATCCAGTTCAACGTTCCCAACGACACCGCGACTGTCATCGAGGTTATTCCGGGAGGACCTTCCGAGAAAGCCGGACTCCTGCAGGGAGACCGGATCCTCAAAGTGGACGACAAGGTCATCGCCGGAGTGGGATTCCCGCAAGACAGCATGGTGCGCAGGATGAAAGGTCCTGCCGGATCAAAAGTCAAGATCACTGTCGGAAGAGGCAAGGAGACCATTCCTTTTGACATCACGAGGGGAAAGATCCCGGTCCACTGCGTAGACGCCGCCTTCATGGCCAACGACACCACCGGCTACATCAAACTCTCGAAGTTCTCCAAGACCACATTCAGCGAGGTCAACGCGGCAGCGGTCAAGCTTCTGGCGCAAGGAATGAAGAAGCTCATCCTGGACTTGAGGGATAACTCAGGCGGGTACTTCGACCAGGCCCTGCTCTTGAGCGACATGTTCCTTGAGAAAGGGGACGAGATAGTCTACATGCAGGGACTGCACCGCAAGAAAGACGAGTACAAAGCCGACGGGAAGGGCATCTTGAAGAATGTGTCGCTCATGGTGCTGATCAACGAGTCGACAGCTTCATCCAGCGAGATTTTCGCTGGAGCCATGCAGGACAACGACAGGGGCACGATCATCGGAAGGCGTTCCTTCGGCAAGGGTTTGGTCCAGGAACCGCTCTACTTCAGTGACGGTTCAGGGGTCAGGCTAACGGTCGCGAGGTTCTACACACCTTCCGGAAGGTGCATTCAGAAGCCATATTCCGACGACTACCGCTACGACATCTACAAGCGCTATTCCGCCGGTGAGATGTACGACGCCGACAGCATCAAAGTTGACACTTCAGCGGTGTACAAGACTGTCGGAGGCCGCACTGTCTACGGCGGCGGCGGTATTATTCCGGACATATTCGTACCTGTCGACACGACCAGGGCGACCAATTACTACATCGCCTGCAACAAGAAAGCCACCCAGATGAGATTCTCATCCGCGATGTTCGACAAGTACAAGGGAACGATCTCCGGCATCGAGAATTTCGACGAGCTGAACCGTGCCCTGGACAAGATGGATATTCCCGCCAAATTCCGTGAATATGCCTCCAGGGTAGACGGAATCACCTGCTCCGCCCAGGAGTGGAAGGAGAGTGAGGAATACATGCTCCCGCAGCTCCGCGCGCTGATCGGGCGTTATTCCAGACTTGGGGACAACGCTTTCTACAAGATGTATCTCGGGGTGGACACCACCATCAAGAAGGCTATTGAATCGGACTGACGTAGAGCTTTACGTCCTCTCCGCTGACAGGGTTGCCTCCGAGTATTGTCAGACGCTCCACGACATTACCCAATTCTCTTACATTCCCGGGCCAAGACTTGGCCTGGAGAAGCTCTATCGCCTCCTTGGAGAACTCCCTCTTGGGCTTGCCGGTCTCGGCACTGACCTGGTCAGTGAAATAATCAACCAGAAGAGGGATATCGTCTTTCCTCTCGTCGAGGGAAGGCACATTGATGACGATAACACTGAGACGATGGTATAAGTCCTCCCTGAAGGTCCCCTTCTCGATTTCCTTCATGAGATCCTTGTTGGTCGCGGCGATGACACGGACATCCACGACGATGTCCTTGTCGCTTCCGACGCGGGAGAGTTTCTTTTCCTGTAGCACCCTGAGGACTTTCGCCTGAGCGGCAAGGCTCATGTCTCCGATCTCATCCATGAAAAGGGTACCGCCATCAGCCTGCTCAAACTTGCCCTTATGCTGTTTGATGGCAGATGTGAACGATCCTTTCTCATGTCCAAACAACTCGCTCTCAATAAGTTCTGAAGGAATCGCCGCACAGTTGACCTCAATGTAAGGCATCGAGCTCCGCTCGCTCTGCTCGTAAAGGCTCCTCGCGACAAGCTCCTTTCCGGATCCATTAGGACCGACAATCAGCACCCTCGCATCAGTCGGAGCCACCTTGGCGACGATGTCGCGGATATGCTTCATCGGGGCTGACTCCCCGATCATTTTCTTGTCGCCATAAACCTTCTTCTTGAGCTGTTTGTTTTCCTTGACGATGACAGCCTTGTCGGTGGCGTTCTTAATAGTGATAAGTATCCTGTTGAGATCCAGCGGCTTCTGGATGAAATCGAAAGCTCCTTTCTTGATGCAGTCCACGGCAGTGTCGATGTCCCCATGACCGGAGATCATCACTATGGCTGAGTCGACACCGTCGGAAACAAGCTTCTCAAGGACCTCGGTCCCGTCCATCCCGGGCATCTTTATGTCGCAGAAAATCACATCAAACCGTTCCTTGTCAACCTTGGCCAAGGCGGTAGGGCCATCTTCCGCGGTCTCAACCTCATATCCTTCATCCGTCAGGATCTCTCCCAAGGAATTCCTGATCGATCTCTCGTCGTCAACAATCAATATCTTCATGTCGGATAGTCTTTTTCGTTCACTTCTTTACGCGAATATCGGACTTTTTATCGGAATTTTGATAATTTTGTCATTATGAACATTCCAGACATTATCATAGCCATCGACGGCTACTCATCAACCGGTAAAAGCACGCTCGCCAAACTTATCGCTGAGCAATATTCATTCCTTTATCTCGATTCTGGGGCAATGTACCGCGGAGTCACTCTCCACGCCTTGGAAAACGGGATCATAGACAGCTCCGGAACCATTAACGAGGCGAGTCTCAAGAAAGCCCTGGAGGCTCTGGATCTCGACTTCAAGATCGACGGGACCTACATCGGGGAACGCCGGGTCGAGCAGGACATCCGCACGCTGGAGGTTTCCAGCCATGTCAGCCCGGTCTCCGCGATTCCTTTCGTGCGCGCTTTCGTGGATGAGAAACTGCATGCTTTCGGCCTCAGGAAGAGAGTCGTGATGGACGGACGCGACATCGGGACGACCGTGTTCCCCGACGCGGAGATCAAGATATTCATGACCGCATCTCCCGAGGTCAGGGCCCAGAGGCGCTTCGATGAGATGAAAGCCAAGGGACAGAATCCTGTCATGGAGGAAGTCATGAAGAACCTCCTTGAGAGGGACTACATCGATTCTCACAGGGAGGTCTCCCCTCTCTCCCGCGCGGCTGACGCCTATGTCCTGGACAATTCCGACATGACTCTCCATGAGGAGACCGTCTGGTTCCAGGGACTTTGCCAGGGGAAGTTCGGAATCCTTGAGTAATGGCTCTGTCAGTCGAGATAGACAAACGTTCCGGCTTTTGCGGCGGAGTCATCCGAGCCATCAGCAAGGCCGAGGAGTTCTTGGACGCGAATCCCGGGAAGAAGCTCTTTTCCCTTGGAGCGATAGTCCACAATGAGGCCGAGCTGGAGAGGCTTGGCCGCAAGGGACTTGTCACGATCAGCAAGGAAGACATCGGCAATATTCCCTCCCCTTCTTCTGAGACTTTGCTGATCAGGGCCCATGGAGAGCCGCCTTCCACTTACGAGCTCGCCCGTAAGATCGGGATCAATGTCATCGACTGCACTTGCCCGGTGGTCCTGAAACTCCAGCAGAACATCCGGGAGGCGCATAGCCCGGAAAGACAGATTGTGATCTTCGGTAAGGTGGGCCATGCGGAGGTGCTTGGACTGCTGGGCCAGGTCGGAGGAGACGCGGTGGTGATCGAGAATATGGACATGCTTCTCACGGCCCTGGAGGACGGCACGATCAGGACCGATGTCCCGCTGGAGATATTCTCCCAGACGACCAAGAGCCCGACTGAATATTCCCAGATCTGTGCCGTTCTCTCTGAGAGGGCCCAGGCCGGACTGACGGTCCATAACACAATCTGCTCGCAAGTGGCGTCAAGGCATGAGGAGCTCTCTTCTTTCGCCCAGTCTCACGACATAATCATCTTTGTGTCAGGAGCTTCCAGCTCAAATGGCAAGGTCCTTTGCGACCTTTGCCGGTCAAGGAACACAAGGACATATCATATTTCAAGCCCTGAGGAAATCGCCCCCTCATGGTTCCGTCCGGACGACAGGGTCGGCATCTGCGGCGCGACCTCCACCCCACGATGGCTCCTTGAGGAAGTCGCCGAAGCCATCAGGGCAATCCCATTGTCATTCTGAACGAAGTGAAGAATCTATTCACCAGGTAAAAGGGAGGAAAACAATTTATTTGCAATAAAAGGCACAATTAGTTAAATTTGCATGATTGACGCGAATTGATAATTAATTCATTCATATATGGCAACAACTGCAGATTTTAAGAACGGACTGTTCATCAGCTACAACGGCAAGCCTTGCCAGGTAGTCTATTTCCAGCATGTCAAGCCCGGTAAGGGCCCCGCTTTCGTCAAGACAAAGCTTCGTAACCTCGAGAACGGAAGGATCCTTGAGAACACCTTCACCGCCGGCATGAAGATCGACGTCATCACCGTCGAGAGGCGTCCCTACCAGTTCCTCTATTCCGATGAGGACGGTTTCAACTTCATGCACGAGGAGACCTACGAGCAGATCCACCTGCCCCACGATGTCGTCGAGAACGCCGACCTCATGAAAGAAGGCCAGCATGTTGAGATGATGTTCGTCCTCGAGCCCGAGGAGAGGTGCCTTACCTGCGAGCTTCCGACCTATGTGACCCTTGAGGTTACCTACGCCGAGCCCGCCGTCAAGGGCAACACCGCATCCACCAGCGCCCTCAAGGAGGTCACTCTCGAGACTGGCGCCAAGGTGATGGTTCCGCTCTTCATCAACCAGGGCGAGAAGATCACCGTCAACACTACCGACCGCACCTACGGCCAGAGGGTCTAAATAAGACGGCCAACGACAAAAAGACGGGTGGATGATTGTCCACCCGTCTTTTGTTATTATCTTTGGGAATATGAGCAACTTGATTCTTATTACCCTTATGAGTTTCGGAATCATCGCCGGATCGAAGGCGACCACTGACGGTTATGTCTACCTGGGACACAACGAGGACATCCCAGGCCTCAAAAAGATGCTGAATATCTACAACGTCCCGTCTTCAGGCAACGACCTCGCGGGGCTATGGTTCGAGTTCCCAGGACGGATTGGAGACAGCTATGTCAACGAGAAAGGGGTCTGCATCGTCTCAAACGAGACCCCTTCCAAGGAAAAGGGCTCTTCCGGCACCCTCCTTTATGAGGCGCAGACCAAGGCTTTCCGCCAGGCCCAGTCGGCCAGGGAAGCCGTCCTGATCATCGGATCGGAAGTCAGGAAACATGGCTGCAAAGAGTCTGGAAGGACATACCTGATCGCCGACTCAAAGGAAGGATGGGTGCTCTCCATTGTGAAAGGGAAAATCTGGGTGGCCCAAAGGGTTCCTGATGACGAGATCATGGTCATAACCAACCGCTTCAACATCGGGGAAATAGACCTTGATGATCATGAGAATTTCATGGGCAGTGAAAAGCTGGTACGGAGAGCCAGATGGAAAGGCTGGTACAAGCCCCGCCGGGACGGAGCCTTCAATTTCGCAAAGGCATATTCAGAGGATCCGCTCCAAGCGGAGGAGCTCTTCTCCAAGAAGCCGGATAAGAAGGTCCACCGCCGGGATCTGTCAAAGATGCTCGCCGAGCCTCCGATCCACAGCGAGGCGACAGCTCTGACAACCATATTCACCCTCAACCCGGCCTATCCACCCGAAAAAGGCACTGTCATCTGGGTTGGGCTCCCGGGACAGGACGCGGCCAATCAAAATCAATGGACGATATTCACAAAGTCCCCGGATTCATGTCACCGCTACAATAACTCCACGATGGCTCTGGACAGGCATTTCAAGGAGACGATCGGATTCAGGGAGCGCTGGCCGGGGCATTTCTACTGGCATTATCTCTACCCCGAGACCAACATCGACGTCATTCCCCACGACTTAACCGTCTATATTCCAAAGACTTCCAGAGGCGGAGAGGATTCTTTCAACGATCACTTCCATGTCCTTGAGGACAAGGGCCGGGGACTGCTACACGCTTTCTGGACTCAAGGGTCATACGAGGCGGCTGACAACGAGAAGGTTGTCCACGCCAGCAGCGCTGACGGCGGCAAGACTTGGACGGAGCCTGTCATGATAGCCGGTTCTCCTTCACTTGAGAACCCCAAGCCTGTGGCCGCATGGCAACAACCGATGATCAGCAAAAGCGGACGCCTGTACTGTCTCTGGAACCAGGAGACCACCGTGAAAAAGCACCTTTGCGGACTCATGTACGGGAGATATTCCGACGACGGAGGGAAGACCTGGAGCGAGCCGGAGATGGTCCCTTTTCCCAAACGGTTCAAGGCCGACCCGGAAGATCCGACCGTTCCCCCGACCTGGTGTATTTGGCAACGTCCGCTACGCTTTGGCAAGGACGGCCGCTACATCGCCGGATGCTCCCGATACGGGACAGACGGCATCAGCCGGGTGGAGTTCTGGCAATATGACAACATCGACGACGATCCCAAGATCAAGGACATCCGAATCTCTTTCTTCAACACCGATGAGGATTCTTTCGACGCGTCAAAGGTTGAGAACGATCATGAATATTCCCCCAGAGATGGCCGCAGAGTCGAAGAGGCTTGCGTCACAGGTCTTCCGGACGGGAGGCTTTTCGCCGTGATGCGCACCACGATCGGCCACCCCATCTGGTCCGTCAGCTCCGATGATGGGAAGACTTGGTCCAGGCCGGAGATACTCCGCTACAAAGACGAAGGAGATGCCATCCTCCAGCCATGCTCCCCCTGCCCGATCTACGATTATGCCGGTCCCGAGGCCAGGAGCGGGAAATATTTCCTGTTGGTCCACAACACTTTTGACTTCAACGGCTTGACCTCTTACCAGAACCGGGGGCCGGTTTACAAGCTGGACGGGGAGTTCGTCCCGGACGCCCACCAGCCCATCTGGTTCAAGGATGCGGGAATATTCTCCCGGCGGGATTCCGGGAACTCGCTCTACACCAGCTACACCTCTCAAGGCAGGGGAGGTATACTTTGGTTCGGCGACCAGAAATACTATCTCTTCGGCAAAAGGATGAGATGGAATGACGGGAAATAATGCTATATATTCTTATGGATTTTCCAAATGGTTTTTAAAGAAGTTAAAAGGTAAGTCATCTCATTGATTCATCGGTGAAGAGTTTCGTGTTTGATTAACATGCCGGTTTATATTCCTTTGTGTACTCGGTATCACGTCTGATTACAGAGAACATACGGTGAACGAGCTTTGCCCGAAGCACATTCAGGACACACAAGATGTGCTTACCTTCTTTGAGTTTACGTTCGTAGTAGTCCTTGTATTCCCCGGCTTTCATACGAGTAGCCACATTCACCGCGCTCATATGCAAGAGTGCCTTCATGGTCTGATTTGCCCGTTTGGATATCTTGGCTTTTGAGTGAACAGAGGTGCCGGAGTCATACTTGTATGGTGTGAGGCCCGCGAAGGAGCAGAACTGACGCGCGTTCCGGAAGCGCGTGAAGCCTCCGGTAATGGCGATCATGTTGATTGCGATGCGGTCGCCAACACCGTCAATGCTGACAAGAAGCTCCTTTTGGCGAGTCAATACCGGGTCGGCGTCGATAAGCGCTTCTATCTCGGCGTCGATGGACGCTATCTGCTCTTCTATGGACTTGACGATTTTCCTCCATCGTGTGCTCTTGCGCTTGAAGTCTCCGTGGGCCATAAACTTCTTCTGGTCAGTGAGTTGGGACTGATACCTTTTCCTGTCTACCAGAAGGAACTCGCGGTCCGCGAGGAGGCTCTTCATTGAGACCAGAGCGGCGTCAGGGATACAATAGCGAGCCGCCTTGTCGCTGTACCGGAAGGCATATTCGGCGATCCGGGCGGCGTCCATGGCATCATTCTTCCCACGGGTGAGGCCCATGGAGTTCTTGATTCTGGTAGGGTCATCCAACCAGAGGAAGATGTCCAGCTCCTGGCAGGCCACGGTCAGCGGATAGATGTACCGGCCCGTGTACTCGGCGCACACGAGGATATCCTCCATTGACACGCCAAGCGCTTTGAATGCCGCTTTGAAAGCCTTCTTGAGCGCTTTCACTTCATTGGAGCACTCTTCCTCGCGGACTATCTCAAGGCCGCTGCGATAGCAAAGATTGCACTTTTCCTTGCTGATGTCGATGCCGACGTTGATTTTTTTCATAACTTGCATTGCTTTTTAAGCGGACAGTGGGCCGTCGATCCGTCACCTACAAACCTTATTCGTACTAAGGTGATATTCTTATTCAGGTCCTGGATCAACGGGCCGGGCGGGGCAAAAAATATAGACGGGTCCTACCCATTTGTTATAATTGAGAACCGCCCGGCTCCATTGTCCTTAGTTCAACTTTCTTTATCGGCATAAAATTACTACTTTTGTGGTTACAGGCCTTGGGCAGATAACCACTCTGCAAATCTAAGGTTTGT
>JAGAFU010000020.1 GCA_017627955.1 Bacteroidales bacterium | reverse complement strand
TACGACGTTGATAGGCGGGAGGTGTAAAGCCGGTGACGGCAAAGCCGACCCGTACTAATAGCCCGAACTCTTTCCTCAGAGTCGCGACACCAAGTTAAGTGGTCTCTCAAGTAAAATATTGCGGTGGTTAAAGCGATGAGGGTCCACCTCTTCCCATCCCGAACAGAGCCGTTAAGCTCATCCGCGCCGATGGTACTGGCCCACCAGCTGGGAGAGTAGGTCGCCGCCGTTCTTCGGAAGTCCCTGACAGACAAGGTCTGCCAGGGACTTCTTCGTTATATCCATTGAGGGGGATTGTGTGCTATTGAAGGTATGGGGAGAGGATGCGGGAGATCGCGTCGGTCTCGATCAGAAAACCGTCGTGCCCGAAAGGCGTCTCTATCTGGAAATACTTGGCTCCCGGAACCATCTCTGCCCAAGGTCTCATGTCCTCAGGAGGAAACAGCTCGTCGGAAGACATGCACACGAACACGCATTCAGCCTTGATGTTCCTCAGAACATTCTCAACCCCGCCGCGGCCCCGGCCGACATTATTGCTGTCAACCTGGTCGCAGACGTACATGTAGGAATACGCGTCCCATTCCTTCACGAATTTTGAGCTTTGGTGGCGGTAATATGAAGCCGCTTTGTCAGCGAACATCACATCGTCCGAATCCTCCACTTGTTTGAAAAGCCCTTCTTCGCTTCTGTACGTCAGCAGAGCAATCGTCCGGGCTGCCTTGAGCCCGTCCATTCCGCCCTTGAGATCGCGCCGTTCCTTGAATGATGGATCTGCATAAAGAGCCATTTTCATCGCCGCGTTGAATCCGGTCAGCCAAGGAGTCACCCTCGCTCCGGTCGCGATGAAAAACACCTTGTCGAACAATTCAGGCTTCCAAGCCAGCCAATCGAAGGTCATGAATCCTCCCATTGAAGTGCTGACTATGAAGTCAATCTTCTCAATACCAAGATGTTCCCTTAACAAATCGAAAGCCTTTACCGTGTCGTGGACCGTGACTTTCGGAAAGTCGAAATAATAAGGCTTCCCGGTCGCTGGATTGATCGACGCGGGTCCGGACGACCCACAGGCTGAGCCCAGCACATTGGCGCAGATCACGAAAAACTTGTCCGTGTCGATTGTCTTGCCGGGACCGACCAGGGCAGGCCACCATTGGCCTTCGGCGTCGGAAGACGCAGTCAGCGCATGACAAAGCCAAATGACCTTTTTGTCGGCAGAATATTCCCCTGGAGAAGTGTGATAGACGACCTCGAGGTTGTCTATTGATCCTCCGGCCTCGAAGGTGAAAGGGTGATGATGCTTGTAAGTGTGCCTTATCATATTCTGTGTTCAAGTCGCGAATATACCGATTTGTTTTGTTAAATTTGTCTTGCAAGACGTGATTTCACTATGAGTTCATCAATAGACAACTGCCCAAGGGTGGGAAATGGTTATGACGTGCATGCTCTCAAAGAGGGCTTGCCGATGCGGCTTTGCGGAGTGGATATTCCTTCGGCCAAAGGCTTTGTGGCGCATTCCGACGGAGATGTGGCGATCCATGCGCTTTGCGATGCCCTTCTCGGGGCGGCGGCGCTCGGAGACATAGGCCTTCATTTCCCCGACAGCGATCCTCGTTTCAAAGGCATTGACAGTAAGGAGCTTCTGGCCCATGTCGTCCGGCTGGTTACTGACGAAGGGAGGCCCTCATACGACATTGTCAACGCCGACATAACGATAGCCCTGCAGGAGCCCAAGCTCAGGCCGCACATCGACACCATGCGCCAAACTCTGGCGGAGGTTATGAACATCGACAAAGGCCGGGTCAGCGTGAAGGCGACAACGACCGAGAGGCTCGGTTTTGTCGGTAGGGGAGAGGGTTGTGAGGTCTGGGCGACCGTGATGATCGCCCCGAGAAACGTTAATCAATACTGAGAATGACACCATTAGCGGTAATTATCACTCTCGCCGCGTATTTCGCGGCGATGCTTGCCATTGGCTGGATCTCGTCGAGGGGAATGGACAACCAAGGCTTTTTCAATGGAGGCCGCAAAGCCCCCTGGTGGATAGTGGCGATAGCGATGATCGGGGCCCCGATGTCCGGCGTGACGTACGTCTCGGTACCGGGCATGGTCGGAACTGGGGCCGCGATGGGCTACATGCAGATGGTCGCCGGCTTCTTTGTCGGATACCTGATCATAGCTTATGTGCTGACTCCAGTCTTCTTCAAGATGAATGTGGTCTCGATCTACCAGTACCTGGAGGACCGATTCGGCGCGTCATCCCACAAGACAGGGGCCTGGTTCTTCTTCATCTCCAAGATTCTGGGCGCTGCTGTGAGACTCTACCTCGTCTGCGTTACTCTTCAGCTGATGGTCTTCGATCCGCTCGGTCTCCCGTTCGTCCTGAACGCGGCTGTGTCAATGGCCATCGTCCTTCTGTACACATTCAGGGGCGGTGTCAAGTCGGTGATCTGGAACGATACCCTGAAAACAGTCTGCATGGTCGTCTCGATCATATTGACCATCATATTCATAGCCAAGGATTTGGGAATGGACTTCAAAGGAATGACCGCATCTGTGGCCCAGAGCGGGTATTCCCGGATATTCTTCTTCGATGACATCAACCATCCGGAATATTTCTGGAAGCAGTTCCTTTCCGGCATCCTGCTCGTTGTCGCCATGACCGGCCTTGACCAGGACCTCATGCAACGGACCCTTGCCAGCCGCGACCAGAAAGAATCCCGCAAGAACCTGATCACCAGCGGTCTCCTTCAGATTCCGGTCATATTCATGTTTCTCTGCCTTGGGGCGCTCCTTTATATATACGCTGCCCAGCGGGGCATCCCCCAGACGGGTGACACCATATTCCCGGCGGTCGCGACAGGGGGGTATCTCCCTCTCGGAGTCGGAGTCCTTTTCGTGCTGGGCCTGGTTTCATGCGCCTATTCATCAGGCGGATCCGCCCTGACAGCCCTCACGACTTCATTTACAGTGGACATCCTTGGCACCTCCGGCAAGACCGAGGACCAGGTCACCAGGACTCGGAAGCGGGTACACTTCCTCATGGCGCTCCTTATGGGCCTGGTAATCATCGCGTTCCATCTGTTGAACACAAAGTCGGCGATTGACGCGGTTTACAAGCTGGCAAGCTACACCTACGGCCCGATCCTCGGGATGTTCGCTTTCGGAATATCCTGTAAGAGGAAGGTCAGGGACAAGTGGGTCCCGCTCGTGGCGGTCATCTCCCCTCTGGTTTGTCTGGTCCTCCAGGCTAACGCGGAACGTTGGTTCGGGGGCTATAAGTTCTCTTATGAGCTTATCCTGATCAATGCCGCGTTGACTTTCTTAGGGCTTTGCTTACTTGTAAGACGAAAAAAAACAGAATAATTTTTGCGGATTCAATATAAATACCTATTTTTGCATTCCCGAAAGGCAACCTGATGGTTGAAGCTAGGGAACCATTGAGATATGGTGTAATGGTAGCACTACAGATTCTGGCTCTGTCAGTGAGGGTTCGAATCCTTCTATCTCAACTTTTTGTGGTACTGCGTTGAATAGTGGTACTAACAAGCCGGCATCAGCCGGCCGGCCGGGCCGGGACTTTCAAAGAAAGTCGTTGAGGCGGAAAGGCCGCGGGGGTTCTCAGGGGGCAGCGCCCCCTAAAAAGGCGGGGTAGCTCAGCTGGCTAGAGCGTCGGATTCATAATCCGGAGGTCGTGGGATCATGCCCCACCCCCGCTACTACCACAAACATTACGATAATGCCAAACGCGTTCCATTATTCGATCGGCAGGAAGTTCATCCAAGCGGTTAGCGGAGCCTTCCTGATTATTTTCTTGCTTCTCCATGGCACCATCAACTTCTTCTCGGTGATTGACACTTTCACCGGAAAGTTCGGAGTTGTCGCCAGTGACGACAAACTGTTCTCCGCCGGAGATGGTCTCTTCAAGCTGGGTTGCGACTTCATGTCCACTCCCTTCATCGACATAATGGTCCCGATCCTGGCTCTCGGTTTTGTCGTGCACATCTTCTACGGCTGCTACCTCACCTATCGTAACATCAAGGCCCGCGGTGGCGTGAAGCGTTACGAGGAGAAGAGTGTCGCCGCCGCTGACTCATGGGCCGCGAAGAACATGTTTGTCCTGGGTATCGTGATTCTCGGACTGCTCTTCTTCCACCTCTCTCATTTCTGGGCCAAGATGCAGCTTCCGGAGATGTTCGGGATCGGAGATTTCGAGAACAACCCGTATTACCTCCTTTGCGCGACCTTCGGGAAGTGGTGGATGCTCGTTATCTACCTGATTTGGTTCGCGGCGATCTGGGCTCACCTCTGCCATGGCTTCTGGAGCATGTTCCAGACCGTCGGTTGGAACAACCAGGTCTGGTTCAAGAGGCTCAAGGTTATCGGCGTGGTTGTCGCCAGCCTGATCATCTTCCTCTTCGTCGCCACGGCGGTCAATGCCTTCATCCAGGCGAATTTCTTAGCTTAAGTATTGCATTTACGATTTTAATCGCTATATTTGTTTTCGGTATGAGAAAGAACACGAACAATAACTTCTGGTGGCGCTCTTGCAGTTCAAAGCTGTAAGTCGTCGCTCGTGGTTACCAGGTTCGTTTAGTATAAGGTGGCACGCTGACTTACAGCGGGCCACCTTTCTTTATGCCCTGAAGATTATGTTACATTTATTATAAACCCAATTTAAAAACGAACAGCAATGAGACAGAAAAAGTTCTTGCTTCCGGAATCAGAGATTCCCACGCATTTTTTCAACATCCAGGCCATCATGCCCAACAAGCCCCTCCCGTTCCTTCACCCCGGAACCAGGCAGCCGCTCAAGCCCGAGGATCTTTACCCGATCTTCTGCAAGGAGTGCGCTGACCAGGAACTCAACCAGACGGACGAGTGGATTCCTATCCCGGAGGAGGTTCGTGAGCAGTACGCCGCCTACCGCTGCACTCCACTCGTGAGGGCTTATGAGCTGGAAGAGGCTCTCGGCACTCCCGCGCACATATATTTCAAAAATGAAAGTGTGTCACCGGCCGGCAGCCATAAGCTGAATTCCGCCTTGGCCCAGGCCTACTACGCGAAGAAGCAGGGGATCACGAATATCACCACGGAGACAGGCGCTGGCCAGTGGGGAGGCGCCCTGTCGTATGCCGCCAAAAAGTTCGGCTTAGACTGCGCTGTTTATATGGTTAAAGTCAGCTACAACCAGAAGCCTTACCGCAGAAGCATCATGCAGACCTTCGGCGCGGCGATCACCCCTTCCCCTTCAATGTCGACCCGTGCCGGTAAAGACATCCTGACAGTCAATCCCAATGACCAGGGTTCCCTTGGGTGCGCCATCTCCGAGGCCATCGAGCTTGCTGTCACTACTCCCAACTGCAAGTACACGCTCGGTTCCGTGCTGAACCACGTCTGTCTCCACCAATCAATCATCGGTCTCGAGGCTGAAAAGCAGATGGAGCTGGCTGGGGAATATCCCGACATCGTCATTGCCTGCTTCGGCGGCGGCTCCAACTTCAGCGGCATCGCCTATCCTTTCATGCGCCACAACATCCAGGAAGGCAAGAAAACCCGCTTCATCGCCGCTGAACCCTATTCCTGCCCGAAACTGACGAGAGGCAAGTTTGAATATGACTTCGGTGACGAGTCCGGACTGACACCCCTCCTTCCCATGTACACCCTCGGACACACATTCAAGCCCGCCACGATCCATGCCGGTGGTCTGCGTTACCATGGCGCTGGTGTGATCATGAGCCAGCTGATGAAGGACGGTTTCATGGAGGCTGTCGACATCGAGCAACTTGATTCTTTCAAGGCCGGAGTCCTGTTCGCCCAGACCGAGGGTATTATCCCCGCTCCAGAGTCCTGCCACGCGATCGCCGCGACAGTGGCCGAGGCGCTCAAATGCAAAGAGACTGGTGAGGCGAAGACCATCCTGTTCAACCTTTCCGGACACGGATTTGTCGATATGAGCGCTTATGACCAGTATTTCTCGGGAGAGATGAGCAATTACCATGTATCCGAGGAGGATTTGGCGAAGTACATCAAGTCAGCTGATGCCCTGAACCAGTAAGTTATTAATATATAATAAGGTACGATCTTGCATCAAAAAAAGTGAAATTTTTTTCACTTTTTGATGCAAGATTTTTAAAAAAGTGGATTTATATAGTGAGGTTTATGAGTAAAAACGGCCTTGGAATGGCCGCAAACACTAAAAAACTTTGAAAATTATTGTTTATTTAATTATTCGTGCTATCTTTGCAAGGTCAAGTCAGCTTTTTTGGTGGCTGCATTGTGCGTGCCAGAGAGTGGACTTGCGGCAGCAAGAGTTTATTGTTTAATCTAAAATACTTATTCGCAAGAAGAAAAGACAACAAACCGAAATTATGTTTTTAACACTTTATTCAATTTTGTTTTAGTACTATGAACAAAAAATTCAAAAATCTGTTCCTTGCCGGGGCTCTTGTACTGGGTCTCGCAGGGGTAGCCGTATCTTGTACGGACTACGATGATGACATCAACAAATTGCAAAACGACGTGACTAACACCAATGGTCAGGTCTCGTCTCTGCAGTCTACAGTCAATGAGCTGCAGAACAAGATCAACGCCGGTTATGTGATTACTGGTGTCTCCGCTAGCACCAAGGAAGTCGGTGGATGGGTTTTCACCACTTCTGATGGTAAAACTTATGAGATCCTCAATGGAGCCAAGGGTGACAAGGGTGACAAGGGTGACAAGGGTGACCAAGGCATCCAGGGCCCTCAGGGTATCCAGGGTGAGGCCGGTCTTACTCCTTACATTGGTGAGAACGGCAACTGGTGGATCGGTGACAAAGACACTGAGGTTGCTGCCCAGGGTCCTAAGGGTGACACTGGCGAGCAGGGTATCCAGGGAGAGGACGGTCTTACTCCTTTCATTGGTGAGAACGGCAACTGGTGGATCGGTGAAGAGGACCTCGAGGTCCCCGCACAGGGTCCTAAGGGTAAGGACGGCTGCTGGTATGTTCCTAATGCCGAGACCGCTTGCTGGGACAAGTATGAGATTGACGAGGCCACCGGTGAGATTGTGATCACCGCGACTGACCAGAAGTATCTCCCCGTGGGATTCTTCAGCGTTGATTTCGATGCTGACACCAACACCATCTCCATCAAGGCTGGTGACGAGACCTTCAAGGTCACCATCCCTGACAGCGCCGCTAGCTTCGTTTTCGAGCCTCAGGCGATTGTCGATGGCGAGCACGCCATGGTGATCAAGTCCTTCACCGCTTCGATCTACACCCCTAACAAGATTGACAGCAAGGATGAGAAATGGGATGCCAACATTGAGAAGTCAATAGAAAAGTTCGAGGAGTATTGCGAAAAGAACAAGATTGACCTCGATGCCGCGAGCGAAGAGGAGGGATTTGACCTTTATCGTGAGTGGGCTGTCGAGAATGGTTACCTCGTTTATGAGGCTGTTCCCGCCGTCGCCACTTATCACGTCAACTATGGCCTTGCTCTCGATTCCACCTACACTTACAAGCTCATCTGGAAGGACGTTCCCTTCTACACAAGGACTGAGAGCAGCGAGGATTTCGCCATGGACGCCACCTTCAAGGAGTTCAAGGATGGTAAGCTTTCCCTCAATGTCACTTATCAGGGTCGTCCCGCCACTGCTTCCGAGACTGACAACCACATGACCCAGTTCGCTCTGCAGGTCATCAAGTCTGGCAAGGTCTACACTTCTGACTACGCCACCTTCGTTGTCAAGGATATCGATCAGCCCAGGATCGCTGACCCTATCGCTCAGGTGAAGGCTACTGCCAGCACTCCTAGCCCCAACAAGGCTGAAGCTCTCAAGAGCGTAAACTACGAGGAGCACTATCGTCGTGGTACCGTTGGTCTCAGCGGAAACGATGATGGCGATTACTACGGTGATTACTATGATGAGGACATGCATTACCTCTTCGCTTACGAGTATGTCGCTCCTTGGAGTGAGAACAACACTCTTGAAGAGGCCCACGCTTCCTGCGACACCGCTATCGCTTGGAACACCACCACTGGTCTTGACCTCAATGCCATCACCATCGCTCATTATGTGCCTGAGAATGGCTTCTGCTGGAAGCTCAAAGAGTGCTGCGATGATGAAATAGAGGTTCTTCCTGACGGAACCTATAGAGAGGAGCCTAAGGAGGAAGTCGAGAACTGCTTCGAGTTGACTCCTGCTGAGATGGAAGAGTTCGGTCTCCATTTCGAGTATGAGGTTGTCAAGAACTACAAGGTTGGAAAGCCTGAGACTGATCAGTCCAACTTCGTCAAGCACAAGAACTTCAAGATTGAAGATGGTATTTTCTGGCCTGCTGTTTACGACGTTGACGGTACCGCCTCCATCGGCCGTACTCCTATCATCCGCGTCAAGCTCATGCATGGCGAGGACATCATCAATGTCGCTTACATCAAGGTTTACATCGCCGCTGTCGACGCTATCAATCCTGCTGTTGAGCTCACTCCTAGAAGGGATCCTCTCGACAACACCTCTGAGAACATCTTCCACTTCTACTGCGAGGGTGACATGCTCATGACCACTGTCGAGGATATGAACAAGATCCTCTACAACCAGACCAACAAGTCCAAGGATGAGTTCCACGCTCTCTATGATTCTATCACTGTCGTCCTTCCTAAGGATGTCAAGGATACCATCGGCACCGTCCGCGACTCTGTGGTTGATCCTGTTCAGGGTACCCACGTTATTGTCTGGGAGCTTGGTCCGGACGATCTCTGGAAGTATGCCGGCAAGGATGTCTCCATCATCGCCAGGTACATCAGCAAGACCAACACTTCTCTCTATGTTGACGTTCTCCTGAAGGCCAGCGTCGCTCCTTACGACAAGGGTGTCGACCTCAAGTCTGACAAGGGTGACTATGTCCCTGAGTACTGGACCAAGCCTTCTGACCGTGGTGAGAAGGGTATCGCTACACGTTACAATGTCATGCCTGCTCCCGCTGGCGACACTGTCGGCCGTGGCGCCCAGATGATCACCGACATCAACACTTCCTTCGTTACCTATCCTAAGGGCAGCGCTAAGGCTGGCCAGATCATGGTCGAGGCTGTTGACTCTGTGGTTTACTACTTCTGCAAGAAGGATGTCGAGGCTATCACCAAGATCGGTGATCTCAACGTTGAGTTCCTTGTTGACGATGAGGACGCTCTCGAGGCTTGGGATATCGATACCGAGGATGGTGTCTACAGCTATCTCTTCGCCGAGATCCAGGATGCCAAGGGTAACGCTCTCAAGGGTTACGAGATGCAGCCTGTCGCTGTCATCATCAATGGTCATGACGCCGCTCAGGAGGCCGCTCAGGAGATTCTTGATGAGGACGAACTCAATGTCAACTTCTACAATGCCTTCTATTGGATCAAGAATGAGCCTATCGGCGAGAATGAGGATACTGTTTTCCATGTCGCTGATACTCTCATCAACACTGGTGCCATGTACACCTTCATCGGTGCCAAGGCCTTCCTCTGCACCGAGGATGCCAAGGAGGTCGCTGTGACCTTCGACGGTAAGGATCACTTCCAGGCTGACATTCTCCGTCCTATCGAGGTCGAGACCCTGTCCACTGGCAAGTATGTTGATGGTGTTGACTTCGGCCAGCCTGGTTCTTACATCAGCATCGCTGACCTCCTCAACCCGAAGGATTGGCGTAAGCGTACCTTCGCCCAGTATCCTAACTATTGGGGTTATTACGGAGTCAAGATGGAGGATGACACCTACAACTTCGAGATCATCATTGACACTAACAATGTCGAGTGCAAGATCGCTGGCAAGCGCCAGGGCATCTTCGAGGGTATGTACATTGTCCAGGTCTTCCCTGACGATCCTGATACCACCATCAACAAGGTTACCTACTTCAAGGTCAGCGATCCTGTCCGTCCTAAGAGGACTGTCTATGTCCCGAAGAACGCCAGCGGTTACCTGATGTACTTCAACAACGGTAGGAACCTTACCGACAACTTCGAGCTCTATGTCAAGGCTACCTTGCACTATGGCTTTGGTTACTTCAACACTGACTGGGTGACCGTCCCTGTTGAGAAGACCATCAACCAGGATGTCCCTCCGGTGAATCCTGTTAGCGAAGAGCCTGCTGAGGAGCCCACTGAGCCTGCGGCTACTGAAGGTGGCGAATAATACGAAAGTATTTGACACTTGATAATTGGAGGGACGCCAAACGGCGCCCCTCCTTTTTTATTATCTTTTATTTTGCTAATTTTACATATTCATTCCATCTATTGATTAATGGTGAATATGAAAGCCTTTTTCCATTTTATCCTTCCTCTGGCGTTTCTGCTCCCTGGGCTCTGCTCATGTCATTCCGGAGTCCGCAAAGACGGGACTCTCAAGCAGGCATCGATCCAGCTGGATTCTGTCGACGCCAAGATCGGGACTTTCCCTCGCAGCGCAAGTACCCGTACGACTGTCTTTACTTTCACTAACGTCGGTGACGCTCCATTGGAGTTTCTTGACGTCGACTATAGCTGCGGATGTGTTACCGCCACTTACCCTGAAAAGCCAGTGAAGCCGGGAAAAAGAGGTGAAATCGTCGTGACTTATAACGGAAGATTGAAGAAGGCGGGAAGGGTCTACCAGAAAGTGTATTTTGCCGTCTCGGGTAAGCCCGAGAATTTTGTCTTGCGCATACATGGGCAAATGACGGAAAATTAATGTTCTTTCTTGCTCAATTAAAAAAAATATACTAATTTAGCGACGTTAAATGCGCAATTAATATTCATAAGTATCATGAAACGTATAATAACTATTCTCGCAAGTGTCGCGCTCGTCGCTTCGCTTTCAGTTGCTAACGCGCAGAAGAAGGATTTTGACCCGTATTGGTTCCTGCAGCTCCAGGGTGGTGCCGCTGAGACTATCGGTGAGACCACATGGACTGACCTTATCTCCCCTTCAGGCGCCATTTCCCTTGGTTATCAGTTCTCTCCGGTTTTCGCCGCCAGACTGAACGCCAACGCATGGCAGGGTAAGGGTGCCATCAATGATGGTCAGACCAGGGTCTACAAGTACAACTATGTTGAGGGTGCTATCGACCTCATGGCCGACCTCGCCGCTCTCTTCGGTGGTTACAAGTATGATCGTACGATCAATCCTTACATCTTCGGTGGTGTTGGCGCTAACTACGCTTTCAACAACGATGAGGCTAACGGTCTTGCCAAGAGCTTCCCTGCTACCAACTACCTCTGGGATCCCAGCAGCATTTCTCCTGCTCTCAGGGCTGGTCTCGGTTTCAACATCAGGCTTTCCGATGTTGTCGCCCTCAACCTCGAAGGTAACACAAGCTTCATCAACGACCACTTCAACTCCAAGAAGGGTTCAAAGGCTGACTTCCAGATCAAGGCTCTCGCCGGTTTGACCTTCAGCTTCGGTAAGGCAAAGCCCGTTCCCGCTCCCGTGATCGTTCCTCCGGCACCGGCTCCGGCCCCTGTTAAGGAACCCGAACCCGCTCCCGTGGTTGAGGAGAAAGAGCCCGTCATTGTCGAGCCTGCTTTCGAGTCTCTCCAGAGGAACATCTTCTTCGTTATCAACAAGTGGGATATCCGCGACAGCGAGCAGCTCAAGATCGATGAGATCGTCGCTTGCATGAAGGAGAATCCTGAGACCAAGGTCCGCATCTCCGGTTATGCTGATAAGGACACAGGTACCGCCAAGAGGAATCAGTTCCTTTCCGAGAAGAGGTCTGAGATCGTCGCCCAGGCTATCATCAACGCCGGCATCAGCAAGGATAGGATCATCACCGAGTACTTCGGCGACACCATCAATCCTTTCAACACTCCTGAGGAGAACCGTGTCGCGGTCTGCCTTGTGAAGTAATAAAGTTTGACAAAAGTAGAAAGAGGTTCCATATTGGGACCTCTTTTTCTTTTTTAGTGAAATAATCAGTATTTTTGTTGTTGACTTAGATTCTTCACTACGTTCAGAATGACAGGTTGGTTCAGAATGACAAAATAGTTCAGAATGACAAATAGTACAGGGTATATTTCCCAGATTATCGGTCCGGTTGTCGATGTGCGGTTCTCTTCGGAGGAAGCCGGCGCGCTCCCGAGGATACACGATGCTTTGAGGATCGAAAGGGGGGATGGTGTGAGGCCACTTGTGGTTGAGGTTCAGCAGCATATCGGTGAAGAGACTGTCCGTTGCGTCGCTATGGATTCAACTGATGGTCTTCGCCGCGGGATGAAAGCTGTCTCGACAGACGCCCCTATCTCGATGCCGGTTGGAGCTCAGATCAGGGGTAGGGTTATGAATGTTGTCGGGGACACTATTGACGGTCTTGGCGATCTCTCTTCCTCGATGACTCTCCCGATCCACCGCGAACCACCTAAATTTGAGGATCTCGCCACTTCTCAGGAGGTGCTTTACACCGGCATCAAGGTTATTGATTTGCTGGAACCCTATCTGAAAGGAGGCAAGATCGGCCTTTTCGGAGGAGCTGGAGTTGGCAAGACAGTCTTGATAAAGGAACTTATCAACAATATCGCGAAGAAACACAATGGATTCTCGATCTTTGCCGGAGTTGGCGAACGTACTAGGGAAGGTAACGACCTGCTTCGGGAAATGATCGAATCCGGTGTTATCAAATACGGTGACGAATTCGTTAAGAGCATGGAGGAAGGCCACTGGGACCTCTCAAAGGTTGATAAGGATGAGCTGGAGAAGTCGCAAGTGGCGATGGTTTTCGGGCAGATGAATGAGCCGCCGGGAGCTCGTCAGAGCGTCGCTCTCTCGGGTTTGACCCTTGCCGAGTCGTTCAGGGATTCCGGTGCTGGGGACGGCCCCAGGGATATTCTCTTTTTCATTGACAATATATTCAGGTTCACCCAGGCCGGTTCCGAGGTTTCCGCTCTTTTGGGACGTATGCCTTCAGCTGTTGGCTACCAGCCGACTCTGGCCACCGAGATGGGACAGATGCAGGAGAGGATCACGTCCACTAAAGATGGCTCAATTACCTCTGTACAAGCCGTTTATGTTCCTGCTGACGATTTGACGGACCCGGCTCCGGCGACTACTTTCTCCCATCTTGACGCGACAACGGTGCTGAGTCGTAAGATAACCGAACTTGGTATTTACCCGGCAGTCGATCCGCTTGAGTCAACATCGAGGATCCTTGACCCGAACATTGTCGGGAAGGAGCATTATGAAACGGCGCAAAGGGTAAAGCAGATTCTTCAGCGAAACAAGGAGCTGCAGGACATCATTGCCATCCTCGGTATGGATGAGCTCAGTGATGAGGACAAGCGGACTGTCAACAGGGCTCGCCGTGTGCAGCGGTTCCTTTCTCAGCCTTTCTCTGTCGCTGAGCAGTTTACCGGTGTCCCGGGAGTGATGGTTGACATCGCTGACACCATTGACGGGTTCCGCCGGATCCTGGATGGTGAGGTGGATTATCTTCCTGAGCAGGCTTTCCTCAATGTCGGGACTTTGGATGATGCGATTAAGAAGGGAGAGGCGATTCTCGCGGCTGCGAAGTGACAATGAGACTGAATATTATTACCCCGGAAGGGACACTGGTTGATCAGGAGGTTGACCGGGTTGAGCTTCCTGGCGCCAAGGGGAGGTTCGTGGTCCTTAAGGGGCATGCGCCGATTATCTCGTCTTTGGTGGAGGGGGATATTGTGTTCGGGGAGGAGTCCGGCCCTTCGGCTCCGCTCAGGGACCGGCATGAGAATTCTGTCGAACAACGGTTGGTGAGCGGAGTCGAACCACCGCTCAGGGACCGGGAAGGTCAAATAAGAATCAAGTCTGGATTTGTTGAAGTTGCTGATAATCAAGTAATAGCTTGCGTAGAAACCCGATGAGCCACTGCCGTGTCATATTAGCCTTTCTCTTCGTTTTGCTCTTTCCTGTCATCCTGAGCGAAGCGAAGGATCTGCCTTCCGGCGGTGCTTCTCAAGAGGTGGATCTGGACATGGATGAGTATCTGTACGGCCATGTGAGGGATTCGTACGAGTGGCACATCACGACGATAAATGGTAAGCCCGTGAGCATCCCACTGCCGGTGATCGTGATCAGCAAGGTCGGGAACGGAGCTCACATATTCTCGTCTCATCATTTGGAAGAAGGTGAATATGAAGGGTTTAGCGTCGCCCACTCGGGTAAGTACGAGAATAAGATAGTGGAGAAAGGTCCTGACGGTAGCGAGATCCGCCCCTGGGACTTCTCCATCACGAAAAATGTTCTGGGACTGATGATCAACAGCGTCCTGTTGGTCGTGATCGTTCTCTTGACAGCCAGGTGGTACCGCAGGCACGACGCCGCGGAAGAGGTCCCGACCGGAGGCACAGGGATCATGGAAATGATGGTCACCATGGTTGAAGATGACATCATAAAGGATTGTGTCGGAGAGGATTACAAGCGATATTCGCCCTACCTCCTGACAGCGTTTTTCTTCATATTCATCAATAATCTGATGGGCATAGTGCCCTTCTTCCCTGGCGGAGCCAACATAACCGGCAACATTGCCGTGACGCTCGTGCTCGCGCTCTTTACCTTCTTCACTGTCAATATATTCGGAAACAAACATTACTGGAAAGATATTCTCTGGCCTGATGTCCCCACTTGGTTGAAAGTCCCGATCCCGCTGATGCCGGTGATTGAGATAATCGGTATGTTCACCAAGCCTTTCAGTCTGATGGTCAGGCTTTTCGCCAACATTCTCGCAGGGCATTTCATGATTCTCGGAGTTATCGCTGTCATATTCCTGACGGCGAAGATGGGAGCTGCCGTGAACGGCGGGTTGACCGTGGTCGCTGTCATCCTCGGAGTATTCATGGACTGCCTGGAACTGCTTGTGGCGTTCATCCAGGCTTATGTGTTCACCATGCTCTCGGCAGTCTTTATCGGATTGTCCAGACAAAAAGCGGAAACTAGTTAATTATTAATATTTTAGAATTATGACACCATTGATGTTCTTGCTTCAGGCCGGGGTTTCCCTCGGGGTTTTCGGAAAGGCTATTGGAGCCGCTCTCGCGGCTTTCGCCGCAGCTTTCGGTATCGGTAAGATCGGTAAGTCTTCCCTTGAGGCTGGCGCCCGTCAGCCCGAGCAGGCAGGCCATTACAGGATGACCGCCATCATCGTCAGCGCCCTTATCGAGGGAGCTTGCCTTTTCGCAATAGTCGTTTGTCTTATCGCTAAGTAGCCATGTCTCTGATCACTCCCGACTTCGGGTTGCTCGTGTGGATGACGCTGATTTTCGGCATCGTCTTCTTCGTGCTGGCCAAGTGGGGATTCCCGATGATCACGGATTCAGTCCAGAAAAGGGCCGACAGGATCAACGAGTCGATTCAGAAGGCCCGTGAGGCCGAGGAAAGGCTTCGCAACCTTTCTTCGGAGCAGGATGCTTTGATTGAGAAAGCCCGCAAGGAGCAAGCCGCTATCCTCAAGGAGGCGGCGGCCTCCAGGGACGCCCTCATCGAGCAGGCCAAGGTCCAGGCCAGGGATGAGGCCGCGAAGATTCTCGAGCAGGCCCAGACGCGGATAACCGCGGAGAAGGAGAGCGCTTTGCGGGATGTCCGCAAGGAGGTGGCTCTGCTTTCTGTCGCCGTGGCGGAGAAGATCCTTCGCAAGGATCTGAATTCTGACAAAGGTCATGATGAACTTATCGGGAAGCTCGTGGATGAAGTCTCATCTTCAAGGGATTTAAACAGTTAGATCCATGAATACGGGGATTATCGCTTCACGTTACGCAAAGGCTTTGCTGAAGCTGGTCGATGAGACCGGCTCCGGTGAGGTGGTTGTCTCCCAGGCTCATGCCGTTCTTGAAGCGCTTGCCGCCGTTCCGGAGCTGCGGCGCTTGCTGGTCGATCTTTCCGTGTCCGATGACAAGAAGTTGTCTCTGCTGGAGACTGCTGGGAAGGTTGATCCTTCAGTCAATTCGCTCGATCCTTCTTGTCATCCTGAGCGAAGCGAAGGATCTCTCTCCCCAGAATTGAGACGATTCTTCGCGCTTCTCCTACGTAACGGACGAATCGGAGATATCTCATTAGTGCTCAGGAGTTTCGAAGACCAGTATTATAAAGCCCGCAATATCATTCGGGGCCATCTGATTCTCTCTTCCGAGCCGGATGAGAACGCCAAGGCGCTTGAGGACAAGCTCAAGTCTTTGATCGAGGACAAGACCGGAAAAACCCTGCGACTTGTCACCCAGGTGGATGAGTCCCTGATCGGTGGATTCACGCTTGAGATAGAGGACAAACTGCTGGACGCGTCTGTCTCCCATCAGTTGGACGTTATCAAGAGGCAGTTTGTGGAAAGGAATCGTAGAATCGTGTAGTTATATTCATTAGATATGGCTCAAAACAATAATATCAGGCCAAGTGAGATCTCCGAGGTGCTCCTTGCGCAGCTGAAAGACATCGACACCTCTCTCCATTTCGAGGAGATCGGAAAAGTCTTGCAGGTCAGCGACGGTGTCGCCAGGATGTACGGACTCACAAACGCCGAGGCCGGAGAACTGCTCGAATTCGAGAGCGGTGTGAAGGGTGTCGTGATGAATCTGGAGCAGGATAATGTGGGCGCTGTCCTTTTAGGCCCTACCGATGAGGTGAAAGAGGGTATGACTGTCCGCAGGACCGGCCGTATCGCCTCGATCAGGGTAGGAGAGTCGATGCTTGGAAGGGTTGTGGATCCTCTCGGGGTTCCCCTTGACGGTCTTGGTAATATCGAGGGAGAACTTGTCGAGATGCCTCTTGAGCGCAAAGCTCCCGGGGTGGTGTTCCGTCAGCCTGTTACAGAGCCTCTCCAGACGGGCCTCAAGGCTATTGACGCCATGATTCCTATAGGCCGGGGGCAGAGGGAACTCATCATTGGTGACCGTCAGACGGGGAAAACGTCACTTGCGATCGACACGATCATCAACCAGCGTTCCTGCTTCCAGGCCGGAAATCCGGTATATTGCATCTATGTGGCTGTCGGTCAAAAGGGATCGACTGTCGCGAATATAGTCGAGACCCTTCGCTCCTATGGAGCGATGGACTACACGATCGTGGTCGCGGCCACCGCCGCCGATCCCGCCGCCCTTCAATATTTCGCTCCGTTTGCCGGTGCTGCCATCGGTGAATATTTCCGTGACACGGGACGCGCGGCCCTGGTTGTTTACGATGATCTATCAAAGCAAGCTGTGGCCTATCGTGAGGTCTCGCTTATCTTGAGGCGTCCTTCCGGGCGTGAGGCTTATCCCGGCGATGTGTTCTATCTCCACTCCAGGTTGTTGGAGAGAGCCGCGAAAATCATTGATCAGCAGGAAGTCGCGGAGCAGATGAATGACCTTCCGGATTCTCTTAAAGGAAAGGTCAAGGCCGGCGGGTCACTTACCGCCCTGCCTATCATCGAGACCCAGGCCGGGGACGTGTCCGCATATATTCCCACCAATGTGATCTCGATAACCGACGGGCAGATCTATCTGGAGTCCGGCCTGTTCAACCAAGGACAGAGACCGGCTATCAATGTCGGAATATCGGTGTCCAGGGTCGGAGGTTCGGCTCAGGTGAAGTCGATGAAGAAGGTGGCCGGTACGCTTAAGATCGACCAGGCGCAGTACGGCGAGCTCGAGTCGTTCTCGAAATTCTCCTCAGACATGGACAAGGTCACCGCTATGGCTCTTGATAAAGGACGCAAGAACAACAAGCTTTTGATCCAGGCGCAGTATTCCCCGATGCCAGTAGGGGAGCAGGTCGCTATCCTTTATTGCGGGACACATGGCCTGATGGCGGACTTAAAGGTCGATCAGGTTCCTGAATTCCAGGGCTTATTCTTGGATAGGATGCGGTCCGGACATCAGGATGTGCTTGATGCGTTGGGCGCCGGAAAGATTGATGAGTCAATGACTTCCGTCATAGAAAAGGCGGCCTCTGCCGTGGTCGCCTCGTTGGTGGGCTGATGACATCATGGCTTCTTTAAAAGAAATAAAAGGCAGGATCACCTCTGTCAGCGGAACGTTGAAGATCACTTCGGCGATGAAGCTTGTGGCTTCGGCCAAGTTGCGTAAAGCGCAGCAGGCCATCACCAACATGCTTCCGTACGAGCATCAACTCCAGAGTATCTTTGGCCGGCTGATGGCGGCTTGTCCTGACGCTGGAGCGCTTGGCGCCGGTGCGTCGTCTGGCCCAGGCCGCATAGCCATCGTCGCTTTCTCCTCCAACTCATCCCTCTGCGGAGCCTTCAACGCCAACGCCATACGAAAGACCCTCGCTGTGATAGATGAATATCAATCAGCCGGTTATTCTCCCGAAGACATCATCGTATATTCAGTCGGCCGTAAGATGGCTGAAGCGATGAGGAAGGCTGGTTTCCTGTCTCCTTCTGATTATTCAAAGATGGCGGAAACTCCTGGCTATGAGGCTGCTTCAGCGTTGGCCAAAGAGCTTGTCGACGGGTTCTCGTCAGGCTTGTATTCCAAGGTTGAACTCGTCTATAACCATTTCAAGTCCACCGCCTCCCAGCCGACCGTTCGGGAAACATTTTTGCCGATGTCCATCGAAGGCTCTTTGGACAGCATCGCCGTTTCAGATGACGCCAGCCTTGATTCCGATGCTCCAAATGCCCAGCATAATCGGCCATCTCCCGAACCGGTTCCTGACGACATAATCATTGAGCCATCTCCCAAGGATCTTCTTGAGGAACTCCTCCCCAAAGTCCAGCACCTGAAGATTTATACAACCCTCCTCGACAGCAACGCTGCCGAACATGCCGCCCGTACTGTCGCCATGCAGACGGCCACTGACAACGGCAACGATCTCCTCGAGCAACTCACACTCGAGTACAACAAGGGCCGCCAGCAGAAGATTACCTCCGAGATTCTGGACATCGTCGGGGGCACCTTGCAATAGTCTCCTACGGTGTGCATTCACACGAACCTTGCCCTAAGGATATCACCTTAAGGCGTTTATCAAAGCTATAAAACGCCTTATTCCTGCTTTCAGGGCCACCTTAGGTGTTTATCAAAGCTAAATAATGGCTGAATCATGCTTTCATAACCACCTTGGGCCCTTCCCTTTGGCCCTTTCGTGGGAGAGAGGCAGGTGTGCCCTGTATTCCCGGGAATGACGTGGGAAGATGCCGGGCATGGAAAGGACCGAGGATAACGGTAAACAAGGTTATATGATAAAAAAACGAAAAAACTTCATGATTGTTTTTTTATAAGCGTCCTGAAGAATGTGGGGATTTGTTATAATTGCGGATAACTTACACTTATTCGTGATGAGAAAGATTGAAAAACTTCGAAAAGAGTACCAGTCGTATGACAAATGGTACTACCATCTTACCCTTGATAGTCTCGGGAAGCGGAACCTGCTGAATAACAGGTCACAGTGCGTTAATGCGATGAATACTTTGGCTATCGGCCAATATCTTTACAACATCGGAGTGGTTCAGTTCGATTGGATGAGGAACCATGGACACTTCATTCTTTATGCGGCAGGATCGCAGTGTTGTCAATTGTTTGATTATATTAGGTTTAGGGCGAACGCCTGGCTTACAAGGGACGGATTTCCTCCTCTCCCCAAGGAATGGTTTATGAAACTTGGCAGGCTCGGATCGCTCGAGGAGCTGGTAAACGCGGTCACATATTCAGCCAGGAATTCGTATGATGCCCGGAATGATATTCTTCCGGGGGGATATTTGTGGAGTAGCAACTATCTGATATTCAGTAAAATTAATGAATTGTTTGAAGATGAGACCATTTCAGGGATGGGCACGTCAAGGGTCCGGCAGCTGTTGGGATCCCGAGTGATATTACCTTCTTACTACAGGATATGCAAATTGGGATACGTCTTGCCGGAGAGCTATCTTATGAAGGTTGGCGAGGAAAAGGGATTGACGAAGGCCCAGTCTCTTTATAAAGATTCCAAAGACTATACGTATAAACTTTTCAGGGACTATAATACCTACGCTAAGGCTGCGGCAGATGCGGGAGTGGATTCCGTCGGGATCAGACATCGACTCTCTCATTGGTAGTTTGTTGAATTATGGATTTGGAGTCAACTCCAATTGAATATGTCTCGTTCCACGGTCTCACAATTGCTATATTCTTATGCCAAGAAGCATTGAGGACTAAGTTAAGTGGTTGAAATGGCAGGAAAACGCCTTGTCCTTGCTTTCAGGACCACCTTAGGTGTTTGTCAAAGCTATATAATGGCCGATTCATGCTTTCATAACCACCTTGGACCATTTCTTTGGCCCTTTCGGGGAGGGAGGCAGGTATGCCCGGTATTCCCAGGAATGACATGGGAAGAAAACGAGTTGGGGTATTCATAATAATGATTATCTTTAAGGGAGAATCGAGGGCATAGCTTGGCTTGTGGAATCATAGGCAATAATTAGATAGGAATAAATAGTCAAATAGTGTGAGTCAAAGTAATATGAGATTGATTAAAGTGATGGCGTTGCTGCTTGGGGTTTTAACTTATGCCTCGTCGTGCGGGATGGTCCGCATTGGCGAACGAGTTGACCGAGGCAGCGGACGGGTGGTTCTCGGGGACGAGCGCTTTGAGGTGTATATTCCTGAGCTGGAGGGGAAAAGAGTGGCTGTGTTCAGCAATCAGTCCGGGATAGTGGGCGATGTCATGACAGTGGACAAAAGCGGGAATCCCGTTTATGGACCTCACCTTGTCGATGTCCTGATGGAAAAGGGTGTTGATGTGAGGCTTATATTCTCGCCCGAACATGGATTCCGTGGAACCGCCGATGCCGGTGAGGAAGTTAATAGCGGAAAGGATGAGAAGACAGGGGTTGAGATAGTCTCTCTTTTCGGCCAGGGAGCGAAGGTGGCTCCTGAGAAGAATTCCGGGCAATTTGATGTCCTTCTCGTTGATATTCAAGATGTGGGGTTGAGGTATTACACCTACTACATCACAATGACCCGGCTCATGGAGACTTGCGCCCGTAACGGCAAGAAGGTGATCATCCTTGACCGGCCCAATCCCAACGGATTCTATGTAGACGGACCGGTCCTCGAACCGGGACTCAAGTCCGGCGTAGGACGTTTCCCGATACCGACAGTCCACGGCATGACACTCGGCGAACTGGCTCTCATGGCCAATGGCGAGGGTTGGCTTGAGGATGGCTTAAAGTGTGATCTCCAGGTGGTTCCGTGCCTTGGATACACCCACCAGACCAAGACCTCCCTGATCGTCAACCCCTCCCCGAACCTCAAGACGATGAGGGCTGTCTATCTATATTCATCAACTTGTTTCTTTGAAGGAACAGTCGTGTCCCTCGGACGTGGAACCGATTATCCGTTCGAGGTTTATGGCCACCCGGACATGACCTCTGGTTTCTCTTTCACTCCGAAGAGTGTCCTTGGGGCGAAGAATCCTCCCTATAAGGACCAAGTCTGCCATGGGGTTGATCTACGGGAAAAACCTCTGGAGGAAATATGGAGTGAGGGTGTGAACCTTGAATATGTGATCCATGCGTTCCGGGACCTGAATATGGGTGAGGAATTCTTCGGGGGTAATTCTTTTTTCGATCGCCTGGCAGGGGCGTCTTATGTCCGGGAGATGATCTTGTCCGGGGCGACCGCCGCCGAGATCAAGGAACGGTGGAAAGAGGATGTTGAGGCGTTCAAGGCGAGGAGGGAACCGTACCTGCTTTATCCTGAATAAGATCCTTCACTGCCGTTCAGGATGACAAGTGTGCTGCCGTTCAGGATGACAAGTGTGCTGCCGTTCAGGATGAAAAGGGTGTTGCCGTCCAGGGATAAAAAATATAACGGGAACGTGTCTCTCGACAGGTTCCCGTTTGTTTGTCCAATACTTATGAAATAACTATTGAGTCAGTTTTTGGTTTATGGGTAAAAAATTATGTCGTTTTAAGAATATACCATTTCCGTGCCAAAGGTTGAATGACATGAAGAGTTTTTTTATAAAAAATCACTATATTTACGATATAATTGAATAATCACTGAAACATGGTACGTAGAGATTTCTTGAAAGCCTCCGCAATCGGAGCTGCGGGCATCATGATGCCTGCTGGTATTGTAAGCGCCTCGGCCGCATCCAAGAAGGCCCCCGCGAAAAAATCAGCCAACGGAACAATCAACATGGGCTTCATCGGCTTGGGCCAGCAGGCTATGTATTTGCTGCAGGGTTTCATGAAGATGGATGATGTGAGAGTTGTCGCCGGTTGCGATGTGTATGACATCAAGAGGGACCGTTTCGCCAAGAGGGTCACAAATTATTATCAGGAGAAAGGTGAGAAGAAGGTCAAGGTAGACATGTACGAGGACTACCAGGAGCTTCTCGCTCGTCCGGACATCGACGCTGTCGTGATCGCCGTTCCTGACCACCAGCACGCTATCATCGCGATTGCCGCTTGCAAGGCCGGTAAGGACGTGTATCTTGAGAAGCCGATGACACTGACCATTTTCGAAGGCCAGCAGCTCGTGAAGGCTGTCCGCAAGTACAACAGGATTCTCCAGGTCGGAAGCCAGCAGCGTTCCAGCGACGAGTTCATTACCGCCGCCACCCATGCCCGCGAGGGAGACCTCGGCCAGATTCATAAGATCAAGGTATATGTCGGCCGTAATAACGCCAACCCGAATTCCGCCGCTCCTGTTCCCTGCCCGCTTCCGAAGATGGAAGTTCCTGCCGGACTGAACTGGGACAAGTGGCTTGGACCTCTTCCTACCTCTGTATATTACCATTCAGACCTCGACCCGATCATCAATGATGAGCATGACGAGCAGCTCTGGGGCGCATGGCGTTGGTACAAGCCGATGGGCGGCGGTCTGATGACAGACTGGGGTGCCCACATGTTTGACATCGCCCAGTGGGCGATCGGTAAAGACGGAAGCGGCCCTGTCGAGATCATTCCCGCCGGTTACAGCTTCTACGAGCACCTTACCTACAAATATGACAATGGCATCATCGTCTCCGAGGAGCCTTTCGACGGAAGCACTCCCGGCGTCCAGATCTACGGAGAGGATGGTTGGATCAAGGTTTCCCGCGGCAAATACGAGGCTTCCGACAAGAAGCTCGAGATGAAGGCCGCCGCCGGTGACGATTCCGTCCCTTACGAGACCAAGGTCGGACACCACAGGGCGTTCATCGAGGCTGTCAAGTCCAGGATCGATCCTAACGTTCCCGTTGAGGTCGGACACTCCTCCTGCACCGTCTGCAACCTTGGCAATATCGCCATGGATCTTGGCAGGCCCGTCGTCTGGAATCCGATAGTGCAGAAGTTCATGCATGACCCTGAGGCCACCAAACTGATGCACTACGACTATCGTCCTGGCTATAAGCTTGACATCTAGTTATTTCCAATATGCGAAATGTTTTATTGGCGGCGCTTTTCGCCGCCATTTCCGTTCAAGCCTCCGCCCAGTCGTGGAGGCCTTTGGAGAATCGGGCGTCCCGACAGGCTGACATCGCCGGCAGCGATGCGGTCGTGCTTCTGGACAGCATCGGAGTCCGTTTCAAGGATTCCGGCTCCGGAAGCTTTGACATCCATCAGGTTGTCAAGATACAGACCAAGGCAGGTGCCCTTGCCCATCGGGTATTGAAGTACGACTACGATCCTCTGACAGCCTCGGCTGTTTTCGAGGATGTCAAGGTCTATAAGGCCGACGGATCGGTCAGGAACATCGATCTCTCAAAAGTTTGTGACTATGCCGCCCCGGCGAGAATGATCTATTGGGGCGCCAGGCAGGTCATGGTTGAGGTCGGAGCTCTTGAGCCAGGGGATGTGGTTGACTACCGCATCGGCAAGAAGGGTTTCACATACGCCCTTCTGGCTTCCGGCTTCCCGGATGAGGATGACAGGTTCATCCCTCCTATGAAGGGGCATTTCTATGACATCGTACCTTTCTGGGTGACCTATCCTACGGTCTCCAAGATCTACACGATCGATGTCCCGAGGAACAAGGAGGTCCAGTACGAGTTCTACCAGGGTGAGTGCCATTCTTCCACCAGGGTTGACGGGGACCGCAAGTTCTTGAGCTTTTCCATTGGCGACGCCAGACCCTTCAAGAGGGAGCCGAATATGGTCGACCTCTATGATGTGGCTCCGAAGCTGATGCTCTCCTCGACTGACCGCTGGGAGGACAAGTCCGTCTGGTTCAACAATGTCAACGAGGATTACGGCAGTTTTGAGCCGACCCCGGAGGTTCGGAAGAAAGTGGCCGAGATCCTTAAGGGCGTCACTGATGAGCAGAGGAAAATCTGGCTCCTGACCCACTGGGTGGCCGATTATATTCGTTATTCCGGAATATCCATGGGCGAAGGTGAAGGCTACACCCTCCACAATGCCAAGATGAATTTCACGGACCGTTGCGGTGTGTGCAAGGACAAGGCCTCGATGCTTATCACCATGCTCAGGGCAGCTGGTTTTGATGCCCATCCGGCCATGACTATGGCAGGATCCAGGATCGAGAGCATCCCGGCGGACCACTTCAACCACTGTGTCGCTGTCGTGAAACTCTCAAGCGGAGTCTACGAGCCTCTTGATCCGACCTGGGTGCCGTTTACCCGTGAGAATTGGTCCAGCGCCGAGCAGCAGCAGAACTACCTTCCTGGCTTGCCCGAGGGATCCCCGCTTTTGCTGACTCCAGTCTCAGCTCCTGAGAATCATTATCTCAGGCTTTATGTCAAGGCCACCCTGGACAAAGACGGCAATCTTGTCGGGGAATATACCGTCACCGCTGAAGGCCAGTCCGACGCTTCGGTGCGGAGCCCTTTCACAAAGAGCTATGTGGCCAATTGGCAGAATGCCATGGAGAATGAGATCCTTTCGATCGACCCTCAGGCCAAGATGCTGAGCGTCAACTACGGGAAGAATCCAGATTATTACCTGGACGCGCCGATCAAGATCACCGCGAAGTTCTCGATCCCGTCGTATGCAGTCAAGACTTCCGACGGAGCCCTGCTTTACAAGCCGGTCACCGGCCGTCTTTACAACCGGTCCAAGACTTTCCTCAGGGTCAACACTGACCTTCCTGAGAGGGAGTTCGGCTTTAAGGACTCATGCTCGAGGCTTGTGGAAGCGAATGAGAATGTGATTGTTCCGAAGGGAATGACGCTTTCTTCGCCCTTGGAGGAGAGCGCTTCCAGCGAGGCCGCGGACTTCTCCGGAAAAGTGGCCGGTAAGGGAAACACTGTCATTATTGCCTCTTCGATCGCTCTTAAGAAACGTGTCTATGAGGCGGAGGACTATCCCGGTTTCAAGAAGGCCGTTCAGGCTTGGAAGTCGATTGAGGATAATATCGTTGTGATCAAATAGGGGAAAGCCATGAGAAAGACTGTTTTCGCCCTGCTTTCAGGGTTAATGATAGCTACAGGGCTTTTCGCCCAGAAGACGGAAGGGGAGTTTATCTCTCTTCGGGAAAAATACACTATCGGTGACGATGGATCGGTGGTCTACAAATACCACAAGGAGTTGAAGGTCAACACATTCTATTCTATTCACAATCTCTACGGCGAGACCTTCATCGTCTATAATCCCGATTACCAGATTCTCACTATCGACGGCTGCCACACGGTGCAGGCCGATAAGACGATGGTGCCCCTCCCTCCCAATGCCCTGAATGAGGTTCTTCCGAGCGCCGCCGCCGACGCTCCGGCGTATAATCATCTCAAGGAGATGGTCGTGACACATACGGGACTCGAGCCCGGTGCCGTGATATCTCTGGACTACACGATCACCACAAAGCCTGGATTCCCTGGCTCTGGCGACATATTCCGCAGTTTCAATGAAGTCTCTCCCGTGAGGGATTACACCCTTGTGATTGAGGTGCCTGCTGGTAAGGAACTTGTTGTCAGCCAGAGTCTTGGCGCGAAGATGACCAAGTCCGCCGATGGCCGTGAGTATACTTTCAAGGCCTCCGGGATTCCGGCCAGGCTGAATGAGATCTATGCTCCTGTCGATGATGTCCCGTACATCTACGCTTCTGTCAATCCCGGAGAGGGAGCTGCGGCCGTATTCAATCTTCCCAAGGAGGATATGTCCACTCTCGCCTCAAAGATTTGTGAGGGCAAGACAGGTGACACTGAGAAGATGGACGCTATCTCAATGTGGGTGGCCCGGAATCTTGGTTTCTGCGCTTTGCCTTTGAACCAGGCAGGAAAGGTGAGGAAGCCTTCCGAGGTTGTCGCTTCGGCTTATGGTACTTTCGAGGAGAAAGCCGCCCTCATGCTGAGCCTTGCTTCAGCGGTGGGTGTGAAAGCTGAGCCGGTGGCTATATTCGCCCCCACCTGTCCACCTTGTCTTCAGACGCTTTCTGGCGCCATGTGGATCAAGGCTTCAGACAAGTATTACTCCGCAGCGGGGGGATTCTCCCGTCCTGTAGCCGACCTTAAGGGACGTTTCCAGGCCCTGTCTCCATCAGGAACGGTCAGTGTGCCCGAAGCGTTCACGGAAGTCAAGATTGACGAGACTGTGTCTCTGGATCCCAAAAACGCTACGGAAGCGGGTGATTATCTTGTCTTTAAGCTTCCTGTCGCCAGAGAAGGTCTTGACGCTTCCGGTGTGCGGAGCTTGAATTCATCAAGGTCATATCCGATTGAGCTCCCGTTCAAGCTGGACGAGAGCGTCACTTACAGGATAGAGGCTCCAGAAGGTGGAACGATAGTCTCGGTGCCGTTCGAGAAGACGCTGTCCTGCCCTGCCGGTTCTGTCAAAGTAAAGTTGACTGTGAGCGGCGGCACCGCTGTCTATACCCGCGAGGCAAAGATCCTGAAGACTATTGTTCCGGTCAAGGAATATGCTTCTTTGAGGAACATGTTTAATCTTTATAAGGACGATGCCTATAGGACGATTGTCGTAAAGAAATAGTTGGATATTAATATATTACTGGAATAATTATGAGAAAAGGCATTTTGTTAATGATGGCAGCGCTGCTGGTCTTCGGAGCGTGTCAGAGCAAGAAAGAGAATCCCAAGGACATCGCCGATCATGTGATCATCATCGGTCTTGATGGTTGGGGGACATGGAGTTTTAAGGATGGTGACACGCCATTTATCAAGGAGAAGATGAAGGAAGGTTCCTGGACTCTTTACAAGAGGACTGTCCGTCCTTCTATCAGTGGTCCGAACTGGGCGGCGATGATGAACGGCACTCCGGTTGAGGTCTCTGGCATCACCGGCAACGAGAAAGAGCCTACTTTCAAGCCGCTTGTCCAGACGGAGCATAAAGCGCAGCCTACTTTCTTCCATCTGATGCGCCAGGAGAGGCCTGATGCCGAGACGGGAGTTGTCTGCGAGTGGGGCGATTTCCAGAATTACGCCGACACCCTCTGCGTCAGCTATAAGAAGAAGATTGACGGCCCTTCAGAGCATCCCGACGCCATTGTTGAGGAGAGCGTGAAGTACATCAAGGATAAGAAGCCCGTGATCTGCTTTATCCACATCGACGCTCTTGACCACATGGGTCACTCCTATGGGAAGGGTTCTCCTGAGTATATGGCTGAGCTTCCGAAGGTTGACGAGCGCATCCGCAAGATTGTCGAGGGCGTGAAGGAAGCGGGAATATACGACGACACCATATTCATGATCACCTCCGACCACGGTCACGAGGGCACCGGCCATGGCGGTGATACCACCAACGAGATCGAGACTCCGTTCGTGGTCTGGGGCAAGGGGATCATGAAGAACCACGAGATCACCGAGCCGATGATCCAGTACGATATGGCCGCTACCGTCGCCAAGGTGTTCCATCTGAAGACCCCCAACAGCTGGAGGGGAGTCCCTATGGATGTCTTTGAATAGAGGATAATGCTAAAAAAAAGAGGCGCCAAGCTATAGCATGGCGCCTCTTTTTTGCGGAGAGAGCGAGAATCGTAAACCAAGTACAACGCCCTTCGTAAACCCTTGCAGGAATGGTTTCTATTGCGTATCTTTGCGAACAACGATGCTCGACTTTGAGCAAAATTGGGCCATTATTGGGCCACGATTTTAACAAAGAGACTCCATGAAGATCAAGAGAAATGTCGCTTTCAAGTTGAGAGCTTACGGGAAGAACAATGACCTTTTCCAGATACGGCTCCGCACCACGTTCAACGGACAACGGCTGGACCTCAAGACCGGTTGCCAGATCAACAACAAGTCTGCCTGGGATGATGAATCCCAGCTGGTCAAGTCGGGCTACAAAGGACTAAAGGGAGAGACCGCCTTGTCCATCAATAACGAGCTCCGGAATATCAAGGACCAGATGGACTCTACCTTCAAGTTCTTCGAGGCCATCGACCAGATCCCGACGTCGTCTCAACTACAGAAGAAGTATGAGGACCGATTGAACGGATCCGTTCCGCAGAAGCCAGCCCCGGAGCCGAAGAAGGAGCGCAAGCCCAAGGTCCCGGACTTCTTCAAGACCTATGATATGTTCTTGAAAGAGTGCGGCGAAAAGAACGCCTGGACGGAAGCTACCTTCGAGAAGATGGAGGCGATGCGCGTCGACCTGACCACCTTCAAGAAGAACATCAAGTTCTCCGATCTGACGGAGGCCACCTTGACGGAGTTCGTCGCATATATGCGCGACAGCAAGAAGCTTCGCACTCCTCGGAAAAAGAAGGGAGAAAGAGAAGACTATGACCAGGAGGACCTGGTGGGCTTGAAGAACTCCACCATCGAGAAGAAGTTGGGCTATCTCCGCTGGTTCCTGAACTGGGCCACCGACCGGGGCTACAACACCAACCTGGACTATAAGAAATTCCGCCCGACGCTCAAGATGACGCAGCGGAAGGTCATTTACCTGACCAAGGATGAAATCGCCCGTGTGCGCGACCTGGAACTCTCCGAGGCCCAGGCCTACCTGGATCCCATCCGAGACATCTTCCTGTTCTGCTGCTTCTCCGGTCTCCGGCACTCCGACGTCAACAACCTCCGCCGCAGCGACATTAAGGGCGACCACATCGAGGTCACGACCGTCAAGACGGCGGACAGCATTTCCATCGAGCTGAACAAGGTCACCCGGGATATTCTGGAGAAATACAAGGACACCCCCTTCAAGGACAACAAGGCCCTGCCGAACTACACCAATCAGGCGATGAACCGCGACATCAAGGAACTGTGCAAACTCGCCGGAATCAATGAGGAGATTCGCGTCACTACCTACAAGGGCAACGTCCGCACCGACAAGATCCAGCCGAAATGGGAGCTGGTCGGCACCCACACCGGCCGCCGCACCTTCATCGTCAACGCCCTTTCCCATGGAATTGCTCCGAATGTCGTGATGAAATGGACCGGTCACTCTGACTACAAAGCCATGAGGCCCTACATCGACATCGTAGACAGCATAAAGGCAAAGGAAATGACGAAGATGGATTTCATGGACTGATGAATCTTTGCTATCTTAGCGGATGATAAGATTGAAGAGTATGAAACTGAATGTACTTGCCAACGAAATCAAAGCGATAAACGAATCACTGCAGCAAAGTGCCGCCAAGGCAATCAACAAGCATGTGACGGCCAGAAACTGGCTCATTGGCTACTGTATTTTCAATTATGAACAGCACGGAGAAGACCGTGCTGCATATGGTGAACGTACTCTTCAAGCCTTGGCCGAGAAGATAGGCCAAGACGGACTGTCATATCGTAATTTGAAATTATTCCGACAATTCTATCTTGCATTTCCGGAGCTGTCTTCCAGTATTTCACGCTTCCTTTTATCCGATAGTAGAATTGGGCAACCAATGATTGCCCAATTGGAAGAGACTGTAAATAAACTTGATACAATTAGGCAATCAGCGATTGCCCAATCAATGAATGAGGAATTAATCTCTCCGGAAGAAGTATTCTCATCATTGTCGTTTACGCACATTGTTCAACTTTTGTCCCTCAAAGATCCTGTTGAAAAAGCTTTCTACGAGATTCAGGCTATAAAAGGAATTTGGAGCGTCCGGGAGTTGAAGCGTCAGATAGACAGCAATCTTTATTTGAGAACCGGCCTAAGCCGTAATAAGGATCTGTCTGTAGAAAAGGCAAACGTTGGCGCAGAGAAGACCGATATCAGGGATGTCATCAGATCTCCATATACATTTGAATTCCTTGGCCTCAAGTCCAAAGAGGTTGTCGAGGAAAGCGATCTGGAGAGCGCTCTGATGGACCATCTTCAGGATTTTATGCTCGAACTGGGGAACGGATTCTGTTTTGAAGCCAGGCAGAAAAGGATCGTCATAGATGACAAATACTACTTCTATGATCTGCTTTTCTATAACCGCATTCTTCATTGCGGTGTTATCCTTGAACTAAAATCCAAGGAACTGGACTACGCCGATATGGCCCAGCTCAATATGTATGTGAATTACTACAGGGCCAATATGATGAATGACGGAGACAATCCTCCTGTTGGAATTCTCTTGTGTACGGAAGCTGGACAGGAAATGGTTCAGTATACATCGCCCGGCATCGATGAAAACGTTTTCGTATCAACATATATGCTTCATCTTCCAGATCGCGAGCAGATACTGGATTGGCTGCGTAAAGAGAGTTGTCGCAATTCATAGAATAAACCTTCATGTGGCTCGAACGATTACTGGATAGTATCATGCCCGGGCTGGTACCCTTCATGGCGTGCCTGCTGGCCCTGGTCGTGTATGATATCATCAAGATATTCATCCAGCGGGGCTGGTCTTTCGGTGTCCTGTTCCGTCCGGCCGAATACTATTACCTCTCGATCCTACACGGCCGGGCGAAGGAGATGCTTCTTTCCGGGACGGATAAGGAAGATATCGTCAGATCGCTCCGGCAGGAGAAGTATCCCTTCATGATGGTCCCGCCCAAGGATGAAAAAACCGTCATGGCCCTCTCTTTCGTCGAGCGGGTCCTTGCCGATGATGATGCCTTGAAGCAGTACCTTGTCAAATATGACTTCTCCTACGATGACTTCAAGGATCTGCAGAAAGCCATGGAAAGCGAGGAAGGCACCAGGCGGGCGAATTATCTTTGGGATGAGATTCTGACCGGCAAAGGAAAGGAACAGGCCGAGAAGATAAGAGGTCTCGTTGTCCACTGGATGACAGAAAAACCCATCGCTGAATACCTTCCTGATGACAATCTTCCGGACGGGAAAAACGAAAAGATCCTGATGCTTGCCTTGAAGAACCTATCCGTCCTCCATGCAGAAACCTCTCAGGTCGATTTTGTAGAGGCCGTCTTAGCCCTTGCCGCCATCAATCCCGGGATGCGGGTCGTGAAAACCAAGGGCAACCTTTCCTATTACCGTGATATCCACAACGGAAGCCAGGAGGTGAAACAGGCGGAGGGAATTATCGGAAAACTGCTGAATAAAAGCTGATTTCCATCTCGTTCGAATCGCGGTTCGAGCGTTCGAAAAGAAAAAATCGATTTTTGTCCATCTTGCGGTCGCTTTCATATGAATGCGGCCGCATGCTTTTAATGTTGAACTAAAAAACGAACAAAGATGGACAATACAATTTCACAATTACTATCCAGACCCCTCTGGCAGATGACCGGAGAGGAGTACTGCCAGCTCACGCAATATGCGCTGAGCCTATCCCCGAATGCAGGTACCAGCTCGGCTCCTATGGGCCAGAAGGCCCTCGGCGTTCACGCCCTGGCTGTTGAGCTCGGATGCTCGGACTCTACCATATATGCGCTTATGCGCGCGGCACGTGAAGAGGACGGATCCGCCGAAGGTGGCGGGATCCTCAAGCCCGCCATCGTCTCCCGGATCGGGAGAAGGATTGTCTTCGATGTAGACACCGCCCGTCGGCTGGCCGACGGTTATCAGTCTGCGCGAAAATGACAAGCTTCCTGGTAGAAGACTGGATGATGGGACGTGGACTCGGCCTTGGTGGGTACGAGATGCCGATCTTCGCATACGCCTATTCTTTCTTCCGGGAAGGGAAGACGCTATTCGCAAGCGAAGGAAGCATCGCCGAGCTGGTGGGTTGTTCCCGTAAACAAGCGGGAATAATCCTTAAGCGGCTTTGCGAAAAAGGCCTACTCATCCGCTCGAAGTCCAAGCATCCGGAATACCAGACTTATTCCTACTCTGTCTGCGAGGAGAAGGTGCGAAGTTTTGTTACACCCGGTTGTGAAGAAACTTCGCAGGGGGATGCGAAGAAAGTTCCCACCCAGATGGGAAGAAAAGTTACATCCCCCTGTAACCTTTCTTCGCACGATAATAAGAAAGATAAGTATATCGATAATTCTATGAATATAGATGAAGATGAACCAGTTAAAAGAAAATACAGATATGAACGGCATATCAATCCCTCACTTGTTATCGGTGATCCGTCCGAATTCTGAGTCGCCTTCGGAACAAGACCGGCGCCCTAAATTACCCGACCAAATTAAGGGAATAGGAAAAGAAGATCTGCAAATCCTCTTGACGGAATTGTATCGCGGCGAAGTTGAAGACCGCGGGAATACATTCATAGACATAGCCGGAACCGAGTTGGCAGAGAATATCGAGACGGCGGCAAAATGGATGATGGGTTCCAAAGTAAAATCCTGTCTTCTCCTTCGTGGAACACTGGGGTCCGGGAAGACCACGATGCTTGAGGCTCTTTATTCTTTGTATCATCGTTTCTGTAGAAACGTCTGGAAATGCAAAGCCCTCGATGTCTATGAGCAGTACCAGGCAAAACTCGACAAGGCCGGTTCATGTTTCGACGAACTTAGAAAAGCGAGCTTCCTATTTTTGGACGACCTGGGGATAGAATCGGACCAATTCAGGAACTATGGTATTGAGCATGCTCCTCTTCCAGAGCTGATATACTATCGATACGACAAGCAACTTCCGACGGTAATCTCCACGAATCTATCAGAAAAGCTACTGGTGAGCCGATATGGTGGCCGTGTCCAGGACCGGTTTCAGGAAATGTGTACGATTGTCCGTTTCCGTGCCGATTCTTATCGTGAGATTATTGGCAAACCTGCGGAGTGAGGAGGAGAACGTTTTCTCCTCCGTATTGCTAGATGTGCCAATGTCGGACAAACCCGCGATGCGACTTGTCCAACGTGGCTTCTTGAACGCTCGCCGGCTCGCATTGGATTGACTTACAAAAGTTTTACAACATGAAGAAAAAAGAACAAGAGATTGTGCCCAAGCGCACACTGCACTTGGACGCCCGCGTCACTCAGGAAGAGTATGACGCCGTGAAGAAACGTGCCGATGAGTGTGGCATAACCGTCAGCAAATACACCCGGGAATGTACGCTCGGCCACCAGCCGAAGTACCACCTGACCGAACGGGAGATCGAGGCCCTGATCAGCCTGACCGATGCCAGGGGAGATGTGGTCCGTCTCTTCAGTCAGATCAACAGCAAGGATCCGGAGAAGAGGAAGCTGTACTTCAAGAACGAGAAATTCCGGCAAGCATGGCTGGATTCCGTCAACAAGATCCTTGCTTATTGGGACAGTATCATCGACAAAATGAAGGGATAGACCATGATCGCAAAAGCCGCTGCCATAGCACACGGGAGCACCAATGTCCGTTACTCCACAGAAAAGGACCTGTCCGAAATCGTCAAGGTCCACAATCTCCCGGAGAACCTCTCCGCGTCCGCGATCTGGTCGAGGATGACGATTCTGCAGGAACAGTTCCGGGAGAAGCTGAACCGGACCAAACCCTTGAAAAACACCTCGCTCCGGTTTGAGATATCACCGGCCAGAGAGGAGACGGTCGGATGGACGATGGAGAAATGGAGGGAACTTGCGGATGAATTCGTCCGGGAGTTCGATGCCGTGGACTTTTCCGGACGGACAGGGCGGGAGAGTTCCAAAGCCACGAGCCTGAAAAACACCCAATATGTCGCCATGCTCCACCATGATAGCAAGAGCGGAATCCTGCACCTGCACATCACAGCTAACCGGGTTGACATGGACGGGAACGTCATCGACTCTCACTTCATCAGCGAGCGGGCAAAGCAAGCGGCATACGTGATAAACGAACGCCGGGGATGGGTGCAGCCCGAGGAGATCCACAAAGAGAGGGCGGTATTGGTCACCCAGGACTGCATCGCTGCCCTGAAGGAAATGGATACCTTTGACTGGGATGCCTATAAGCAGAAACTTGAGGGAAAGGGCTATAAAGTAGTCTTCCGGCTCGACGAAGAAGGCAAGATCCATGGCTATTCCCTGAATATAGGATATATCAAATACAAGTCCTCAGAGCTGGGGCACACCCGCAGCCTTACCCCAGCCAGAATCCTGGAGACGTGGGCAAAACTGCATCCTGTCGAGGAAGTTCATGCCCTAGCTGAAAAGACGGAAAAACCCCGTTCTGCGGCAGGGGATGTGACGAAACGTCCCACCCCGGCGCCGAAGCCTGTCCCGGCTATGGCCCACCAGGACATCACGATCGAGGGGCAGAGGTATTCTCTCGACATTCCGGAGGCGATCTATGAGATCTTCCAGAAAGAGACGGAGGTTCCGGAAAATAATTCCAGCACCAGCCGGGAGCATGTCCTGCATACCGCCATGCTCCTTTTCTGCGAATATATCGACGGAGCTACTGCGCTGTCCCAATCCTGTGGCGGCGGCAGCTCTCCCGGCACTGGATGGGGAAAGGATCCCAAAGAGGACGACTGGACGTGGGCGCGCCGTTGTCTGAAGAAAGCGAAAGAACTCCATGAGCGCCCGAATACGTATAGACGACACAGATAAACAGATTGCATTATGAAAGAAAAGTTACCCCCGAAAACCGGCCTTGATTTCGAGGCCATGATGGACGACATAGACAGAGAGGAAGAACTGAAGAAAGAAACCGGCAACTTTGACCGGCAGATCGAACAAATGCAAAAGACAGCCAGGGACTTGGAGGCGTCTTGTGAGGCGCTGATCATCGAAGCCTCCGGAATGGACGAGACCACCGCAGCCATTCAGGAAACGGCCGTGAAGATAGGCTGGACATTGAATCTGATCAACGCCCAACTCACGACCCTTAAAGATGCGAAGGTTACATCCCAATTGGACGACAAATCAGTCCTTGAGGTAAAGGGCCTTCATCAGGAAGTTCTTGCCGAGCAGAAATTGGGACTTGAGAAATACAAACTGGAGTTGAAGGAGGCCTTTGCCCAATACAAACGCGAACTAAAGGAGATTGTGCATGGGCATGGCGTCTGGCTTTCCGACAAGGCTTGGGTATGGGCAATTTTAATAGTCTATATTGTAATTGTTTTCTTCTTCCTCCTAGGTTTTATTGTCGCGAGGAATCGATATCTATAGACGGAAGACTAACTGAACAAGAATTGGCCCTTGGCCTATTGGAGAGGGGTCAGTTTGAAATCGGACTGAATGTCACTTTGCGTCGGAATTTCCAGAATATAGCAAAGCATCAATTATCATCCATAAATAAGTTTTTCAGATCCGAATTAAGCGGAATTGTTCGCGTATGAGAATCATAGACCATATTGTTTGTCCATGGATGTTGGTTTTCGTTATTTTCAAATATCTTTTCCACTTCCTTTGCCTTTATAGACCAGCTATTGACGACTTCCTCATTGATGTCGATAGTTTCCGATACTGTTTTTATCAGAGCTATTTTAGGAACCCCTTTTTCGTATTCTGGGTATATCACAAATCTTTGCTCATATGGGTCCAAAGTGGAAATTCCGACGCAAAGTGACCCCCTTGTTCTCTTTTCAACGTGACCCCCTGTTCCGATTGAAAGTGACCCCCCGGCCCTGATATCGAAAACACAAAAAGAAAGCAGGCTGGAGCGGTTTTTATCACTTCAGCCTGCTT
>JAGAFU010000007.1 GCA_017627955.1 Bacteroidales bacterium | reverse complement strand
AGAAGCTAGTGAGGTACTCATATACGTTGATTGCTTTCTTGTCTTCCATGACTACAAAGGTACATCCTTCCTCCGAATCTACCTCTATAGTCAAACATTTACATCATATCAGACACGGAAATTTGCAAGTGTCCCAAAAAATGGTTACCTTTGTCTTAACAAAAACCATTTATGCGATGAAAAAGTTTCTTATTGCATTGGTCGCTCTTTTCGCGATCACAACTGTAGCTTCAGCCGCTCCTTACAAACTCGACGAAGCGGCTATTGACGATGTCATCGAGAATGCCGTGCCGGTATCTCCCGTCGCTTTGATGGCGGAGATCCCCGTGAGCCTTCCTGCCGGAATGCCCGCTACCGCTTCCGTTTCCGCGGGTAAAAGCCCTGTGGGAGCTATCCTCCTCACCTTCTTCCTTGGAGGATTCGGCATCCATCGTCACTACATGGGCACACGCCCTTGGATGTGGGCGATTTATACCTTCACATTCGGAGGAATATTCGGTGTTGTCCCGTTAGTCGACTTTATCGTTGAGATTGTCGCGCTTGCCGAGGACAATTCAATAGCTCGCTATTGCGGGAACACCTCATTCTTCATGTGGGGCTAATGCGGCGACTTAGGCTGCTCATACCAGCTTTTTTAATTATCTCCGTGACAGCCGTCGCCCAGAGAAGGGTGGCGGCTGATATGGAGGTAAAAACCGTATATGACGGGAAGGTGACCACCGTCGGAAGCAAGGTTTACTGCACATCTGCCGGGCGTCTGGTCCAGGTGTTTGAGTCTCCGGCAAAGTACTATACAATCACCAATCCCGACGGCGAGTTCAAGATGTATATGCCCGGAACCAATGAGGTCTATTCCGAGCGCCGCGAGGACTTCAGCGACCGGGACAATCTTCTTTATCTTTTCCTCTCCGGACGAAGTGACGACATGGGACTCGGACTTTACGGTTACAAGCTTTCCGGCACGACCAGGGAAGATGGCGGCCTCCTAAAACGGACCTATGTCCCGTCTTCTCCCGGCAAAGGAGTCGCCAAGGTGGAACTCGTCCTTGAGAATTATCTCCCGATCTATCTAGCCTATTACAATGCGGGAGGCGCGGTCGTGAGCCGTACCTATTTCTCTTCCTATGAGAAATTTTCCAACTTGATGTTGCCCTTGAGGGTAACATCCGTCCAGTACACGTCAAAAAAGGATTCCACCATTGTCCGTACAATCTATTCCGGAGTGAAGCTGGACGGACAGGATCCGATGTTTGAATTCAAGGTTCCCTCTGACGCCAAGCCGGTAAAGAACGCTCCCTCACGCAAGAAATAAAGCCCGATGAGACGCTTCTTTACGGCCGCGCTGTTCCTTTTGCTTTCCTCTTTCATTTCCAGAGGGCAGGCTCCCGGTTTGTTAGGCTTGCCCGACAGGATCATGTCCTCGTCGAGAATCGGCAGGGTCTCGGCCCGGCAGTCGATAGAAGTACCTCCGGAAGACACTGTCAGGATTGATTTTCCTGCAGGTGGAACCGAATGGGTGTCAGTTGATTATGATTTCTTTAAGTATCTTCTTGAGAATGACCTCAGGCAGGATGTCAGGACTCTCGTGAAGGGTTGTTATGTCCCCTCAGACACCCTGGACTACATGCGGGCCCAAGTCCTTTTCTCAGATCGGAAACTTACCCAGGCAACTGAATATTTCTCCCGGGTTCCGGCCAACTCGGTCTTCGGCCCGGAGTCATTCCATTACCGCGTAGTCTCCCTTGCCAGCGCGGGGCATTACCATTCAGCCGCTGCTCTGCTTGCAAATCCCCCGGCCACTTATGATAGAAGGCCATATTCCGAACTTTTTGCCTTGCAGGAGGCTGGCCTGGCCTTGCTCGAAAGTGATAAGGACCAGTGGCTGCGATCGAGCTCGGCATTCACGTACTCGGACTACACTCTTTCGGGCAGCGAGCAGGTCCTTTCAGAGATCGCCCGGGACCGTTTTGAGTCCGGACGAAAAAGCGCCGCGGTCGCCGCGCTTGCTTCTGCCCTGCTCCCAGGCGCGGGAAAAGTCTATGCGGGACGAGTAGGGGAGGGCGTGGCCGCGTTTCTGACTGTCGGGTCTCTTGGGGCGGTCACCGCGGAGAACTGGAGTCGCCATGGAGCGCGGGACTGGAGGACTATCCTTGCGGGATCCTTGTGCGCGGCTTTCTATATTGGGAATATCTACGGTAGTTATATGTCTGTCAGCATTGAGAATGATGAACGCGTCAAATCCCAGAATGCGGTTATTGTTTATCATCTTCACCTTCCTCTTCGTTCAGTTTTCCGCTAGCGGTCAGGAAGTCCCGGATGAAAACCCGCTGGAGGAAGCCCTCCGGTGGGAACGGGTGGTGTACAGATCAAATGACCCGGACACCCTTTTCAGGGCGCTTCAGGCCAAAGCCATTTGCTATGCGAAAGCGTCTCTCTACTCTGAAGCGCTACGTACCATGGAAAGGGTGAAGATGTACCTTCTTGATCCGGATGAAGCGTGGGAGGTGTTGGTCATGAAGGCGTTTTATGCCAAATTAAGTGGAGATCCCGGTGCCGCTTTGGGATATCTGGAAGAGAGTGGCGATGCCGGATCCTACCCGGAGTTGTATTCAGTCCTGCTTGCCGCCGCATGGCGGTTCGACGAGTCTTTGGAGCAGGCCTTGAGCGTCGCTTCTACAGAAGAAGAGGCCGCTGCGATCCGCGAATTGTTCCGGAAGGCTCCTCGACTCCGGAAAGAGAATACGGCTGCCGCATGGTCTTTCCTCCCTCCCGGAGGGCAGATTTATCTTGGCAAACCGGCGGCGGGGCTGCTGTCCATGATGCTCAATGCCGGAGCGGCGGCTCTTACCGCCTATGAGCTCATCCAAGGGGATTGGGTGACGGGCTTGTTAGGGGGTGGGCTCCTTCTAAACGAGACTTTCTTCAAAGGGAATATGGTGAAAAACGTCCAGTCGGTGTCCTCTGTCAACAAACTATCCATCGAAGCTTTCACCGCTTCCCTGGACTCTCTTCTTATGTCAATGGGATCTTCCGGGCTGAAGTTGGATTAGTCATCCCAGACCAATGTCCTGGACTCGTCTGGATTGACTTTTATGCTGACTTTCAAAGTTTCTTCAGGAAGGATCTCCTCAATGTTCTCCGGCCATTCGATGACACATAGGTATCCGCTGTCGATGTAGTCGTAAAACCCGATGTCCAGGGCTTCGGAAATCTTCGTCACCCGGTAGAAATCAAAATGATACATGGGTTCTCCGTTACCTGTCTTGTATTCATTCACGATGGCGAAAGTCGGAGAGCTGACAGCGTCTTCCCGGACGCCCAGGCGGCGGCAAAGGGCAGTCGTGAAGGTCGTCTTGCCGGCTCCCATCGCGGCGTAAAAAGCGATGATATTGTGATCTCCGATCAAGGAGAGGAAATCATCTGCCGCCCTGTCGATGTCTTGAAGATTATGTATGACGATCTCGTGTCTCATTATCTGGGTCTTAACCAAGTCTCGGGATTCTGAGGATTCTTTCCGGACCAGATTTGGAAATGGAGCTGGGTTTCGTCTCCAATCGTGTCTACTGTGCCGAGTGACTGGCCGGTCTTAACCTTGTCTCCTTTCTTCACGCTCACATCTCCCATCTTGCAGTAGAATGAGAAATAGTTGCCATGCTGCACGAGGATGCACTTGTTGTACCCTGGCATCACGACGATCTGCTTGACTTCCCCATCAAAGATGGCCTTGATGGATGTCCCTTTTCCGAGGGCTATCGATACTCCATTGTTGAAAGGAAGCTTGAGCTTCGGGTAAAGAGGGTCGTATCTCTGACCGTAATGCTCCACGATGGCTCCATCGGCCGGCCATGGGAGCTTGCCCTTGTTGGATTCGAATTTCTTGGCCAGGGTGTAGTCGATCGGTTTGGCGGGTTCCTTCGAGGTGGTCGCTTTTCCGGAGCTCTTGCTCTGGCCCTTGTCATTCAGCGCCTGTGCGATGATTCGCTGGATCTCACGGTTCAAGGCCTCGACTTCGTTCTTCTTCCTCTCCAAGTCCTGCTGGTATCTCTTCTTGTCCTTCTTGAGCTGGTTCACAAGCTTCTGGGAGTCATTCTGCTCAGCCTGGAGCTTGCTGACATCGGCCACTCTCTGACCACGGACCGTCTCCGCCTCTTTCCTCAACTCAGCGAGTTCAGCGCGTTGCTTTTCCAGAGTGTCCTTCGTGGCGATTATCTTCTCAGCCTGGATATTCATCTGTTTGGACATGTCCCTCAGGTAACCATAGCGCCGGAAAGCCTGCCCGAGGTTTTCGCTGGCGAGGATGTACATGTACCAGACTTTGGCGTTGCGGTTCTTGTAAGCGCTCCTGACAAGCCTCTCGTAATAGTCCGAAAGGGTGTCCAGGCGCTCCTGCATGATCCTTATGCCTTTCTCCTTCTCGGAGATTGAAGAATTCAGCCCGGCTATCTCCTTGTCGCTTTCGGCGACAAGCTCCTTGCGGGCATCCACTTTCTTCCTTATGAGCGAAAGCTGGCTGATCGCGTTGGCGCTCTTTGTGGTAATGGCCTTGATCTGGCCATCCAGGATAGCTATCTCCTTTTGAAGCCGGGCCCTCTTGGACTCCTGGGCTTTCGTGTCTTGTGAATATGCCTCAGTCGCCCCGGCCAGAAAGACCAGGACGGCGGTCAGCATCATTCCTAAGACCTTCCGCGTCATTCTTTGCCCTCCGCTTTTTTATTGGCCTCCTGGGTACGGTAGACTTTGGCAAGATCCTCTTCACCAAGAGCTTCCAGTACCGTGGCATAGTGCCCCAGGCATGTGGCGCTCTCTTTCCCTCCATAGATCATAGCCCTTTTGAATACGGCTTTCGCATCCTGGTTTTTGCCGAGGAGGTGGAGGATCCACCCGTAGGTGTCGAGGTAAGTCGAGTTGTCCGGTTCCTTGTCTATCGTCTTCTTGCTCATCGAGCAGGCCTTCTTGAGGCTCTTCCCCTTGAGAGCAAGGTAATAAGCGTAGTTGTTGAGGGTGGGGCAGTAGTCAGGATTCATTTTCAGCACCATCTTGTAGTACTTGAAAGCTTCCTGCTCGTTGCCCATCTCATGATACATGTCTCCGATGTTCGCGAATGCCGGTATGGTCACCGATGTATCGCCCTGGGCCTTCCGGATCATTTCGCGGGAGTTGTCGATAATCCCTTGCCAATCCTTCTTGTTGTATAAGGCGACATTCTTCATCTCGTGGAATCCGGGCTCTTCCGGGAATCTGGCTATCGCGCTGTCAGCCGCCGGGATGAGGGCTTCCCAGTCGCTCTGGTAACCGAGCATCTGGAGATAAGTCGCCGCCGCGCTGAGACTCTCCGGATTCTTCTCCATATTGCTGCGGATCAAGGACTTGGCTTTGTCCATGCGTTCGGTGGCATAGTAGTACATCCCAGCGGAGTTGAGGGCTGAGCTGTCCGAGGGATGCCTGCTGACCATGTTGTCGTACAACGAGTCGATCTGAGCCCTGAAATTCTGGATGAACCGTGGCTCGGATCTTTGCAACAGCATTCCCAGGTATTGCGACTTGGTCTGCGGCTCGGTTTGCGGATCGTCCACGAATTTGCTGACGACCTTGAAGTAATCCGGGTAGTTTCTCCTTATGCGGTACACTTCCGCCTCCCCAAGCAACGCTGGCATGTAATCCGACTGAAGGTCAAGAGCTTCCTTGTAATAATCCAAGGCGATCGAGTCCTTGTACTCGGCCAGGGTGTGGTCTCCGAGCTTGGTCAGCACGAAAGCGGATGAGAACTCCTTGTTGTAGTCCTCAAGTACTTTCAAGGCCTCTTCGGGCTTGTTCTGGCGAAGGAGGATATCATATTTGGTCGAGGTCACGCTCTCGTTTTTCCCGAACACGGTCTCGATCTGGTCCATCGCCGCAAGCGCCTTGTCGAACTTGTTGTCCTTGAGGTAGAGGCTTACCAGGGTGAAGTAAATCTCGTTTTTCTTGGGATATTCTTTCAGAAGGGTCTCGTACGTGGCGGTGGTCAAGTCGTCCTCCCCGGACATCGAGTAGGCCAAAGCCAGACGGTCCTTGTACCAGTAGTTCCCGGGATCAATCTCCGAAGCCTTCTTGAAAGCGTCTATCGCTCCCTTGGTATCCCTGCTGTAAAGACCGCACAGACCAAGATAATACCAGGCCGCGTCGTTTGAGGAGTCGGTCTTGAGAATATCTTGAAGGAGTTTACCGGCTTCGCCCAGTTTCCCCTCTCCCATTTTCCCCACGGCATCCACAAGCATCGCGTCCAGGCGGGCGGAACCGTTTCTGGTCTGGGAATATGCGATTCCTGCCGACAAAGTGGTCATTGTCAGGATCGCCGCTATTATTCTCGCTATTCTCATCATAATAATACTCAAGACTTACATACAAGCCTTGGACCATTATGCAAAAATAATGCTTTTTGATGAATATGCCGCTATCTTCCGCCGGAATGCCCGCCGCCGGAGAAACCGCCTCCGCCTCCGAATGAGGTTCGGCCTCCTCCTCCGCCGAGCGCTGAGCTCCTGCTGGCCGCATAGGATGTGGCCGCGCGGTTGAAGTAACGAGTGGATTCGTTGACCGTGCTCCAAAGGATCGCGGGATTCGTGTTGTTGAACTGCTCCATGGTCTTGGAGAGGGTGAAATATTCAGGACATACTTTCTTGAAGTCCTTGTAGACCTGCTCGGCGATCCCGTACAAAGAGGCGAACACGAGATAATTGTTCCAAAGACCGACCTCGACGGCTCCCCTGTCCTGGATGAGGGTGAAGTCCTTGAGGAACTTCTTGAGCCCGAAGACCTCGCGGACGTCTCTCGCTTTCAATGTCCTCAGGGTCATGGAGGAGTCCTTTATCTTATTCTGCCAGTTGTAGATCTTCTTCCCGTGCTTGTTCGCCCACCTTTTCAGCTCTTTCTTCTGGAGGATCGTATCATCTCCGGCGGCCTCCTTGAAGAAGTTGTAGATGTCCAGCTCCATGTTGAGGTCCGAGCCGGAAGCGTCCTCGTCGGTGAGGGTCAACTCATTGATCTTGAACGCTGGATCCCCGTCCAATTGGGGGACCAGCTGGAACGCTCCCCGGTAGAACAGGCGCATCATGTAGGCCGCTATCAACTTGTCGCTTCCGTTCAGGCTGTTTCTTGACACAGTGTTTGGAGAGATGAGCTTCATTATGTTCAATGACTTCCTCAGATCCCCTTCCACAGGTACGCCCCTGAACCATTCGACATCGCTTTCCTTGCCGCCGAGAAGTTCTTTACGGCGTTTCTTGTTGCTGATCTCAACCCAGATCAGGCCTCCTACTATCCCGAGGCTGATGAGCCCGAGCATCGCGAAAAGCAGGAAATCGACCAGATTCGAGAGGAAGTCCTTGCCGTTTTTGTATGAGCTTCCCTTCAATGCCTTATCCTTGACTTGCTCGAAGGTCTTGTCTTCGGTGATCGCCGGATTGAATATTCCTTTCTCAAAACCGAGTAGAGCGATAAGCCTGCTGTTGCTGGAGAACCTTTCGGTGGACCAGTACTTGGCAGCCCCGTCGACGACCTCTGCCTCACCGTTGAAGCCGAATCCCCAAAGGAGAGTGTTCTCGGTAGTGAGGATGGTCCCGTTTTTCCGGATCGTAAGGGACACTTCGTCTATCCCGCTGTCGGTCGTGGTGATGAACATGTGGTTGAATCCATCCTTGTCGGAATATCCCTTCACCAGGCCGGTGAGGGTGTATGAGACAATGTAGCTGTGGGACCCGTTACTGCCCACGCCCCAGCAGATCTCATAGCCACCGGGCTTCCTGACAAGGCCGCATCGGAAGGCCTTCTTCTCACGGGTACGGTCTATGTCCCAATTGGTTCCTTCACTCGTGTAGGTGGTTCCGGACTCGTCTGAGACACTCAGGTCACGGATGTCCATCTTGCCGAGGTTTTCCTTGCCGAGATACCATTCGGTGATGCTTCCGGCAACATCGATTTCCCAGACTTCCCTGACGAACGCCGAGCCGTCGTCCTGTAACTCAACATCTATCCGCACCGACTCGACCTCACTTTGAGCGAGGGAGGGAACGGATAGACACAAAAGGACGACGCCCAGGATAAACCCAAGCCGCCGCATATCTTTTTATTTGTTGAAAATGTCGGAGACGGAGGGAGCCTCAGACTTCGCCGCATCCTCAGGCAGGAGGTCATGGGTAGTGAAGCCGAACATCGAGGCGACCAGATTCGAAGGGAACTGACGGACCATCATGTTCAGTTTAGTCACGGAGTCGTTATACACCATCCTGGAAAGACGGACGTTCTCCTCGTACTGGCGGATGCTGGCCATGGTGTCAGTGAACATCGTGTTGGCCTTGAGGTCCGGGTAGGCCTCGGCCACAGCGGTCAAGCGGGTCAGGACGCTCGTGATGGCATCCTCCTGATCGGCGATCTGGTCCGGAGTGACGTTAGTAGCCCTGCGAGAGGCGATGACATCCGTGAGGGTATCATGCTCGTGGACAGTGTACTGCTTGGTCATCTCAACGAGGTTGGTGACAGCGTCCCACCTGGATTTGAGCTGGACATTGATCTGTCCGAAGGCGTTTTTCATCTTCTCCTCCAGGGCGACGAAAGCGCGCTGGGTCCTGATGATGTAAAGGCCGAGAAGTACGACCAGGGCGATGATGATTATTGTTGCCATTTTGTTAAAGGTTTGTTGGTTAGTGATTTCCGTTATCCTACCACCCAAACGAGAACGTGGTTGTCGAAGGTGATGTACTCAAGCTCGAAGTCCTCCTCGTAGCCGTCCTTGTGGATGAAGGTCGCGTCAAGCTCCCCTTCGCCCCTCGGACGGAAACGCTCCACCTCAATCTGCTCCGCGAAGTCCACATGGTAGGCGGAGACTCTCTTGAATATAGCCTCCTTGGCGCACCAGTAGATCGCCAGCTGCTCGTTGCGCTTGTCGTCGTCAAGATCCTCTATCTCTTCCTCGGACAATGCCTTGCGCTCCACGGCCGAGAAGTCCCTCGCGAGGGACTCGATGTCGATGCCGACATCCTCGTTGTCGTTGAGGATCACGGCGACGTATTTCGCGGTGTGGGTGATGCTTATGTTTGTGACGCTGTTCTCCAGGTAAGGCTTGCCGTTGTCGTGGTGGCTGAGGTAAACCTTTTCCCCGAAGAGCTCGCAGAGAAGAGCCCTCACGGCCAGTCTCTGCTTCCGAAGCGACTCGCTGCTGATGAACGAGATCTCTTCCATCTCGTCGCTCGGGACCGACGCGAGCTCCCGAAGCTCGTCCTCAGTCTCGGTTATCTGCCATACGCCGATCAGCGACCGGCTTTCTTCCAATTCTTTCTTGAGGTATAGTGCCATAGTTAAAATGCTCCCCGGACTTTTCCGGCGAGTGTTTTATTAATATTCAAAAGGGAATACGACAACGGGTCGTCGGACCGTTGGTCCGCCTTGGATGAGTCAGTCAATACACAACTGGGAGGCTCCATATACTGTTGTCGCTAATTATCACCACAAATATAAATATTTTTTGGAATACAAAGAAATATTATTTTCCGAAACCCGATGCAATTTGCTATCTTTGTGGCTCGGTTAAGTGAAAACGTTAAATACAAATAAACATTTCAAGAAATGGGTTTTTTGACTAATGACAAACTGGTCATCGTCGGCGCCGCCGGAATGATCGGATCAAACATGGCCCAGACCGCGGCCATGCTCAAGCTTACCCCCAACATTTGCCTTTACGACATCTTCGAGCCCGGACTGAAGGGTGTTCTCGCCGAGATGGACCACTGCGCCTTCCCTGGTGTCAACATCACTGCCACCATCGACCCGAAAGAGGCCTTCACCGACGCTAAGTACATCATCTCCTCCGGTGGAGCCCCCCGTAAAGAGGGAATGACCCGCGAGGATCTTCTCAAGGGCAACTGCAAGATAGCCGCTGAGTTCGGCGAGAACATCGAGAAATACTGCCCTGATGTGAAGTTCGTCGTCGTTATCTTCAACCCGGCCGATGTCACCGCTCTCACCGCTCTCATCCGTTCCGGCCTGAAGCCCGAGAAGCTCACCTCCCTCGCCGCTCTCGACAGCACCCGTCTCCAGGAGGCTCTCGCCCAGGAGTTCGGTGTCCAGCAGTGCAAGGTCACCGGCGCCCACACTTACGGTGGTCACGGTGAGGCCATGGCGGTTTTCGCCTCCCAGGTCAAGATCGACGGCAAGCCTCTTGCCGAGATGGGTCTTTCCGAGGAGCGTTTCGCCGAGATCAAGCACAACACCATCCAGGGT
>JAGAFU010000019.1 GCA_017627955.1 Bacteroidales bacterium | reverse complement strand
CGCCGGGGTAAGTTTTGTGATCGCCACTCCTCTCGCTTACGCCATAGCCCAGCGGTGGATGAGCCAGTTCGCTTTCAGGACCAATATTCCCGCATGGCTGTTCGCGGTCGCCTTTGTGGTAGTGCTGCTGATCACGCTTGCCGTGGTCACCCTCCAAAGCTGGAATACGGCCAACGCCAACCCGGTAGAATCGTTGAAAAATGAATAGATTCTTCGTTTCACTCAGAATGACAAATAAAATCAGAATGACAACTAAAATAAACAATTAAAATACAAAGCATTATGATTAAAGTTACCAACCTTTCCAAGATCTTCCGCACTGAGGAGATCGAGACCACAGCCCTTAACGGCGTCACTTTCGAGATCAAGGACGGCGAGTTCGTCGCCATCATGGGTCCTTCCGGTTGCGGTAAGTCAACCCTGCTGAACATCCTCGGTCTTCTGGACAACCCCACTTCGGGAAGTTATGAGCTTCTCGGCACAGAGGTGGGCGGACTCAAAGAGAAAGAGCGCACCAAGTTCCGTAAAGGTAACATCGGTTTCGTGTTCCAGAGCTTCAACCTGATTGACGAACTCAATGTGTATGAGAACATTGAGCTGCCTCTTCGCTACCTGAACATTTCCGCTTCAGAGCGCAAGGCCAAAGTCACGGAGATCATGAAGCGCATGGCCATCAGCCACCGCGCCCAGCACTTCCCGCAGCAGCTCTCCGGAGGTCAGCAGCAGAGGGTGGCTATCGCCCGTGCTGTAGTGGCCGGTCCGAAGCTGATCCTTGCTGATGAGCCTACCGGTAACTTGGATTCCAAGAACGGCAAGGAGGTTATGGACCTTCTCTCTGAACTCAACCAGGAAGGCACCACCATCGTGATGGTGACCCACTCCCAGAAAGACGCTGCCCGTGCGCAGAGGACCATCGACCTCTTCGACGGTCAGATCGTCTCCGACGTAAAGAACGAGCTGTAGATTCTTCGCTGACGCTCAGAATGACATCCCAGTAGTCAGAATGACATACAAGTAGTCAGAATGACATACAAGTAGTCAGAATGACATCCCTTCTGTCATTCTGAACGTAGCGAAGCAAAGTGAAGAATCTGATGAGAAGTTATTTAAAATTTCTGTCCCGCAACAAGTTATACACCGCTGTGGAGGCGGTGGGGCTGGCCGTCAGTCTGGCGTTCGTGATCTTGATCGGCTCCTACGTGGTGCAGCACTACAAGGTGGCGCATGAATCCCCTGAGTGGAAACGCACCTTCGCGCTGGGAAACGACGACTTCCTGGGCCTGACCTATTGGGACAAGGAAGAACTGCAGATGAATATTCCGGAAGTGGAGGCGGCGACGCACATCGCGTTTTTGTGGGAGCCGGCCATCTATAATGGGGAAGAGGCGATTCACGCCTCCGGCATGGAGGCCGACGCCGACTTCTTCAAGGTGTTCCCGGAATATCATCTTGTGGAAGGAAGCCTGGAGGACTTTGTGGGGAAGGATGATATTCTCATCAGTGAGTCTCTGTCCAGGAAGATTGGCAAGCAAGTCGGCCAAACTCTAAAGATCGATGACGCTGATCGCGTGATCAAAGGCATCTTCGCCGACTTTGACGAGACCTTCTTCATGCCCATGGACATCATCACGAATATCTCCGCCACATGGGCGGCTGAGCAGTCAAAGGCATTTAACAGCATCGGCAATTACGCCACATGGTTCCTTGTGAGAAAGGATGCGGACCTTGATGCCATGCGGTCCAAGGTGAAGGCCCTCCTGCATAAGAACTATGACTCCATCTGGCAGGCCGAAAAGGTGGATAAGTGGAAAGCTTACCGCATGGACGAAGCCTTTTTCTTCCCTGGCGCCAGCGACGGACTCATCCGCTCGGGAAACGCCCAGATGCTGCGGTTGCTGACCGTCGTGGTGTTGTTACTCCTGCTCTCCGCCATATTCAACTATGTCAACCTTAGTCTGGCTCTCACGGGCAAAAGGGCCAAGGAAATGGCCACCAGGCGGCTTTTAGGAGCGGACAAATCCGGTATTCTCTGGAAAAACATCAGCGAATCCGTGGTCTTCACAGCCATCTGTTTCGCCGCGGCCATGCTCCTTGCTGATCTGTTTGAACCAATGGTGAACAGTCTGGTCTCCACCCGTGATCCGGACGACATGTTGATGGGAACCGACACCAGCGTGCGGCTTTCATTCATGCTCACGCCGGGGTATATCCTGGCATATCTGGCCGGGATCCTGGTCCTTGGTGTCATCAACGGCCTTCTTCCCGCTTTCGCGGCCTCTCGTTACCAGCCCATCGATGTGATCAGGGGCACTCTCCGTCGGCGTAACAAGATGGTACTGAGCAAAGTATTCATCGTGGTGCAGAACGTGCTTTCAGTATTTCTGATCGCGCTGGCCCTGGTGATGGAAACGCAGATGAGTCACATGCTTTCGCGGCCTATGCACGCCGCCACGGAGAACCTGTACTACATCGAATATTCCGCCCAGAACTACGATCAGATGAAGCTTTTCAAGGACAAGGTGGAGAGGCTGCCCTTTGTGACCAAAGCTGGAGTAGGAAGAGGAATACCAGGAATGATCAATATGACGGTGGGTGTCAAGGTTGACGAGGAGCATAGAGTTAGTATGCCCGTCATCCTGTGCGACTCCACCTACTTCAAACTGCTGGGGTTGGAAGTGGAGGAGGATTTCGGTCACCCTCTGACGCATTCGCTTTGGATGAGCCGTTCAGCCTTCAACGGGGCCGGAGTCTCTGACACCTCAACCGTATTTCCCAGGAGGATCAACATGAACGGTGCCCAGCCGGAGTTCATCGGAGGTGTCGTGACGGACTTCCCCACCCGCCCCGCCTCAGAAGGTGAGATCAATCCCAATGGTGGTGTCATCGTGACCCGTGTGGAGGAACTCCAATATTCAAATTGCCTTCTCATAGGGACCACTGGGGAGGACAAATCTTATGAAGACCAAATCCTTCAGGCCTACAAGGAATTCCGTTTGGAGACTTTGGGTGTGGAACAGTCTGCCTGGCGGTACGGCTTCATCAAAGACATCAATCGTAAGCAGCTGATCCCTGTACGGAGGACCTTGCGCCTGGTGGAACTCTTTGCCGTGCTGGCGGTATTGATCTCCCTTCTCGGCCTGCTGGCCATGAGCACCTACTTCGCTGATGAGAACACAAAGCAGATAGCGGTAAGGAAGGTCTTTGGCAGCGATGTCTCCAATGAGACCTGGCGGACGGTCCGCAGCTACATGGTGCTGGTGGGAGTGGCTTGCATCATCGGCATTCCACTGGCCATCTGGGCTGCACGTATTTACCTGCAACGATTTGCCTACCGGATTGAGGGTTACGGTTGGGTGTTCATAGTGGCCGTTATCATCTCGCTGGCAATCGCGTTCGGCTCCGTCCTTTGGCAGACCCTCCGAGCCGCCCGGACCAACCCTGCCACGGAACTGAAGAAGGAATAATATTAAACTAACGAATTATGAAATTATTATCACGGAACAAACTGAACACATTGGTCGAGGCGGTTGGTCTGGTCATTTCTTTCACTGTGTTCATCGTGCTGATTAGCCAGGTATGGTTCGACGTGACGTTCGACAGATCATACCAGGGAAGCGGGCGGATTTATTTGTTCGAAAGGCCTCAGAGCCGTACAAGGGATCAGGCACCTTATCAGATTCTCATGAACAGGCCTCAGATCCAAGCGATCAGGGATGCTTCGCCGGAAGTGGAGGCTGTAGGGACAATGAGCGAATCTATTCTGGTCAATCCCGACAATGACACTCCGATGGAGTTCCCAGTGGCGGCATTGGTTGATAATGATTTCGTGAATTTTTTCCCTTTCCGCATGGTGGCGGGAACGGTAAACGGCTTTGACAACCCTGAATCCCTTTTGCTTTCAGAAACCTCGGCCAAGACCTTATTCGGAGGAAGTGGCCAGGCTATAGGAAAGCATCTGAAATTGGGAAGGGGCGGGATCCAGGAAGTTACCGTCATAGGTGTGTTCAAGGATTTCCCGGTCAACTCGCTCATTGCGGGAATCGGAGCATTCGGGCAGCTTGGCGACCTGTACGCCGGGAACAATGACCCGAACTATGAGTTCTTCGAGGCATTTGTCAAGCTCCGCAAAGGAGCGGATACTAAGACGGTCGCACCCGTCCTTGCCAAGGCCTTCGAGAAAAACTGGGTCCTGTGGGAAGACCAGGACACTCCTTCGGACATAAGGGAACGAGTCCTGAATGATTCAAGGCTTGTCACCTTGCATTCAGCGCATTACGATCCATTCTTAAACGGTGCTGGAAGCCATAACCGGGACTTCATACTTACAGCTATCGCGCTTATATTCCTTCTTGTCGGCCTGCTTAACGTCCTTAATCTTACTAATGCCGAGCTCCCGTTCCGCATACAGGGCAATAGCATCCGGAAGATCTTTGGCGCTGACAACTCCCGGATTCTGGGAAAAGACCTGATGAAAGCCGCCATCCTCTGCCTGCTGTCTTTTGGAGTAGCGCTGATCATCACTATATTCGTGTCCAACTCTCCTCTGGCATCATTCCTCACTGTACCCCTTAGGATCGGAACGCTTCGTCCGGTACTCATTTGTTGCCTCCTGGTGGCATTGGCCGGATCACTTCTTGTCACATACCTGCCATCCCGCTATGGCAATTCCTTCTCCCCTTCCTCTGTCCTGAAAGGAAGGATCAGTCTGTCAGGAAAGGGCAAGGAGTTCAGGACAGGAACCTTGGCCCTTCAATTCCTGCTCTCATTCCTGTTCATCGAAGTCGGCCTGATGATAGGAATACAGAACAATTATGTCTCGAATTTCGATCTTGGATTCCAGATAAAGGACATAGCACACTGCTGGCTTGGTTTTGAAACCGCGGCCAAAAAAGAGACGGTCAGGGAAGAATTGCTGAAAGACAAGGACATTGTGGACATCGCTTTTGCCAACCAGTCTATTCTGATGGAATCCCCAATATTGAACACCAGGGAATCCAATGGGGTCACCGCCCGTTTCGCAGGGATTGATGTCAGTCCTAACTATCTGGATTTCTTTAGTTTCGATATTGTGGAAGGGAGAGGCTTCACTGAAGAAGATGGAGAGGCCTCAACAGGGGTGTATGTGGTGAATGAGGCTTTCATGAGAGCTTATCCGGAGATCAAGGTAGGATCTCACATGAAAGGAATCAGGGTCGCTTGTCCTGATACGGATGCGGAGATTGTCGGAGTCGTAAAAGATTTCAATTACCAAGACCTGACACACCCGATAGAACCTTTCGCATTCTATTGTTCCGGCGAACCGAGTCAAGAAGGAGACCTGACACCAAGATATTTCCGGGCTGAAGTGAAAACCGTTGAAGGGAAATCAGGAGAAGTGGCCGGAAGGTTGGCTGGAATCCTGCACAAAATAGGAGGGACAAAGGATGCCAGGGTGTCCCTTCTCATTTCGACCGCGAAGAAACTCTATAGCGGGAATGCCGCGGAGAGCGCCTTGGTAAAGACATCCTCCATTTTCTCGCTGCTGCTCGCGCTTCTGGGAATATTCGGACTCGTTTATCTTGAGGCTCAGACCATCCGCAAGGAAGTCGCGATCCGGAAAGTCATGGGAGCATCCACCAAAGACCTGATCTGGATGATGGCTCGGAAGTATATTGTTTTCGGGACTGCTGTGTTCGCTGTCTCCGTTCCTCTGGGAATATGGATAATCGGCCGCTGGATGGAGCAGTTCTCCGAGAAGGCGCCCGTCCCGGTCTGGATATTCATTCTCGCCTGGCTTATCGTCATCGGGACCACCGTTGCCGTCATCTCATCCATGGCCCTGGTAGTCTCCCGGACCAATCCCGCCACGGAACTCAAAAAGGAGTAGAATATGAAAAGTTACCTGAAATTCCTTTCTCGAAACAAGTTGTACACGGCTATCGAGGCGGTGGGGCTTGTGGTTAGCCTGGCGTTTGTGCTGCTGACAGGGCACTTCGTGTGGCAGCAAAGGCAGATGACCAGGAACGTCCCGGACTATAAGGATGTATATACCTTCTACAGGTCGATGCGGGGTAGTTCCGGCATCGGATTCTCATGGGGAACCGCCCTACAGGCGAAGGAGGATATTCCTGAAGTGGAGAAGGCGGCCATGTTCTGGAAAGCAATGTCAGAAGAAGAGAGCACCATCGACATTGACGGCGCTAAATACCATGTCCAAGAGTGTATGGTCGGTGGCGATTTCTTTGACATATTCCCCTCCGAGTTTGAGACAGGGAACGCCACGGTCCTGAACGATGTTTCCAACGCCATCATTTCCAGAGCGCTCGCCAACCGACTTGGCGACGAGTCGGAGGTAATCGGCAAGGTCATCGACGGGAAGTACACCATAGCCGCGATCATCAAGGACACTCCCAATCCGATATTCGGAGAACCGGATGTGATAATCAGCATCGAGAACCTCACCAACCGGAAAAACAACCCTTACATGCTGGACGTGATCCCCTTCGTGAAAGTAAGGGAAGGGACCGAAAGGGCGGCACTCGAAGTGAAGGCCGATTCTTTGGCAGCCAAGGCCTTTAACGCTTTCGGGGCAAGGAACTTCCTGGAAGACAGCGGATTAGTCAGGTACGATGAGATATGGTACTCTCCTGCCAACAACCAGAGTCTCAAAAGCGGAAGTCGCTTCTACACAAGGATTATCTTGCTCATTACGATAATCCTGCTCATCTCGGCGATATTCAATTACATCAATCTTTGCGTGTCAATGACCGGTAAACGGGCTAAGGAGATGGCGACCAGAAGGGTGCTGGGAGCTTCAAAAGAGAGCCTGTTCGGCAACAGGATCCTTGAATCGGTCCTGTTCACGACCATCTGCTTCCTGCTCGCTGTCCTTCTCGCCGAGGCGCTTTCGTCGTGGTTCAACAGGATTATCGGTGCCAGCGTGCCGGTCCGGGTCAGGTACTCGCCGGGATGGCTGGCGATATATGCCATATTCATAATTCTCGTCTCATTCATCCAGGGAAGCCTTCCCGCTTGGATAAGCGCCAGATTTCCAGCGATTTCCGTTGTCAAGGGAGAGTTCCGGGCAAAGAACAAGCATGTCTTCAGCAAGGTTTTCATTGTCCTGCAGCATGTGTTCTCGATAATCCTTCTGGCGTTGTCCATCATAATGGCCCTTCAAGTCTCACACATGGTTAACCGCCCGCTTGGCGCCGATGTGGAGAATGATTTCTATGTCCAGTTGACAGATCCCGGACTCTCGGCGGCTTTCAAGGAAAAAGCGGCGTCCCTGCCCTGCGTCAGCAGGATCGGACACAGCACCTATTTCCCCGGGTTGGTCGAGGAAATGCTCACCGAGGACAGTGAAGGCAAGCTCCTGACCTTGGCGGTTCTCAATTGCGACGCCACGGCATTTGACATGTTCGGGTTTGACATCAAGGAGAAGTTTGAGGAGCCTGCCGTCGGTACGGTGTGGATCTCGGAGAAGGAGATGACACGCTTCGGTGTGGACAGGAACACGGAGAATCTCGGGCAGCATCACATCATGGGCCGCTCTATCGGAGGAATCATCGGGGATTTCGCCCCGAACGATGTGCTGAGGTACGACTCCGGAACCGGAAGTTATGTGAGAATAGGTCGTTCCGAGGAGCAATATGGCCTGCTGATCGAGACGATGGGGGATAAGAAGGAAGCCCGGAAGAGTCTTTATGGTTTATACAGGAATCTTTGCGTCGAGCGGAACGGGATCGAGGACAAGCCCTACATGTTCGGGTATATTCCCGAGATAATTTCGGAGACGCTGGCGGAGGTGAAGGACAGGCTGTCGCTTGTCAGACTGTTCATGCTTCTGAGCTTATTGCTATCAGCCCTCGGTCTTGTCGCCATGAGCGGCTACTATGCCGGCGAGAACTCCCGTGACATCGCGGTCCGCAAGGTCTTCGGAAGTACGGTCGAGGGAGAGGTCAAAAAGACTGTCCTTGAATATCTTACCTTGATGGCCATCGCTGCCGTCGTGGCAGTTCCCCTTGCGGTATGGATCTCTGGCAAGCTTCTGGAGCAATATTCCTACAGGATTTCCGGCTATGGCTGGGTGTTCGTTGTGGCCGTTATCCTTGCCGCTGCCGTAGCCTTGCTCTCCGTCCTCTGGCAGACCCTCAAGGCCGCCCGCACAAATCCCGCCACGGAACTTAAAAAGGAGTAGATCCTTCGCTTCGCTCAGGATGACAACGATATGGTCAGGATGACATTCCACCTGTCATTCTGAGCGAAGCGAAGAATCTGCCACACATTTGTCATTCTGAGCGAAGCGAAGAATCTAAAGAGAATAAATCAACACGTTGTATATTAACAGAATCAATTAATGCGTCTTTCCTTTCACGTTTCCAACCTTTCAACTGCTTTTCCCTGGCAATTGCCTGGTTAATGTCAGAGAATGACTCATAATAAACAAGTTTGCGACAATGATATTTCGCGGTAAATACAGAACCATTCCCGGATTCATGTTCAGTGACTCTCCGTCCCAAGTCATCTGTAACACCGATGTACAACGTAGAATTGTTGTTGCTGGACATGATATAAGTGTAATATGTTTTGTACATAGCTTTATAAATAGATTCTTCGAGCTTCGCTCTCAGAATGACAGAAAAGAACAGAATGACAGAAAAGAACAGAATGACAGAAAAGAACAGAATGACAGAAAAGAACGTGACGACATAGAAGAACGTGAGGAAAGCATGGCGACCCCTTGTTCTGTGAATACAAAAGGTTTGTATTTCACATTAGATCCCCTTCCGGGATTATCCAAGGTCACAAATTGTGATCTTGAAGAATTCACTAGAGATTTGGTTTCTTCAAGAGTCAACTCAAACATAAAGTCTGACGGGAAACGAGAGATATTCCTTCTAACAGCTTGTTTAAGAGCTCGTGTCTCCACTTGGTACAACCTTGCCAGATCGAAGTCCAGCATCACCTTCTTTCCACGAATTTCGTGGATAAGGTCTTGAACAAGAATGATTTCGTCTTTCATAATCAAAAAGTTTAGACAGTAACAATACAAATATAACATTTTTCCCCAACAATGAGAAGCTACTTGAAGTTCTTGAGCCGCAATAAGTTATACACCGCTATTGAGGCGGTGGGTCTGGCCGTGAGCCTGGCGTTCGTCATCATCATCGGAAGCTACGTGTGGCAGCAGTTTGCGGTTACACGTGAGAATCCGTTCAGGGAGAGCATTTATGTTCCCGGGCTACCCAATTATCCCTCGCTAACCTACGCGTTCCCGGATGTCATTACAGAAATACCTGAAATAGAGACAGTTTCCAGGTTTTGTGAGGTGGCTCCCACTTATGGGAAGAACGAGGTCCTGTGGGGTGCGGCCGTTGACCGCCAGTTTTTCGATTTG
>JAGAFU010000018.1 GCA_017627955.1 Bacteroidales bacterium | reverse complement strand
ACGCCTACACCGTGGCTGGTCTTCGTGGTATTCCCATGAACAAAGTTTTTAATGGATAGGAGGCGTAAGTTATGGCAAAGCTTAAGATAACACAAGTCAGAAGCAAGAACGGATGCACCCAGAGGCAGAAGGACAACCTCCGCTCTCTCGGAATCCGCAGGATCGGACATACCGTCGAGGTAGAGAAGAATCCGGTGACAGAAGGCCAGCTCGCCAAGATCCGTCACCTTGTTGTTGTTGAAGAACTGAATTAAGGAGGACACAAGATGAAACTATCAGAATTGAAACCCGCGAAGGGTGCGACTCATAAGACCAAGCGTATAGGTCGTGGCGAGGGTTCCGGTAAAGGCGGCACTGCCACCCGTGGAACCAAGGGCGCGCAGGCCCGCGCAGGCTACGAGCACAAGGTAGGCTTCGAGGGTGGTCAGATGCCACTCCAGAGGCGCCTTCCTAAGTTCGGCTTCAAGAATCCCACCAGGGTTGAGTACAAGGCTGTCAATGTCGCTGCCCTTCAGGCTCTTTCCGAGTCTCTCGGCAAGACCGAGATCGGCCTTGACGATATCAAGTTCGCCGGACTCGCCGACACCAAGGAGCTTGTCAAGGTCCTCGGTAACGGTGAGATCAACTCCGCCCTTACAGTGACCGCTGACGCTTTCTCAGAGTCGGCTAAGTCCAAGATTGAGGCTGCTGGAGGAAAGGCAATCGTAATCGGCAAGTAATCTTATCAGGAAGATGAAGAAGTTTATTGAGACAATAAAGAACATCTTCAAGATCGAGGAGCTTCGCACGAGGCTCGGCTACACCTTCCTTCTCATCCTTATCTACAGGCTGGGTTGCTTCATCGTGCTGCCGGGTATCGACACGACCATGTTGGCCAAGCTCCAGAGCACGAGCCAGCAAGGTCTCGTCGGTCTGTTGAATATGTTCTCCGGAGGAGCTTTCGGCAACGCCTCGGTTTTCGCTCTTGGTGTGATGCCGTACATCTCCGCTTCCATCGTTATCCAGCTCCTCGGCATGTTCGTCCCCTACTTCAGGAAACTCCAGTTGGAAGGGGAGAGCGGCCGTAGGAAGATGAACCAGATCACAAGGTATCTCACTATCCTTATCCTCTGCATCCAGGGTCCGGCTTACATCGCTTCGATCCACAGCCAGATCCCCGGCGCCGCTTTCATCGCGGAGACGCAGCTCGGATGGAGCCGTTTCGCTTACAACCTCGTTGCCACCATCATCCTGATGTCCGGCTCGATGTTCGTGATGTGGCTCGGTGAGAGGATTACCGACAGGGGTATCGGCAACGGTATTTCCCTCCTTATCATGATCGGTATCGTGGCACGTCTGCCTTACGCTCTCGTCGCTGAGTTCGGTACCAAGTTCGCCACCACCGCTGGTGGCGGCCCTATCGCCCTCATCGTTGAGTTGATCATCTGGTTCCTCGTGATCGTGGCCACCATCGCCCTTGTCCAGGCTGTCAGGAAGGTTCCTGTACAGTATGCCAAGAGAGTGATCGGTAACAGGCAGTACGGCGGTGTCCGCCAGTACATCCCGTTGAAGATCAACGCCGCTGGTGTTATGCCTATCATCTTTGCCCAGGCTCTGATGCTGTTCCCTCTGTTGTTCTCGCGTTTTGACGCCACCAGAGGAGTCGCCGCTGCCCTGAGCAACTACACCGGATTCTGGTACAACCTGGTATTCGGTCTCATGGTCGTGATATTCACCTACTTCTACACCGCCGTCACCGTCAACCCGACCATGATGGCTGAGGACATGAAGAAGAATGGCGGATTCATCCCCGGAGTCAAGCCTGGAAAGGCTACTGTCAACTATCTTGACGAGATCATGTCAAGGGTGACCCTCCCCGGATCCATATTCCTCGCCATTATCGCTATCCTCCCGGCTTTCGCCAGGATCGCGGGTGTGAACGACTCTTTCGCTAGCTTCTATGGAGGCACTTCCCTGTTGATTCTCGTGGGCGTTGTCCTCGACACACTCCAGCAGGTGGAGAGCTACCTCCTGATGCGTCATTATGACGGTCTGATGAAGACCGGCCGTATCTCCGGACGTTCCGGAATGTAGAATTGATAATTTGAAGTATTGATGGTCAAGCCCAAAACAGAAGAAGAGATCGCCTTGTTGCGCGAGAATGCCATAATCGTCTCGAAGACGTTGGCGGAAGTCGGCAAATGGGTCGCCCCTGGTGTGACAACCGCGAGGTTGAATGAGGTGGCCGAGACTTTCATTCGCGATCATGGCGCCATCCCTAGCTTCCTTGGTTTCGAGGGCTTCCCCGCAGCCACCTGCATGTCGGTCAATGATGTTGTTGTCCATGGATTTCCTTCGGACTATGTTCTCAAGGAGGGCGATATCGTCTCCGCTGACATCGGGACACTTTACAAGGGTTATAATGGTGATTCAGCGTACACCTTCCCGGTCGGGGAGGTGGACGCTGCCACCAGAAAACTTCTTGATGTGACCAAGGCCTCCCTTTACAAGGGAATCGAGGCCGCGGTAGCGGGGGCGAGGACCGGCGACATCGGACACGCGGTGCAATCGTATGTCGAGTCATTCGGTTTCTCTGTGGTCCGTGAGCTTGAAGGCCACGGACTTGGCAGGAAGATGCACGAGGCCCCAGGTATTCCCAACTATGGACGCCAGGGTCACGGGCCTATCCTCCCGGAGGGATTGGTGATATGTATTGAGCCGATGATCAACGCTGGTGGAAGAGGTGTCTATCTGGCCAGGAATGGCTGGGCGGTCCACACTTCCGACCACAAGAAATCGGCCCATTATGAGCTTACGGTTGTTGTCCGTCGCGGGAAAGCCGAGCAGCTGTCAACCTTCGATTATATAGAAAGTACTGAAAAGTGAAATTTTAAAGTGTTTTTTCAATGTCCAAACAAGTAGCGATAGAACAAGACGGAAAAGTTATCGAGACTCTTCCCAACGCGATGTTCAAGGTCGAGCTCGAGAATGGTCACGTCCTTCTTTGCAACATCTCCGGGAAGATGAGAATGAATTTCATCCATATCCTCCTCGGGGACAGGGTAAGGGTTGAAATCTCACCTTATGATTTGACTAAGGGAAGAATATCTTTCAGGTACAAATAAAAATAACACGCGATATGAAAGTCAAAACATCCATCAAGAAGCGCAGCGATGATTGCAAGATCGTCAGACGCAAAGGCCGTCTCTATGTCATCTGCAAGAAGAACCCCAAGTTCAAGATGCGCCAGGGATAACAGCTTTTTGTAAAACAAATTAAGTTTAAGATAAATTATGGCAAGAATAGCCGGTGTTGATTTACCTAACAACAAGAGAGGTGAGATCGGTCTCACCTACATTTTCGGTATCGGCCGCAGCAGCGCGAGGGCTATCCTCGACAAGTGCGGTATCGACTACGACATCAAGGTCGGTGAATGGAACGATGAGCAGATCGCTCTGATCCGTAACCTCATCAATGAGGAGTACAAGATCGAGGGTGAGCTTCGTTCCTCCGTCCAGATGAACATCAAGCGACTGATGGACATCGGTTGCTATCGCGGGATCCGTCATCGTGTCGGTCTCCCTGTCCGTGGTCAGAGCACCAAGAACAACGCCCGTACTAGGAAGGGTAAGAAGAAGACTGTCGCCAACAAGAAGAAAGCGACCAAGTAAATCCTGATGAATTATGGCAAAGAAAACTACAACATCAAAGAGAGTTGTCAAGGTTGAGGCTACGGGCCAGGCCCATATTTCATCAACCTTCAACAACGTGATCGTCTCCCTGACCAACAACCAGGGACAGGTCATCAGCTGGTCATCAGCTGGCAAGTGCGGTTTCCGCGGTTCGAAGAAAAACACCCCCTACGCCGCCCAGATGGCTGCCGAGGATGCTTCCAAGACAGCTTACGACGCTGGTCTGCGCAAGGTTAAAGTCTATGTGAAAGGTCCCGGAGCCGGCCGTGAGTCCGCTATCAGGACCATCAATAACGCTGGGATCGTCGTCACTGAGATTATCGATGTGACCCCTATGCCCCACAATGGTTGCAGACCGAAGGGCCGCCGTAAAGTTTAATTAAATTAATCAGAGTTTATTATGGCAAGATATACTGGTCCTACCACCAAGATCGCCCGCAAGTTTGGCGAGCCTATATTCGGAAGCGACAAGAATTTTGAGAAAAGGAACTACCCTCCGGGACAGCACGGACTGGCTGCCAAGCGCAAGAAGCAGAAGGAGTATGGCGTTCAGCTGAAAGAGAAGCAGAAGGTCCGCTACATGTATGGCCTGCTCGAGCGTCAGTTCCACAACACTTATCTCAAGGCTGCCCGCATGAGCGGACAGAAGGGTGAGAACCTTCTCTTCCTCCTTGAGTCAAGACTTGACAATGTGGTCTACAGGATGGGTGTCGCCCCTTCAAGGGCAGCCGCTAGGCAGCTCGTCAACCATGCCCACATCACTCTGAACGGTGCTGTTTGCAACATTCCTTCCGCCCAGGTCAAGCCGGGTGACACCGTCGCTGTCAGGGAGCGTTCCAAGAGTCTGGAGGTTATCCAGAAGAGCGTCGCTTCTGCCCCTAAATATTCATGGATTGAGTTCGATGCCAAGGCACTCACCGGCAAGTTCCTGAATGTGCCCGCCAGGACAGACATCCCTGAGTCCATCAACGAGCAGCTCATAGTTGACCTGTACTCCAAGTAACGAATAACACCCAAAAAGAATTAACATGGCAATCTTGGCATTTCAGAAACCTGACAAGGTGATAATGCTTGAAGGAACCGATACCGTCGGCCGTTTCGAGTTCAGGCCTTTGGAGCCTGGCTATGGCCAGACGATCGGAAACGCCTTGAGGCGCATCCTTCTGGCGTCCCTCGAAGGTTTCGCTATCAGTCAGATAAAGATCTCCGGCGTGGATCAGGAATTCGCGACGATCACAGGCGTGATCGAGGGGATGCAAGACATAATCCTCAACCTCAAGCAAGTGAGGTTCAAGAGGATGGTAGAGTCCGTCGATACTGAGGTCGCGAATATCGTCATCAGCGGAAAGAATGAGTTCACCGCCGAGGATATCTCCAAGGGATTGTCTTCTTTCAAGGTGTTGAATCCAGAGCAGCATATCTGCTCGCTCGAGCCGTCTGTAACTCTCGAGATATCCTTGACCATCACCAAGGGCCGCGGCTTTGTGCCCGCCGAGGAGATGAGGGACGAGAACACGCCCATCGGGACTATTCCCGTGGACGCTGTCTACACCCCCATCAGAAAGGTCAACTGGACTGTCGAGAACTGGCGTGTCGAGCAGAAGACCGACTACGAGAAGCTCAATCTTGAGATCATCACGGATGGATCGATCTCTCCCAACCAGGCTCTCCAGGAGGCTGCCAACATCCTCATCTATCACTTCAAGCTTTTCACGGACGACAAGAAGATCTCCCTGGAGAGCACAGTCGAGTCAGACTCCAAGGAACTTGACGAGGAAAGCCTCAGGATGAGGCATCTTCTCCTCACCAAGCTTTCCGACATGGGTCTCTCGGTGAGGGCGTACAACTGCCTCAAAGCCGCGGAGATCGACACCTTCGCCGATCTTGTCTCCTATTCCAGGAACGAGCTCATGAAGTTCAGGAATTTCGGCAAGAAGTCTCTCAATGAGATCGACTTGTTGGTCGAGAAGATGAAGCTCCAGTTCGGCATGGATGTCAGAAAGTATAATATCGAACCCAAGAAAAAGACTGTTGTTTAGAAATGAGGCACAATAAAGCAATCAATCACCTTGGCCGCAAGAGTGGCCATCGTAAGGCTATGCTGGCGAACATGGCTACCTCTCTGATCATGCATAAGAGGATCCAGACCACCGTCGCGAAGGCGAAGGCCCTCAAGATGTATGTGGAACCCCTTATCACCAAGTCCAAGGAGGACACCACCCATTCTCGCCGTATGGTTTTCAGCTACCTCAAGAATAAGGAGGCTATCAAGGAGTTGTTCGGAGTGATCGCTCCGAAGATCGCCGATCGCCCGGGCGGTTACACCCGCGTCCTTCACACCGGTTTCCGTCTCGGTGACGGTGCCGACATGGCTTTGATCGAGCTTGTGGACTTCAACGAGGCCGCTCTCGCTTCCGGCAAGAAAGAGGCTAAGAAGTCTACCCGTCGTAGCCGCGCGAAGAAGGCTGAGACTCCCGCCGAGGCTCCTGCCAAGGCCGCTGAGGAAGCCCCTAAGGCTGAATAAGACCAATTATTTGGTAAAGAGAAGAGAGCTGTTTTTAATGGCTCTCTTCTTTTTTTCGTTTAGTATTGGTATTTTTGTTAATCTGGAAAACTAAACCAACCCGATATGAGAAAGTACCTGATTATCGCCATTGCCGCGTTGTCACTGGCTGCCCTTGCCACGTCTTGCGGGCAGAAACAAAAGACTGTCAAGATGATAACTCCCGTCAAGTTCTCTGATGTCAAAATTGATGATCCTTTTTGGACACCAAGGCTGCAGAGCCACAAGGATGTGACCTTGAATGTCTGCATCGACCAGATTGAGAACCAGACCGGCCGAATCCGTAATTTTGAGAACGCCGCCAAAGGCGAAGGCGAGCATTCCGGAATATTCTTTGACGATTCGGATGTCTACAAGGCTCTCGAGGGCATGGCTTATTCCCTCCAGAACAATCCTGATCCTGTCCTTGAGGCCAAATGCGATGAGTGGATCGACAAGTTTGCCGCCGCTCAGCAGGAGGACGGCTACATCAACACGTTCTACACCCTGACCGGCCTTGACGGGCGTTGGGACAACATGGACAAGCACGAGATGTACTGTGCCGGCCATATGATCGAGGCAGGGGTGGCCTACTACAACGTGACCGGCAAGCGCAAGCTGCTCGATGTCTGTATCAGGATGGCTGACCACATGATGACTGTCTTCGGCCCTGGCAAGCGCGACTGGGTGCCGGGACATGAGGAGATAGAACTCGCTCTTGTGAAGCTTTATCAGGTTACGGGAGAGAAGAAATATCTGGACTTCGCCGAGTGGCTTCTCGACGAAAGAGGTCATGGACACGGCACGTACGGGAAGCTTATCAACAATCCTTGGCCCGTAAAGTATTACCAGGACGAGGTCCCTGTCAGGGAAATGTCTGAGATCACGGGCCATGCGGTTCGTTCCATGTATTTGTACTGCGGGATGGCCGATGTCGCCGCCTACACGGGTGACCAGGAATATATCGCTGCCTTGAACCGCCTTTGGGATGATGTCGTCTTGAGGAATATGTACATCACCGGGGGCATTGGTCAGTCCTCTACCAATGAAGGTTTCACGGACGACTATTCACTCCCGAATCTTACGGCATATTGCGAGACCTGCGCCTCCGTCGGCATGGTGCTCTGGAACTGGCGGATGAGCCAGTTCACCGGCGACAGCAAATACGCTGATGTCATGGAGCGCGCCATGTACAACGGTGCCCTTGCGGGAATATCCTTGAATGGGGACAAGTTCTTCTATGTCAATCCATTGGAGTCTCTTGGCGGTCATCATCGCCAAGCCTGGTACGGTTGCGCCTGCTGCCCTAGCCAGATCTGCCGCTTCCTGCCTTCTATCGGTAATTACATCTACGGAGTCTCTGATGGCGCGGTCTGGGTCAACCTTTACATCGGCAACACCGCGGAAGTGAAAGTCGGTAAAAAGACAGTCACCCTTACCCAGAAAACGGAGTATCCTTGGGGAAACGACATGAGACTCGAAGTCGGAGTCAAAGGTTCCGTCAAGACCCAGATTCGTCTCCGTGTTCCGGGCTGGTGCGAGAACTACACTGTTGCCGTTAATGATGAGGTCGTGGAGTTGCCTGTCGAGAAAGGATATGTCGTGATCGACCGCAAGTGGAAGAATGGGGACTTTGTCGACCTCCAGATGGATATGCCTGTCCAGGTTGTCGCGGCTGACCCTCGTGTCAAGGAGGACGAGGGCCTTAGAGCCGTCCAGAGAGGTCCTCTCGTGTACTGCATCGAAGAGGCTGACAACCAGGTGGATTTCGACGAGTTGAGGATTTCCGAGGACGCCCGTTTCGACACCACCTTCAACGCGGACAAGCTTCGCGGCATCGTTGAGATCACCGCTCACGTGGGAGACCAGACTCTCAACTACATCCCTTACTATTCCTGGGACAACCGCGAGGCCGGTAAAATGAAAGTCTGGGTCCCGCTCGCTGATTAATCAGCTGACAGGAATATGAAAAGATTGCTTATCATATTGGCGGTCCTGGCTCTGGGCTCATTCTCCTTGTCAGGAGGGGAATATGTCCCCAACCGCGCGCCTCTGTCCGAGAGCCGTTTCATGGAGCTGCCCCTCGGGGCGATCAAGCCGGAAGGGTGGTTGAAGCTTCAGCTTCAGGCCCAAGTGACCGGTCTTACCGGCCATCTGGACGAGGCGTACCCCAATGTCGTAGGCAAGCGAAACGCTTGGCTTGGCGGGGATGGTGATGCCTGGGAGAGGGGACCTTACTGGATAGACGGGCTTTTGCCTTTAGCTTATATTCTTGACGATCAAGAGCTTAAAGATAAAGCTCAAGTTTGGGTAGAGGCAATACTCGGATCCCAGAAAGAGGACGGATACTTCGGCCCTGACATCGACCGGGATCCCGAGCCCGGCCTGCAGAGAAACAATTCCCACGACTGGTGGCCGAAGATGGTAGCCTTGAAGATCATCAAGCAATACTATATGGCTACGCGGGACGAGAGAGTCATTCCCTTCTTGGACAAGTACTTCCGCTACCAATTGAAGATGCTCCCGAAGTATCCTCTCGGCAACTGGACATTCTGGGGCGCTCAAAGAGGAGGTGACAATCTAGAGGTCGTCCTCTGGCTTTATAACCTGACCGGCGAGAAGTACCTTCTTGAGCTCGGGGAGTTGATCCATGAGCAAAGCAACCCGTGGAGCGAGATATTCGCTGAAGGGACAATGCTCCGTACTCCGAACACGATCCACTGCGTCAATCTGGGGCAGGGCTTCAAGGAACCTGTTGTGTATTACCAGTTAAAGAAAGATCCCGCTCTTCTTGACGCCATGCGGTCCGGCGAGAAGACCATCCATGATTATCTTGGGTTGCCCACAGGGCTCTGGGCGGGAGACGAACTGATAAACTACGGGGATCCCGTAAGAGGATCGGAGCTTTGCACGGCTGTCGAGATGATGTTCTCCCTTGAGGAAATACTCCGGATCACAGGGGATACACATTGGGCGGATTATCTCGAAAGAGTGGCCTACAACGCTCTCCCGGCCCAGATTAAGGATGATTTCACGGCCCGCCAGTATTTCCAGCAGACCAACCAGATCGAGTGCACTCGCAACACCACAAGGGTTTTCTCGACTCCTCACGGAGACACGGATCAAGTCTTCGGAGTGTTGAACGGGTATCCTTGCTGCACCACGAACATGCACCAAGGTTGGCCGAAGTTCACCCAGAACCTCTGGTACGCCACAGATGACGGCGGTCTCGCCGCTCTGGTTTTCGCCCCTTCCTCGGTTGAAGCCGTTGTGGCGGACGGGGTTAAGGTGAACGTCAAGGAGGAAACATTCTATCCTTTTGACGAGACTGTGAGGCTGACTGTCAATTTCCCGTATAAAAAGGTCAAAGGAGCATGGTTCCCGATCAAGTTCCGCATCCCGTCCTGGTGCGATGATCCGGTCGTCAAGGTCAATGGCCAGACGTTGGAAGAGACACTGGTCTCCGGAGGACTCGTCTCTCTCAGAAGGAATTGGGCAAAAGGAGATGTCGTGACCATCCAGCTTCCGATGAAGATAACCTCGGGAGAATGGTTCGACCGGGCCGCGGTGATAAAGAGAGGTCCTCTCGTGTATGCCCTGAAACTTCGGGAGGAGTGGGTTCGGAAAGATTTCAAGCCCGAGGAAAGGGTCCGTTACGGTGATTGGTACTACGAGGTGACCACACCTGACAAGTGGAATTATTGCTTCTCCCGCTCAGATCTTTCCCCTGCTGCGCTCCAAGAGAAATTCACCCTTGTTCGCACCGGCGCTGACCGGAATCTTTATCCCTGGAGCGTTGAGAACTCACCGTTGGTGATCAAATGTCCGGCTAGGGAACTCCTTGACTGGAAAGCCTACCGAGGTTCGGCCGGGCAGATTCCCTTCTTTACTCAGCTGGGCGGAGGTACCGGCGACGAGGAGCGGATAGAACTTATTCCTTACGGATGTACAACATTGAGAATAACTGAATTCCCTGTACGATGACACGCTTTTTAATACCTGCCATCGTTGCGGCGGCTCTCTTCGCGGGATGCGTTTCCCCTGTCCAGATGATAGACAAAAAAGGCGATTCGCTGATCGCCGAATATGTGTCCTCTTTCAATGCCGCGGACGAGGAGATATATGTCCAGAAATACCCTAACTCAGAGGCCGAGACGTTCTTGAAGGAAAACGCTCCTGTGTTCGAATGCCCGGACAAGGAGCTCGAGAAGACATGGTATTTCCGCTGGTGGACTTTCCGGAAGCACATCAAGTCCACCCCTGAAGGCTTTGTCATCACCGAGTTCCTTCCAGATGTTCCGTGGGCAGGAAAATACAACGCGATATGCTGCCCCGCTGCCCATCATTTCAATGAGGGACGCTGGCTCAAAGATCCGGTTTATCTGGAGGATTATGCCGATTATTGGTGCAGGGAAGAAGATGATGCCAGGAGATACAGTTATCCAGTGGCCCAGTCCTTCCTTCAGTTCTTCAAAGTCCATCCCGACATGAATCTTATCCTTGATTCTTACGAGGACCTGAAGGAAATATATTCAGCGTGGGAGGATGACCATAGGGAGGACCCGGACAGCCTTTTCTGGCAGGGTGACGGCTATGATGGCGGGGAATGCTCTATCTCTGGTTACCTTAGTGACGACACATCAGGCTACAGGGCTACCATCAACAGTTACATGTACGCTGACGCCGTGGCTCTGTCGACAATGGCCGCCATGCTTGGGAATTCCGAGGAGGCAAAGATGTTCTCAGAGAAAGCCGAGAGGCTCAAAGATCTTATTAACAACAAGTTATGGGATGAGTCAGCTCGCTTCTACAAAGTTATACCCCGTCACCGTGACGGTTCTTTCTCTCCCGCCCGGGAGGAGCACGGTTATATTCCATGGCTCTATGATATTCCAAAGCCTGAGTGGGCGGATGCCTGGCTTCAACTGACTGATCCTGATGGTTTCAAGGCTCCTTACGGTCCAACCACGGCGGAGCGCAGGGCGGAAGGTTTCCAGATCCTGTACGAAGGCCATGAATGCCAGTGGAACGGGTCGAGCTGGCCTTTCGCCACTTCCCAGACTCTTACCGCTTTGGAACGTCACCTTCACAAGTACGGCGAGGGACCAGTCACGAAGAAAGATTATTTCGAGACCCTTCAGACCTATAGCAACAGCCACAGGATGACAAAGGAAGATGGAAGCGTGGTCTGCTGGATCGATGAGAATCTGGACCCTTTTACAGGAGAATGGATCGCTCGGAAACTGTTGATAGAGAGGGGATCAGAGTATCGTGAAAGGGGAAAGGACTACAACCATTCCACATTCTGCGACCTGATCATCAGCGGCCTGGTGGGAATACAGCCCCAGTTGGACGGCAGCATAGTCATCGAGCCTCTCCTTCCCGAGAACGAGTGGGATTGGTTCAGCCTTTCCAAAGTCTATGTGGCGGGAAAGGAGATTTCCGTGTTCTATGACAAGACCGGAGACCACTTCGGAAAGGGAAAGGGATTCTTTGTGTATGTCGATGGCCATAAGGTCGCGAGCGATGATTCTTATGTAACTAAAATCGTCATTTAAAAATTTTAAAGAGTTTTTTTCTTATATTTGTCCTTTGGAGAAGGTCCAGAGGACCTTTTTTTTGAAGGATTATTTCTAAATCGTTAAACGCTGAATTATGAGTAATCTGTTCTATCTGGTTCCGGCGGCGTCAATTTTGGCGCTCTTTTTCGCCTGGTTTTTCTACAATCAGATGAAGAAGGAAGATGAAGGCACTCCCACAATGCGAGAGATCGCGCGGTACGTCAGGGAAGGCGCCATGGCCTACCTTAAGCAGCAATACAAGGTTGTGCTCATCGTGTTCATAGTCCTCGCGCTGCTGTTCTCGTTCATGGCTTATGTCCTTCATGTCCAGAATGGATGGGTTCCGTTCGCGTTCCTTACAGGAGGATTCTTCTCAGCTCTCGCCGGTTATATCGGCATGAGGACCGCCACATACGCCTCGGCGAGAACCGCGAACGCTGTCAGCCGTTCCCTTAACTCCGGTCTGAAACTCGCTTTCCGCTCAGGCGCGGTCATGGGTCTCACCGTTGTGGGACTGGGATTGCTGGATATCTCCATCTGGTGGATAATCCTGAACGCCTGCGTTGACAGCCCCGACGCGTCCCAGAAACTCATCGTGATCACCACCACCATGCTGACCTTCGGAATGGGAGCATCCACCCAGGCGCTCTTCGCCAGGGTCGGTGGAGGAATATACACAAAGGCGGCTGATGTGGGAGCCGACATAGTCGGAAAAGTTGAGCAGGACATCCCCGAGGATGATCCTCGCAACCCCGCCACCATCGCTGATAACGTGGGTGACAACGTGGGTGATGTCGCTGGCATGGGCGCTGACCTTTATGAGTCATATTGCGGCTCCATCCTCGCCACTATGGCCTTGGGAGCCTCAGCGTACTTCAGCGCCGGAGTCGAGAGCCAGATGAAGGCCATCATGGCTCCCATGATGATCGCCGCTATCGGAGTTTTGCTCTCCATCATAGGAATATACGCTGTGCGTACCAAGGAAGGCGCTGGACTCCAGCAACTTCTGAAGTCACTCAGCGTCGGCACCAATTTGTCGGCGGCCTTGATCGCCGTCGTGACTTTCGGGGTTTTCCGTATGCTTGGATTCCAGAATTGGTGGCAGCTCAGCCTTTCTGTCATATCTGGTCTTCTCGCCGGTGTGATAATCGGCAAAGCGACGGAATATTACACATCCCATTCCTATAAGCCCACCCAGAAACTGGCGGAGAGTTCCCAGACCGGTCCCGCCACTGTCATTATCCAGGGAATAGGGCTGGGCATGATCTCGACGTGCATCCCGGTTGTTACAATCGTGGTCGCGATACTCCTGTCTTATCTTTTCGCGACCGGGTTCTCCTTTGATCCGGCCAATATCAGCTACGGCCTTTACGGGATCAGCATAGCCGCTGTCGGAATGCTTTCCACTCTTGGAATCACCCTGGCCACAGACGCTTACGGCCCTATAGCCGACAATGCCGGCGGAAATGCCCAGATGAGTGAGCTGGATCCGGAAGTAAGGCATCGCACAGACACTCTTGACGCCCTTGGCAACACCACGGCCGCCACCGGCAAGGGCTTTGCCATCGGTTCCGCCGCTCTTACGGCCCTGGCCCTCCTCGCCTCGTATATTGAGGAGATCAAGATCGGACTTCAGCATGTCGGTACCACCGCCATCAACATCGGAGACCGTGTGGTTCAGGTCGCCCATGCCACCATCCCGGATCTTGTACAGTATTACCAGGTCAACCTGATGAATCCAAGGGTACTTTCCGGTGTGTTCATCGGTGCCATGATGGCTTTCCTTTTCTGCGGAATGACGATGAATGCCGTCGGACGCGCGGCTGAGAAGATGGTTGTGGAGGTCCGCAGGCAGTTCCGCGAGATCGCTGGCATACTTGAAGGTAAGAAACGTCCTGATTATAAGCGCTGTGTGGAAATCTCCACAAAGGCAGCCCAGCACGAGATGATAACTCCCGCTCTCACCGCCATCATTGTCCCCATCCTGGTCGGTGTAATTCTCGGAGAGGCGGGCGTGATGGGCCTTCTTATCGGTGGTCTTGGCGCGGGATTCATTCTCGCTATATTCCTGGCCAATTCCGGAGGAGCCTGGGACAACGCCAAGAAATATGTTGAGGACGGTCACTTCGGAGGCAAGAATTCAGTCAATCATCACGCGACCGTCGTGGGAGACACCGTCGGCGATCCGTTCAAGGACACATCCGGTCCGTCACTGAACATCCTTATCAAGCTGATGAGCATGGTTTCGATTGTTATGGCCGGATTGATCGTGATGATCCATGGATAGAGTATATGAAACGAACTAACAAATAAACAATCAAAAATGAAAAAAGTTACAATCAGAGATGTGGCCAGGGAGGCGGGTGTGTCGGTTACCCTTGTTTCCTTTGTCATGAACGCGAAGATGGGTAAGGACGGACGTCTGGATTGCCCTGTGAACCCTAACACTGCGGCAAGAGTCCTTGAAGTCGCTAAGAGGCTTGGATACAGGCGTAATAATGCCGCCGCGTCCTTAAGGAGCGGCAAGTCCCATTCCATCGCGGTGATAGTCTCTGACATCGCCAATCCGTTCTTCGCCGAGATTTGCAGGAATCTCGAGAATATCGCGTACAAAGATGGTTACACCGTGATTTTCGCATCCTCGGATGAGAATCCGGAGAAGCTCGCTCATCTGGTGGAAACCATGGTCGGCTACAATGTTGAGGGGTTGATCGTGGCTCCTTGCCTGGGTGGTGAGAAAGCCCTTGAGAGAGCGACCAGTGTCGGGATTCCTGTCGTGTTGATCGATAGGGATATTCCCGGAGATGATTTCGGAAGGGTTCTTGTGGACAATGTCGATTCCGGCGTGATGGCCACCAAGTATCTCTTCCATCAAGGTTTCGGAAAGATCGAGATGCTCTCCTATAAATTAGGCGTCACCAGCTTGACGGACAGGGAGTTCGGCTATTCCAAGGCCATGGAGGATGCTGGACTGAAAGATGAGATCAGGCTCCACAGGATAGAGTACGATGCCGATGCCGCCAAGAAGGGTGTCATCGAGGTGTTCCGTGACGCTGCCAAGCGAGGCACGGAGGCTTTCATCCTCCCGACAAAAAAACTGGCGATGTACGGTTTCAATGCCTTGAATGTCCTGGGGTTGAGCATGCCAAAGACCTTCTCGTTCGTTTGCTACGACGAGAGTGACACTTATGACCTGAATAAGCCGGTGATCCCTCATGTGGTCCAGCCGCTTGCTGAGATCGCGGAAAAATCTTTCTCCTTGCTGCAGAAAATGGTCAATGGCGAAACCGTTGATAGTGAAAAGAGTATAATCTTAAAGGCTAAACTCATCCTTGGGGGACGCTTCGGCGTCCAGCCCACCGAGGCAAGTTTCTGATCAAGCGATATTGAGGCTCATGGTTTTAAGTGTTGTTGGCATTAAGAGATCCGGGATTCTGTGTTTAACCTCATTCTTTTGTGTTCTAGCTCTTCTTTCGGGTTGCCGGTCAGACAGCAGGTCCGGCAATGAACGAGTCAGGACCTGGATGATGACCGAATTGCGATTTGAGTCGTCAACTGATTATTCTTCAGGAGGTTCTGAAAATATCTTGTTGGATGTCACCTTCACTCACCCTAGATCCGGCGAGACCCTTGTCCGTCCCGCTTTCTGGGATGGAGGGAATGTTTTTCTGGTCCGTTTCGCTCCGACCAGGGAAGGGAAGTGGAGATGGGAGGCCTCCTGTCCGCAGGACGAGTCCCTGGACGGTTTGAAAGGTAGATTGGCCTGCGTGAAATACGACGGGGACTTGGCTGTCTATAAACATGGCTTTGTCCGTGTGGAGCCTGGGATGAAATACATGACCTATGCGGATGGTACTCCTTTCTTTTATCTCGGGGACACTCACTGGGGAATGTACACGGAAGAGTTCGACGATCCCGGCCCGCATGCCGGAAACACCGGAGCCGAATCTCATTTCAAGTATATTGTCGACAGACGTGTCAAGCAGGGCTTCACAGTCTACCAGAGCGAACCTCTGGGCGCTCCTTTCAAGCTGAATGACGGCACGGTTGACTCCGAGGATATTCCCGGGTTGCGTAAGGCCGACGAGTATTACAAGTATATCGCGGGCAAGGGCCTTGTCCATGCCAACGGGGAGTTCTTCTTCGTCAGCTCGATGCGTCGGGAGTTGTGGCATGATGACGCCGCATTGAGGAATCTGTCCCGTTACTGGGTGGCCCGTTTCGGCGCTTTCCCTGTCCTCTGGACCCTCGCCCAGGAGATGGACAACACCTTCTACGGTATCTTTGACGCCGCCGACAACCCTTGGGTCAAGGTTGCGGAATATATCCATGAATATGACGCCTATTCTCATCCGCTATCCGGCCACCAGGAAAACGCCTGGCACACTTCAGTGACCGGTCGCGGTACGGGGGACGAGAAGCGTGACGCTGACGGAGCGTCCGTTTTCGCCTCCAGTGAAGTGGCCGCCAGGACCGGCCACAATTGGTGGGCGGCGCAATGGAGTCCTTCCCTGACCAGCCCGGTGTCCCCGGATCTAGTCCGTGATTATTGGGAAACCTCTTGTCCGGCAATTAATTACGAAGGCCGCTATTGCGGGCTGTGGACCAAGGATTTCGGCTCGAGGGCCCAGGGATGGATATCCTTCCTCTCCGGTTTCTTCGGCTATGGTTACGGGGCGATCGACATCTGGCTTTACAAAAGTAACTATGATGTTGACAATCAATCCACTGACGGAATAGATACCATAACGCCGGAAGATAAGAAAACGCACTGGTCCGTGTCCGTTGAGTACCCCAGCGCGAACCAGATGATTCACCTTCGGAGTTTCCTCGAGTCCTTCGACTGGTGGAACCTCGTGCCGGTCCTGCCAGGCGACGAAGCCTTCCAGCCCCGCTCTAAGGCTTATGTCTACGCCCGCACCCCGAACACCCATCTGCTGTATTTCTTCGCCAATAGCATAGATACCGGGGAAATAACTGACATTCAGCCGGGTAAAGCCCTTAAGGCGACGTGGTACAATACCCGCGTCGGGGAAAGACTTGCCCCTGTCGATGTGGCCGCCGGACAAGACGGAAGGCTCTCCCTGCCCGATAAGCCGGACAATGAAGACTGGGTGCTGATGATCTCTGAATAAGACTTATAACACTTTGACGGAGGCTTCCTGACGGATATCTTCAGAGGAAGAGCCTACCATGAGGTGGTATTCTCCCGGCTCGGTTAACGGAAGGGCGAGTACCGCTTCGGTTTTTCCTCCCGCCGGTACACTTACTTTAGTGAAGGCCTTCAGTTCCTTGACTGGAGTCACGATCGGGCTATCCTCCTGCCTGACATACAGTTGGACGACCTCCTTGCCGTCAAAACGACCTTTATTGGATATTCCCAACTTGACCGTAAGGGTGTCACCGGCCTTCAGGTCCTCTGCGGACAGGCTTATCTCCCCATATTCAAAGTCAGTGTAGCTTAACCCGTGGCCGAAAGCCCAGAGAGGATCCGGCGAAGAGAACACATAGTCTCTTCCCGGGTTGCCGACGGAACCAGGTTGGTGGTAGAAGCCTTTATCGGTCGGCAGATGGTTGTAATAGGCTGGCAGATGGTCGGCGCTTTTGGGGAAAGATATTGGCAGTTTGCCGGATGGGATAGTCTCGCCGAACAGAATGCCCGCGACAGCGTCCCCGGCGGTCTCCCCGCCGTACCATTGAGTCAAAATCGCCGGAATATTCTCTTTCGCCCAGGGAACGCAGATCGGCTTGCCCGTGACAAGGACCAGTACGACCGGTTTCCCCGTGGAGGCCACGGAGCGGAGAAGATCTTCTTGAACCCCGGTAAGGTCAAGGGACTCAAGGTCATAGCCCTCTCCGCTGGTGGAGTTTGTATAGTCCCTGGCAAGTGAGGCGCTGCAGGTCCCTAAGAATACAAGCGAGACATCGCTTGCGGATGCGGCTCTGACGGCCTCCTGGATGCCGCTCTTATCCTCAGAGACAAGGTCGCAGCCCTTGGCGTAGTTGATTTTGACTTTGCCGCCAAGATATTCCCTAATGGCCGCGAGCGGAGTCTTCCCATCCTCGTTGGACCGGCTCCAGGAATAGTCTCCGAATTGCACCTGGTCAGCATTGGGCCCGATTACCGCCACCGAGAGGAGGTTCTCTTTATTGAGAGGCAGGAGGTTCCCCTCATTTTTCAGCAAGACGATCGACTCATCCGCGATCCTTCTTGAGAGCGCCACATGTTCTTTGGTTCTGACAATAGCCTTCCCGCCAAGATTCCTGTACGGGTTGTCAAAGAGTCCCATCTCGAACTTGACTCTCAGCACATTGCCGACGGCCTTGTCTACAACGCTCTCGGAGATCCTGCCTTCCTTGACCGCTGTCTCCAACTCTTGGTAACAGCCCCCGGCAGCCTCGAAGTCCAGTCCCGCCGAGATTGCCAGCCGGGCCGCCTCCTCGGTTGAAGCGGCTATTCTTTGGAAACTATGGAGCATACCCACAGCTCCCCAGTCAGAGTAAACATATCCCTTGAACCCCCACTTGTCCCTGAGCAAGTCCGTCAGGAGGAATTTTGAAGCCGAGTTTGGAACCCTGTTCCACGAATCGTAGGAACTCATGATCCCTCGGACTCCGGTGTTTCTCACAACCATCTCAAATGGCTTGAGGTGAATAAGTTCCAAGTCCCTTGGAGAACAGTCCACGGATGCCAGGTTAAGTCCTCCGACAGGTTCTCCACCGGGTCCGAAATGCTTTATAACGGGGTTCATCCCTCCTTCGAGGTAGCCTTTCACCTCAGCGATTCCGAAAGTTCCGTTGAGGTAAGGATCCTCACCGAAAGTTTCCTCCGTCCGGCCCCATCGGGGATCTCTCGCGACATCCAGCACAGGGCAGAGAGTCTGGTTGGCTCCCTCGGAAATCAGTTCCTCGGAGATCGCCAAGGTCATCTCATGCGCCAGGGAAGGATCGAATGTCGAAGCCAAAGCGATGCTTTGGGGGAATACTGTGGAACCGTCGTGGATCGCTCCGTGAAGTGATTCCGTCGAGGTGAAAATAGGTATCCCCAGTCGAGTCTCCTCGACGCAGTAACGTTGGACCTCGTTGAAAAAAGCTGTGGATTCCCATGAGGGAACGGTTATTCCCTGAATACTGCCAAACCCGTCATTGCCAATTATTTCCTTAAGCTTGGCGGGATCCAAGCCACCGTCTTTCATGACTGATCCGCAGTCGAGCTGGTTGAGTTGGCGAAGCTTCTCCTTGAGGGTCATCCTCGAAACGAGATCCTCCACCCTCTTGTCGATTGGTTTTGAACTATCCTTGTAGGCTGGAGTGCCGGAATTCGAGCATCCTATGCAGGCGAGCAGCGCGATCAGTAGAGGTATTCTTCTAGTCATTGAGATGTAGTTTGCGTTATTCAAAGATAAGGAAGTCCTGAATAATTTTCGTAATCTTGGTAAATAAAAAACAATTTGCGGATGAGTAGAAGGGCTTTTTTGATACGGTCGGCATATTCGATAGCCTTGGCCGCCGCTTTATCTTTCCTGACATTATCTTGCGGGCCTACCCGTGACGCTCATGACGGGATCGCGTTTGGCGCGGAGGTGACCTGGGACAGCCTGGGCTTGATGTTTGACGGTAAAAGAGTTGTTCCCGCCATGGGCGAGATCCATTTCTCAAGGGTACCGTCCGAAGAGTGGAGCCGGGAAATCCGGAAGATGAAGGAAGGAGGGCTCTCGTTTGTCGCCAGTTATGTGTTCTGGAACCATTTCGAGGAGGTTGAGGGCGAGTTTGATTGGAGCGGGCAGAGGAATCTACGCCATTTTCTGGAAATATGCCGTGACGAGAATATGCCAGTAGTGTTACGCATCGGCCCATTCTGCCATGGCGAGGCCAGAAATGGAGGCTTTCCCGATTGGATATTCTCGAAAGATTGCGAGGTCCGTTCTGAGGATCCCGCTTTCCTTGAATATGTGAGGCGTTTCTACAAGGAAATATATTCCCAGGCCGAGGGACTCCAGTGGAAGGACGGCGGCCTATGTCTACGCCAGGACTCCTGAGACCCATGTACTGTATTTCTTCTCAAAAGAGACCGCTACCGGGGAAATAACTGATTTCCAGGCGGGAAAGATTCTTTCGCTGACATGGTTCAATCCTCGGACAGGGGATAAGGCCGCCCCGGTAAAGGTCACCGCCACCGAGGACGGCAGGCTCGTCCTTCCTCCGAAGCCCGACCCCGAGGACCGGGTCCTTATGATCAAGAGTCTCTAAGTTAGCGCGCTGATGTCGGGAACAAACTCTCCGGACGTCACTTCCTGCCCGCGCTTTATGAACATGGTCATATACACAGGGAGATAGACCACCTTGCCACGTACACTGACATTGTCATTGCAGAGAATGATTGCCTCCTGAATACCATACTGCTCATTACCAAGGATGTTATTCAAGGCAAGGTGGAATTCATAATCCTTCCCGGATTTGACCTCTGTCGGCAGAATGGTTCCTTGCATGTTTTCCAGCACGAAATCCACTTCCCCCTGCTTCTTGCTGTTGAAGTAGTACAGTTTATCCTTATAACCGTGCGCATGGAGTTCCTGTGCCGCGAAATTCTCGTATATGGCTCCATAGTTGAGATTTATCTCTCCACTGAGTATGCGCGACTGGATGCCGTCCGCATACTGGTACGCCAGCAATCCGACGTCATTTTGAAATAGTTTGAACAAGTTCCTCTGTTTGTTCAACTTCAGAGGGAAAACGGGTTCTTCCACATTGAATACTGGAATAGCGACCCCAGCGTTCTTGAGCCATAAGAAACCGGCTTCGTGTTGCTTGAACTTGGCTCCCTCGTTCAATGACTTGAGTATAAACCGTTTATTCTTTGCATTAAGTTCGGAGGGGATAAGTTCGAAAATCTCATTGAGAAGAAGTTTCTCTTCCGGATCATACCGGGAAATGTCCCGCTTATACAGGTTTAGTATCGCTCGCTGCTCGGTACTGACCTGCTGCATATTATGGGTGTCAATATACTTCTGGACAACGGACGGCATTCCGCCCACCACCAGGTAGAGGTTCAGGACACCCATCATTTGACTGTGAACGACAGGATCCACCGGGACTCTGTTTTCAAACGCGGATTGCAGGTGGTCCACAATCCTTTTCGCCACTCCGATGGCGCTGCAAAACTCCTCAAAGTCCAGCGGAAAGACATCGGCAATATCCATGTACCCTACAGGTTCGGAACGGATGTCTTTAAGCTCAACCCCCAGCAGGGAACCGGTCAGGCCATAGCGGAAGCTGCCATCATCCACAAGGAACTTTATCTGGGTGACGCATTCCGGGCAATCCTGGATCTCATCGAAAAGAATGAATGTCTCACCCGGGACCATGGGCACATCGGTAAAAGCCGAGATCCTCGTCAAGATATCTTGCGCCGACTTGACGTTATTGAAGATGGAAACCGCTGCTGGGGTCTTGAGGAAGTTAATCTCTATATAATGGGCATAATGCCGTTCGGCGAATCTCCGGAAAGCCACAGTCTTGCCGACCTGCCGCGCGCCTGTGAGAAGGAGCGCTTTGTCACTGATTTGATAAAACTCATTCAAGAAAGCGTCTAATTTCCGTGTAATCATCGTGTTGCCTTTTTTCTATTCTTTTTTACAGTACAAATATGGCTAAATACTTCCATTTTTCCAAGAATTTTTCCAATGCGACTTATGGGTATTTTCGCCTTTTTTCCAATAGGCTTTGATTTGCGAATCTACAGTATGATGAGCCTTTCTCGGACTTGGGCGTGATGCGGTTACCAATGTTGCGGTAAATAAGTGAAACTTTTTGTAATTTTGTCTAACGTTTGACAATAATAACCACATGATGAAAAGAACCCTGTTATTCATCCTTTGCTTGATGGTGGTGTTCAGCGGCAGCCTGAAAGCGCAAAAGAAGAAGACTTATGACGTCGCCGCGTACCTTTATCCGGCGTACGCTTCCGGCGATCCCCGCCTGCGGCCTTTCTGGCCCATGGGCATGGGCGAGTGGGAGACCGTGATGAACATGCAGCAGCGCAATCCTGGCCACTACTGGGATCGTCATCCGCTCTGGGGCTATGTCAATGAGGCTGACCCCGCCGTGATGGAGATGGAGATCGACCAGGCCACCCGCCACGGGGTGAACGTGTTCATCTTCGACTGGTACTGGTTCGACGGGCGTCCGTTCATGGAAACGACTCTGACAGACGGGTTTCTGAAGGCTCCAAACAAGGACAAGATGAAATTCTACCTTATGTGGGCCAACCATAATGTGGAGAATTATTGGGACACCCGTATTTCCAAATATGGAGGCGAGAACATCATCTGGAGAGGCGGAGTCGACCGTGAGGAGTTCGAGAAGATCTGCAAGAGGAACATCGAGATGTTCTTCAAGCAGCCGAACTACTACAAGATCGACGGCAAGCCCGTGTTCATGATCTATGAGGTCACGACCTTCATCGAGGGCATCGGTGGGGTTGACGCCGCGATCGATGCCTTGAAGTGGTTCCGTCAGGAGGTCAAGAAGGCCGGCTTCCCCGATCTGGAGCTCCAGTTCACCATGTGGAATTCCCAGTTCAACTACAGCGGAGTCGATGCGGCAAAGGCCAGCACTGCGAGCCCTCGCGACGCCTTCATTCGCCGTCTGGGATTCAACAGCATGTCCCACTACCAGTTCTGCCATTTCGCCAATGTGGACCAGGACTATGAGAAGGTTCTCGAAGAGGTTTATCCTGAGTGGGATAGACTTGAGAAAGAGTTCACTATTCCTTATTATCCCCACATAAGCATAGGTTGGGACAACAGTCCCCGTACGGGCAAGAGCGCTGTCACTACGAATAACACTCCCGAGCGCTTTGAGCAGGCACTTCGCAAGGCTAAGGCATGGGTTGACGCCCGTCCGAAACTCCATCCGCTAATCACTATCAACAGTTGGAACGAGTGGACCGAGACCAGTTATCTCGAACCGGATGATCTCTATGGCTACGGGTACCTTGAAGCCGTGAAGAAGGTCTTTGTGGATGAGTAAAAGGGGAGATTTCTTAGCGCGTGCGGCTGTTCTTCTGACGGCAGCCGCATTGTTTTTCTGCTCATGTGGATCCTCCGGAAACCGGGAGGCCAGGGAGGTGTTCAAGGAGAGCGAATGGATCTCCACCGATATGGATAATTCCATACCCAATCAGTGGGTGTGTTTCAGAAAGGAATTCAGTTGCGATAAAGTCGCTTCTTCCGCTGTTTTGCATATAGGAGTTGATTCAAAGTATTGGCTTTGGGTCAACGGGCAAATGGTCATCTTCGAAGGAGGTCTCAAGAGAGGCCCCAATCCTCATGACACCTACTACGATTCAGTTCCTATCGGGAAATATCTCAGGAAAGGGGAAAACACCATCGCCGTCTTGGTGTGGTACTTCGGAAAAGAAGGCTTCAACCATAAGAACAGTGGCAAATGCGGCCTAATCGCGGAGATTGACAACGGCTCCCAGACCATCGTGTCCGACGCTTCATGGAAGGCGAGGATCCATCCTGCTTTCGGTGACACCGGTGAGCCGCATCCCAATTTCAGGTTGCCGGAAAGCAATGTCCGCTATGATGCTTCGCTCTCTTTGGGCGAGTGGATGTCTCCGGACTATGAGGATTCTTCCTGGGAACCCGCCACAACCCTCGGACGCTATCCTTGCGCCCCTTGGAACGCCTTGTGGCCCCGTCCGATCCCTAATTGGAAAGATTCCGGTATCATTGAATATGAGAGGGTTGAGAGTGAGGTCGCAGAAGATGTAACCTGCTATAGAGGCGTATTACCTAAAAACATCTCCGTCACTCCATACATGAAGATTCGCTCCAAAGCTGGGCTATTGATCGACATCAGGAGCGACAACTACGAAGGAGGAGGTGAGCCTAATGTCAGAGCGGAGTATATCAGCCGGGACGGGGAGCAGGAATTCGAAATGCCTAATTACGTCAATGGCCACTCTATCATCTACACTTGCCCCAAGGATGTGGAGATAATCAAGCTTGGCTATAGGGAGACGGCCTACAACACGGAGTTTATCGGTGCTTTCTCTTGTGACGATGACTTCTTTAACACCCTGTGGCGGAAGTCGCTGACTACTATGAACATGAATATGCGGGATGCTATCCAGGATCCCGACCGGGAACGGTCGCAATGGTGGGGAGACGCCACGATAGTGATGGGCGAGATACTATATTCATGCGACAGCAGGGCGTTGCCGTTGATCAAGAAGGCCATAGATAATCTGGTTGACTGGCAAAAACCGGATGGCGTGCTCTATTCGCCGGTTCCGGCTGGAAACTGGGATAGGGAACTGCCGCTTCAGTCTTTGGCAAGCATAGGAAAATTCGGTTTCTGGAACTATTACTTCTTTTCGGGCGATTCCGCCACGATGCTCCACGCTTATCCGGCAATCAAGAAATACCTGTCTCTCTGGGAGTTAGATGATAACGACCTGGTTATTCATCGTCCCGGCGGATGGGATTGGCCGGACTGGGGGGAGAATGCGGATGTCCCTATCTTGGATAACGCATGGTACTGCCTTGCGCTTGAGGCAGCTGGTGAGATCGCAAAGATCGCTCATGATGGCGAGTATGCTTCCTATTGTGATTCGCTCAGGAACAAGGTTCTGGATGCCTCCAGATCGCTTTTCTGGGATGGCCAATGCTATCGTAGTCCGGGTCACTCCGGTCCTCCGGACGACAGGGCAAACGGCATGGCTATTCTGGCGGGATTCGCGTCACCAAGTCAAATGGAAGGGATTTCCAAGGCATTGGAGGGCTCCCGCTACGCCAGTCCGTACATGGAGAAGTACATCCTTGAGTCTTATTTTATCCGTGATGACATCGAAGGTGGCTTGGTGAGGATGAGGGAACGTTACGAAGAGATGGTCCTCAGCCCTTTGTCAACCTTATGGGAGTTATGGACCTCAGGGAACAACTCAAGCATCAATCACGGCTGGGCTGCCGGGCCATTGACCCTTTTGTCACAATATGTGGCCGGTATATCTCCTGTCGGACCCGGTTGGGATAAAATACTCGCGCGTCCTCAGCTCGGAGACTTGGAGTGGGTCGAATGCGCGGTCCCTGTCGGGGGCAAGACGGTGAATCTTCATGCCGCCAAAATTCCGGGAGGAATGCGGCTGGAGATTCAGAATCCTACCGGCAGACCTTGCCTGGTGGCGGTTCCGGAAAACGCTCGTGAGATAAAATGTAATGGTAAGAATTATCCGGCCGGTTCTCTATCAACGGTTCAAAACAGCTTGAATGGCACTAATGACGGCCAGAAGGCGATAGAGACCGATGACCGGAAAGTGATAGTGGAATATGTGTATGAGAATTAAATTGATAGCGGTCGTCGCCTTTTCCTTGGCGACAATGGTTTCTTTCGGACAGCCGAAACTGCGTCCGGACAACATCGAGGAAGTTTTAAAAGCCATGACAGACGAGGAACTCGCCTCCTTGCTTGTGGGCGCAAAGGAGAAAGAGTTCGAGTTCTTCGAGGGCACGGCGGCGGGAGTCAGGAGCATTCCCCGCCTGGGGATCCCTGCGACCATATCCTGTGACGGCCCCGCCGGACTCCATTTCTACCCTTTCAGGGAGAATACCGACAAGACCTTCTACTGCACCGCCTTCCCGGTCGGCACACTGACGGCCAGCTCCTGGGATACGGAAATGATGGAGAAGATGGCGGCGGCCCTCGGGAATGAGGTCCACGAATATGGCGTCGACATGTTCTTGGGACCAGGAATGAATATTCACCGTAATCCTCTCTGTGGCAGGAACTTCGAGTATTTCTCGGAAGATCCTTTCCTCTCCGGGAAGATGGCGGCAGCCTATGTCCGTGGCATCCAAGGCAATGGGGTGACCGCCACTGTGAAGCATTATGCCGCCAACAACCAGGAGACCAACCGTACGGAGAATGACGCCCGCGTCTCCAAGAGAGCGCTTCGGGAGATATACCTCAAGAATTTCGAGATAGCCGTCAAGGAGGGGCACCCCGGTGCCCTGATGGCATCATACAACAAGCTTAACGGTGAGTACGTCCAGCAGTCATATGACCTGCTGACCACCATCCTGCGTGACGAATGGGGCTACGAAGGAGTGGTCCTGACCGACCATGGCGCCAAGGAAGGCACAGTCAAGGCGGCGAAGGCCGGATGCGACCTGATGCAGCCTGGCAGCGAACCGGAGTTGGAGCGCATGCTCGAAGCCGTCAAGAACAGGACCATCACACGCGCCGAGCTTGAGAGGAACGCACGTCATATCCTCCGTTACATAGTCTCAACTCCTCGTTTTCAGGGATTTAAGTTCTCCAATAATCCTGATCTCAAAGCCCATGCGGAGCTTGCCAGGAAAGTCGCTGGGGAGTCAATCATAATGCTCAAGAACGAGGACAACACCCTTCCTCTGAAGGGGAACGAGAAACTGGCGGTCTATGGGGTCGGCTCCGAGGATCTTGTGGCGGTCGGGATCGGTTCCGGCCATGTGGTGGCGAAGCATGTGGCGAACATGAGGGAGAGCCTCACAGATGCTGGTTTCGAGTTGAACCAGGACCTTGCGGGCTACTACAAGGCCTGTGTCGAATTGGATCACGCGACCAAGCGTGTGGCCGGGGCCATGGATTGGTTGATGTATGAGTCCTGGGGCTACGGGAAGAAAGTCTCGGAGCCGGAAGTGCCTCTGAATCAGTTGCCTCGGCAGGCGGCTGAGTCAGATGCGGCAATCATAGTGATAAGCCGGGACGCCGGAGAAGGGAATGACCGCTCCATGGTTGACGACTTTGAGCTCACCGGGCGGGATCGCAAGCTGATCCGCCGTGTCTCGGATGAGTTCCACGCCAAGGGCAAGAAGGTCATCGTGATCTTGAATATTGGCGGAGTCATAGAGACCGCCTCTTGGATTAATCTCGCGGATGCCATTCTGCTGCCCTGGCAGCCCGGGCAGGAGGGAGCCTATGCCGTGGCTGACGTGCTGACCGGCAAGGTCAATCCTTCGGGAAAACTCACGATGACTTTCCCGCTCGACGCTCTCGACCATCCCTCAAGCGCCAATTTCCCCGCTTTCCCCCAGAGAGGTGAGTCGGAGGAAGGCCTCAGGAAGAATGTCGATTACACTGAATATGCCGAAGGAATATGGGTGGGCTACCGCCATTTCGCTACCCGTGGGGTAAAGGTCTCCTTTCCATTCGGTTACGGGCTGAGTTACACCACCTTCCAGTATTCAAAGCCTGTCGTGAAGGCGACCTCGGACGGGTTCACTGCCAGCGTGACTGTGACCAACACCGGCTCCGTGCCCGGTAAGGAAGTCGTGGAGGTCTATGTGTCAGCACCTTCCGGTGGACTTGAGAAACCCGCCCGTGAGCTGAAGGCTTTCGGCAAGACAAAGTCCCTCGCACCCGGAGAGTCGCAGACCCTGTCGTTCAGCGTTCCCGCCTATGACCTCGCCTCTTTCAATGAGGCATCTTCGTCGTGGGAAACCGCCGCCGGTAATTACCAGGTTCATTTCGGAGCCTCGGTTGAGGACATCCGCGCCACGGGATCCTTCCCTGTCAAGAAACCCCGGACTTGGACAGTTCATAATGTGCTGTAAATAATATGCTTAATAGAAAGATATTTACCGTCAGTCTCGCGGTCCTTCTTCCGGCTCTTTTGATAGCTCAGGCTTCCAAGAATGAGAAGAGGGTGATGGAGATCTTCAATAGTCTGACCCTTGAGGAGAAGATCGACCTTTGTCATGGCGATCCAGGAGTCCCTCGCTTTGGCATTCCGTCTTTGGAGATGACAGATGGTGGAAGGGGACCTCATGGAGACGGGGAGATCGTAACCGGCTTCCCGGCCGGACTGGGAACAGCGTCCACTTGGAACACTGACCTTATGTACAAGGTCGGCACCGTCTGGGGAGAGGAAGCCAGGTCCTTGGGCAGGACCATGCTTCTCGGCCCGGCCTGCAACATCCTCCGTGACCCGCTGGGAGGGCGTTTCTTCGAGTATTACAGCGAGGATCCTTACCTTACCGCCGAGCTTGTCGTCCCCACAGTCAAAGGAATCCAGAGCCGGAATGTGATCTCCTGCCTCAAGCATTTCGCCTGCAACAACCGGGAGAACAACCGTAATGACTATTATTCAATAGTTGACGAGCGCACCCTGCATGAGATATATTTCCCGGCCTTCAAGGCTGCGGTGGAAAAAGCTGATGTCCAGTCTATTATGACTTCCGCCAACGGGGTTAATTTCGAGTTCGTGAGCGACAGCCGGAGGCTGCTTACCGAACTGCTCAGGGACAGATGGGGTTTTAACGGGTTCGTCATAACCGACTGGTTGAATGCCCGTTCCGTGGAGAAGAGCGCTTTCGCCGGCCTTGACAAATCCATGCCGGGAGGCGATGGCTGCCTTTTCGGCGCCCCATTGCTCGAGGCTGTCCGTAAAGGAACTGTCCCTCAAAGCCTTATAGATGAGAAGGTTCTGCGTATGCTCAGGGCCTACGAATGGGTAGGTTTGCTGGATCAGAATCCGGACATAGCGAGAGGATATCAGCGTCACACACCTGAGCATATTGCCTTGGCCAGGCAAGTCGCCGAGGAGGGAATTGTCCTGTTGAAGAACGAAGGCGATTTTCTCCCTCTTGACCCGAAGAAAGTCCGCAGGGTCCTTGTCACCGGCCCGAACGCGACGCTACGCAATTGCGAGTACCTTATGGGAGGAAGCTGCTGGGTCAACAGCCCGGACGAGGTCACGATCCTCGAGGGATTGCGGAAGGCGTTCGGAGACAAGAAGATACGTTTCTTCGACTGGGCTCCGCTCGGCGGTTTCCGTGAGCTTCCGGAGTCCATGGACATCAAGGCTATGTATTCGGTAAAAGGCTCCGACAGCCCGGTGCTGACACGGAAAGAGGACAAGATCAATTTCATGTGGGAGATGCGCTCCCCGGATCCATCCATCCCCGTGGGTAATTGGAGGGAGGCTCGGTATGAGATCTCTTTCATCGCTCCTGTTGACGGCAAGTATTCTTTCAGGATCTCAGCCGGGGGAGGCGATGTCATCCTTTCCGACAGTTGGAAGGAATATGCCCCGATGGCCGTGCTGAAAGCGGCTGAGGCTGAGCGTGGAACCACCTCTGCCATAATCGATTTGGCTAAGGGGACCCGCTGTGTTTTGGGTGTCCGTTACACAAGGGGCCGCGGTGACGCCTTCCTCCATGTGGAATGGTCGACCCCGGACTCCCAGGCGGATGAGAAAAGCTGGAAGGTTATGGAGAACGAGGCCAGGAAGGCCGATGTTGTCTTGTTTGTCGGAGGCCTTGACTTGAACATTGACACAGAGGGCTCTGACAGGAGAACCCTTCTTTTCCCCGAGCTTCAGAAGGAGGCTATCCTTAGACTCGCCAAAGCCAACAAAAACACTGTCGTAACTTTAGTGAACGGATCCCCGCTTGAGATAGGGGACTGGCTTGACAAAGTCCCGGCGGTCGTGGAGACTTGGTATGGCGGGATAGAGGGCGGTACGGCCGTGGCGAATATCCTCACCGGAAAAGTCAATCCCAGCGGACGCCTGACTTTCAGCTGGCCAAAGAGCTATTCGGAGACCCCGAAAGCCAAGCTGGGCTGGGAGAACAAGGACTATATCATTTATTCCGACTCCCTTATGGTCGGTTACCGCTACTACGACACCGTAGGGGCGGAGCCACAGTTCCCGTTCGGTTACGGCCTGAGCTACACGGATTTCGAGTATGAAGACTTGACCCTTTCGAAGGAAGACGCTGGTTTCAAGGGGGTTGTGACAGTCTCAAACACCGGCTCAAGAGAAGGCAAGGAGGTCGTTCAAGTCTATGTTCGCCCCCTGGCCCCGTCCGTTTCAAGGCCGGTTCATGAGCTAAAGGCCTTCCGCAAGGTGGATATTCCCGCTGGAGGCGAGGCCAAGGTTGAATTCACCTTGGGCCCGGACGCTTTCTCATACTACGATGTCCACTCAGGGGATTGGAAGGTAGATCCTGGAAAGTACCTCATAGAGATCGGCTCCGACTCCAGGCATATTCTTGTGTCCAAAGAGATCACGGTTGAATGAATATTATGCGTAAATCATTTATAATTATCGCATTGGCTTTTCTGTCCGCAGGCTGCTCGTCAGTATTGCGGCCGCAGGACCTTATGTGCGAGTACCAGTCTGATCCCCAGGCGGTTGACGAGACTTCTCCCCGCCTTTCCTGGGTGAATATTCAAGAGGGGAGGACTCATGGCAATGACCAGACCGCGTGGCAGATCCAGGTCGCTTCGTCGCGGGAAGGTTTGGAATCCGGACCTGACGTGTGGGACAGTGGCAAGGTCTCCGGCCCGTCTGCCCCATTTGTGAACTATGCGGGAAATCTTTTAAAATCAGCTACACGCTATTGGTGGCGTGTAAGGGTTTGGGACTCAAAGGATAAAGTCTCAAGATGGAGCCCTGTCGCCCAGTGGGTGAGCGGCTATCTCGATCCTTCGGAATGGACGGCGGAATGGATTGGCGCTCCTTGGGACATCGAGAATCCCCGTGACTGGCGGGATGGTTATCCCATCTATGATCTGATCGGCAATGACACTAAGGTCGCCGTGGTGCAGGCCGCGTCCCCTTCGACCCCGGCACCTCTTATTCGTAAGAAATTCACAGTCAACAAGGAAGTCCTGGACGCTCATCTGTTTATTTCCGGTCTTGGTTATTGCGAACCATATTTCAATGGAGCCAAGGTTGGTGATGACCTCTTAAGCCCCAACCAGACGGATTACGGAGAGCGTAAGGACATGGATCGCAGACGTTTGCCCCTGATCCTCAACTCCAGGGCTCACAGCGTTTTCTATCTTGGTTATGACCTCACCTCCAGCATACGCCAGGGTGAGAATGTCGTTGGTTGCGTCCTCGGGAACGGCTTCTTCAATTCCGCCCACATCTGGACGGCGGGATACGGATCCCCGAGAGTCAAGGCTCAATTGGAGATAAGCTACAAGGACGGCTCGCGTGAGACAATATCTACCGATGAGACCTGGAAGGTGAGGGAAAGTGCTATCCGTTCCAACGATGTTTTCGGTGGTGAGGTATATGACGCCCGTTTCGAGACTCCAGGATGGAGCAGTCCGGATGTCGACGACTCTCTTTGGCCCTCCGCTGTCCAACGGAATGCCCCAGGCGGTGCCCTGCACGCCCAGATGGGCCCTCACGATAAGGTCATCGAGACTTTCAAGCCTGTCGGGATTGAGAAGATAGCGGACAAGACATACAAGATTACTTTCCCTGAGGAGATATCCGGCCGCATGAGGCTCAGCAATATCCAAGGCGCTGCCGGAGACACCCTCAAGATCCGGTATATTTGCGATTTCGCTCATGATTACAACTACAATGGCATCAGTGAATATGTCTGCTCAGGCAAAGGGAGTGAATCTTACGCCCCTGTCTTTGATTGGTATGTCTTCCACAGCGCCATAGTCGAGAATTGGGAAGGTGACATGGCATTGGAAGACGTTGTCGCTGAAGCAGTTTGCAGTGATGTCCCTGTGAACTCCTCTTTCCAGACATCCGATACCCTGATTAATGCCATCTCGAATATCTGGATTCGTACCCAGAAGAACAATCTGCATGGCGGGATCACTTCGGATTGCCCTCACCGCGAGAGGGGACCATATACCGGTGACGGGCAGATAACCAGCGCCATGGTGATGCATAACTTCGACGCCCGCTCTTTCTACAACAAGTGGATCAAGGATATCTCAAACGCACAGGATACTGTCAGCGGCTATGTCCCCAACAGCGCTCCATGGGAGCCCGGATGCGCCGGTGGTCCCGGTTGGGGGGCTGCGATGACCATTATTCCTTGGGAGTATTACCTGGCTTACGGAGACCGTCAGCTCCTGGCGGAGCACTATGAGGCGATAAAGATGGAGACGGATTTCCTCGCTTCGTTCGCTACTCCAGAAGGGACAATAAGAACTGAAGTCTGTGACGACAGTTTCCTGATGAACCTTGGTGAACATGCGGCTCCTTTCACAACGCCCTCTCAGGAGATGGTCCACACTTATGTCGCTTGGACTTGCGCCGACTATACTTCACGCATAGCCCATGTGCTCGGAGAAACTGCTGATGCTGAGGCGTATAAGGCACTTGCGGATAAGATCGCGGCGGCATTCCATGCTAAATTCTACGATCCGAAGGAAGGCACTTACGGTCCTGACGAGTGCGATGTGATGGCTCTGCGCATAGGTGTGCCTGAGACCGAGCGGGAGAGGGTGATCAATGATCTCAAAAAGAGGATAGGGGAGCGTGGCAACCATATTGTGACCGGCTTGATCGCGAGCCGGGTTTTCTTCGAGGTTCTTTCCGATTGCGGCCTTGGCGATCTCGCCTGGGAGATCCTTCGCAAAGATGACTTCCCGAGTTTCGGGAAGATGATAAAAGAAGGCGCCACCACAATGTGGGAGCAGTTTGACGCGAAGTACAGCCATGACCATCCCATGTTCGGCGGCTCTCTGGTCTGGTTCTACCGCTATCTCGCTGGTCTTAAGATAGATCCCGAGAGCCCGGCTTATAAACATTCTATAATCAGTCCTTTCCTTGCGGATGGTCTTGACAGTGTCGATTATACTCTCGACACCGTCTATGGGCCCATTCATGTGGGGTGGAAGAGATCCGGGAGCCGTTTGTCGATGGATATCACGGTTCCCGAAGGCTGCTCCGCCACCCTTAAGTGGCCCGTGGAAGGCGAGACTTTCAGCGGCAGCGGCATCAAGGCCCAGGGTACTGCCGAACTTGTCTCGGGAACCTACCGTTTGTCATCAAAATTAATGAAATAAAATTTGGTTTATAATATAAACTTGTTTATATTTGCGACAGAGCTAAGGTGGTATGCGCAGCCTCGCTTGGCTCTGAAAACAATGTAAACAATTGATATTATGGAACAAAACAAAGAAATGACGGCTAGTGAGAGCCTCGCTCTCATCACCGAGACCTTGAATAACAACAGCAAGGAGATTATCCGCCGGGGAGGGAAATACTTCATTCTTTGGGGAATTCTCCTGACTTGTTTCTCGTTGCTTGTCTATGCGCTTTGGAAGTCAACCGGCCACGCTTACTGGAATAACCTCTGGTTCGCGATGCCTCTTGTGGGGTATCCGCTCGCCAGGATGATCCGCTCCAAAGAGGAACCGGCGATGGCTACCAATGCCGTCAGCCGGATAGTTTCCGGAATATGGACCTCTTTCGGTGTGTTCGCCTGCTCGGTAGCGGCGTTTTCAGTGCTTTACTCTGTGTTTGGGGATAATGTTCTGGGAAAGATAGCTGTGGGAGCCGGCTTGACAGCAAGCATTGTTCTTCTCTTCGGTCTGGCAGAGACCATAAGCGGTGTCGCCTTGAAGAATTGGGCGATTAAGATCGCGGGATTTGTCACCGGCATCGGCAGTTTGGCCATTTATTATATCACAGGGGCTAACGAGGAGCAGATGTTCATCTTCACTTTGGCCGGGATCGTCCTTGCGGCTACGGGTTTTATCGTCAAACGTCAGAACAAATAGAGAGATGTTCCCGAAACTGGATCCCATCCTTCATTCTGAGTTGAGACTGGCGGTGATTTCCCTTCTCGCTGGCGTGGAATCAGCTGATTTCACGTACATTAAGCAGCAGACCGGAGCCACCGCCGGCAATCTCAGCGTCCAGCTGGACAAGCTCTCTTCGGCGGGTTACATCACCGTCGAGAAGGGCTTCAAAGGCAAGATGCCCCGCACAACCTGCTCCATAACCCCCGCCGGCCTCGAAGCCTTCCGCAAGTACATCGACGCCCTCAAGGAATACATCAGTACTTGATCTTGTACTGGTCGCAGAAGTCGATGGCGGGTTGGTAGCCGCATTTGGCGGCCAGGGAGCAGTAGGTCTCGGTCAACCTCACTTTGCCTTCGGCGGCATAGACCCTGCCGAGCCGATAGAGGGTAGAGCCGAGATTATTGTCTCGGAAGTTGCCTGCCTTGATGCCTTTCTCGGAGGTGTTGAATAACTTGTAATATGCCCCGACTGCCTTCTCCAGACTGGAGATCGCGTTGGCGTTGTCCCCGAGTCGGGCGAATGACGCGCCCATACCATTGTGAATCCAATAATCCATCGTCAAGGACTTCCCTTCATTGGAAGCGAGCCAGTCGTTTGAGACGGAAATATTCTCGGAGTCCTTGCCGGTTATTCCAAGCAGCATGGCGTACTGGTACTCTGTCAGCATATTCAAGGCTCCCCGGGCTTTCAGGTCAGAGAAGCATGCGATTGCCTCTGAATATTCCTCCGCATCCAGATGAGCCTGGGCAGCTATACGAAGACTGTCCACAGGATCAACGACTTCCGCTATTGATTCGATGTTCTCGAGGTCTCCTATGACAATCTTGTCGCCATCCCTTGTGACATCGCCGAGGCTCTCGAAAGCAGAGCTTCCGATGATCAGCGGGACTGTTTGCTTGCTGACTACGAAAGCGGGAATGTCCGTCACAAGAATATGGTCCCCAACCTTAAGATTCCGGATCACGAAGGCCGCTCCCTTTGAGTTGGAGCCGTCCGGAAGCTTTAATGTCGTGATTCCTTTGACATCCTCGTCATTGATGTACCCGTTCTCGTAAAGGAACAGGTAGGTGGTCGTGGACATACTCACGAACCAGTTCTCTTCGGTGTAGTAGGTCCGTACTCCAACTCCATTGACGGATGTCTCGATAGTGTAGAGCCCGTCTTCCCCGGCAGGTTGCAGGGTGACTACACTCTGGGCTTGCGCTGCCAGAGGAAATAACGCCAGCAACGCGGCCAACATCTTGGTATTCATTTAGATCGTGGTATTACGTATTTTCTCGGCCTGGGCTTCCCTATAGGAATCCAGTTTGTCTGAGATGGCCTTGTCACCAAGGGCGAGGATCTCTGCCGCAAGTATCGCCGCGTTCTTGGCGCCTCCGATAGCGACAGTCGCCACGGGGATCCCTGTGGGCATCTGGACCATTGAGAGGAGGGAGTCAAGACCGCCGAGGTTCTTGGTGGCCATTGGGACGGCAATGACGGGCAAGGTAGTGAGTCCGGCGGCGACTCCGGCCAGATGGGCGGCTCCGCCCGCTCCGGCGATAACGACTCCGAAGCCCCTGCCTTTCAAGGCTTTGGTATATTCGAACATCAGTTCGGGAGTCCTATGGGCGCTGATGACCCTTTTCTCATATTCAATTCCGAAATCATCCAGGATCCCGAAGGCTCCGGACATGACCTCGAGGTCGCTTGTGGACCCCATGATGATCGCTACTTTCATGATATTTTGGTGATTAAACGTTTGTCCAATGGATTTTTATCCCGTCTTTTTCCATGCCACGGAACCAGGTCATCTGCCGTTTGGCGAACTGGTGGATGGCATTTCCAAGTAGGAGCCTCATCTCCTCATAACTCAGGATCCCCAGCACATATTGGGTCACGAACTTGTACTCAAGGCCGTAATACATCAGGTCTTCCGCCCGTATGCCGCTGTCCAGCAGGTCTTTTACCTCTTCAACAAGGCCGTTTTGAAGCCTCGCGTCAAGACGGGAATCTATTCGTGAGTTCCTTTCTTCGCGGCTTACAAGGGTGCCGATGTAATATGGTTTCTTTGGCAGGTAGTCTCTTTTCTGGACCGGATGATCTTTTTGGTACATAGCGACTTCCAGCGCCCGGACCACCCTCCTTTTGCTTTGGAGCACACCTTCGCCGGGAAGCGGACCGAATGCGGCGAGCCGACTGATCAGTTCCTCGATAGGGTACTGTTCCAATTCGGCCCGTAGTTCCTCGTCTGGTGGAACTTGGGGTAAGGAATATCCGCAAGTGGCGGCCTCGATGTAAAGACCGGTGCCTCCGCACAAGATCGGGATCCGGCCTCTTTCCCTGATGTCTTTGTAAGCCTTCTCAAAGGCTTCCTGCCACTGGTAAAGGTCAAATCTCGTCCCCGCCGGCACAATGTCGATCAGGTGATATGGCACATCGCCGTACTCCTCCAGATCCTTCCCCGTCCCGATGTCCATGTCGCGATATACCTGTCTGCTATCCGCAGACAGGATCTCGCAACATGGACATGGTTCACCCCCCCTGGCCCCCCGGTGGGGGGGAATGTTCCCAAAGCCTTCGGCTTCGGGGCCCTGCGCCTCCCGTTCGTCGCATCGCTCCTCACTTCGGCGCGCCGGCTGAAGCCGGCTGTCCCAGCACGGAGGTATAGTGCCCTCCGCAACCGTGGCCACCCTCGGCCACGTAAGAGGGGGGACCGGAGCGGAACGAAGTGAAGCGAGCGGTGGGGCCGAGCGAAGCGAGGCGTTGTCGGAGGGGACAGCTTCCACGGCCTGTGTGAGCTGGTGAGCTAAATCTACGGCATAGCGGGTCTTGCCGGAGGCGGTGGGACCAAGAACGACGATAAGGTCGATATTGCCGGAGAGATATTCATTTAGAATGGCTTGCACGTCAATGACTTCCGGATCCGGAAGCGGAGCCGGAGGAGGGATGGGTATCGCCTCCCGAAGCTTGTTCTGACGGTTCCTTGCCATATTAATCGCCCCTCTCCATCTCCCGTCGGATATCCTTTTCCTTGATTGAGGCCCTCTTGTCGAAAGACTTCTTGCCCCTGGCCAGAGCGATCACCAATTTGGCGAAACCCTCATCATTGATGAACAACTTGACGGCAACGATCGTGAGGCCCTTCTCTTTGACCGCCTGATGGAGATGCCTGAGCTCTTTCTTTGTCAAAAGCAGCTTTCGATCCCTCATCGGCTCATGCTGCCCCCACGATCCCCAGAAGTACTGGGCGACATTCATTCCCTTGACAAACAGCTCGTTCCCAACGAAATAGCAGAACGAGTCCACCAGAGAGACCTTGCCCATCCTGATGGACTTTATTTCCGTGCCGACGAGCACTATCCCCGCCTCATAAGTTTCCAGGAACTCGTAGTCGAACGAGGCCTTCTTGTTCCTTATCTCTATCCTATGCTCTTTTTTTGCCGCCATTTTGAATGTACGCTAGAACTACAAATATACCACTTTTTTGTGTTGCTGTGAAAAATGATTAAGTTTGTGCCCCAATACAAATCATTAGAGATGAAAAAGTTTATTATGGCGGCCGTCGCTGCCGCTCTGACGCTCCTTCTCGCTGGCTCTTGTGCCAAGTACAAGTACGAGACCGTGAAGGGCGATCCCATGAAGACGAAGATTTACACCCTTGACAACGGCCTCAAGGTCTATATGACCGTCAACAAGGAAACTCCGCGCCTGCAGACATACATCGCTGTGCGTGTCGGAAGCAAGGATGACCCGCACGAGACAACGGGCCTGTCGCACTATCTTGAGCATCTTATGTTCAAGGGGACAGAGAGTTTCGGCACTTCGAATTATGAGGCCGAGAAGCCTATGCTTGAGCAGATCAGAAGCCTTTTCGAGGAATATAGGACCAAGACTGATCCCCAGGAGAGGGTCGCCCTCTACCATGTGATCGACTCTATCAGCTATGAGGCTTCGAAGATCGCTATTCCCAATGAATATGACAAACTGATGTCCATCATCGGATCCACAGGCTCCAATGCCTTCACATCCAATGATATGACTGTCTATCAGGAGGATATTCCCTCGAACCAGATTGAGAATTGGGCCAAAATCCAGGCTGACAGGTTCATCCATCCCGTGATCCGCGGTTTCCACACCGAGTTGGAAGCGGTCTACGAGGAGAAGAACATGAGCCTGACGGAGGATGACTCCAAGGCTATGGAAGCTATTGATTCTGTGCTGTTTTCCCGTCACCCTTACGGAATCCAGACCACTATCGGCACCCAGGAGCACCTCAAGAATCCTTCGATCATCAACATCGAGAACCACAGGAGCAATTTCTATGTTCCCAACAATGTGGCTATCTGTGTGTCCGGCGACTTCGATCCCGACACTTTCGTGGCCACGATCGAGAAGTATTTCGGGGAGTGGGAGCCCAATCCGGACATCAAGACTCTTCAATACGAGCCTGAGCCTCAGATCACCAAGCCTGTCGAAAAGACAGTCTATGGCCTTGACGCTGAGTTTGTCATGATCGGCTGGAGGACTCCGGGCGACAAGGACATCCTCAGGAGTGAGGTTGGAGGGATCGTCAACTCTGTCCTTTTCAACGGCGCCGCGGGTCTTGCGGACCTTGATCTGGTACAGGCCCAGAAAGTGGGCGGATTCTATTCCATGAACTATTCCCGTCCGGATTACGGCGAGTTCCTTCTGGTCGGTTATCCTCGTGAGGGTCAGTCCCTTGAGGAAGTCCGTGACCTTATGCTCGAGCAGGTCGGAAGACTGCGTACAGGTGACTTTGATGAGGAGATTATCAAGTCAACCATCAATAACATCAAGCTCCGTAATATGTCGCAGTTGGAGAACAACGGGCGCAGGGCGATGTCCTTTGTCAATTCTTTCATCAGCGGACATAACTGGAAGGATGATGCCCTCCAGATGAGGCGTCTTGAGAAGGTCACCAAGCGTCAGGTCACCGATTGGGCTAATGAATATCTTGGGGCTGACAGCTATGTGCTCGCTTACAAAAAGATTGGAGAAGATCCGAATATCGACAAGATCGCGGCTCCGGCCATAACTCCGATCGAGACCAACCGTCACATGCAGAGCGACTTCCTGACCTCTATCCAGAACTCAGAGGTCGCGCCGATCGAGCCTGTGTTCCCTGATTTCACCAAGGATATGGCCAGGGATGAGCTGTCCGGAGGAATAGAGTTCCTTTACAAGAAAAACGAGATCAACGACATCACCACTTACACTGCGATATTCGATAAAGGTCTCCAGAATGATCCCCGTATATCGTTGGCTCTCAATTATCTGAGCTACCTCGGGACTCCGACCAGGAGCGCCGCCCAGATCAAGAAAGACATGTATTCCCTCGCATGTTCCTACGGGCTGGCTCCCGCTTCGACCCGGACAGTCGCCACGGTAAGGGGACTTGAGGAGAACATCGGTGCCGCTATGGACATCGTCGAGGACCTTGTGTTCAACGCTGTCCCTGACACCACCATCCTGTCCGCTCTTAAGGCTGATGTCATGAAGGACAGGGCTGACAGCAAACTCAGCCAAAGCGCTTGTTTCGCCGCCCTTCAGGATTACATCTATTATGGTCCCGAGTTCGTCACCAAGTCGACTCTCACTGACGACCAGATTCTTTCCATAACTTCCGACGAGTTGCTCGCTTTGGTCAAGGACCTGTATTCCAAGAAACATGTCGTGCTCTATTACGGCCCTGCCGAAGAGGTGGCCGCGAGGAAGACAATCATGGATCACCATAAGATCGCCGCTAATCCCGAGCCGCTTGTCAAAGAGCATCCTCTTCATCGTAAAGTCACTGGCAATGAGGTGCTTCTGGTTCCTTATGACGCCAACCAATTCTACTATGTCCAGTATTCGGACAGGGGAGAGAAGTTCGATGTGGCGAACTATCCGGCTGTCACGATGTACAACAATTATTTCGGAAGCGGGATGAACGCCATCGTCTTCCAGGAGATGAGGGAGGCAAGAGGTTTGGCATATTCCGCCAGGGCTTCCTTGATTAACCCGTCTTATCCGGATGACGATTATTACTTCTATGCTTACATCGCCTCCCAGAATGATAAGCTGAAGGATGCCGTCCTGGCTTTCGACCAGATTATCAATAATATGCCGGAGTCGGAGAATGCTTTCGAGGTGGCCAAGGCCTCTATTCTCTCGCAGATCCGTACCAGAAGGGTCACCGGGATGGGAGTGCTGAACGAGTACTTGTCTTTAAGGGAACTCGGTCTTTCCGAGAGCCGTGAAAAGGCCGTTTTCGAGGCGGTCCAGAACATGACGCTCGCGGATGTCAAGGCCTTCCAGGAGAAGTGGGTTAAGGGTCGTGAATATATCTACGGCTTCCTTGGCCGGGAGAGCGATTTCGACACCGAATTCATCTCCACCCTCGGCCCTGTAAAGCACCTTACCCTCGAAGAGATCTTCGGGTACTAGCGCGCCCACATCATGCTGACGCTCAATGTCATGCTGAGCGTAGCGAAGCATCTTTTTTGGGATAGTCATTATTTTTTCATATATTGACCAGAGTATTTTTCCCTGGTCAATATGAAAAAGTTATTCACTATTCTCCTCTCCTCCATCCTGACTATGGCCGCTGTCTGTTCATGCGGCCCGAAAGAGGATCCCGAGATTGCCGTGTCCGGCGTGTCGGTCAGCCAGAGCACTCTCACCCTTGAAGTGGGCGGCTCGACCAACCTCACGGCGACTGTCTCACCTTCGAACGCCACGAATAAATCCGTGACCTGGTCAAGTTCCAACCAGGCTGTGGCCACTGTCAATAACGGAACTGTGACCGCCGTGTCTCCAGGCACGGCCACGATAACGGCGATGGCTGGAGGAAAATCCGGAACTTGCTCAGTAACAGTCACCAAGAAGTCCATTGCGGTTTCCTCTGTGACTTTGGACCAGACCGAGGTGAGTCTGACTGAAGAAGAGTCCGTGACTTTGACCGCCACGGTGTCTCCATCGGATGCCGACGACAAGAATGTGACATGGGAGTCCAGTGACAACACCATAGCTACGGTAGAAGGTGGCAAGATCACGGCCCTTAAAGCGGGTGAGGTGACGATCATAGCCAAGGTCGGCGGCAAGGAGGCTACATGCAAAGTGACTATCGAACCGAATGAAGAGAGTCGGATCAAGGCTGCCTTGATGGAGATTTATAATGCGATGGATGGCCCGAATTGGAAAAATGCCACTAACTGGGGAACTGATGCTTCTTTGACGTCGTGGAATGGAGTTGAGTGGAACAAGCAAAAGCATGAATTGCGCTTGTATTTCATAGAACAAGGTCTTAAAGGTGAGTTCCCGGACTGTTTTGATGCCTTGTCTTCTTGTGTGAAGTTCTGGCTTCAGAATGAACCCGGAGTGACCGGGACCCTTCCACCGAGTTTCAGTAAGCTGGGCCGTTTGGAAGTGCTTGTCATAGAGAGGACATCAATGACAAGTCTTTCTGACATTTTCTCCGGCATGCCCCTTGCTTTTGTCGCCATCAATTTGAATACCTTGATGGATGGCCCTTTGCCTGAGTCTCTTGGGGAAAGTGATAGATTGATGGGGGAAGATCTTGTGGAAGGAATCTATATTCCGAAATTGGATTGTTCTGGAAATGGCTTTACTGGAGTCATCCCTGAATCGTGGTTGAGACTTGGCACTCATTTCTCAATTCAAAATCACAAGTTCTCCGGACTTATTCCCGAATATTTCTATACGACTGATAATCCCGGATATTGGATTAATTTGTTCATCAATTCCGGGGTTCCGGCAGATGATCTGGACTACAGGAAATCAGATCCGTTCATAGTCATGGATCGGGACATTCCCGGTTACTGGTTCGACAAGGACATCAATGACGCGATCACCGGTAAACCGATCCCTTATAAGGAGATCGTGTCTAAGAACAAGGCTACGGTGGTCTTCAAATGGGCTTCTTGGTGCGGTTTTTCCGCAGCCTTGCTTCCGCAGCTTAAAAGAATGCACGAAAAGTACCACGATGCTGGTCTTGAGGTTATAGCGAGACCGGCATGGGGAGATTCGGAGGGAGAAAAGATGCTCAAGGACTATGTTTTGAGCAACGGCTATGACATCTGGTATAATTTCTCTACAGCCGGCAAAGAATTACATGAGGAATACGCGTTAGGAAGTTATGGTACCCCTTTTGCCAATGTGATCGATAGTAATGGAAATATAATTTTCAGTTGCTCGCCGGATGTCGTTGACCGTTCCCAAAACCGTTTCGGCCACGTCGCTTTTAATGACCTGATTCCATTCCTTGAGGACATTTTCGGCCCTCTTGAAGATGAGGATGAATATTCCTCGACCGATTACTCAAAGGACGGCGATGTCATTACCCTCCAGAAAGCCACTGTCGGCAAGGGTATAAATGTCGTGTTCATGGGTGACGCCTACACCGACAGGGATATGGTCAATGGCGGCCTTTACGAGAATCATATGCGGCAATCCATGGAAGAACTCTTCCAGATTGAGCCTTACAAGACGTTCAGGGATCGCTTTAACGTGTATGCGGTGAAAGTGGTTTCCAAAAACGGAAGGACAGGTACTGGGTGTTCTACCGCTCTCGGTACATATTGTGCGGGAACAACTGTTTCTATATCAGAAGCTTCGGACGAGAAGGCCCTTGAATATGCCCTGATGGTTCCAGGCATCAAGGACAAGAAGAACCTGTTGATCGGAGTGATGATCAATTCGAATGGATTGAGGGGTATTACTTCCATGAAGGAGTCTCTCCAGACCGGAATCGCATATTATTCCTCGGTGGGCAACAGCAGTATGGGTTATGGTCCGCTGATCCGCCACGAGGCTGGTGGTCACGGCTTCGCCTTCCTCGCGGATGAGTATAGCACGGATTTCGGCTCTCCCAGTCAGGAGCTCGTCAAGGAGTACATGAGACTTTATGACAGGTATGGCTGGTATTCCAATATTGATTTCACCTCCGATCCGGCAAAGGTCAAGTGGAGTGCCTTTCTTTCTGATGAACGTTACGCTAATGAGGCCGGTGTTTTTGAAGGCGCTGGCGGACCGTACTCGGAAGGAATCTACAGGCCGTCTGATGACAGTATGATGAACCATAATGTCGAGTATTACAACGCTCCTTCCCGTTGGGCTATCTACAAGAGGATCATGGAATTGAGCGGCGAGGAGGCTTCCTTTGAGAAGTTCCTTGAATATGACTCGGTCAACCGGTCCCAAAAGCAGTCCTCGGCTCCAGGAACCCGCTCAGCCACGGGCTGGGTTCCCGGCGCCCCGCCCATCGTCACCAAGTAAGAGGGGATTATTGGCAAATTGCTTTAAAACCGCTATATTTGTGGATGGGTAAAAAACATCTTCACGATTATAGCATCAATGAAAAAACTCCGCTTTTTGGCTTCAGTATTATTTATGCTGGCCATTTCAGCATGCTCCATTGACAAGGACTATGATTTGAACAAGGAAGTGGACCTCACGGTCACAGTGGTTCCTGGCGCGACACTTCCGATCGGCTCCTTGGAATCCGTTTCCATAGGTCCACTTGTCAGAGGGATTGTTAAGGTGCAGAAACAAGTGCTGAAGAAAACTGATCTTTTTGATTTCGACGAGGGTGGAAACCTGTGCGTTCTCATCGACTCTACCACCAGGGAAGTGGAGTACTTGATTGACTCTGTCGCCATTCAGCCCTCCCTGAATGAGGACAAGGTTGAAATCTCCGCCAACTTCCCATCCGGATGGAAATCAATGGAGATCCCAGTAAAGATTCCTATGAGGTTCACCTTGGGGACAAAAGGTCTCGGGAACAGGATTTCGGCCATCAAGGAAGTTGACCTTGAGCCGATGGAGTGGGTTATTTCCTTCTCTCTGACTCCTTTGAAAGGGTTCACGCTCTTGAAGGGAACGAAGATCACACTTCCTGAGTGGGCTTTCGCTTCGGAACCTTCAGGACCGTTCTCCCTCACTGCCGGCCACGTCCTCACGCTCGAGAAAGACTTGACCATCTCTTCCGAGGACGGCCTGACGGTACCGGTTATCGTGAACAAGCTGTTTGTTGAGAACGGTATCCAGGTCCCGGAAGAGACCGAGATGAATCTTGAAGGAGTCATTTCGCTGGACGGGACGATACGGCTTTCCTCCGCGGACGTGACCTCCGAGCTCAGTGGGGATGTGAATCTTGGCGGAGAGGTTTCTGTAAATATTCCTGAAGGCAAGTTCGACGAGGCTGAGGTGATTTTGGGCGAGACTCCAGTTGTCCTTAACCTGTTCTCTTTCCCGATCACACTGAACCTTCTTACCTCCTATGCCGATCTGGAGCCATACGATCTTGAGTGTGAGTTCCAGGTTGAAAGCAGATATCCCGCCGGTGTGGAATACAGCACTATATTGAGAATCTACAACGAGGAGTTCGACGCTCTGGGAGAGTTCCCCCTCGGCAGCTTTTATGGCAAGACTCCCATTCATTTCCCCGCGGAGATGAACACCAGCCTTTACTTTTCCGGAAGTGGAAGGAATGCCCCGGAGGGAAGCATGTCCTACAAGATTGACGGGCTTACCGATGTTCTCCAGAGCAAGGAATCGCTCATGGCTGTATCCTTCGGCAGTGTTGAGGTTAGCCAGGATGAGACTTGGGTAAAAGTCCGTCCGGGCGTTGACTACGGTTTCCAGGTCACCAACCGGGCAATCATGCCACTGCGGCTTGGCAAGGACGCGTCATTCTCCGCGGAAAAGGACATCCACGGCTTCAATGTCGACACGACGATGGCCCTTGATTTCATCAGCCCGATGAGGATCAAAATGGATGCCGTCAACACCATCCCCGTGGACCTGAACCTCCATGTGGAAATGATTGACAAAGAAGGGAATGTGGTCAGTGAATATTCTCCCGTGGTGAAGAGTGACATTAAGGCCGGGACACTTGACGCCCCGTCGTCTTCCCAGGTCGAGATCGGATTCAACACAGACACTATCGTTCCCTTTGACGGTATCCGTATTGAATTCAGTATCGGAGGAGGCGTGATGACGAACTCCCCGCTGAATGAGAAACAGGCCATCAGATTGAAAAACATATCTCTCGAGGTGCCGGAGGGCCTTACGGTGGATCCAAGGCTGGTCACTTACTTCCAGCATTTGAACAAGATCAGGCAGGATGTTGAAAAATTGATCGATAAGGACTAGACTATGAGAAAGATTATCATATCCTGCGCCCTCGTGGTGCTCTCCGCCGGACTGTTCGCTCAAAATTTCCAGTCAGGATATTTCCTGGAAGGATATCACCTCGCATACCGGCAGAATCCCGCTTTCACTGATTCGACCGCTTTCAGGACTGGAATCTTGAGTCTGGCAAGCGCCACTAGCCGGAGCAATATCGGCCTTTCCAGTATATTCTATCCCTATGAAGGCCGTCTTGTCACGGCTTTGAACAAGCACATCCCGGCGAAAACTGTCATGGATAATATCCCCGCGAAGGGAGCAAGAATCAACATGAACCTCGATTTCGGGGTTTTCGCGACCGGTTTCAAAAGGGGGAATGTGTATCACACTGTCGATGTCACGCTTAAATATGCCGGACAGGTTCGTGTTCCCTATGACTACATTAGCCTTCTCAAAGAGGGCGTCTCGAATAAGGATTTCTTCAACCTGACCGGAATAGACGCCGGTATCGATAATTATCTGGAGTTAGCCTACGGGCAGACTCGCCAGTGGGGAAAACTCAAGTACGGCATCCGGGTCAAGCCTCTCATCGGGCTTGGACACGGAAGGTTCCGCGGCAGGGATGTCACACTCGACGCGTCCGGCAAGGGATGGATCCAAGATGTGCATGCCGACATAGAGATTGCGGGAGGGCTTGTCACCTGGAGCGACTATGAGAAGGATGACAGCCGGATCAATATCGGCAGCCTCGGGCTCAACCGCTACAAACTCGGATTCGGCGGCCTTGGCCTGGCACTTGACTTGGGCCTGGAATATCCTCTGACTGAGCATCTTACTATCTCCGCTTCGGCTCTTGATGCCGGTGGAATCAAGTGGCTGGACAAAGTTTACGCGAAGTCCGATGCCAATTACCGGTACGATCCGAATGAGGACATCGATTCCGATGCGAAATTGCAGCCTCTCGAAGACATCCGGGATTCCTTTGATTTCCTTATTCAGAACAAAAAGAAGAATTCTTTCGAATTCCTTCCGGTGAGCCTTAATGTCGGGGCTAAGTATAAAATGCCTTTCAATGAGAACATCTCAGCCGCGGTCCTGTACACCTATAAGCCGTACGAGTTCTATGGTTACAATGAGGTCCGCCTATTCGGATGCTGGACACCTCTCTCTTGGCTGAGCCTGGACCTGAGTGGTGCCAGACACAATTTCGGATGGTCGTTTGGAGGAGCGTTCGATGTCCACGCCCCTGGATTCAACATATTCTGGGGAATAGACTCTTACTCGTTCAGGGTGACTCCACAGATGATTCCTATCGACAAATCCAACATTGGAATGACCTTCGGAGTCAGTTTCCCGATATAGAAGCGATCCTTCAGGTACAAAGAAACCGGCTCGTTGACGAGAATGGTGAGGACATTACCAAGAAGGTAACCAGTCCCGAGCAGATATTGGAAGGACTGCGTACTTACCGAATGACGATTGAGCCGTAGCTACGCGGGATATGCCAATATCTTAGAGTCCGAACTCGGAACGGATGAGATCGACGGAGTCCAGTTTTTCCCAGCCGAAGAACTGGACTTCTTCTTTGACGGTCTTTCCGCCTCGGGTGAGTTCCATGACTTTGGTGTAAGGCTCGCGGCCGAAATGACCGTAAGCCGCTGTGGGGCCATAGATTGGATTCTTCAGTCCGAACTTGCGGATAATAGCCGCGGGACGGAGGTCGAAGATATTCCCGATCTTGTCAGCGATCTCGGCGTCGGGGATTATTCCAGTGCCTTTCGTGTTGACATAAATGCTGACAGGTTTGGCCACTCCGATGGCGTAGGCGATCTGGACCACCATCTCGTCGGCCACTCCCGCCGCGACCATATTCTTGGCAATATATCTCGCGGCGTATGCGGCGCTGCGGTCCACCTTGGACGGATCTTTCCCGGAGAACGCTCCACCACCATGAGGAGCGCGGCCTCCATAGGTGTCCACGATTATCTTCCTGCCTGTGAGACCGGTGTCTCCAGCGGGGCCGCCAATCACGAATTTGCCGGTAGGATTCACATGGAGAATGAAATCCCCCTTGAACAGGGCGGCGGTCTCAGGCTTAAGCTTCGCTATAACCCTGGGAAGCAGGATGTTCCGCACGTCGCTCTCGATCTTCGAACGCATCGCCTCGTCTGAGTCGAACTCGTCGTGCTGGGTAGAGAGTACGATCGTGTGGATCCTGACTGGTTTGTCGTCTGAGTCGAACTCGATTGTGAACTGGGCCTTTGAGTCCGGCCTCAAGTAAGGCATAAGATGAAGCTCGTTGTGACGGATGTCCGCAAGCTCCTTAAGCGTCAGATGCGAGAGATAAAGGGCCAGAGGCATATAGTCCTCGGTGGCCTTGCAGGCGTAACCGAACATCATGCCCTGGTCTCCGGCTCCCTGGTCCTCAGGATCTTCCCTGGAGACACCCCGGTTGATGTCCGGGCTCTGGCTGTGGATCTGGGACAGGACTCCGCAAGAGCCGGCGTCGAACATGTACTCGGCCTTCGTGTAGCCGATGTTCCGGATCACGTCACGGACCGTTCCCTGAATGTCGACATAAGCCTCGGAGGTGACCTCGCCTCCGATTATCACGAGCCCCGTCGAACAGAAAGTCTCGCATGCCACCTTGGACTCAGGGTCCTGGCGGAGGAACTCATCGAGAATAGCGTCTGAAATCTGGTCGGCCACCTTATCAGGATGGCCCTCGGAGACTGACTCCGAAGTGAAAAGATAGTTCATATTCTTTAGCATTTTTTTGACCGGGGTTGCAAGCGGTGCAAATCTGTCCCCGGAAGTTTTCGTCCGCGAAGATAAGATAATTCTGTGTATGAATGAAATAAATTTTAGCAAGCCAAATATTTGTATTAATTTCGCAATCTATTTATAAAAGAAGAATAATATAACAACTTTTATATTACTTAAATCCATTATGGTTCAATCAATTAAAAGAGGATTTGCCGCTTTGGTGGCGATCTTTGCGGGAGTCGCCGCCTTTGCGCAGGTCACGACTTCCAGCCTCGCCGGAAACATCAAGGATGAGACCGGTGAGCCCCTGACTGGAGCAGCTGTGGTAGCAGTCCACACGCCTTCAGGCACCCAGTACGCCGCCGTGGCCAACATCGACGGTAACTACACGATCAACGGTATGCGTGTAGGTGGCCCTTACAAGGTGACGATTTCCTTCCTGGGTTACCAGACTATCGAGTACACGGACGTGACTCTCCAACTCGCTGAGACTTTCAATCTCAACGCCCAGCTCAAGGCTGACAATGAGATGCTGGAGTCTGCCGTGGTCATCTCATCTCCAGCCTCCAAGCTCGCTGTCGAGAAGACAGGTGCCGCAACGAACATCAACAGCCAGCAGATCGCTAACCTGCCTACTGTCTCAAGGAGCATCACCGATGTCACAAGGCTTTCTCCTTACGGTGGCAATGGCACTACTTTCGCCGGTATGGACGGTCGTTCCTCGAACTTCACAGTTGACGGCGCGAACTTCAACAACAACTTCGGCCTCAGCGCCGGCCTTCCCGGAGGTGGAAATCCTATCTCGATTGACGCCATTGAGGAGTTGCAGGTCGTGATCTCGCCTTATGACGTTCGTCAGACCAACTTCATCGGAGGTGGTATCAACGCTATCACCAAGTCCGGTACCAACACCTTCAAGGGATCCGCTTATGTCTATCACCGCAACGAGAACCTCAGGGGTGACGCCATTGAGGGTGAGCAGATCAGCGGCGCCCGCGACAAGGACCGCAGCACCACTTACGGTATGACTTTCGGAGGTCCTATCGTCAAGAACAAGCTCTTCTTCTTTGTCAACGCAGAGCAGTCCAAGATCCCTACGATTGTCAATCGCTGGAGAGGATCCGAGGATGGCAAGATGGATGCCGACAATAAGATTTCCCGTACGAAACTCTCTGACCTTAAGACGGTTTCTGATTTCGTAAAGAGCAAATACGGCTACGACACAGGTTCATGGACTGATTTCCCCGCCAACGAGGACAACACCAAGCTCCTTGCCCGTATCGACTGGAACATCTCCAACAACCATCACCTCGCTATCAGGTACAACTACACTCTGAACAACTCCTGGAACACCCCCAACGCCACTTCGATGGACGGTGGTACCCGTATGTCCGGAGCCCGTATGTCCCAGTACTCAATGTCCTTCGCTAACTCAATGTATGCCAACAGGAACATGGTCAGTACCTGGTCATTCGACCTTAATAGCCGTCTGTCCGAGAGTCTTTCCAACCAGTTCCTCGCCACATATTCCAAGGTCCAGAACCCTATCCGAAGCAGCACATCCGAGGAGTTCCCCTTCATCGACATCCTCGATGACACCCAGGAGAACAACTACATGGCTCTCGGTTATGAGCTTTTCACCTGGAACAACGCTGTCAATGAGGTCAACTACAACATCAAGGACGACTTGACATGGTATAAGGGCAACCACAAGATCATGGGTGGTGTCAACTACGAGTACCAGATGGCTGACAACCAGTACATGCGTAACGGTTCCGGTTACTATCGTTACAGCAGCCTCAATGACTTCCTGACGGGAGCCGCTCCTGAGATCGTCAACCTTACCTACGGTTACGACGGTGAGCTCAAGCCCGCTGCCCGTGTCCGTTTCCACAAGCTCGGAATCTATATCCAGGACGAGTGGAACGCCACTGACAAGTTCAAGCTTACTTACGGTGCCCGTGTCGACGGCCTGTTCTTCGACGACGGCGACCTTATGACCAACGAGGCTATCAAGGCCCTGACTTATCATCCGAAGGCCAAGAATTACGAGGAGACTCACATCGACACCGGCCAGTGGCCTACAGGTGCTATCACGATCTCCCCTCGTCTTGGATTCTCTTGGGATGTCATCGGTGACAAGAGTCTCAAGGTCCGCGGCGGTACCGGTTTCTTCTCCGCACGTCTGCCTCTCGTGTTCTTCACGAATATGCCTACCAACGGCGGTCTCGTCCAGTATCAGGCTCAGATCAATGCCAAGAATGCCAAAGCCAAGGGATTCTCGATGGACACCTTCGCCGGCGGTCTTGTGACTGACGCCAACGGCAAAGCCACCGTCGATGCCCTTTATCAGAAGTTGATCTCCCTGGGTTATCCCAGCACCGTCAGCCCTAAGGACGGCACGGTTCCTTCTTCCATCAGCGCCGTCGATCCTGACTTCAAGATGCCTCAGATCTGGAAGACTTCCCTCGCCATCGACTATTCATTCCCGACCGCATTCCCGATGAGCCTCACCGCTGAGGGAATATTCAACAAGACCATCAACGGTGTGTCCATCTCCGACTGGAGCATGACCAACGTTGGCGGTTACGCCAGGTTCAACGGGGCTGACAACCGTCCTATCTATCCTTCCGGTTTCCGTAACGCCACCAAGGCTTTCGTCCTTGAGAACACCAGCAAGGGTTATGGCTGGACCGGCAATGTGACATTCAATGTCCGTCCTGTCGAGGGCGTCAGCTTCATGGCCGCCTATACCCACACCGTCTCCAAGGAGATCACCGGTATGCCCGGCTCTGCCGCCGAGTCCGCTTTCACTTATGTTCCCACTTCAGAGGGCCCGAACTACATCAAGCTTCACAACTCTCAGTACGTGACTCCTGATCGTGTCGTGGCTGCTCTCGACCTCAACGACAAGAGTGGCAACCACTTCAACTTCATTTACGAGACCTGGAGGGGTGGCTACAAAGAGTCCTACATGCTCACCAACGACATGAATGGTGACGGTTACGCCTACGATGCCATCTATATTCCTACAGATGAGCAGGTCAACAAGAACGAGTTCCGTTTCGTCAACACCGACAGCCGTGACCGCTTCATGGATTATGTCCACAAGGACAAGTACATGAGCAAGCATCAGGGTGGCTACGCTGAGCCTTACACCGTTTACTCTCCTTGGGTCCACAGGGTTGACTTCGGCTACAAGCACGACTTCACTGTCAAGGCCGGTAACACCAAGAACACCCTTCAGCTCGGATTCGACCTCAAGAATGTCCTTAACCTCTTCAACTCCAGCTGGGGCGTGAGCAAGTATCTCAATCCTGCGATTGGTTCAGAGGCCCGCATCCTCAAGTATGAGGGAGTCGATGCTGACGGTTATGCTACCTTCTCAACTCCTTCCGCCATCAGCGGCAGCACCAAGACCTTCGTTCCTTTCCATGACCTTGGCCAGTGCTGGTACGCTTCCATCGGTATTAAGTATATTTTTAACTAATTAATAGGGAGAATCTTATGAAAACGAAATATATCATTGTTTCCCTGATTGCCGCTCTCGGTCTTTTGATGACCGGTTGCGTCGAGGAGGCTGATCATTTCCTTGATGAGGTTAAAGTCTCTTCCTCTTATGTGACCTTTCCCGCTGGTGGTGGTTCCGTTCCCGTAGAACTCAACGCCACAGGTTCATGGACTGTCACGAACCTTCCTGAATGGGTTACCGTTACCCCTTCCACTGGTGGTGCCGGACAAGTAACCGTCACTTTCACCGCTCCCACGGCTGAAGATACCCGTGAAGCTACCGCTACTATCGAGTGTGGTGGCAAGACCCAGAATATCAATCTTCTTCAGACTACCCAGAAAGCTGAGCCCGTCACGATGACAGTCGCGCAGGCTCTCGAGGTTATCGCTCCTCTTGGCGACGGTGATGTCGCTGGCGGAACATACCGCGTGAAGGGTATCGTCTGCAAGATCAACGAGATCAGCGCCCAGTACGGCAACGCCACATATTTCCTGTCCGATGACGGTTCTTATGGCGCGAACAACTGGCTGGAGGTTTACCGTGGTCTTTGGATCAACGGTGCCGCCATCTCCAAGGGCGATGAGTTCTCCGTCGGTGACGAGATCACTATCGAAGGTTCCCTGATGAACTACAAGGGGACTCCCGAGACCAAGGAGAAGACCGCTATCGTTGTTTCTCACGTTAAGTCTCTCATTAGTGTCGAGGCCTTCAGCTTCACAGAGTTGCCTTGCGCTGACACCACCTTCAACATGGTCGTCACCGCCAAGGAGAGCCCGCTTCTTATCAGCAGCGATGCCGATTGGCTCCAGATCACTGATGTGAACAAGGACGGCAGCTACAGCGTCCATGCTCTTGAGAACACCCGCACGGCCAAGCGTACAGCCAATGTCACGATCAAAGGCCCCACCGCCCTCAAGACTATCGGTATCACCCAGGCCGGCGCTCCTTCTACCGGTGCTTCCGTCTCCGAGATCATCGAGGCAGCTGACAAAGATCAGGTCCAGACTCTTCCTACTACTGTTGTCGTGGCTTTGACCACAAGGGGTGCTGTCGTTTCCGATGGTTCGAAGGCCCTTTATGTTTATGGCGACAAGGCTGCAGCTCTCAAGGTTGGTGACGGCGTGAAGATCGCCGCTACCAAGACCACCAATAACGGAGTCCCTGAACTCACCGACATCACTGAAGTGTTCGTCGACAGCGAGGGCAACACGGTCGAGCATCCCAATGCTACCGACATTACAGCCAACGCAGCCGAGTACACAGCCTCTGTGGCCGAGTATGTCAAACTCTCAGGAACTCTCTCAGTCTCTGGTAATTACTACAATATTACTCTTGATGGCATTGATCCCGAGACCAAGATGGGTAGCATCGTCTATCCTGTCGATGCCCTTAACGCCAAGAGCTTCGACGGCAAGAAGATCACCGTGACCGGTTACTTCAACGGACTTTCCAGCAAGGGCAGGTACATCAACATCATCGCCACCAAGATCGATGAATATGTTGATAACCCTAAGGGAACCGCCACGAATCCTTACACCGCTTCTGAGGCCGCGGCTCTTCTGACCGCCGGCACGAAGTTCGATGAGGACATCTACATCAAGGGTAAGGTCTCCGCGATCCTCTATGATTTCAGCACTTACGCTGGTACTGGTACCTTCTGGCTCTCCGACGATGGCGAGTTCAAGGGTTCTGAGGACAAGAAGTCCACGACCGAGTTCACTCATGATTTCGAGTGCTACGGTGTATACTGGTTCGATAACCAGAAATGGGTTGAGGGTAACGGACAGGTCCGCATAGGTGACGAGGTTGTCGTCTGTGGCAAGACCACTGTTTACAATGGCATGGCTGAGACCTCCAACAAGAAGGCTTGGATCTACAGCGTCAACGGTGCTACCAGCGAGGCCAACGGACTTGGCAACGCCGATTATCCGTTCAACGTTGCCGGTGCTGTCGCTTTCATCGACGCGATGGAGGCCGCTAAGGCTGCCGCCAAGGCCGCTGACCAGCCCACTCCGACCTTCCCTGACGTGTACGTGAAGGGCAAGATCTCCAAGATCCAGTCTGAGTATTCAGTTGTATTTGGTACTTCTATTTTCTGGATCTCCGAGGACGGAGAGTTCAAGAATGATCCTAAGAAGGATTTCGAGGCTTACAGCCTCTGGTACTTCGGAGGAAAGGCTTGGGCAGAGGGTGACAAGCAGATCGCTCTTGGCGACGAGATTGTCCTGAAAGGACAGTTGACCTATTACGCTAAGAACCAGGTCTATGAGACATCCAGCAAGAAGGCCAGCCTGTACTCCTTGAACGGAGCCACAGAGTAAACAGGTTTGCGCTTAAGTGTTTTAGAAATAGCGATTTGATTAAACTGGCGATCTTGTTTTGAAGATCGCCAGTTTTTTACCTATGTTCCCGCGGCTCTTCGATAGGGCATCATCAAAGTTTGCCGGTGATGCCGATCAGGTCATGGGCGAGGGTGTCAGAGAAAGCCCGGGCACCGCTCATGTTGAGGTGATTGTAGTTGAAGAAGTTGGTACTGTCCTTGGAAATGTCTAAGAATAAATAGTTTAAGAGAGGAATGCCGTATCGTTCGCCGACGCTCGTGTAATAATCCAACATCTCATCCAAATTCGTGAGGCTCTCGGTTTTTTCGTGATATAAAGGCGGTAATACAAAGACCATTCGCGTCCCTTCTTCCGAGACCCTTTCGACATAATTTTCAAAAATGTCCTGGAAAGATTCCCCTTTCGTAAAAGTCGTAGGCTTGATTTCAAGCGACTTCCATTTCGCGTCAATGGGGTAGTAACCTTTCCGCAAAGATTTAGGATAGCGCCTCAGCATCTGCTCCAGTTCGGATGAATAATAGCGGATTAGTGGGATGAACCTTTCGGATAATTTGAAATTGATGAAAGGAAAAATTTTCTTCCTGAATTTCCTGTCCCAGAAAAAAGGGAAGTAATTACTTCGTCCAGAGACTTCATAATTAGGTATCAAGGAAAAGAGGTCTATGCAATGGATGATGAAATCCGGTCTTTTGTTGTGTGAGCGGTACAGGTCGTACGCGGCTGTCTGCAGGTCTATGCGGGTTCCGGTCAACCCGATATTATAGGTATTGGTGCCCAGTACCGAATCCAGTATGTCAGGGTCAACTTGGGTCTTCGCACGGGAACTTCCGATGATGACGATGTCGGCGTCGATTTGTTTGTAAAGAATGTTATACAAGGCTTCTGTGCCAGGATGTGACGACTCACGCGCCCTGCGGGACAGGAGGAAATCCAACGGTGTGAAGACTGCCCACAGCAGAATCAGAAAGATGGTCAGATGTTTAAGAAACCGGAACATCGCAGATGGTATTTGGCAACGCGTAGCAATCAACAATCCTTCAAAGATATATATTTGTTTGCTATTTGGTGCTATGGCGGCCCGCTAAAATCCGTTATAATTCGTATCTTTACAAAAAGAGAAAACCATAATAATGAGTACCAGTTCTTTTGTCAAGGCTTTCGCGCTCGCGCTTTTTTCCGTCGCGTGCTCATCTCCCAAAATGGAGCCTGTGGATTATGTCAATCCTTATGCTGGGAATATCAGCCATCTTCTGGTGCCGACTTTCCCGACGGTGCAGTTGCCGAATTCGATGTTGAGGGTTTATCCTGAGCGCTCGGACTACACTTCGGAGTACCTTAATGGTTTGCCGGTTATTGTGACCAACCATAGGGAGAGGTCGGCGTTCAAGCTGTCAGTGACGACGGAGGAGATTCTTCGCTCCGCTCAGAATGACAATGATGCCCAGAATTACAGGGCTGTTATTCCGGTCTCTTATGACAATGAGCATCTGACTCCATATTCATTTGACGTCACTTTGGCGGACGGGGCCGTGAAAGCCAAGTACGCCCTGTCCCATCAGAGTGCCATATATTCCCTGGAAGCTGATGAGCCTCTGACGATTATCCTCTCGAGCAGGGGAGGCTCCGTCTCTTGGGACGGCGAGGCGCTTTCGGGATGCCAGACTGTCGAGGGACAGACTAAAGTTTATGTTTATATGGAGCCTGAGGTCAAGCCCGTCCGGGAGGAATCCTTCGCGACGGATCGTGACAGCTGGGTCACACTTGCCTTTGACAAACCTTCCGTCAGGATCCGTTACGGAGTGTCGTTCATCAGCGAGGACCAGGCCAAAGCCAATCTTCACAGGGAAATAGCTGATTATGATGTGGATGCGCTTGCGGCGGAGGGACGAAAGATCTGGAATGAGATCCTTGGAAGAATAGCCGTGAAAGGGCCCGAGAAGAGGAAGAAAGTATTCTACACCTCATATTACCGGACCTTCGAGAGACCGATCCTAATGAGCGAGGACGGGCGATACTGGAGTGCCTTTGATAACTCTGTACACGAGGACGGCGGAGTTCCGTTCTACACCGACGACTGGATCTGGGACACTTACAGGGCCGCTCATCCGTTGAGGACTCTTATGGATGTGCCGGTCGAGGAGAATATCCTGGCCTCCTTTTTAAGGATGGCGGACCAGATGGGAACCGGCTGGATGCCGACATTCCCTGAGGTTAGCGGAGATTCCCGAAGGATGAACAGCAACCATGGGATCCCGACTTTCGCTGACGCATATTCCAAAGGCTTGAAAGTTGATGTCAAGGCCGCATACGAGGCCGGTAGGAAAGCTCTAAGGGAGAAGACGTTAGTTCCTTGGTGCGGCAATCCGGCGGGGGAACTGGACAGGTTCTATTGGGAATATGGTTATATGCCGGCGCTCCGGGAAGGGGAGAGCGAGACTGACCCGAATGTCAACGGTTGGGAGAAGCGTCAGCCGGTGGCTGTGAGTCTTGGGACGGCCTACGACAGCTGGGCCCTTTCAAAACTCGCCGATGCGGCAGGGGAGAAGGAAGCCGCTGAATTCTACAAGGATTGGTCTTTGAATTACCGCAAGCTGTTCAATCCCGAGACCCTGTTCTTCCACCCGAAAGACGCTGACGGACAATTTATTCCGGACTTTGACTATGAGTTCCATGGCGGGCCCGGCATGCGAGATTCTTACGATGAGAACACTGGCTGGGTGTATCGCTGGGATGTGCAGCACAATATTCCTGACTTGGTTGCTTTGATGGGAGGCCCGGAGCGTTTCTGTGGAGAGCTGGACAGGATGTTCGCTACCCCTCTGAGCCACTCAAAGAACGTTTTCTACAGCAAGATGCCGGACCACACCGGCAATATCGGCCAGTTCTCGATGGCAAATGAACCTTCGTTGCATATTCCTTACCTTTACAACTATGCCGGAGCTCCTTGGAAGACGCAGAAGAGGGTCCGGCAGATGCTGGACACTTGGTTCAGGGACGACCTGATGGGGATTCCGGGCGACGAGGATGGCGGAGGTCTGACTTCCTTCGTGGTGTTCTCTTCCCTGGGGTTCTATCCTGTCACTCCGGGTGAGCCTGTCTATACCATTGGCAGCCCGGTGTTCACCGAGTCAAGTTTGACTCTCTCGAACGGCAATGTGTTCAAGATCGTGGCGAAGGACGCATCTGATGATAACAAATATATTCAAAAAGCTACCTTGAACGGTGTGCCTCTTGAGGGACCATGGATCACTCATAACCAGATCATGGCCGGCGGCACGTTAGTCCTTGAGATGGGTCCCCTCCCGAATAAGGACTGGGGCTGTTAGTGGGGCTGCTATTCAAGTGCCAGCGGGACTGAAATGACTGATTTTGGGCCCAAATCCGGTTGGAAGTGGTGTGTTGGGCCCAAATATCGCAATAATGGGCCTAAGAGCGAGATGGGTGGGACTATTGGAGCTTTCTGCGGGGAAGGTGAATGTCGGGTTGGTGTTTTGCGTTAAATAATGTAAATTTGAAAGTTTTAACGAAAACACTGCGATGAGGAACCTGTTTCTTACAAATACACTTACAAAGAACAAGGAGCTGTTTGTCCCGGTCCATGAGGGACATGTGGGAATGTATGTCTGCGGGCCGACCGTTTATGGTGACGCTCACTTGGGGCACGCCAGGCCAGGAGTGACTTATGATGTGCTCTTCAAGCTGTTAAGGCACCTTGGCTATAAGGTCCGTTATGTCCGGAATATCACCGACGTGGGCCACCTTGAGCATGATGCGGACGAAGGAGAGGACAAGATCAGCAAGAAGGCCCGTCTGGAGCAGCTGGAGCCCATGGAGGTTGTCCAGAGCTACACGTTCCGGTATCATGAGGCCATGCGCCAGCTGAACGTCGCCCCGCCCTCGATCGAGCCCAGGGCTTCCGGGCATATTATTGAGCAGATCGAGACGATCAAGAAGATACTTGAGGCCGGATATGCTTATATCTCAAATGGTTCCGTGTATTTCGACGTGCAGAAGTACAACGAGAAGCACCACTACGGTGTCCTGTCCGGGCGTAACCTGGACGACACTTTGGAGGGCACTCGTTCCTTGGACGGACAGAGCGACAAAAAGGCCCCGTACGATTTCGCCCTTTGGAAGAAGGCCGAGCCTGAGCACATCATGCACTGGCCGAGCCCTTGGAGCGAGGGATTCCCTGGCTGGCACCTTGAGTGCTCGGTTATGGGCGAGAAATATCTAGGAGAGGAGTTCGATATCCATGGAGGCGGGATGGACCTCATGTTCCCTCACCATGAGTGCGAGATCGCCCAGAATGTGGCCTGGAGAGGCACCAGAGGCGTTCGCTATTGGGTCCACAACAACATGATCACCATCAACGGCCAGAAGATGGGCAAGTCCCTCGGGAACTTCATCACCCTGCCTGAGTTATTCTCCGGAAACCATCCGAAGCTGGATCAGGCATATTCTCCGATGACCGTCCGGTTTTTCATCCTTCAGGCTCACTACCGCGGAACTCTCGACTTCAGCAATGAGGCTCTACAGGCCTCTGAAAAGGCTCTTAAGAGGGTCCTGCAGGCCTACAAGGACTTGGTAGCCTTGGCCAAGGCCCATAATGTCATCCTGAGCGATGCGAAGGATCTATGCGCGGCGAAGGATCTTCCCTACGGCGAGCTCCCCACCGCCATCGCCCCCGACACCTGTCCTGCCGACTCTCCTGAGATCAAAGCCATATTCGACGGAGTCTATGACGCCCTGTGCGACGATCTTAACACTCCGATTGCTCTTTCGCACATCTTCGAGGCGGTGAAGCTAATCAATACGGCCAAGACAGGAGATGCCCGGTCAAAGCCGGGCATGACAGAAGGGGATATCAGGACCTTACTCCAGCTATTTGACGACATCGTCTTCGGTGTTCTCGGTCTTAAGGATGAGAACGCGGGAGAGGGCGGAAAGAGCCAGGAGGTAGTCTCCGGGCTCATGGATATGGTTCTTGAGGAAAGGGCCAAGGCCAAAGCAGCGAAAGACTGGGGCCTGAGCGACGCTATCCGAGACCATCTCAAAGCCCTTGGCATCACAGTAAAGGATACCAAGGACGGTGCCGAATGGACTCTTGAATAATTAAGCCTCGGAGAACTGGTCTTTGCCGACTCCGCAGAGGGGGCAGACCCAATCCTCAGGGATATCCTCAAAGGCGGTTCCGGGGGCGATTCCGTTGTCCGGATCGCCAACTGCGGGATCATACTCGTACCCGCAAACGTCGCATGTGTACTTCTTCATGATTAGTTGGCTTTGAAATATTTAACAGCATTGTCGAAAAGCGGCTGTTCAAGGTCGGCCTCGATGTTCTTGAACAGGCCATCCTCGTAGCGCTCGCTGTGACCCATCTTTCCGAGTATCTGGCCGTTACGGCTGATGATTCCCTCGATGGCGTAGTAAGATCCGTTGGGATTGTAGGGAGACTCCATGGTGGGCTCGTCAGTGATCGGATCGACGTACTGGAAAGCCACCTGCCCGTTTGCGAATAGTTCACGGGCAAGTTCCTCGTTCACAACGAATTTGCCCTCTCCGTGGCTCACCGGGATCGTGTACTCGTCGCCGATGGCCATGCCTTTCAGCCAAGGAGAGTTGGTCGTGGCTACCCGAGTAGTGACCATCTGGGAGATATGCCTGTTGATGTCATTACGGAACAAGGTGGGGGAGTCTTTAGTGACCTTGCCCAACTCACCATAAGGCAGGAGTCCGGACTTCACAAGGGCCTGGAAGCCGTTGCATATTCCGAGAATCAGTCCGCCTCGTGAAAGGAGATCGCCAATGGCGGCGGCTATCGCCTCATTGTTCAGCACGTTGGCTATGAACTTGCCGCTTCCGTCCGGTTCGTCTCCGGCTGAGAAACCGCCCGAGAGCATGAGGATATGGCAATTCCTGATTCCGTCCGCCATCTCATCGATGGAGTCGAAGACATCCTTGTCGGTCAGGTTGCGGAACACGCTTGTGCGAACCTCGGCTCCGGCTTTGCGGAAGGCCTTGGCAGAGTCGTAGTCGCAGTTAGTGCCAGGGAATACTGGCAGGTAAGCCACGACCTTATCGACGGCAGGGCCTTTATATTCAAGATCGGCCTTCTTGGCCTTGAAGGGCTTGACGCCTTCCAGACCACGAGGTAGCAATCTCTTGTGGGCAGACTCGCTGACGGCCGGGTAAACCTTTTCGAAAAGCGAGCCGTTGAAGTCCATCAGCTCGAAGATCGAGATTGAGGTCCCGTTGACCCTGACATTCCCGTCCTCTCCGGAGGTGACGTCACCGATCAGCTCGGCGTTCTCGAAATCGACCTCACCATCAGTCTCGATCACGATCGAGCCGTAAGCGAGGTTGAAGAGATCCTCCTCGGAAAGGTTGACGTCGAACCCGAACGCGTTACCGAAGCTCATCTTGCAGAGCGCCTCCGCGACACCGCCGAATCCGACGGACCATGCGGCCACGATAGTGCCGTCCTTGATCTTAGAGAGAATATTGTCCCAATTCTTTTTAAGCTGCTCAGTGTCAGGCATTTTGTTGGCCAGCGGCGTGTGCCTTACGAGGTACAGCCTGTCGCCTTCCCATTTGAACTCAGGGGAGATGACATCCTCGACCTTAACAGGAGTGATACCGAAGGCGATGAGTGTCGGAGGAACATGGATCGGGCCATGCTCTGTCTCGAAGGAGCCGCTCATCGAGTCCTTTCCTCCGATGGAGGGCAGCCCGAAGGCCTCCTGCATCTTCAGCGCTCCAAGCAACGCTGCCGTGGGTTTCCCCCAGGTATGAGGATCGGAAGTCATTCTCTCGAAATATTCCTGACAAGAGAAACGCATTGTCTTCCAGTCTCCTCCGGCGGCGACAATCTTGGAACAGGCCTCAATGAATGAATATGCCGCACCGTGGTAAGGGCTCCAGTCGCAAATCTCCGGATTGAATCCGAACGCCATCATGCTGGCTGTGTTGGTGAAACCATCGATCGGAAGCTTCTGGACGGAAACCTGGGTCTCGGTGGTCTGAAGCTCGCCTCCGAAAGGCATCAGTACGGTCGAGCGCCCGATGGTCGAGTCGAACATCTCGATCAGTCCTTTCTGGCTTGTGACATTCGGATCCTGCAGGTTGGCGAACATCCTCTCTTTGAGGTTCTTTCCCGGAATATCCCTGCTGAATGGATCCGCGGGATCGACCGCTCCGATCACGGCTTTTGAGTAGTGCTTCGCTCCGGCGCTGTCGATGAAATCCCTGCGGAGATCCACGACAAGCTCGCCTTTGTTGAACATCCTCATTCTTTCGGTATCAGTCACATCGGCGACGTGGGTTACCTCAATGTTCTCCGAGTGGCAATATTCCTTGAATATATCCTCGTCCTTTGCCTCAATGACAACGGCCATCCTTTCCTGTGACTCGCTGATAGCCAATTCGGTGGAGTTCATTCCGCTGTATTTGACAGGAACCCTGTCCAGGTAGATGTCCAGCCCGGCGGTCAGCTCTCCGATGGCGACGCTGACTCCACCAGCTCCGAAGTCATTTGACTTCTTGATAAGGGATGTCACCTCCGGTCTGCGGAACAGCCTCTCAAGCTTCCTTTCCTCCGGCGGGTTACCCTTCTGGACCTCACTGCCGCAAGTCTCGAGAGATTCCTCGGTGTGTTCTTTGGATGAGCCTGTGGCACCTCCGATGCCATCCCTTCCCGTGCGACCTCCAAGCATCAGAACCACGTCCCCGGGAGCTGGGCTCTCACGCCTTACGTTAGCGGCCTTGACAGCTCCGACTACGGCTCCAACTTCCATTCTCTTGGCTGTGTAACCCTCGTGGAAAATCTCCCTGACATGGGTTGTCGCCAGACCGATCTGGTTGCCGTAACTGGAATATCCTTGGGCTGCCTTACGGGTTATGACCTTCTGCGGAAGCTTGCCCGGAATCGTCTCAGCGACAGGCTTGTAGATGTCTCCGGCGCCGGTGACACGCATCGCCTGGTAGACGTATGAACGTCCGGATAGGGGATCCCTGATGGCTCCGCCGAGGCAGGTCGCCGCACCTCCAAAAGGCTCGATCTCAGTGGGATGGTTGTGAGTTTCATTCTTGAACATCAAGAGCCAGCGCTCTGTGGTTCGGCTCCGCTCACTAACCGGTTCCTGAGCGAGGTCGGAGGACACATCGACATCAATGAATATGCTGCAGGCGTTGTTCTCCTCGCTGACCTCCATGTCGTCCAGCTTGCCGGCCTTGCGGAGATACTTGGCTCCGATGGTGGCCATGTCCATCAGGTTCAGGCCTTTGCCCTCCCTTCCCAGCTCCGAGCGCATCTTGAGGTACAGATTCATCGTCCCGTCGATGTCATCCTTGATGAAAGATTCCTCGACGGAAATGTTCTCGAGCTCGGTCGTGAACGTCGTGTGGCGGCAATGGTCACTCCAATAAGTGTCCAGAATCCTCAACTCAGTCTCGTTTGGATCCCGACCTTCGGCGGTAAAGTATTTCACGACTTCGGCGAGGTCATCCTCATTCATGGCGAGGCCCATCTTCTTGCAATATGCCTTAAGATCAGGACCTTCCATCGAGCGGAAACCTTCCAGGACTGGGACATCCTTGACTGCGGCATGCTCGGTGTCCGAAAGCTTGGAAAGATCTTTTTCCCTGGACTCGACAGGGTTGATGACATAATGACGGATCTTGTCGATAACTTCGTCCGAGGCGTCATCGTCAACAATTATCAGCTTGGAGCTCTTGATGTTTATCTTCGCTTTGGGGTCGATCAGATGGACGCAGTCAACAGCCGAGGCAGCCCTCTGGTCAAACTGGCCCGGGAGATACTCGACAGCGATGAACTTGCCCATGCCCTCGACCTTGTCCGTGACAGAGTCCGTCACGATCTCTCCGAACACGCTGTAGCGGCTTTTTTCCAGAAGCTCCGGCGTGAAACCGAATAGATCATAGACATTCAGCAAGCGAAGCGTCTTCAACTTCAGCTGCAAGTTCTCATTCAACTCGGCCAAAAGGCTGGCCGCCTCCACCTGAAATTCAGGATATTTCTCTACGAAGATGCGGAAATCACTCATTTATAACTTGTAACGCTAGAATTTCGGAACATCGAACACCTGAGGAAGCACCATGGCGTCCTCCTTGAATTCGGTGACTGCTGTTATGATCTTCATGCCCATCAATTCGGTCTCGCTCTTGAGCGTGAAACCTTTGTAGCACCAGACCTTCAGCTTTGCGGTCATGCCCTCGGCCTCGGTTTCAAGTGTGTAAACATCGCAGTCGAAGTCCAGGACCTTCTCCTTGCCGGCCTCCTGGATTTTGAATTTCTTCTTGGCTTCCTCTGTGATATTCAAGAAGTTGGGCTGGTCCTCGGGTTTGATCTCAACTTCCTGGACCTGCTTCATGGTGTAGTTGATTGACCAGGACTTGCCGTCTTTCACGATGGATCCGGTCTCAACCGCTCCCATCCCAGGGACTTCAACTTTTGCCTTCTGGCACTCTTTGGCGCCATATTCATCGACATAAGCTGTGGATTCCACCTTCTGGCCCATCATGTCCGTAGAGATCTTGGCGATAGCGGACTTGAATCCGTATTTCTTGACGGGAGCGTTCTCCTGGGCGGTGAGCCCCAGAGACACCAGCATCAAAAGGCTGGCGAGCAAAAACTTGGTTTTCATTTCTTTTTCTTGATTTTGTAATCAGGAATCTCAAGAACATCTTGAGGAATATCAGCGTTCTCTTCAAAAGCGGTAACCTCTGTAGAGACTTTTAATATGCCGGTGTCGATCTCGGTCTTCATGGGATAGCCTTTGTAAGACCATATTGTCATAGTGGCGGGAGTCCCATTGTAATCTGACTCAAGGCTATAGACCACGCAAGTCTTCCCGAGAACAGTGTCCTCGGCAAGTTCTTTGATTTTGTATTTCTCTTTTTCAGCGTCGGTGGGATTAAGCAGGTTCGGCTGCTCGATGGCATCCGTGACCTCGATCTTCTTCGAGGTGTAGTTTACAGTGTAGGATTTACCGTCCCTAACGATGGTGGCGCTCTTCACATCTCCCTTGAGAGGAATGTTCATCTCAACCACCTGACTGGTCTGAGCCCCGTAGTTGTCCACGTAGGCGGTGGACTCTATGGTTCTGCCCAGCATCTGAGTGTTGATCTTTGCGATAGCGGATTTGAACCCGTATTTCTTGACGGGAGCGTTCTCCTGGGCGGTGAGCCCCAGAGACACCAGCATCAAAAGGCTGGCGAGCAAAACTTTTGTTCTCATTGTTTAATCTATTTGTAAGTTACTTTTCAATCGCTTCTTCAACCGCCTTGAAATATTTGTAGGAGTTGACCTTCAGTTCTCCTGCGGCGGGCTCGTCCAGAAGCACGATTCCATTGGGGTGGAGCTGGAGAGCGGACAATGTGACGTAGTGGCTCACAGATCCCTCAACGGCCTGGGCGACCACCCTGGCCTTCTTGCTTCCGAAAGCGAGAATAAGGACCTCGGCGGCGTCGCAGACTGTCGCGACTCCCACTGACATGGCCTGCCTGGGGACCTGGCTGGTGTCGCCTCCGAAGAACCTTGAGTTTACCTCGATCGTGTCCTGGGTGAGGGTGACGACCCTTGTCCTTGAATTGATGGAAGAGAAGGGCTCGTTGAAAGCCAGATGGCCGTCTTCGCCCACACCTCCGAGGAAAAGGTCGATGCCTCCCGCTGCGACAATCGCTTTCTCATAGTCCTCGCATTCCTTCTCGAGATCGGGAGCGTTCCCATTGAGAATGTGGATGTTCCCGGCGGGAATATCGATCTTGTCAAAAAGGTTCTTGTACATGAAGCTGTGGTAGCTCTCGGGATGCTTTTCCGGAATGCCGACATATTCATCCATGTTGAAAGTTATCACGTTCTTGAATGAGACCTCCCCGCACTCGCACATTCTCGCAAGCTCGGCATACGTGTCCAGAGGGGTGGATCCGGTGGGAAGCCCGAGGACAAAGGGATCTTCTGTTTTTTCAGCCTTGGCCTTGATGGCTTCAGCGATGTGGTGGGCAGCCCAGATGGAGGCCGCTTTTTTACTGTCTTTGATTATAACTCTCATGATATGTGGTTTTATTTCAATCTAAGGAATACCTCGATGGCCTGGTATTCGGCCATGCCGAGCTCGTTATACAGCCTGGCGGTGTTCTGGGTACGCTCTTCGGCTCTCTGCCAGAACTCCCTCGGATCGTCTCCAGGGAAGGGGACAATGTCTTTCTGTGACAGATGGCGGAATATCGCATGGCGCTTCTCGACCACCTCGTCGGGGCTGAGCGGCACGGCCATGTCGACCCTCCAGAGCTCCCATTCCATCCAGGCGCCCCTGTAGAGCCAGATGGTGGTCTCGTCAAGCCAGGCGTTGCCTTCGGCTCTCAGCTGCTCAATGGCCTCCAGGGCGGCTTCGGTGCACACCCTGTGGGTCCCGTGCGGGTCCGCGAGGTCTCCGGCCATATAGATCTGGTCCGGCTTCAGTCTCAGCACCAGTTCCTTTATGATGTCGATATCAGTCTGGGTACGAGGCAGTTTGGTCACTCCGCCCGACTCGTAGAAAGGAAGGTTGAGGAAGTGGACGTTGGTGTTGTCGTCCAGACCGAAACTCCTGTCCGCTCCTCTGGCCTCGCTCCTGCGGATCGCCGCCTTGATGGCGAGAAGTTCCTTCGGCTCAGGCTCTCCAGGTCTCTTTGAGTTTATTATTGCCTTAACTTCGTCGAACCTGTCGCCGAAACCTATCTGGCGGGCAGCGTCAAGATGCTGGAGCACAACATCGTCGTGGACGGCCAAATCTCCGGAAGTCTCGTAGGCGACATGCACGTCATGTCCCTGATGGACAAGACGGATGAAAGTACCGCCCATCGAGATCACATCGTCGTCCGGGTGGGGTGAGAAAATCAGCACCTTCTTCGGGAACGGTGTCGATTTGACAGGCCTTGTCGTGTCGTCGGCATTAGGCTTGCCTCCTGGCCATCCGGTGATGGTGTGCTGGAACTCGTTGAAAACGTCGATATTGATCTTGTCAAAGGGACCGTGGAGCTCCAGGAGATCGCCAAGCGAGTTCTCCAGGTAGTCTTTCAATGTGAGCTTGAGGATCGGCTTGCGCACTTTCTCGCAGAGCCAGACAACGGCCTTGCGGATAAGCTTGGGAGTCCAGTCGCATGGTCCGACCATCCAGGGAGCCACCCTTCTTGTCAAGAGGGAGGAGGACATCTCGTCGGTGTAGAAGACCACATCGTCGTGCTTTTGGAGGAACGATGCCGGACATCCGGGATCGACCTGCCCTTCGACAACGCTCTTCACGACCTCGGCTTTCTTCTCGCCCCATGCCATCAGGAATATCTTTTTGGCGCTCATCATGGTCGCGATACCCATCGTTATCGCGGACTTCGGAGTCACCATCACATCACCGTTGAAGTTCTTGGCCTGCCTCTTTCTCGACTGGTAGGAGAGGAGAACGGTGCGTGTCCTGGACTTCTCGGAAGCTCCAGACTCGTTGAAGCCGATCTGGCCATCTTCTCCAACTCCAATCACCAGCAAGTCAAGTCCTTGGGCAGACTGGTCGAATTCCGCGCAATACTCGGACACCTTATCCTGCGGGACTGTCCCGTCGGGAATATGAATGCTCTCCGGGTTGATGTCTATCTTGTCTAAAAACTCATCAAAGAGCCTCTTGTTCCTTGTCTGGGCGATTCCCTCTCCAGTGGGGTAGTATTCGTCGATGGAATAGACTTCCACGCCCTTGAACGAGACCTTCCCTTCGTTGTGACGCCTCACAAGCCAGCGATACAGCGAGATCGGGGAGAGGCCGGTGGAAAGTCCGAGCTTGAACGGCTGTCCTGGCGAAGCCTTCTTGTGGTTGTTGATGGACTCAATGATCAGGTCAGCGATCTTGTCGCAACCTGCGGTTGAGTCCTCGTAAATCTCAGTTGTGATCTTCTCGTGGGCGTGGAGTATTCCTTTAGGAAGATTCTCCTCGATCAGCCCACCATCTTTGGGTAAAGAGAAATGTTTCACTTATAGTTTGTTATAGTCTGTTATAATCAATCTCGAAAGTATTCCCATGCTCAAGGTCCCCATAAGTCATACCCTTCTTGAGCCAGTTGTAGCGCTGCTGGGCGGTACCATGGGTGAAGGACTCGGAGACGACGTAGCCCTGGGATTTCTTCTGGAGATAGTCGTCACCGATCTTCGAGGCGCAGTCGAGGGCCCTCTCGATGTCGCCGGGCTCGATGGAACGGAACCTGGCGTTGTCGTTGTTCGCCCAAACTCCCGCATAGTAGTCGGCCAGGAGCTCCAGACGGACGCTCCACTGGTTGGCGACGGCTTTGCTGGACTGGCTCATCTTCTGGTGGGCCTTTCCAAGGGTCCCGAGCAGGTATTCCACATGGTGTCCGACCTCATGGGCGATGACATAGGCGTACGCGAGGTCGCCGTCGGCCCCGATCTGCTGTCTCATAGTGGAAAGGAAACTCAGGTCAAGGTAAACGGTCTGGTCGGCAGAGCAGTAGAACGGGCCAACCTGGGAGTTCGCGGTGCCGCAACCGGAAGATGTCGTTCCTGTGTAGAGCACCATCTTAGGGGCCTGGTACTGGTAGCCGTATTTGGCGAACTGAGCGGTCCAGATGTCCTCTGTTCCGGCCAGGATCTTCTTTGCGAACGAGGCAAGCTCCTGCTCCTCCTCTGAGAAGGTCACTTCTGTGGTCTGCTCGGTGGGCTGCATGGATCCGGCCTGCTGGAGAACGCTCGTGGGGTCTCCTCCAAGAAGCATGACTATCAAGGCAATGATGATGGCGCCTCCTCCGAGGCCACCGGCTATGGCTCCGCCACTCATTCCGCGGCGGTCTTCGACGTTAGTGCTCTCGCGTCTTCCTTCGAGTCTCATAATTACGAATAATCTTTAAGGTTTGTCTTTTCTTATTTGATATATCAAGGATATATCATCTTACAAATATAAGTAGATTTTCTGAAGGAAGGAACACTCTCCGAAACCCTTTATGGCAGCATCGCGACTTTTGCCAGTATATTTTGCAAATTAAAGGAAAATAGATAAATTTGCAGTCCATCCGTTTACTGCCCGAATGGCGGAATTGGTAGACGCGTTGGACTCAAAATCCAATGTCCTTTAAAGACGTGCCGGTTCGAGCCCGGCTTTGGGCACCAAAAAAAGCACCGCTTCCGAGGCGGTGCTTTTTTGGTGCCCTTGGGCCCTTCTATTTACTGAGGGGCGTTCCCCTCAGACTCCCCCGGTCGCTACGCTCCGAAAGTATTATTATCCGGTATTTCCGAATGCCCACTATCATCTTGATCGCAACTGGTTTGAAATCTGGCCAGACGCAGTTTATGCTGGTAGAGGTACTAAAGCCAGACTTCACCGAAAAAGTAGTATATTTAGTTCGATAAATTGCAGTTTGTTGTGCTAATCTTATTATGTTTTTATGGAGGAAAATGATATGGACAATTACGACGAGGGTTATCTGCGTATAGCTGAAGAAAAACTTGAGGAAATCTATAACTTGGCACTGGAGCGCGCCAGAAAGACAGTACCGGAAGCTGAGTTTGTCATTGACACAAGAACGATGGATGACTATATCACGAAAGTGTGGGATTATCCTGGAGCTTGGTATGTGAATTTTTCGCTTCCGGCTGGTTTTGACAGCGTGGAAGCATTAATCGAAAACCTTGCCTCGGAAACAGTAAGATATTACCTTAGCAAGAGGTCATCGAGTTTAACAAAAAAAAAACTAAAGTAGAGCGCTTGCTGGTATCAAAAAACTTTGTACCTTTGCTAAGCATTATAAAGATTACCCACTCTTGTGGGATAGAGTCTCAAAGAATAAAGGTGTTTCAGCCCTCACTGAAATGCCTTTTTTCAATAGAAATAGAGCCGCAGGGGTACTTCTATACCTCCACCGAAAACCTTCAACAGGACTCTAAAAAAAGCACCGCAAGCCGCGGTGCTTTTTCTGTCTCTTGGGCCCTTCTATTTACTGAGGGGCGTTCCCCTCAGACTCCCTGAACTCGCTTCGCTCGGACTGAGCGGATATTTATTCAAAGCGGAAGGAGTTGATTGTGAACAGGTTCTTGTCCTTGTCTCCGTGGAAGCGCATCCGGATCGGCTTTACTCCCTTCAGGTCGGTGCCTACCTTTGCCTCGAGGGTTATGAGCGTTTTCCCGTCGCCCTCAGGGACTTTGAAAGTAGCCACATTATTGCCGTACAGATATTCCGAATAGACATAGATCATTCCGCCGGCCTCAGGGCAGATGGAAAGGATCATTTTCTTGGGGCCATCCTTGAAGTCAAAGTCTCTCCAAGCGGCGGTGTCGAAGTCACGGATCTCGCTGAGCCTGTGGTCTTTGTCAATCCTGGCGTGGCCTGTCAAGTAGCATGCCCTACCCGCGATGGGATCGGATCCGATCGCGAGATAAGGGTCAAGCGGCTTTCCCGCCCCGGTCGAGGTCATCTCAACCTCGGGGATGGAGCCGTCAGGAAGGATCTCGATAGGCTCGGCGCAAGTCTGGCGCATGATGTTTGAGCCCTGTGACGAGCGGTGATAGAAGACGTACCACTGGTCCTTGAATTTCACGACGGAGCCGTGGTTGTTCCACACACACGGGTCGCTGCCGAAGTTGTCGATGATGACTCCGCAGTAAGTATAAGGGCCGGTAATATTCTTGGAAGTGGCGTAGCCGATGCAGGTCGGCATTCCCCGGCGTCCGATGTCGGCGAAGGTCAAGTAATATGTCCCATTGTGTTTGAACGCCTGTACTCCTTCGTGGAAATGGTGCTCCGCCTCGGTAAGGATCCCATCCTTGATAGTTGAGGGATCAATAGATCGCATGTCCGGATTGAGCTTGGCGCATTTCGCGGAGAACTGGCCCCAGAACATCCAAGCCTGGCCATCGTCGTCAATGAATACAGAAGGGTCGATCTGTTCGGCATTATCAACCCTTCTGGCGTCCTTGAAAGGTCCGTAGGGGGAGTCGCTGACAGCTGTCCCCTCGGGATCTGGTCCGGGCTGGGAAAAGAACAGGTAATACTTTCCGTCCTTCTCGATGCAGTCCGGGGCGTAAAGGACCTCGTCGTTGTACTTGACTTCATCGGATGAGAAGGAAGGACCTCCCTTCCAATTAATCATATCCTCCGTTGAGAACACATCGTATTTGCTTGAGCAGTAATATTTTGTGTTCTCATCCTTCGAGCCGTAGACAAATAGCGTCGGCTTCCCGTCGATTGTCCAGACCCTCGCCTGCGGGTCTGAATTATAAGCTTTGTTAATGAATATCGGGTTTTGCGCTGAGGCACCGATTGCGGCCGCAAGAAGTGCCGCTCCTGTTATTAAACGTCTCATATTCATTTGATTAATCTATTCTAAACACTATAGCTGACTGAAAAGGAATTGTTTCGGGACAAGTGATCTCCAGTGCTTTCTCGCCGCGGTTCCATTTAATATTCCCGTCGTAGCCAAGCAGTTTCACGCTTCCCACGGTGTCTTTAAGCCCGGCCTCTTTACCGAGGGATTTGACACTGATGGTCTGTCCCGGCTCCGGAGGGTTCATCAAGAAAGCGTACACGGCTCCGTCCTTGCCCTGAGTGAAACGGATGTCGTCGGGAGCGTAGCGGAACTCCGCCTGTGCCTTACCGAGCCCTCCGCCCGGAAGTTTGATAAGGTGTCCATCCTTGTCCAAGGTGCCCTCGCCGAGGGTTTTCCACGCACTGCTGCCATATATTCCTTCACCACTGGTCTCCATCCATTTCCCGACTTCCAGGAGCATCTTCTCGCCTTCCTCGTCAATCGACCCGTCCGCCTTGATGGGGACGCAGAGAGCGCAGTTGCCGTCCCTTGTCACCGTCTCAATTATGAAATGGATGGCCGAAGCGGCGTCATAGATAAAGCCGGGGGCATAGAACCAGTCACCGATAGGAGCTTCCCGAATCCACGGTTGGGAAGTCTTGATTTCATCAGGGAAGGAGAATTCCTCTGTTGTGACGGTTCCGTTGGTCGGCCTGCGGAACTTCACGACACTGAATGTGTTGACCTCTCCGCGCTCCCTTAGAGTCCTGTTATAGAAGTCAGCCATGACTCGCGGCATGGCGTCGCACTTGTAACCGGCTCCGGTGCCGTCGCCGCAGAACGGTCCCTGGGTGATTCCGTCAGTGTAGATGAAGTCGGGGTCATAGTTGTGGGTCACGTCCATGATCCGCAGAGCCCACTGCGTCGCGAACCAGCGGGCATATTCCTGATGGCGGGTGAATATTCCCTCGTCTGGAACCACATTGGGCGGGCCGACGCTCTTATATTCCCGAAGATCAATGCCGTAGAGCATTCGGGGATCGTAGCCTTCCCACCATTTGCCTTTTCCGTCCTTGAGCGTGAGATTGCCATCGTATGGAATTCCGGCCTTGGCTCCGGTGGTGTCCGCGCCGAAAGCCGTTTGCCACCACCACCAAGTGTACTCGTGGTGGAAAGTCACGCCGAAACGCATGCCCTCTTTGCGGCAGGCCTTCGACCATTCTTTGAGGAAATCCCTCTTGGGACCGATGTTGACCGAGTTCCAGGGCTGGTAGCGGGAGTCCCAAAGGTCGTAGTTGTCGTGGTGAACCCCTTGGATAAGCAGGAAACGGGCTCCGGCTTTTTTATAGAGGTTGGTCAGTTTCGCCGGGTCGAGTTTGGAAGGATTCCAGACGTTGAGGACATCCTTGTAACCCACCTCGGAAGGATGGCCGAAGCGCTTCAGGTGGTTCTCGTAGGCTTTATTGCCTTCTTCGTAGAGTCTTCGGGCGTACCAGTCGCCGCTTTCCCCTGACGCCTGCGGCCCGAAGTGGACCCAGATGCCCACCTTGGCGTCCCGGAGCCACTGGGGAGTGCCAGGATAGTTCTCCTCGATGCTTTCCCAGGTCGGCTGGAATGGTCCTGGAGTTATAGGAATATCCAGTTTCACCTCAGGGAAACTGTCCGGAGGAGACATTGTGACGCTGGCTATGGGCAGTTTTTCGGGAACTTCGGGAATAAGGGGAAGTTCCGGTAGGGGAGTATTATCGGTTTCGGCCTGCCGGTTGGCGCATGATGTGGCGCAGAATGCCACACAGAGCGCCGCGCAGGCTATTGCGATAATATCTGGCACGAATCTCTTCATGCCACTAAGTTACGAAAAAAGGAGGAAAGGGCATGCTTTCCGGGCAAGGTCTCTTTTTAGGTGCGTGACCTTGCCCTCCGAATCGGCCTCCCATCGCCCTGCAGTCCCATTTCCCCCGGCAAGGTCCCCCAGGCAAAATTAGACCTTGCCCGAAAGGAGGTACTATTGCCCTGCGACAATGGCCAGCATTGCGACCCCGCCGAAGTGGCAATTCAGTAACTTCAATCAAATCAGATCTTTGAAAGTTTCAGTTATGACTTCTCCATCAATTGTTTTCTCGACTTTGATGGAAAAAGACTTGTGGTCAGGAGAGTAATCAATCCACATTTTTGATTTAACATCTTTACCTGCTTTACAGGCTTTGACTTCTTTTTCTTCAAGTTTAAACCATCGTGATCCGCTTCCTTGTTTTTTGTGGAGCATCGGTAAAGCGTTTATTGATTCATTAGGTCCTCCTATCTCTCGTCTTAATAAATGGCCATAATCAACAGTATTTGGGTCAAACTCTCCGAATTGTTTCAAGAGTTTTTCGCGGGTTCCTTTATCAATTCCGCTGTGAAAGACTCCGGCTTGTTGCATTCGCTTATAAAGCTCAGAGCTATGAGCTTCCACATATTTAGTCATTCCAAGGTGGTCGGTCTCATAAATGATGAAATCGTCTACTTTATATCGTGCATTAGGTATCTTGTTGATTAAAAATTGGTTCAGTTCTCCATCAACGATTTTTCCGGTTGAAGTCGATTTTGCTATACTTCCGCTTTTGGCCGTAATCACTCCTTCTTTAATACTCATCCGTGAGCGGGTTCCAGCAAACTCGATAATGGTTTCCTTGCCTTGCTTCATGACCTTTAAGTTATCAAGGGCGAAATTTGGACCACATTTTTTTTCGAGGCTTTCGATCATCTCACGAATCGAGCGGTTTTCAATACTATTCAAAGCTTCCTTCCCGAGAATTGTCCTACTAGCTCTTATCCCTCCTTTCTTTGCGGCAGACTTTTCACTTTTCAACATGAAACCTTTCTTAGAAAACCGTTCAAGCCCTTCTTTGCCTCCTTTCGTACCTAGATCTTTTATAAGGAATCTCTCGCCAGAGCTTTCTCCGATAACTGATGCTCTTGAAATGACTTTCCATGTCGTCCCGGACATTTTTTTTGCGGCAACACGTTCCATATTATGGGATAGGACTTTTTTCATACCTTGTCGTCGCATCAGTTGGATATCTTCTTTTGTGACGCTCTTTATTGATCTACGACTTAATGACATGGGTGCATTCCTGACGATCACGCTCTCGGCGGTCTCCTCAGCTAGTTCTTTTGCGGTTTTCTTGGCCATAGATTTCCCGGCGGCTTTCCCGGTTTTTTTCACTGCGCTTTTGCCGGCGGCCTCCGCACTTTCTTTGGCGGTTTTTTTAGAGAAAACCTTGACTGCTTGCTTTGCGGCCTTACCAATTTGAGCATATGAGTAATCGGGAGTCGCAAAGGCTAGAGCCAGGCAAATAACCATTTTAGAAATCTTCATTGAACTTCTGGATAATATAATACCTGGATACTTTATTTGATTGACTGATCGCGGAAATAATCTCATTGATGTAATTGTCTATAGCATCTGTATAGCTAGCATATAAACTTTTTGTAGCGTCTTTCATCATAATGGAGATTTTTGACTCTTCTTTGATTCCGTTATATAAATCCAACAAGTCTAATGGAATTGTGTATGCGGCGGCTGGGGTGAAAGATAGGGCTACAGATGCTGCGGAGATGAGGCCGTTTATGGTTTTAAGCCTTTGTATGTCGGAGAAATTCTCATTATCATCGTTAATGCTCAAAGTCCCTTCCTTTATTAACTCTGGAGAGATATAATACAGACTACAAGTATCAGCATCATCAAAATAATGGCTTATGTATTCTTCGCGTTGTTCGTATATGGTTGAAATATATTCGCTGATCTCTTTGGCCACGAAATCGGAGATTGGTTCAGGATCAAGATACTTACTAATGAGCATCGACGCATATTCTGAAATTGTATACTGATCCATATCTTCTCGCTTGAAAACCTTTTTAAATAAGCCCCTGTCAACTTTTTCAGAAAGATCCGCGATAACTTTTTTGACCCCATCACTTGCATACCCGTCAAGCGTTTCTCTTATGTTGTATTCGACATCAGTTAACAACAGATCTTCTGCTTCAAAATAAAGCTCAAAGTCATCGAAGATAGCCTTAAGCATGGTAGAACGTAAAGGAAAATATGCCTGATCTATAGTTTCTGAAAGGTCTGTTTCAACAAACGCATTATGCAGGTCTTTCAAAGCGAGATAATCATATTCGTTCAGGTTCTCTAAATACAGGTCTTTTAGTTCATCTCGTAAATAATCGTGTTCTTTCCCATTCTTCCGATAAAACTCCCCAACGCCCTTAACGCTAAGGTTTGATAGGCGCTCAAGTGTTTCAGTTTGGCGATCAATAAGAAGAGAATCGAAAAATACAGAAGCATTGAAATCATCTTTCGCTAGCATGGAAAGACGTTTAAGTCCCCCATAGGAGATGTTATCGTAATCTAAAGAACGGAATAAGAGAGTCTGGATGATGTCTCTATTAGCCGGGAATCGTTCAATGTCTTCCCATAATATGAAGGGATCCTTCATTTGCGCATGCTGTCCGATGATTTGTTCCGCAGTCTCTACCGGGGGAAGTTTTGAGGTTGTAGAACACGAGCATGTACATATAGATAATAATATAAAAAATGACCTGAAAGTGTGCCTCATTCCTTCTTTATTGGAATTTACGTACAAGTCCCGAGTCAATAAACTTCCCATCTGCAGAATTAACATCTTTGTGGGTCAGAAGAGCCTCGGTCCATACTCCATCCTCATTTTTCTCTTTTATCTCCAAATTATAGTCATAAGTTTTTCCGTAAGCGTCTGTGCTGTGAATTCTGGTGATCACATCACCTTTCCAGGTAAAATCAATTGACCGTTTTGTCTGCTTGGTTATCGCTCCATTTTTCCCCCTAACTCGTCTTAACTCTTTAATCGAACTAATGTCCCCTGATTCATTATAAGAAACGCCAAAGAAGAAACCTGCTATTGAGAAGCCTCCAGGGCTATAGATTTCGGTTATTCGTCCTTTTGAATCTTTTTGGACGTAGGCATCTTCAAATAACAAGGAACCATCTTTCATATAGAAAGAATCCTTCTGAGTATTAGCATTATAGACAAGAGCGTAATATCCCACATCGTAGAAAGCAAGTGGATTTGCTCCTGGTTCAACATATGAGTCGATATTACCAGCAGAATCTCCTGGATAAATCCAAATTCTTTTAGGAGATTGAGTTTTGACTTGTGTTCTTCCGACTCTCATCGTTGACCCATCATTCAGCATAATTAATGCGGTCTGTCTTTCATTAGTGGGAACGAAACTTCCAAAACTCTCCTTGTATTTAACCGCCTCTACAACGACCGATTTGTACCCACAGACTGTGTTGTTTGCTCCGGACACGATGTAAATAATATCTTTGAAATCATGATCCGTAGCAGTTGTAGGAATCATATTGAGAACAGCGCAGTTGTTGACAAATATCTTGTCATAATTGACCTGCGCACTGGCCTCTAAGGTTGTTATACAAAGAGCGCCAATAAGGACATGTCGTAATAACTTATTCATAGAGTGCACTATAAGAATATTCTTGTATACCTTTTAGTTTTTATCTTTTTCCCATTGCTATTGTTCTTGTACTCGTCAAGCACCGTCCATAATCCGTCAGCGTTTTTGTCGACGATCTCATACCAAATATGCCCGGTCTGTTTTTTGTCTCCATACGTGTTATTCGTTATAATCTCAGCGAGCGCACCATTCTTCCAAATAACGGAATATTTGCTTGAATCCATTGTAATTGAGCTAATTGACCCAGAATTATTGTAGGTGACTATCCTTTCTTGTCCGCCCCAAGATATGGATTCTATCCTACCGGAGGCATCCAGTTTTGCCTCGCTTTTGTTATCTCTTTCTCCATTATTGTTATATGTCGCACCGGAAGAACCACGTACGACCAAATATGTTTCGCGGAATGCGATATGATATGCGCCTTTTTCAGAATCATAACCGATTTCATCAATATATGGTTTGCCATCAATTTTGGTCATCACGGGAATACCATCCTGATATGGCTTAAGCTCATACTCTCCGAATGATTCAACATATTTTTCACTTTTTATTGAAATTGATGAGTACTTCTGAAGGGATGACTCGTCAAGGTCATAATAATTGATCAGGTTATTACAGTTTGCTTCCTTGTCAAAAAAGGAGGCATCAATAGTTTTTATATTTGCTATTATTTTAGGATTTAGCTCTGACTGAGCGCACAAAGAGACTAAAGATAAAGCAACAGTCCCCAGTAGAGTTAACAGAATCTTTTTCATTTTAATATAACAGTACTTCGTGTAAAACTTAATGATTAAAACAAAATTGGTGATTATTCTTTCCCCCATCAAGGTCATATTCGGGTCATTTCCTCTTGGGCTTCATGTTCAACTACTTCGCTACTGTCGCGAATATGAGGATTGCCTCTGCCAAAATCTGGCAGAGGCGGCATTTCTTGCTTAAATAATAGTTATATTGCTATCGCCCTTGTGGCGGCCATGTCGTGCGGACGGCAGGGAAGTGTAATTGTTTTCAAGCCAAGGTCATAATTTGGCCATTTGCTGGGTTGGGGTTGACAATCTGGGTGAGGCCTGCCAACAGGGCCTTTGTAATGTGTTGTATATCAAATACTCTGTAGTATAAGGTGGGCAGGCCATGTGAAATACAAAGGAGCCTGCCACCGGCTTCTGGGGAAGTGATTAATAATCAAATAGATACAGAGTCGCCTGATGCGGTGCCCTACAAATCGTCCTGAAATAGGTTTACTTGGCGGCACATCTTGCTCAAAACCCTGAAATCAGCTATCTTAGCGCCATGAAGAAAATAGTTATTATCGCTATCGCCATTTTGGCGGCCATGTCGTGCGGACGGCAGGGAAGTGAGTCATCTTCAGCGGTTTCCTTCGATGATGTGCTGGAAACCCGCCGCAGCATAAGGGATTTCGATGCGTCAAAAGAAGTCACCGAAGCTCAGGTCAGGGAAATCCTCACTGCGGCTCAGGACGCTCCTTCCTGGACCAATTCCCAGCCAAGCAGGTATTATGTGGCCATCAGTCCAGACAAGGCCGATGCTGTCAGGGAACTGATCGGGGAGAGGAACAAACAGAGCACAAAAGGCGCTCCGGTCTTTATCGTCTCGACTTTCGTCAAAGGTCTCTCCGGCTTTTCCAGAGGCAAGATATTCAATGAGATAGGGGATGGTTGGGGAGCTTACGACAATGGATTGAGCAACTCATACCTTGTGCTAAAGGCCAGGGCCATGGGCTTCGACACCCTGATCATGGGCATGCGGGATTCGGATGCCTTGCGCACCCTTTTAGGCATCCCTGATGGAGAGGAGGTCATGGCCGTAATCGCCCTTGGCCACCGGGCCAGAGACCCGGTCAAGCCCACCCGCAAGCCTCTCGACGAGATCGCCAAGTTCTTCTGATTTTCTGAATATCAGTTATTTCCGGTACGCCATCCGGAGAAAATCCACTCCGAATATCCGACGGTGGTCATGGCTTCTGAACCCGACCGACTCGTAGAGCCTGACAAGGTCGGGCATGTCGCTGTCCACCACGAGGGTGATCAGGTCGAAGCCCTTGCTTTTTCCAAGCCTGATGCCATCCTCCAAAAGAGCCCTGCCAATGCCTCTGTGGCGATATTCCGGGACCACGGCGAGGGTGTCGAGGTAATATTCACCCGGTCCGGTCTCTTGCTCGGAGTCGGTGTCCATGCTGATATATTCCGGCCAAAGCTCCGAGAAGGTTTTGTGCCTCAGCTCTTTATAGTTGTCTCCGGGGTAGGAGAGAAGTGAGCCTGCAACCTTGCCGTCTATCTCGGCAATCCGGGAATTGGCGAAAGTGTAGAGAAGATCTGTCCGCCGCTCGCATTCAGTAAGGCTCTGGAATATTCCTTCATGACCTGGATCTAACTGCCCAAAGTCGTAGTAATGCATCCCGGCCATCACGCATTTGGCAAGGAACGGTGCGTCTTCGGGCCTGGCGTCCCGGATGTTGACAGAGGCCATCGTCAATCTTCTATCGACTGCTCCTTCAGCCGCTTCCTGTCGTACACTTTTTTGGATCTGTGCAGGGCCTTACGGAAAGACACCGGACGCCCATGCTCCGCTATCTCCTCCAGCCTCGCTGCCCTGCGGTTGGCCAGCATGAAATCCGCCTCCGTGATCCGCAAGGTCTTTTTCCTGTTCTTTCTCTTCGCGCTCATGACCGCGAAGATAGGTAATATTCAGGGAGAATGGGCGGTCTGGCAGGCAGATTCGGGTCATATCCGGGTCATTTGTAAGGCGGAGGGGGACAGGGGGCTCATATTCTGATAAATATTCCTAATTTTGTGGAGAATGACCTTGTTATGATCGTTTCGGATGAGTCTGTACGGTTTTGTAGGCGACTGACGTTGTTGGTCGCCATTGCATCGCTTTGTGGTGCGGTTGTGGGCTGTACTCGTGACTTGCCTGATCCCGGGCAGTTCATCCATGTGGAAAACGGAGGGAATGATCCCCAGCAGCCGCAGCAGCCTTCCCAGCCCCAGACCCCGTCGGAGCCCCAGCAGCCGGTCCATACCGACCCTCAACCGCAAACCCCGCCAGAGCCTCAGCAACCTGAAGGCCAGGTGGAAATTCCCGACACGACCTTCCGGGCGTGGATTCTCTGGAATTATGATTCAAATAAAGACGGAGTTTTGGATCAGGACGAGGCCGCGTCGGTCACCAAAATAGAGTTTTCAACGGAGAATGTCACGACCCTTGATGGCATTCAATATTTCCCCAACCTCACCTATCTCCATGCCCAGGGAATCAAAGATTGGGATAATGACAAAAACTTGGGGAAACTTACTGAACTGGATCTCTCCGCTAACCCTAAACTCCAGCATATTCATCTTATCTACAATAATATCAAGACCCTTAAGCTGGCTGAATGCCCCGACCTGGATTATCTGTGTATTGATTATAATGAGGTTACGGAGCTTGATGTCAAGGGGTTCCATCACATGACTCTTCTCCAGGTCTCTTACAACAAACTTAAAACTATAGATGTCAGCGGCCTCGATGAGATTACGGAGTTCGATTGCGACTCCAATCCGATTGAGACGATAACCCTGTCCAACGCCAAACTGGAGAGTTTCCGCTGCGCCGGAACTTTAGTCAAGGAATTGGACTTCACCAGTTGCCCGAAAATCAATAATGTGGATTGTCTTAACTGTAAGAACCTTACAACCATAAAGTTAGCCAAGGGGCAAGTGGTCGGGAATATCAGAAAAGAAGAAACCGTCAAGATAGTATATGGCAATGAATAATAATACTCCGGAGATAGAATTCCTTCTTGAAAAGGTGGCCCAGGCATTTGGTGGCGCAGTGGCCACATCCAAAGACTTCGAGTCCCTTTCCGCCAAGATTGAGGAACAAACATGCCAGATTGTCTCGACCTCGACTCTTAAAAGGCTGTACGGATATATGTCCCTGAAACCCAAACCCCGGATGGCGACACTTGACATTCTGTCGAAGTTTGTCGGCAGGTCCGGATTCAGGGATCTGTGTCTTGAGCTTCAGGAATCATCGGATTTCCTTATGGTGGAGACTGTCTCCAGCGCTTCGTTAAAACCTGGTCAGGAACTGGTTATCAGTTGGTTGCCGGATCGGGAAGTCCGGTTGAGGCACGACTCTGGGCAGGATTTTACAGTCGTTGATTGTGGAACATCGAAACTTCGGGACGGTGACAAGTTCTCCGTCATTGAATTCGTAAAAGGACATCCTCTGTACATCTCCGGGATAAAGCGCGGTGGAGAGATCCTTCCTGAATATGTGGCCGGTCGTACTGCGGGAATTAAGGATATCAAAGTCTATTGAGAACCAGCGTCATCAATCATCTCCGTGGCTTGCCGGAACAGCTCGTCGATAGCTTCAGCATCGATGACTGTCGTTGTGTCGGGCTTTTCAGCTCTTTCGTTGACCGGTTGGTGAGCATCCGATTGGTGAGCGGAGCCGAACCATGGTTGGTGAGCGGAGCCGAACCACCGGCCAAGAACAACGAAAATGCCCAAGGCCGCGGCACAGGCAAGGAACAAAGGCCATATTCTCCGCTTGCGTTCAAGGGACGACTTGATCTCATCGACATTCTGGAACCTTTCCACTGGGTTCTCCATCATACATTTACGGGCGATCTTTCTCTCTGCGGGAAGCAGCAGGGAGATCACCTTGCCCAGAGACCAGATGTCGGTCCGGTTGTCCACGGGGGCTCCTGCGAGGAGTTCCGGAGCGGCGTAGCTTTCTGTTCCAGCCGGGCCCTTGAGAATAGACCAGGAATCTGCGTCGGAAAGACCGAAGTCAATGATTTTCACGTAGTTCCCATTGTGGGTGATGAGAATATTGGAGGGCTTGAGGTCCCGGTGGATAATCTGCTTGGAGTGGAGGTAAGAAAGGGCGTCACAAAGCTGGAGAGCGATTTTTCTCAGGGTGGTTTTGCCGGGGTGACCCTTGGTGAGGAAATCCGCCAAGGTGACTCCATCCACCCACTCCATCTCGATACAGTTTCCGAGTCCCGGAATATTACGGAAGTCATAGACCTCACGGATCGCTGTGTGGGAGAGGCTGTAGCCGATCTCATATTCCTTCCTGAGGAGGGATTCGTAACGAGCCTGTCCTCTGAAGGAAGGCTTCAGGGCTTTGAGAATCCGGAAACGTCCGTCCTTGTCGATGAGCCAGGTTTCGGACCAGCCGCTCTCGGAACTGTGGATGAGGCGCGGCCCTTCGACTCCGCTCAGGGACCGCTTGTTGAGCGGGTCTTGGTCCCGGTTGGTGAGCGAATCCCCGTCCCGGTTGGTGAGCGGAGTCGAACCACGGTTGGTGAAGAATGTGGAGTCTTCTGGCATGAGTCCAAAGTTAGTGATTTTTCATGAATTGTTTCAGACACATATTCATAGCGTTTTTGTGCTTGCTGGCGGCTTCGAGCGTAGCCCAGGCACAAAACGACTGGGATTCCGTGCTTGACCGCTATGAAAAGATCACTCTACAGTGCATCTTGCTGCGGGATAAGGCCGCAGCGGGGGAAAAAGTGTCCCAGAAGTCTGTCACGGAACTTTTCGGGGAGTTGAACCGGCTCAGAAACAGCCTGCAGCAAGCGTCGGGAAAGATGACGGCGAAGCAGCGGGAGCGTTTCCGGAAGGTCAGGGAGTTGTATGACGGGAAGATTGCCGGTCAGGTCGGCCATGACGAGAAAAGCCAAGCCGGCGATGAGGGTGCCCTTCGACTCCGCTCAGGGGCTGCGGAGAGAAATACTGCCGAAGCGTCGTCCCACCAACCGGTCCGTGAGCGGAGCCGAACCACGGTTGGTGAGCAAAGTCGCATACCGGTTGGTGAGCGGAGCCGAACCGCCGGGAATAACATGGTTGAGCCGTTGCCGAAGGTGGAGGGATGGCCGGTCGGGCTGGAGATTCTTCGCTCCGCTCAGAATGACATTTTATCAAAATCTTCCTTGGGCTCCGCTCAGAATGACATTTTATTGCGGAATGACACCCCTGTCATCCTGAACGGAGCCGCAGGCGAAGTTCTGGATCCTCAAACCAGTCCAACCAGGGCAATCGGGACAACAGAAACAGCCGGAACCATGACGGGGAAACATCTGACATTCAATGCCATCCCGACACTGTCCATAGGCGACACCCGCCAAGGAGGAATATTCATTTCGATGTCCCGAGGAAGATTCGGAGGCTATCTTTCCGCCCGAACCAACTTCGTCAGCCAGCTTTACGCTTACGAGTGCCTCTCTGACGGCACGACTCCCGGTCCTGAAACCTTTAAAGGGAATGGCGGCCAGAGGATAGGGGAATATTCCCTCTCGGCCGGAGCGGTGATCAACGCGACGCCATGGCTCGGTGTTTTCGCTGGAACTGGTTTTGGCAGCTCCACTCTTTGCTGGAGTGACTTTCGAGGTACCTGGGCCAGGATCAAAGACTATTCCGCATCCGGGCTACTGGTTGAAGGGGGATTAATCTTGCATTACAGGCATCTCAGCCTTCTCGGCGGCGTGTCATGGCTTACCGCCCGGCCCTCCTCCGGACCTTTCATGCCTGTTTTCACCCTCGGAGCCGGCATCCGTTTCTGACAAACACGCGCTCTTTAGCCAGCAACCACCGTCCAGTAATATATTGATAAGTATCCGAATATCAAATGGTTACCTAAATATCCCTGCTCGGCCCCGAAATATCTGTCAGGGCCTTCCGGGAGTTTATTCGCAACGTGTTGATTATAAATATTTTGTAAAAATATTCTTGGAAAGGGGGCAGGGGGTGTCACAATTCGAAAGAAAAATGTATATTTTTGTGTTTTTGGCCATTTATAGCCGGGTTATATAAATTTAACAAAATGAGAGAGATAAAGACAGTAGCGGTTTTGACTTCCGGAGGAGACGCTCCGGGAATGAACGCTTGCATCAGGGCCGTCACCAGGTCCGCTATATTCAACAAAATGAAGGTCATCGGCGTCTATCGGGGCTACGACGGTCTTATCAACGCCGAGTTTGAGGAGTTCACCTCATCTTCTGTGTCCAACACGATCCAGAGAGGTGGAACTATCCTCAAGACCGCACGCAGCAAGGATTTCATGACCCCCGAAGGAAGGAAGAAAGCCTACGACAATATGGTCAAGCATGGGATTGACGCCCTGATTGTGATAGGTGGAAATGGCTCACTTACAGGCGCCCAGCTGTTTGCCAGGGAATATGATATCCCTATCATAGGCCTGCCGGGAACCATCGACAACGACCTCTACGGAACGGACCACACAATCGGCTACGACACCGCTCTCAACACGATTGTGGAGTGCGTGGACAAGATCCGCGACACAGCCAACTCCCATGACCGGATATTCTTCGTTGAGGTGATGGGTAGGGACGCCGGCTTCCTGGCTCAGAACAGCGCCATCGCTTCTGGAGCTGAGGCAGCGATCATCCCCGAGGACAAGACCGATGTGGACCAGCTTGCCGAGTTCATCAGCAGGGGAGTCAGAAAGAGCAAGAACAGCTCTATCGTACTCGTCTCTGAGTCCAAGCACGGCGGTCATGGCGGAGCGATGTACTATGCTGAGAGGGTACGCAAGGAATATCCCCAGTACAATGTCCAGGTCACTATCCTCGGCCACTTGCAGAGGGGCGGCACTCCGAGCGCCTATGACCGCATTCTCGCCTCCCGTCTGGGTTACGCCTCGATCGAGGCCCTGATGGAAGGCCAGCGCAACATAATGGTCGGAATCTCTAACGACGAGATCGTCTATGTCCCGATCCAGAGAGCTGTCAAGATGGATAAGCCCATCAATAAAGAGCTCATCGATGTCCTGTCAGTCCTGTCACTTTAATATCCTGAATATGTTGAAGAAAACATTCATGGCGGCTTCGTTGGCTCTTCTTCTGGCCGCCTGCGCCACGGAGAAAGAGCCTGTCGTGAATTACAAGCTCTGGCTGGACTGGCCGGAGAGAAAGCTTCCGGATTTCTCGACGCTTGGTGAGCCGGACAAGGTGGGGGTCAAGAATAACTTCGATCTCATTGGCATCGATGAGACCCTGAACCACTATGCTCTCCTCCTCGAGACCACGCTGAAAGTCAAGACCGAAGAGGAATATACCTTCAAGGCCTCGACAGACGACGGGTCCAAGCTTTATGTTGACGGGGAACTCCTGTACGACAACGACGGGGCTCACGGGCCGATCACCAAGATTGCGTCAAAGACACTCTCCAAAGGGAAGCACGACCTTCGCCTTGAATATTTCGACTGCGACAAAGGTCAGTCAATCAACTTTCTCTACAAGACTCCGACGATTCCTTGGCGGGAGATTAATGACAAGCTTTATGAGAAAGAGGACAAGGCCACGGACAAGGATGACTTCGTGAAACCGCAGATTAAAGAGGCACTCGCGAGATTCAACGCCTGGAAGGGTGACGATGAGGTCATGTCTTTCCCGATCGTGACTGATGTCCACACGGCCGGCCGTTTCACCTACAAGCACATTGGTCACGCCGCGAAGGTCGCGAAGGCTTTCGGATGCGATTTCATCGAGAACTTCGGTGACATAGGGCTGAACGCCTATCCCGCCACTGAGAATTCGGCCTATGCCAAGGAGATCGTGGACAATGTCCAGGCCCAAATGCTTAAATATGATGGGGTCTGGCTCTATACTCCCGGCAATCACGACTGGGATGCTGGAGAAGGGAAATACTTTACGGATAATGATTTAAGCGGTTTCTTCCAGAAGCCATGGCAGGAGAAGGCAGGGGAGAATCTCCACCTTACTCCCGGAAAGACCTACGGTTGGTATGACGTGCCTGGGAAGGGAATAAGGGTAATATTCCTTAACAGCCAGGGAACCGGTACCCAGAACGGCTCATATTATCTCTTTGACGACGAGCAGATGGTCTGGTTCCAGGCGCTGCTGGACAGCACACCTGCGGACATGCCCGTCCTCGTGACAGCCCATTACATGCCCCATCCACAGGGCCGCTGGACAATCTCGCCTCCCACGGTTGAGACGGTCGAGAGCAATGAGAGGATCATGGGTATTCTTTCCGGTTTCGCCGCCAAAGGAACCCTCATCGGCATGGTCACGGGAGACTCCCATTTCAACATGTATGAGAACGAGAGCGGGGTCAACTATTTCGTTTCCCAGGGCTATGGATGGGTGGTTCCCGACCTCATGATGCCTGGAACGACCCATGCTTTCTTCGACTACACTACCAACCTTTGCATCGATGTCCTGGCGGTAAAGCCGTCCAAAAGGGAGGTCCACACTTTCAGGGTCGGAGCAGGGGGAGAGGAATATGACTGCATGTTCACCTATTGATTTTTCCACTTTAGAGTAAAAATCATTATTTTTGACGAAATTCGTTTGAAAATGTACAAGAGAGTTCTGTTAAAATTGAGTGGAGAGATTCTTGGCGGCCCGGAAGGTAAAGGGTTGGAGCCTGATTATCTCCGTAAATATGCCCATGAGATCGCCGAGGCCGCCAAAGCTGGTCTCCAGATCGGTGTGGTCAACGGAGGTGGCAACATATTCCGTGGACTCCAGGGGCTTGACAAGGGTTTTGACAGGGTCGGAGGAGACCGGATGGGAATGCTTGCGACCGTGATCAATTCGCTGGCTCTCAGTCAGTTCATTGAGGATGAAGGAGTCCATGCCGAGGTGTTTACCGCCACTCCCATGGAGCCGTTTGTCCGCTACTACAACAGGGACAACGCCGTGAAGGTCCTTGAGAACGGTGGCGTCGCGCTGATCGCCGGAGGTACAGGCAATCCGTATTTCACCACGGACTCCGGAGCTGCGCTTAGGGCGCTGGAGATCAGGGCCGATGTCATGCTCAAAGGCACGAAAGTTGACGGCGTCTATACCGCTGATCCCAAAAAGGATCCCACTGCTGTCAAATACGAGGAGATCACTTTCTCGGAGGCGATGGCAAAGCGGCTGAGAGTCCTTGATCAGACAGCTTACGCCCTTTGTGATGACGGGAACATGCCGATAATCGTTTTTGATGTCGATGTCCCCGGAGCTCTCAAGAAAATACTTGACGGCGAGAAGGTCGGCACATTAGTACATAAATAAAACAGATATAGCGATGTTATCAGAGAAAGCCAAAGAGATTTTGAATGGTGTTGAGGCTAAGATGGCTGACACCGTTGATTTCCTTGAGGAGGACCTCAAGACCTACAGGGTGGGCAAGGCCAACCCTTCCATTCTCAACAACGTGACCGTAAACTATTACGGCACTGATACCCCTATATCCCAGGTGGCTTCCGTCAGTGTCCCTGACGCCAGGACCATCACTATCCAGCCGTGGGAGAGAAGCCTTATCGCCGCCATTGAGAAGGCGATCATGGCCGCCAATCTCGGCTTCACTCCGCAGAACAATGGCGAGATCATCCGTTGCCCCATCCCCCCGCTCACGGAGGAAAGGCGTAAGGATTTGATCAAGAAAGCCAAGGCTGCGGGCGAGAATGCCAAAGTGGCTGTCAGGAATATCCGCAGGGAGGGAGTTGACTCCCTGAAGAAGGGCCAGAAGGCCGGTGATTTCTCCGAGGATGTCCAGAAGGAGGGAGAGGACGAGATTCAGAAGGTAACCGACGCGAAAGTGAAGGCTATCGACGTGCTCGTCTCCGCCAAGGAGAAAGAGATCATGACAGTGTGACGACTGTAGCGATTCAAGGGTATCGTGGGTGTTTCCACGAGCAAGCCGCTCGCGAGTTCTACTCGGCGAGAGGGATTGACATCAATATCGCCGAATGTCCGACTTTCGAGAGCCTTTTCAGGTCTATGTCGGAAGGGTCGGCCGATGCGGCTGTGATGGCCATCGAGAACACCATCTCCGGTGGACTGCTTCCCAATTTTGAACTTTTGCGCTCTCATTCTTACAAGATTAAGGGTGAGGTGTATATCCCTATCCATCAGAATCTTATGGCCATCCCAGGCCAGGCTGTGGAGGACATCCGGGAAGTACGCACCCACTATATGGCAATCAACCAGACCAGAAAGTATTTCGAGAAGAACTGCCCATGGATAAAGATGGTTGAGTCGGAGGACACCGCCAAGAGCGCTATCGACATCGCTGCCCAAGGGCTTAAGGGTGTCGGCGCTGTAGCGTCGGAACTCGCCGCCCAGCAGAACGGCCTTGAGATCCTGGCGAAAGGTATAGAGACGTATAAGCAGAATTTCACGAGATTCCTTATTCTCGACGACTCGATCTCTATTCCGAGGAACAAGACTGACAAGGCGTCTCTTTGTTTCACGTTGCCCCATAAACCGGGCTCACTTGCCCAGGTGCTGACAATCCTCTCTTTCTACGATATGAACCTGACGAGGATCCAGTCCCTTCCCATCCCCGGGAAAGAGTGGCAATATTTCTTCTATGCCGACATCCGGTTCTCCTCGTACGACCGTTACCGGCAGGCTCTGAAGGCCGTCAGGCCACTCATGGCGGACCTTTACATTTTAGGTGAATATAACTCATATAAAGCGAACTAATCATGATCATCCAACCAGCTGAAAGAACCAAGGGAGTCCAAGAGTATTATTTCTCCCGCAAGCAGAAAGACCTCGACGCGGTCACCGCTGAAAGGGCCGCGAAAGGACTTGGCCCACTCATTAATCTAGGAATAGGCGCTCCTGACGGCATGCCTCCCCAAGCGGCCATCGATGCCCTATCCAAGACCGCCGCATTGCCAGATAGTCATAAGTATCAGAACTATAAGGGTTTGCCTGTTCTTCGCCAAGCTTTTGCGGACTGGTATGCCCGTTACTATGGTGTGACTCTTAATCCCAATGGCGGGATTCAGCCCCTTGTGGGATCCAAGGAGGGTATATTGCTGATCACCTTGGCTTTCGTCAACCCCGGCGACAAGGTCCTTGTGCCGGATCCCGGCTATCCCACGTATTCCTCCACAGTCCGTCTCGCGGGCGGTGAGATCCTCACCTACAACCTCAAGGCAGAGAACGGCTGGTTCCCTGATTTCGACGAGCTTGAGAGCATGGACCTTGAGGGTGTCAAGCTGATGTGGGTCAATTATCCGAATATGCCCACTGGTGCCTGTGCCACCCCGGAGCTTTACCAGAGGTTCGTGGACTTCGCCAAAAAGCACAAGATTCTCCTTGTCAATGACAATCCATATTCCTTTATCTTGACAGAGAAACCGATCTCGATTCTTGCCGCCGATGGTGCTTGGGATTGCTGCCTTGAGCTCAATTCCTTGAGTAAGGCCCACAATATGAGCGGCTGGCGAGTAGGTATGGTCGCCGGTGATCCCGAGATGGTTAAAGAGATTCTGAAGGTCAAGAGCCAGATGGATTCCGGAATGTTCAAGGCTATGCAGCTCGCCGCTGTTGAGGCTTTGGCTGAGGGTCCGGAATGGTTTGAGAATCTGAATGCTGAATATAAGCGCCGCCGTGTGGTCGCCGGCCAGATATTCGATGCCCTTGGGGTTGAGTATAATCCGAACTCCACCGGTCTTTTCCTATGGGGGAAAGTTGGTTATTCCGGTGAGGAATTGTCTGAGAAGATACTGCATGGGGCTGGAGTTTTCATGGCGCCTGGATTTGTCTTTGGAAAGAATGGCGAGGACTATATCCGCATCTCACTTTGCGCCCCTGTGCCGACCCTTGAGGATGGTCTCGCCCGCATTAAAACCTTTTTAGCATCTAATTGATATATAGCGTTTTATGGAAAACGCGTAGCTTATTTGACTACGCGTTTTCTGTAAGATATTAATAGTGAGATATATAAAAATGGTTGTTGGAGTAATAGGTCTAGGATTGATTGGAGGCTCGATGGCGATTGACCTTAAGAGACGGGGATTCGCGTCGAAGGTTCTCGGTGTCGAGTCAGAGCCTGTCAACGCTGAGGCGGCCTTGAGGATAGGCCTTTGCGATGAGCTTGTCTCTTTCGAGGACTGTGTCAGGAGGTCGGACATCGTCGTGATTGCTGTCCCGGTCGGTACAGCTGTGAAGATGCTTCCCCAGGTCTTGGATATATTCTCTGAGGAAGGTAATGCCGGGAAGATTGTCATTGACACTTGCTCCACCAAGAGCCAGATCGTGAGGGTAGCCCATTATCATCAGATGCGCGGCCGTTTTGTGGCGACCCATCCGATGGCTGGAACTGAGTATTCGGGTCCCTGGGCCGCCATGCCTAACCTTTTTGATGGAAGGGCATGCATATTCGCCAATTCAGAGGAGTCTGATCCGCAGGCTGTCAAAGTCGTTGAGGATCTTTACAATGTCCTGAACATGAGGCCGATCTATATGAACGCGGACAACCATGATGTCCACACGGCCTATGTGTCCCACATCTCCCATGTCACATCTTTCGCCTTGGCTCTGACCGTCCTTGAGAAAGAGCAGGACGAGAAGCACATTTTTGACCTGGCCTCCGGAGGATTCTCTTCCACCGTTCGTCTGGCGAAGAGCTCTTCGGAAATGTGGGTGCCGATCCTGACTCAGAATCGGGACAATGTCCTTCATGTTATTGACACATATCTTGAGAAGATGCGTGAGTTTCGGGATGCCATCGCGGATTATGACGAGGGCCGCATAGCGGAGCTTATCCATGAGGCGAACCGGATTAAAAAGATTATAAGATAGTTATAATGGAACGAACACTTGACACTATACCTGTATCAGAATGGGGATTTTTCGATGAGAGCATCCCTCCGATAGTTATTGCCGGTCCATGCAGCGCCGAGTCGGAACTGCAGATGATGATGACCGCCAAGGGCCTTTACGATTTCGGGATACATGTCTTTCGCGCGGGAATCTGGAAGCCTCGCACGCATCCGGGTTCTTTCGAGGGAGCCGGAGTT
>JAGAFU010000017.1 GCA_017627955.1 Bacteroidales bacterium | reverse complement strand
TTGTACTTCCCGGTCGCAATCTCCCGTTCATCGTACCATCCAAGGTCCTCATTCCAGAACCTCTGCTTGACTGTTTTCTGTTCCATTGACTCTTTGTTTTTGGCCCTCACAAAGTGTCAACTTTTTTCAGTTCAAGTCAATTTCGGATAGCCTTATTTTGAGAATAAGCGGATTATCCGGCAGACGAGTTTGGTGTAGGCTTGCTTTCCTACCGGGACCCTGTACCCGTGCCGATAGTCGGCCTTGATCAAGGCGTCAACCGCGTCCGGATGGGCCGCGAGCATCTTCCAGTCGAAGATTATGGCGCAGTACCACCCGCCTCTCCAGAGAAGGTCGATACCGCAAACTTCCTTGGGACTGTCCTTTTCCGGAAGGGCGTCGTAAAGGCTCAGCATGTTGAGGGCGGACTGTTTTCTGGATTTGATGATATTGGCGGAGGTAAGGGCTCCCTTTCGCATTCTCCTGTAGTGGTATAGCGGGCGTTTCAGATGGACACACTTTTTCGCCCGGAAAAGGAGCTGAGTTTGGAACACGATGTCCTCATGGTAGCCGCAGACCGGGGCGATCAGTGTGGTGGCGTCGTACAAGGACCTGTGGATCAGCTTGTTCCACATGTATGCCCTGATCTCGCTGTTATGCAGGGCCTTGAGAGCTCCCGCGCCGTCGTTGGGGCTGAAGTCCTTCTCACGCTCCAACTTCGCTTTCTTTCCGCTGTCATATTCCTTGAGAAAATCACAGTAGACCATGTCGGCCTTCTCCTGGACCGCCATTTCCACCAGGCTCTCCACATAGTCCGGCTCAACCCAGTCGTCGGAGTCCACGTGGATGATCCAGTCGCCGGTAGCGGCGGCTATCCCGTTGATTCTTGCCTGCGGAAGCCCCTTGTTGGCCTGGTTTATTATCTTGGACTTTGCCTTGATCTCCGGATGGGCATCCAGCACCTCCTGGAGTATCGGCATGGAGCCGTCGGGGGAGCCGTCATTTACGAATATGAACTCGATGTCTTGGTAGGTCTGTGAGCAAAGTGACTCGGCGCACCGTCTGATGTACTTCTCAACAGAATAGATCGGGACTATCACCGAAACTTTATCGCAGGTAATGCTCATCTGTCACTTTTTTTCGAAGGATGACTTTTTGGGTAATCTTCTCTCGAAAGCCTCAAGGATTCTCTCCCTGCAGGAAAGGTAACGTTTCTGGCTCATAGTCACGTCATTGATGCAGGCGAAATCCCGGGACGGATTGGCAAGGAAAGCGCAAATCCTTGAGATCCGGCTGGCTCCAAGGGAGAAATGACGGACGGAGATCGGTCTGGACACGGCGTTCCCGGTGCAGTACATGTAGTCCAGGAACAGGTACTGGTTGTAGTTCTTCTTTTCCCTCATTGGGGAGAGCGAGGCCAGAATCTGCGGCTGGACTTTCGAGTACAGCTCCTCGCAGCAGCTTTTGAGCATCGGGGAGCAGATGTGCTGCGGCCTTATCGCGTACCATGTCTCCTTCAACCCCATTGCCGCCCTTGCGAGCCTGTTGGACATGAACACCAGTTTCTTGTAGTCACTCAGCTTGAAGAATACCTTGCAGAACCCGATGGCCGCCTTCCCGTCCTTGAAAAAGGTGCTTTCCGGAACCGGCCTCACTGGAAACATGTCGTCGTTGAAATACACGAAACGCTCGTCCAGATCCTCTATCCTGTGGAGGAACATCTCGATCATGCTGGAGTTGAAAGTGGGAAGGTACTCTTCGGGGATTATGTCCTTGTGGAGAACTATGTTGACCTTGGCGGTGTCTATCCATTCCGGAACTTGGCTTTCCCTGGCGACGACCAGATGGACCTTCCGGATGTAGGGCATATATTCCTCCAAACCGCGGAGCAGGAACTTGAGCGTTCCCCAGTCGCGGTATCTTTTGGAGAGGATTTCTTTATGGGTTATCCTTGAATAGTCATCCCTCCAAAGAGGGTCAAGACCATTCACGTAGGTTATGACAACATCCATCAGCCTAGACCTCGGTGGCTGTCTTGAACTGCGAGAGGAAGCGAAGGTCGTTCTCGAAATAGTGGCGGAGGTCGTTGACCTGCCACTTGAGCATCGCGATGCGCTCAAGTCCCATTCCGAAAGCGAATCCACTGTATTTCTTGCTGTCTATTCCCGAAGCCTCCAGGACGTTGGGATCAACCATCCCGCAGCCCAGGATCTCAAGCCAACCAGTGCCCTTGCAGATGTTGCAGCCCTTTCCGTGGCAGATGTTGCAGCTCACATCAACCTCGCTGGAAGGCTCCGTGAACGGGAAATATGAAGGCCTCATGCGGATCGCGGTGTCGGCGCCGAACATCTCCCTCGCGAAGAGCAGGATGGCCTGCTTCAGGTCCGCGAAAGTGACATTCTCGTCAATGTAAAGGCCTTCCACCTGGTGGAATATGCAGTGGGCTCGGGCCGAGATGGCCTCGTTGCGGAACACCCTTCCGGGGCAGATGACCCTGATGGGGAGCTTCATCGTCTCCATCGCGCGGACCTGTACGGAAGATGTGTGGGTCCTGAGGAGAAGCGGATTGATGTGGCCGGTGGAAACGAAGAAAGTGTCCTGCATGTCCCTGGCCGGGTGGTTCGGAGGGAAGTTGAGGGCCTCGAACACATGGTAGTCGTCCTCGATCTCCGGACCTTCGGCCACGTCGTAACCGAATTTGCGGAATATGTCCACAATCTCCTGGCGGACGATCGAGACAGGATGCCTTGAGCCGAGCTGGACGGGAGTCCCCGGCATGGAAAGGTCCTGCTTCGGGGCCGAAGCCTCAGCGGCGGCCGAGGTGCACTGCTTCAGTTCCTCGATCTTGGCGCTCGCGGCTTGCTTGAGCTCGTTCAGTTTCTTTCCGAACTCCCTCTTGAGGTCCGGGCTATAAGACCTGAACTCCTCGAACAACTTCGTGATCTCTCCCTTTTTCCCGAGAAGCCTTACCCTGGCTTCCTCCACTTCCTTCTCGTTGGCGGCCTTCAAAGCGGCTACCTGAGCGAGCAATTGATCAATCGCTTCTTTCATTATATTCCTGATAATTAATTACTTCAACTTTGAATTCGCTTCTTCCATCCGGGCTCTCCTCTTGTCCCGGGCCTTCTTTTCGCGAGCCGCGCCTTGCTTGAGGTATTTAGCCCACTGGTCCTCATTGAGGATCTTGTGCATGGCGTCGTAGATCCTGTCGGCCCACTTGTCGCTGGTCTGGGTGTAGAGATCGGTGTTGGACACTTTCGAGTCCTGGAGGGCATCAAGTTCTTCCTGGAGCGCATGGTAGTCATGGGTCAGGATCGAGTCTGCGTAGAAACTCTGCCAATCCTCGAGCTCGAGGCTTCTCTCAAGCCTCTCGACCTGCTGCTGGATGAACTCGGTCATTTTCTTTTCTTTCTCTTCCGGGGTCATCTGCTGCTGCTGGGCGAGAGCGGTCCCGAAGGAAATGAGGAGGCAAATAGCCGCGAACAATATTTTTTTCATATATTTACAAGTCTTAATATGATATGACAAAAGTAATCAATAATCGTATAATCACAAAATGACAAGGAAATCTATCCTCCTCGCGGCTCTTTCTGTCTCGGCAGTCCTTGCCGGTGGGCTCAAGAGCAAAGCTTGTACCAACATCATCGTGACTCGGGGCGCGAGCGCCGACAAGTCCAACATCATCTCTTACGCGGCCGACTCCCATGTGCTATATGGAGAGCTTTATTTCCACCCCGCGGCCATCTGGAAGGCCGGATCGATGCTGGAGGTGGTCGACTGGGATTCTTATCGTCCTATGGGCAGCATCCCGCAGGTGGCCCGCACCTACAAGACTGTCGGCAACATGAACGAGCACCAGCTGATCATCGGTGAGACCACCTGGGGCGGCCGGCGCGAGCTTCATGATCCCGCAGGAATCATGGACTACGGCTCACTGATCTACATCACCCTCCAGAGGGCGAAGACAGCTCGCGAGGCCATCCAGACGATTATTGACCTGGCCAATGAATATGGCTACGCATCCTCAGGCGAGACTTTCTCTATCGCCGACAAGAACGAGGCCTGGGTCATGGATCTCGTTGGGAAGGGTCCTGACAACAAGGGCATCAACTATGTGGCTATCAGGATCCCGGATGGTTACATCTGCTCCCACGCCAACCAGGCTCGTATCCAGACTTTCCCGCAGGACGACCCTGAGAACTGCGTCTTCGCTCCCGGAATGATCGATTTCGCCAGGGAGAAAGGCTGGTTCAACGGTGAGGACAAGGATTTTGATTTCACAGCCGCTTTCGGCCCTGTCGATTTCGGCGGAGCGAGGGGTTGCGATGCCCGCGCCTGGAGCGCTTTCAATATCCTGACAGGTGGAGAGTTCACCTACGAGAAAGATGGCAAGATGGTCACGGAGCCTGCCTCGGCTTATTATGACTACATCACCGGCAAGAACCTTTCCCACAGGATGCCTCTTTTTGTCAAGCCTTCAAAGAAGATCACGGTCAAGAATGTGGCTGATGCCATGAGGGACCATTTCGAGGGTACCCCTCTGGACATGACCACCGATATCGGTGCCGGCGGAAATGCCCTTCCTTACCGTTGGAGGCCGATGGGCTTCTCCAAGGACGGGTGGAACTACACCAACGAGAGGGCAATAGCCACCCAGCAGACAGGTTTCTGGTTTGTCGCCCAGTCCAGGGCTGAGCTTCCCGACGTTATCGGCGGACTGATCTGGTTCGGAACCGACGACGCCGCGACATCATACGTCACCCCGATTTATTCCAACACCAATGAGGTTCCGGAGTGCTTCAGGGAGGGCAACGGCAACATGCTTGAATATTCCAAGACCGCTTCTTTCTGGATCAACAACCGTGTCGCCAACGATTGCTACAAGGCCTATAACATGATGGCTCCCACCGTCCGGGCCGCAATCGACAAGTTCGAGAACGAGCAGCTTCTCACAAAGGTTCCCGAGATGGACGCCAAGGCTCTGGCCGCCTACAATTCCATCCTTGGGAAGATCGGCAAGAAGGATCCCGAGGCCAAGGACTGGTTCGCCCCCGTCAAGAAGATGCTGACCGAATACTCTGTCGGAACAGCCCAGAAGCAGTTTGAGGAGTGGGTGGCCCTTGAGGAGATGATCACCATCAAGTTCATCGACGGAAATGTGAAGGCCCAGAATGAGGACGGATCTTTCAAACATTCTCAGTATAACAAGGGTACACCGGCTGGAATAACCAATCCTGGCTACACGGACAAGTGGAAAGAGGCCGTCATCAAGGATCACGGTGATGTCATCCGAGTGAGGTAATGAGAAGGCTCAGAACTATACTTATTGCCGCTTTGTTCCTTTTGCCGGGGGCGCTCAGAGCTGATGAGGGCCTTTGGCTGGTCCAGGATCTCAACTCCTCGATCGAGAAGAGAATGAGAGAACGCGGGTTGAAGATGCGCGCCAGGGCGATCTACGACATGGATTCTCCTGGTGCCGGAGTGGCGGATGCGGTCGTCTCTTTGGGAGGGCGCTATTCCGGGGTTTTCGTATCGGACAAAGGTCTTTTCCTGACCAGCGGGCGGCCTGCGGTCTCTTTCATCGGGAAACTCGGGGATGCCGGAAAAGATCTTATCCTGGATGGATTCTGGTCGGCTACCGAGCAGCATGAGATCAAAGTCCCGGGCGAGAAAGTCTACGCTCTCAAGAGGGTCTATGACGTCACGAGGGAATACAAGGATCTGATCCTTCAGCTCAAAGACAAGTCCCAAGCGGTACAGAAGCTTGAAAAGGCTTATTCCGAGGCGACCAAGCTCACTTGTTTCTTCCATGCCTATTGGGAAGGGGAGGAGGCTTATATCTGCGCCTACAAAGTCTACGACGACGTGCGGCTGGTGGCCGCTCCACCTGCCGCGGCTGTGCTTCCCGGAGGAGAGGACGGAAAATGGGCCTGGCCTTCTTCCAGATGCGATTTCTCGCTGTATCGGGTCTATGAGAAAGGGCTGCCCGCCCGCATCTCAAACAGCCTGATCGTCTCTGTCGACGGATATTCCAAAGATTCTTTCACTTATGTCGCCGGCTTCCCATCATCTACCGGCAGGACACTATCTTCGGAGGAATATCTTTTCCGGGAGAATGTCGCGAGGCCTATGGCCAGCCGTATGGGGGGTGCCCGTCTCGCGATCCTGGAACATTGGATGTCCGAGGAAGCGTCTGTCCGATCAAAGTATTCGGTCAGGGCCAACCGCCTGAAGGAGGTTCTTGACAGGGAGTCCGCTAGCCGGGAAATGGAGAGAAGCGGGAAGCTTCTGGAAAAGAAAACCTCTTTCGACGAGCTCATCCAGTCACGTGTGGACAAGGATGCCAAGTTGGGAGGCCGTTGGAGTGGAGTCATGGATGACCTTAAGGAGTCGTTCGGCCGGATAGTTCCCGGGGAGATGGACAAGACCTTGAGGGAGCAGACCCTGGTCAACGGGACCTTCGTCGGCGATTATCTTGTCAGGGCCGCTTCCGCCTCCAACCTTGAAGAGGCTTCGGACATATTATTCACCGCAATCCGCCAGACGGATCCGAGAGTGGAGAAGGATCTTCTTTCCTATGCCATGGCGGAGTACTTCACCAATCTGGACATGAGGTATTTCGGCCCTTATCAGAGATGGATCCAAGACAGGTTCGGTTATGACTGGGACGCTGCCGCGGAGTATCTCTGGAGCAGGAGCCTGCTTTCCAAGCCGTCGATCACCTCGGCGCTTGAGTCGGTTGATGACATCAAGGATGACTCGCTCTATAAATTCCTGACCGACAGTCCTTTAAGAATATATGACCTGATGGAAGGCCATTCTTCCAAGCTTAATGAGGCCTCGCTTGCCCGCTCCGAGTACCTTAAAGCCCGTTATTGGGCAGGTGTGAGGAATAATGATCCGGATTATCCCGACGCTGATGGAACCTTGAGACTCGCTTACGGTACGGCGGACGGGAATTTCACCACCGCTCCAATGCTTCTGGAGGCGATGGGGCCATCGGCCTCCAATCGCTGGAAGTCCGCCCTGGAGAAAGATTTCTGGGGACGATGGGGTTTCAGGGTCAATGGGAAAAGGCACGGCATGGCCACATGCTTCTCCACAAACATTGATTTCGCCGAGGGTATGGAAGGATCTCCTGTCCTGGATCCTCAAGGGCGGCTGCTCGGGATCGTCTCCGGAGGAACTCCCGCCGGGATTGCCGGCAGGGAGATGTACGTCGAAGGAGGGACCGGCACTGTCTGCGTCGACATCAGGTTCATCCTCTGGACAATTGATCGTTACGCGGGCTATAAGAGGCTTCTTAAGGAATTCGTGATCGATTGATATGAGAAAAGTTATCGGAATAGGGGAGACTGTCTATGACATAGTCTTCAAACTCGGACAGCCGACGGCCGCTGTTCCCGGCGGATCTACCTTTAATTCAATGATTTCCCTGGGAAGGTGCGGCATCGCCGCTGATTTTCTCTCGGAATTCGGAGACGACAAAGTCGGATCCATCATCAAGGATTTCATGGAGAGCAACGGGGTGAATCCGGCTTTCGTCAACATATTGCCGACCAAGACTCCGTTGTCGCTCGCCTTCCTGGACGAGAACAATGACGCCTCGTACACATTCTACCGGGACCAGGCCGTTGAGCGCCCTGATTTCATCTATCCCGAGATCTCACCGGACGATGTTGTCCTTTTCGGGTCGTTCTATGCCCTTAATCCTGATTGCCGTCCGCTCGTGAAGCGTTTCCTCGAGCACGCCAAGTCCCGGGGCGCGATCCTGTACTATGATGTGAATTTCCGCCCATCCCATGTCAAGGACCTGGGAAATATCGGTAACGCTCTCTGGGAGAACCTGGAGCTTTCGGATGTCGTCCGGGGCAGCAATGAGGATTTCATAACTTTGTTCGGCATGGGGGATGCCGCCGATGTGTTCAAGGAGAAGATTTCTCCTTACTGTGGCAACTTGATCTGCACTTACGGGGCCAAACCCTTGAAAGTTATTGATTCCCGCGGGCTTTCGCTTGAGTGCCCGGTCGAGCAGGTCGAGACTGTGAGCACCATCGGGGCGGGAGACAGTTTCAACGCCGGGTTCATCTATGGGTTGGTAAAGAACGGGATAACCCGCAGGATGCTTTCCGATGGCCTTCCGGCCGGGGTCTGGAAGGAATTGGTGGGTTGTGCCGGGAGTTTCTCGGCTTCGTGCTGCCAATCGTCTTTCAACTATGTCACGCCTGAGTTCGCTTCAGCCCACAGATTAGCTTTGTAGCTGGAGAGTGAGGGCGATGAAGTCTTCGACGCTGAGTCTTTCGGGGCGGAGGTCGAAGACCGGCCCTTCGGCGACCGGCCCTTCGACTCCGCTCAGGGACCGGATAGTGTCGCTTGTTTGCCGGTTGGTGTCATTTATTTGCCGGTTGGTGAGCGGAGTCGAACCACCGGCCTTCTGCAGCAACGGCTTCAAAGAGTTGCGCAAAGTCTTGCGCCTCTGCCCGAAAGCGGTCTTCACCACAGCCTTGAACAGCTTCTCATCGCAGCCCAGCTCGGTCCTGGAATTACGAGTCAAGCGGATCACCGCCGACTGGACCTTGGGCGGAGGATTGAAAGCTCCGGAACCCACAGTGAACAGATATTCAATGTCGTACCACGCCTGAAGGAAGACCGACAGGATGCCATAGGTCTTCGTCCCGGGCTTCTCGGCGATCCGCTCAGCCACCTCTTTCTGGATCATGCACACAACCTCCGGCACGAGATCCCGGTTGTCGATGATCTTGAAGAATATCTGGGAGGAAATGTTGTACGGGAAATTGCCGATGATCGAGAACTGCCCCGGGAAAAGCCCCTGGAGGTCCATCTTCAGGAAATCTCCCTCGATCAACCCCTCTCCCAGCTCCGGAAAATGCTTCTTCAAATACGCCACACTCTCCTTGTCAATCTCGATGGCTTTCAGTCTTGGTGATACAGTTGGTGACTGCTCTGTCACCTCGAGCGCCTGGCCGGCCAATTGTGGGATAAGGTATTTGGTCAACACACCCATGCCAGGACCGACCTCAAGGGCCGGAGTACCCTGAAGGGCATCGACAATGCGCCGAGCTATGTCCTGGTCTGTCAGGAAATGCTGGCCGAGGGATTTTTTCGCTCTGACTTCCATAGCGCGAAGATAACTCATTTTCTTCTATCAAAGTTGGACATAAATCGCTAAATTTGCAGACTTGACTGAATATTAACAAAAACAGATATGTACAGAGACCACACTTGCGGCGAGCTTCGCATCGCCAACGTCGGACAGAAAGTGACCTTGGCCGGATGGGTCCAGAGGTCCAGGAAACTCGGAGGAATGACTTTCATCGACCTCCGCGACCGCTACGGCATAACCCAGCTCGTAGTCGAGGCCGATGCGGACGCCTCCCTTGTCGAGACCGCGACCTCCCTTGGCCGTGAATTTGTCATTCAGGTTGTCGGGGAAGTAGTTGAGCGCCAGAGCAAAAACCCCAAGATGCCAACCGGCGAGATAGAGATCAAAGTCGAGTCCATCAATATTCTCAACAAGTCCGTCACCCCTCCTTTCACCATTGAGGACGAGAGCGACGGCGGCGAGGACATCAGGGCCAAGTTCCGTTATCTGGATCTTCGAAGGAATCCTCTCCAGCAGGCCCTCGCCCTCAGGCACAGGCTTGCCCATGAGGTCCGGAACTATCTCGACTCCAAGAACTTCATGGAGATTGAGACTCCTTATCTCATAAAGTCCACTCCTGAAGGAGCCCGCGACTTCGTGGTTCCTTCAAGGATGAACCCCGGCCAGTTCTACGCTCTTCCGCAGAGCCCCCAGACTTTCAAACAGCTGCTGATGGTCGCTGGATATGACCGTTACTTCCAGATTGTCAGGTGCTTCCGTGACGAGGACCTCAGGGCTGACCGTCAGCCTGAATTCACCCAGATCGACTGCGAGATGAGTTTCGTCGAGCAGGAGGATGTGCTGAATATGTTCGAAGGCATGATGCGGACCCTGTTCAAGAATGTCATGGACGTGGATATTCCCAACCCGCTTCCCAGAATGAGCTGGTACGACGCCATGGACAAGTACGGCTCTGACAAGCCGGATGTCCGTTTCGGGATGACCATCCACGAGATTACCGACAAGGTCAAGGGCAACGGATTCTCCGTCCTTGACGACGCTGCCTACGTTGGTGCCATCGCCGTTCCCGGCGGAGCCGAATACACCCGCAAGCAGATCGACGAGATCACAGAGTGGGTCAAGAGGCCTCAAGTTGGAGCCAAGGGCTTGATCTACATAAAGTTAAATGCTGACGGCTCGGTCAAATCCTCCATCGACAAGTTCTACACTCCCGAGCAGCTCAAGGCTATCGCCGAGGCTGTCGAGGCCCAGAACGGAGACATCGTCTTCGTCATGAGCGGCCCGGAGAAACGTAAGGTTCAGACCATGCTTGGAGTCCTGCGCCTTGAGATGGGCGGAAGGCTCGGCCTCAGGGATCCCAAGGTGTTCGCGCCCCTGTGGATCGTGGACTTCCCGCTTCTCGAGTGGAGCGAGGAGGACGGCCGTTTCTACGCCATGCACCATCCTTTCACGGCTCCCAAGCCCGAGCACATGGACTGGTTCAACAGCGACAAGAAAGAGGATCTGGAAAGAGTTTGCGCCAACGCCTACGACTTCGTGCTTAACGGCAACGAGCTCGGTGGAGGCTCCATCAGGATCCATAACGCCGACGTGCAGAAGAGGATGTTCGAGGTCCTTGGAATAGGCCCCGAGGAGGCTGAGTACAAGTTCGGCTTCATCATCCACGCCTTCCAGTACGGCGCTCCGCCCCACGGAGGTCTGGCCTTCGGTTTCGACCGTGTCTGCACCCTGTTCGCCGGCAAGGAGAGCATCCGCGACTTCATCGCCTTCCCGAAGAACAACCAGGGCCGCGACGTGATGATCGACTCCCCGTCACAAATAGACCAGGTCCAGCTCGACGAGCTGAACCTGGACATTCGTCCCCTTCCGGAGAAATAGCAGCGTAACCCGCCTGTTATAGTTATAAATCCCAGTCGTCGGTACGGAACGGGGACACGGGAATGCCGAAGTTGTTGAATACGGTTCCCTCTCCCCAGTTCCTGAAGCAGTACCGTACGGCCACGGGTTCCGTCACTTCCGGACTCGTCACCATAATGGTACCGGACCAGTCGATGATCCTTCCGGTCGCCGGATGGAACACCTTGTCGGCTCCAGCGATCTCAAATCCTGCCAGATCGACGTCAATAGGACCGATCTGCCTGCCGTCGGTGTTGGTCTTTATGTAGGCCTTCCCGTCCCTGAACTCGGCGCTTTTCAAAGTGGGCGACACAGGGTTCAACCCTTTGATGCCGTAGTCGTTAGTGAGGGCGAGGTAGGCCATGCGGTAGCCGACCTCACGCTTCTTCTTGGGGTGTATGGTGCCATATTCACCGACATCCACCGTGGCCGCCATGCCGCTGTGGGGGATCAAGTCGAGCGACTTCTGTTGGGCTTCGCGGAAATATCCCAAGGTCCAGCCGTCCGGATCGCTGTAGTAATAGGGCGCCAGCTGGGCGAAATAGAACGGCGCGTCCGGATTGTCGAAGAGCCTTCTCATCATCTCCACATATTCTTTCTGGAGGCGAGTGTACTGGCTTGGCCTGAAGCGGTTAGTCTCTCCCTGGTACCAGATCATCCCCTTGAAAGTGAATGGGATAAGAGGGGCGACCATGCCGTTGAAAAAGACGCAGGGTGTGGTTGAGAGTTCTTTAGGCATATCCTTCCCTTCGAGGAAACCCAGGTCGAACTCTCCGGTGAACTTGCTTGAAACCGTGGCTTTGTCCATCCAACACTCAATCGCGGTCCCTCCAACGCTGGAAACCAAGATCCCGATGGGTATCCTCAAAGACTGATGCAGCTTCTTGGCGAAGAAATATGCCGTGGCGCTGGTCTTGGACACCACTTCGGGAGTGTTCTCCTCCCAAGAGCCCTGGGCCTGGTCCAGAGGCGTCAAGGAAGGGTTATGCTGGATCTGGCAAATACGGATCGGGACCGTGGGATCCGCGTCCGCGATCTCATCGACGCCCCCTTCGGTCGGCTGTCCAGGATATCCCGACATTATCATCTCCATGTTGGACTGCCCGGAGCAGAACCAAACTTCTCCGACGAGAACATTGCTGAGGGTTATCTTCTCTTTGCCGTCGGCTATTGTCACCTTGTACGGTCCACCCGCTTCAGGCGTCGGGATCTTGAGCGTCCATTTACCTTCGCTATCGGGAGTGGCGGTGTACTTTGCTCCAGTCCAAGTGGTTGTGACAGAGATTTTTCCGTTACCGTCGGTCCAGCCCCAGATGGCGGCCTCGCAGTTGCGTTGGAACACCATGTTGTTGCTGAAAACGGATGGGAGGGTCACCTTCGCGTCGGCCCAAAACGCTCCCATTAGAGCCAGGAGCGTTAAAGAGATAATTTTTTTCATCATTTATGAATAATGTTTTGAAATGCTATTCATTAGTGTTGAACGCGGCCATGCGGCGGATCAGCGGCTCTGCCTTATAGCTGTCGACGACCAACTTCAGCGAAGAGAGTTCCACAGGCTCGAAGCGGGCTATTCTCTTATGGCCGATGTTGGTTCCTTCGCAGAGCCTGATGGTTGTGCCGTCCGGCTTCGCCCCTTCCAGATGCCAGGTAAGAACCCTCTCACCTTCAGCGATTTCCTCCTGAATGATGGCCCTGTCCACCAAGGTGGGAGTCTTGAGGTTCAACTCTACCAGCGCGCCTTTGCCGGAGGTCTCGGCACAAGGGTTTCCGTAGCGCTTGCGAATCGCCTCGCCGTACTTCTCGGCCTGCTTGACATCAGCGTCAGGGATCAGACCCCTGTTGTCGATCACGAGCCCCAGAAGCATATTGGTGTTGCGCCCAACGCTCGTCTCGTATTTATCCATCAGTTCTTCAATGGAATACATCATGTCGTCCTGTCCCTCGTGCCACATCCAGCCGCCACCGAAGGCACTCTGCTTCCGCAGGGTGAAATCGGATTCTCCCGGACACCAGAACGGGGCATCCGGCCGGCCGTTAAGTCCTGTCACGACTTTGACTCCGTCGGAATTGGTCGTGGAGTCAGCCGTTGCCCAGCAGGGATCAGGAGCTGTTCCGACCTCATTGCCGACCCAGCGGATCAGGTTGTCATAGCCGTATGGGCCTTGGAAAGCTATCGCTTCAGGCTGCAGTTTTTTTATCAGGGAACTCACATCGGCTCCGCCTTCGGCTGGAGACAGGATGCCTCCGTCAAACCAGACCTCGAACAATGGACCGTAATTGCCCCAAAGCTCAGTCAGTTGCCGCATGATGATGTCGCTGTATTGCTCCTGGGTGATGGGAGATCCGGGCTGAACCAGTCCCGGATTATCAACCCATAGATAACCGTTGGTCGCCATATTGGCATATATTCCGGGCTTGATGCCGTATTTATGGCAAGAGTTGACAAAATCCTTGACGATGTCTCCTTTCCCGTCCTTCCATGGCGAGCGGCTGATGTTGTAGTCATGCGTGGAAGTCGGCCAGAGGGTGAAACCGCTGCCATGCTTGGCTGTGAGGATGGCATATTTCGCCCCCAACTTGGCGGCTGTCTCGAGCCACTGGTCCGTGTTGAGTTCCGTAGGATTGAAAGTGGCCGGATCAGGGTGGGTGCCATACTCCCTGTGGTTATATTCAGGATGGAAAACCGGCATGTCGAGATGGAGCAGCACTCCGATCTCCGCCTCCGCCCAATCTTGCTGGACCTTGTTTGGCTTGACGATGTTGCCGAAAGGCACGCCGGCAGTCATAAGGGCCTTGAGCTCAGGGAGATGCTTCTGGTAGACGCCTCTCGGGGAGCAGCGATGGTCTTTGCAGATGGATGCTGCCATGCCGACCACCTCTCCCATCATGCCGCCGGTGCGCATAACCCTGATCGTGCCGAGGGCGGCGTGGGTCACGGAAATGTCGCGCCCTGCCATCAGGAGGTTGTCTATATTCCTGGAATACAGGCACCTGTAGGGGACCGCGTAGTCAGCGTGATGCTTAGTGACGCTGATCGCCCTGAAAGGTTCCTCACCCTCCATGCCCTGCTCCGGCTTTGGGTAGTGGAGATCCATTCCCCAGGTTGCGGTGAAGGAGGCGTCGTCGTACTGGACATTCTCCGTGAAGTCCTGCTCCTTGAGGATCACGTCACCCATCAGGCGGCGTGACTCGCGCTTTCCGCCGATGCAGGCGACCCACTCAAGTTGCTTGTCCTCAAATTGTTCCTTGTATTTGGGACTGTTTTTCAAATATGCCCAATTGCCGTAGACGGCCCTCAGGCCATGGTCCCTGATGCGCTCGATCTCGGCAACCTGGTCCCTTCCGAGGCCGGTCTCCCAGTCCCATTCTCCGTGGACGATCGGGATGCAGGTGGAGTCGTTGAACTGTATCGCCCACGGACACTCCGGGAACCCGGTCCCTGAGCCATCCTCGGCCCCTTCGTTTTCCCCGGTCCCTGAGCGGAGCCGAAGGGCCGACGCGAACCACTGCACCGAAGTACCCATGGTGAGGGAATCCGCCTTCTCCGGAGCCTGCGTCTCCCCGGTCTCGGCCCTGCTCTCCCGGCCCATTCTGTAGTCAGCTCCGGCCAGGAATCCCAGGTTAGCGTCACCCGTGCAATCGGCGAAGAGGCGCCCCTTCAGGATAATCTCCTCACTCGTGAATATATCCTTTGCCACGACCGAGCGGATCTTTCCCCCGCGCGTTTTGGCGGAGATGACCTCCTTGCTCAGGAATAAGGTGATATTCGGCTCATTCAGAATGGCTTGCAGTTTTTTGTCATCCTCGTAGTTCGAGGCTGGCCCGGCGTTGTGTATGTGCTTCTCAGGATGCTTTTCCAAAACGTCGAGGATGTGCTTGCTCCTCGGAGAGTCCGGATCCTGCTGGGCTTCGACATTTGTCCAGTAGCCTATTCCACCGATCTCGTCCATCAGCCTTCCGAGCTGGGGATATGGCTCCTTGTAGATAAGGCCGGACAGGCCTACCCTGATCTCGGAGGAGTTGTTGCCTCCCAGCACGGGGCGGTTCTGGACCAGGGCCACGGTGCTGCCCAGACGGGCCGCGGTGATCGCGGCGCAGATCCCGGCGATTCCGCCACCAACTACCACGAAATCAAATTTCCTGGTCCCTGAGCGTCTCTGTCCGGCCCCTGAGCGGAGCCGAAGGGCCGTCCCATCTCCATTCCTGGTCCCTGAGCGGAGCCGAAGGGCCGAGGCCTTGATCCCCAACGCCTTACGCCTGAAATCCGCCGTCGGTTCCGGAGCCTCAGCATCCAGGTCCCGAGTCAGATATATGGCGTCGCAACGTCCCTCGAACCCGGTCAGATCGTGGAGGGAAATCTTGTTCTCGCCTTTGGTCAGAGTGACTGTGCCGCCGTCCTGCCAGGCCCACTCCTCTGTCTTGGTCCCGAACGTCTCTTCCGAAGGCTTCCCGTTGACGATCACCTGGAATCGCCCCGGACTCTCGGTCCTGCCCCAGGGCCTGGTCCAGTCCCTGGTCCGAACCCAGAGGCGGTACTCTCCGGCCTCCGGAGCCTCGAAAACAGTCTCGGCATCAGCCACAGGCCTTCCCAGCCCATGGGCGATAAGGTATGGCGACCCCATCTGGGAGACGCTCTGGTTGTCGTTAGTCCAGCCGCCGATATTGCCGAACCCCTCGGCTTCCAGGAATATGCTCTGGGCGGGAAGGGGCAGCGGTAGGAGTAAAGCGGCCAATATCAACACGCTTGGTATTCTCATTCGCTTGGTTCTCATATTGGTTTGTATTATTATTTGACAACGAGCCAGGTGTAACCGTTGGCGGGGATGGTGACCGTCACTTCGACGATGTACTCCCTGTCGAGACGGACTTTGCGCGGCTTGCCTCCACGTTCGGAGATTCTCGCCTTCTTGGTCAGCCCGGTGTAGTAGAGCGGAAGGGCGATCGTGCGGGTAATATCCTCATCTGTAGGGTTGTACAGCATCGCGAATCCTTTCTCCTCAAGGCCCGGGTTGACGTGCAGGATTCCATCCCAGTCCCTGCCGTCGGGGCGGCGCAGGTGGATGATGTCGCTGTTGAGGATTTCCCGATGGTCTTTGTACCAATTGATCACCTCCTTCACGGCTTCCTTGGTCCTTTCGGTGTCGTACAGGCGGAAACCACGGTAGCAGGACTGCACGCCTGATCCGTAGTTCTGGATCATGTGGGCCTTGTAGGCATCCAGGTGATCGTCAAGCGGCTCCAGAGTTGCGGCGGCTCCACCACCATGGTACTGGACCAGGGGAGTGAAAGTCCATCCGTCGCCAGGGTTCCTCTTCCATGTGCCGTCGAAGATGTTTTGACGCCCGAGGATAATCTGCCTGGCTCTCGGAAGCGACCAATTGTCCTCACGGTAACCCACACCGCATTTGCTGGAGCCGATGAGCATCGTCCCCATGTCCGGGACATTCATGTATATCCCAGTGGCTCTCATCCATTTGTACAGATCCTCCAGCATCTTTCGCTGGGTCCATTGGGAGTCCTCCAGGCCCTTGTGGAAGGCGTGGGAAGTGGAGGCGCAGGGGTCTCCTGAATATGAGCCGTCGTGCTCGAACACATCCATTCCGGTCTTATCGAAGAAGGAGTGGAGCTTGCGGAAATAATCATGGCCCCACTCGCTGGAGAGGCATGGAGAGCTGCCGAAAGTCATTTCTCCGCGCTTGCCGGTCTTGGGGTTGATGATGTCCACATCGTCGCTGATCCAGCGGCTGGCGAGCAGGGAATATCCCCCGATCTCGATTCCCTTCGAATGGGCAAGGTCGACATATTCCTTGAACTTGGCTATGTTCTCGGGAGATTCATCCTCCATGTCGAGCCCGGACCCGAAACTCAGGATGATCATCTCGTAGCCGGTCTCGACGCACTGGTCGATGGCGGTCTTGACATCCTCGGGATCGGTTGAGGTGAGATGCATGAATATGGGATTCTCCGTCGTCCAAGGGGCTAATATCCGTTTGAAATGCCTTAGGAACAGTCCTTTACGCTCCCTTTCCTGGCTGTCGAAAGGCATCATCCAATTGCGGAAGCTCTCAAAACTTTCCCCGGCTTTTATCTCCTGTTTTGGACCGTTGTTGGGGAGTTTCACAGTGAGGAAACATTCGGTCCGCAGGCCATAACTGACTTGGGAAGTGTACAGGGGATCCGTCCCCCAGAAAGTGGTCCCGCAAGAGACCTGGGCCCAGTCGCTCTCGACGTGGATGGAATTCTTTGAGGAGGCGGGGACATTGTCCACTTCGGACTCATATTCCACAAAGGCCAGCTCTTCGAGAGTGAACTTGTCCAGCATCACCGTCGCTCCAGTTTCATTCTTGATTATCAGCCATTTCCCTATTATCGGAGCGCCATCATAGATCTCATAATGCAGCTCTGCCTTGATGCCTTTCAAGTCTCCAGGACCCTCAAGCGTGAATATCAGTTCCTTTCCTTTGGGGTTCCATTCCTTGACGAGAGCCCAACGCTTGCGGTTCCATTCCATCCGGGGCTTCAGGTCAGTGACCGACCAGCCGGCCACTTTGAAGGAATTGTCCAGGGATTTCATCTGGTCGATCCATTCGGGAAGCATGTAGCCCCTCTCTTCAACTCCCTGGAGTCCGCCGAGAGGATAGTCAACTCCATTTATTGTCAGGGTTCCTTCCGGGCTGGCCGTGCGGAGCAATGTCTCGCCGGTCATGTGGTTCAATATGTTAGTGGTGGCGAGGTTGGGGGTTATGCGGAAAACCCGGCTGACAAGGCCGTTCGTCATTATGATGTCTTTCCCGTCTTCGGATTGTTCCACTTTGGAAACGAACGATCTCCCGTCAATCAGCCAGTCCTTGGACGGCTTTTGGGTGGTGATATCCTTGGCGTTCAGGTTTGTTGTAAAGGCGGCGCAAATGGCCAGGAGTAACAGTGGTAATCTTCTCATCACAATATCTATCTTATTTGTAGTCAAACCATTCTCCCCATGTCATCAGGAGCCGGGGGGTCTGGCTCCGGTGAACTTTGGTGTTCTTGAATATCGTCATCCAGTAGGCCTCCCGGTGGTCGATCCCGTGGGCGCCGATCTCGTTTTCGTGCTGGGAGACAAGGAGGCGGGGATTGAAGTCCGCCACATGCTCGTCGAAATCGTGGATCCAGCAGTCCATCGCGAGAACATCGATTCTTGGGAGCCGTTTGCTGATGTCTTTCAGCCACTTAAGGTCGCTGCCGTCGCTCATCCATTGGTCTCCGGTGGCACCGACGACCTTGCCGTTGGGGAGTGTGACGATCCAGATGTTGTTCTGGACGGCATCCTGGTGGCCGGGAAGGACATTGACGGTGATGTTTCCCTTGGGATGCTCCACATCGAAGGTATAGAGGTCGTCCTTGCGGACATGGTTGACCTGGATGTCGTTCTTGAATATCTCGTCTGTGGCGTAGATCGGCACTCCGGCCTTATGGCAGAAGTCCCGGACATGGTTGTCGCAATGGTCGAAATGGTTGTGGGTGTAGAAGAGGACATCGACATGGCCGACGATCTTTCTCATTATGTCGTCCGGAATGAGCTTCCCGTCACGGCCGTTAAGGTCCACAGCGATGGTGAGATCCCTGGTCCGGAAAAGCATTCCGCAGTTGTATAACTTGTAGATTCTCAAAGACTTCCTGCCCTTAAGAGGCTTGTCCAGATCCTCCAGGACCTTGTTCATCCTCCGGGCGAGGTAGTCCAGCACGGCGGGGTTGTCGATCGGGGCGGGCTCGTGCGTGACGGCGTCCAGCATCAGCATGGCCATCTCCCGCTCCCGGTTTATCTTCAAAGCCGGAGGGTTCTCGTCCAGGGCCTTGTCGGCCAGGTCCAGCATGTAGTAGGCCTGGTGCTGGAGGTAAAGGTCCGAGCGTCCCCAATATTCTTTCAGATACCTCTGTCCCGGCACAGCATGCCGGCTCGGCACCTCCTGGGCGGAAACACCGAAAGCTGTTAATAATATGGTTATCAGCGCGAGGAATGTGGTTCGGATATTCATTAGTGCAGGGTTTATTTCTCAAATATAGTCATTTTCCGGCTTGAGTTTATTATATTTGTGTTTATAATAATTTGTAACATGGGATCATACGGTCAGGATCTGGATTTTTTGAAGTCGAATAGGTTGAATGTGGTGGAATTGGTTTCGCCGGATGGTATGGCGAGGGTGTCGGTTGTGCCTGAGTTTCAGGGCAGGGTGATGACCTCGGCGGCCAGCGGCCTTCAAGGCCAGAGTTTCGGCTGGATCAGCCGGAAGGCTATCGCCGCCGGATTCGCGAATCCCCAGTTCAATCCGTTCGGGGGAGAGGAACGCTTCTGGCTCGGTCCCGAAGGCGGCCCGTTCTCCTGGTTCTTTGGGCCGGGGCAGGAGCAAATCTTCGCCAACTGGGATGTTCCCGCTGTCATCGATTCAGAACCTTTCAAGGTGGATTCAGCCAACGGGTCGGAAGCCATATTCACGAAAGAGACTGTCCTTAAGAACGCTTCCGGGCGGGAGTTCCGAATCGGGATACGCAGAGAGGTTAAACTTCTGGAAGCCGCTGGAATAGAGGATGTTCTTGGGGTGAAGCTCCCCGGGGGCATCCGTCCTGTGGCCTATCGCACCGCCAACACCTTGACAAACCTCGGCCAAGAGGCCTGGACCAAGCAGACCGGCATGCCGTCGGTCTGGCTTCTTGGGATGTATCCTCCGTCCCCCTCAACCGTCGTCTTCATCCCTTATAATGAGGCATTTGAGGGTAAGAAGGTCAATGATGAATATTTCGGGAAAATTCCCGCTGACCGGCTGATCGTCCGGGACGGGATGATATATTTCCGGATTGACGGGAAATTCCGTTCCAAGATCGGCCTTCCGGACGGAAGCGCCCGCGGCCTTTGCGGAAGCTATGATTCCGGAGAGGGAGTCCTGAATATTCTTAAATACTCAGTACCCTCGGGGCCAAGGGATTACGTCAATGCCCAATGGGGACCGCAGGAGAACTGCTTCGGTGGCGATGTGATCAATTCCTACAACGACGGTCCCACCGAGACCGGCGAGGTGATGGGGCCTTTCTACGAGATTGAGACTTCCTCGCCCGGAGCCGCCCTCGCCCCCGGAGAGAGCCTGACACATGCGCAATGCACCTTCCACCTCGAAGGAGACTTCGAGGCCCTCACCCCCGTCGCCAAGGAAGTCCTCGGCGCGGATCTTGCCACCGTACGCGGTATTTTCAATCTTAGTATTAATTGAATATGAATAAGAGGATCGAGTTTATCGACTGGATCAGGGTCGTCGCGTGCCTGATGGTGATGTTGGTTCATGCGAGCGAGAATTTCTATGGTGCGGACTCTTCCGGACTGGCCGGTAACGTCTCGATGCTGGCCAATGAGGCGAATAGGTTTTGGGTATCCTTCTATGACGGTTTCGTCAGTAGGGCCGCCGTGCCGCTCTTCATGATTGTCTCGGCCTTCCTGCTCGTGCCCATGAAGCCCGGCCAGACGATGAGCTCGTTCTACAAGCATCGCTTCGGTAGGATCCTTCCCCCGTTCGTGTTCTTCCTGCTTCTCTACACCTTCCTTCCGCTGCTTTGGGGCGGGATGACCTGGGAGCAGTCCCTGGCGGATCTTAAGCTCCTGCCCTTCAACTTCCCCTCGATGGCCGGTCACCTGTGGTTCATGTATCCGCTGATAAGCCTCTACATCATCATTCCGGTGGTCTCGCCATGGCTTGAGAAGGCTTCGGCTAAGGATGAAAGGATATTCCTGGGCTTCTTCATATTCACTACTTTTATTCCTTGGTTCAGGCTCATCACTCCTGAACTCTGGGGAGAATGTTTCTGGAATAATTTCAGCGCGTTCTGGTACTGCTCCGGTTATCTGGGTTACCTCGTACTCGCGCATTATATCCGCGTTCATGTGGATTGGGACCGCCGGAAACGGCTGACTGTCGGGCTTTTATGCTTCCTTGTCGGAGGCGCCTTCACCGGCTGGTCCTTCTGGCTGAAAGGAACCCCGGGAGTCCTTATCCCGACCCCCGAGATTGAATGGTCATGGTCCTTCTGCACGCCTAACGTCCTGATGCAGACCTTCGGCCTTTTCCTGATGTTCAGTTGCATAGGGTTGGGGAAGGCTGGTGTTGTTGATGCTGGTGCTGGTGTCGGTGCCGGTGCTGGTGTTCCTGCTGCGGCGAGTGCCGCTGGGGAGGAGAGCTTTGTCTCCCGCCTCGCCCGGCTGACCTTCGGCATGTACCTCGTCCACATGTTCTTCCTCGCCCCGATAGCCACCTGGATAATCGGCGGCGACGTCGCCAACCCCACTATCCCCGTCGCCATCGCCATCCCCGCGATAGCCATTCTCTCCTACATCTGCAGCGCCGTTGCGGTGAAGCTCGTCTCCCTCATCCCCGGCAGCAAGTATCTCGTCGGGGTGTAACATGTCACCTTGTAGGGACCTAACGTGTCATTCTGAGCGCCAGCCCTTGTCATTCTGAGCGCCAGCGAAGAATCTTTTTCCCCCGCCCCTATTGCGAAATAATTTATTTTTGTATCTTTGCAGTCCGGACCAAACGAAAAGGTTTGACAAAACCCTCGGCACAGTCCCCCTGGAGAGGTGGGTGAGTGGCTGAAACCACCGGTTTGCTAAACCGACGTACGTCTCAAGCGTACCACGAGTTCGAATCTCGTCCTCTCCGCAAAGCTAATTGATTATCAATTAGTTACAACTAAAGCCCCAAGAATGGCCCCACTTTTACGGCTATTTTGGGGCTTTAATCGTTCCTGATATTGAGTGATAGTCTAAGCTATTCCGAGAGATACTGTCGAAAAAAACGCTGAAAAAAAAGAGTTTTTTCCATCGACATAAGCAACACAACCGACATGATTATTGTCGTTCGGTTGCAAAGGAGGGTGACATCTTTGAGAAAGCTTCAGCCAATTTTGAGTAAGCATCCCGCAACGACAGAAGTTCTGCATCTTTTTTCTTTGACTCTTCCTTCTCTCTT